>JANQEN010000297.1 GCA_028278335.1 Chitinivibrionales bacterium | reverse complement strand
ACAGCAGCCTTACTTTTCTTCTATAGCGAAGAAAAGTAAGCAAAAGACGCCACCCCGCAATCGCCCTGATTGCATATCTGTTTGACCGCTTCGATAACTCGCCCTGCGGGCTCGAACAGATCTTCGCTCTTCCCAAACATCTATGCGGTGCGATTGAAGGGGATTAAAAGCTTTTGAATAGGATATAGAGTTTACACTAAAAATGACACTGTAAATATTTATTGTATTGTAATAAACATGAGTTTTAAATCTGGATTTTGGTATTCATTATTGAAAAGGATTCTTTCCTATAAGCATAGGGTTGATTAAAACGTTGGATGGACCCTGGCGTTCTATCGTCAAAAGAGAATGTTCTTGTTAATCGAGATTATAGTATTTTTTGATGTTACTTTCCTGCACATCAAAGGACCAATGAATTGATTTTACATGGTCTGCGGCCTTTTCAAACTGTCCCTCTTTTAAAAAGTTAAGCAGAATGTCATGCTCCTTGGTAGAGCCCTCTTCCCACTCTTTGATCCATTTTTCCGGTCGGGGAAGATCATACAACCTCTTTTTTAGGTTGTTAATAATTTGAACCAATGTTTTATTGCCTGTAAGATCGATAAAGACATTGTGAAAGGCCAAATTATTATCATAAAAGAGGTCAAAGTCATTGTTGGCAACAGCTTTTTTCATCTCCTCATTGAGCTTGGTCATTTTATCAAGATCATCCTGTTTAAAAACCTTTGCACTGGCTAGAAGCGCTGCATGCTCCAGTGTACCGATCACTTGATAAAATTCTTGAATATCCTCAAGAGTCAACTGATTTACATAGATACCACGACGAGGAACTATGGTGACAAACCCTTCGATCTCCAACTGCAGCAAGGCATCACGAAGTGGTGTTCTACTGATTCCAAGCTCTTTACTGGTTTCGTCAATATTAATCATCGCACCCGGTTTTAGTCGGTGTTTGCGAAACTCCTCGCGCAGATATTCGTATACCTGCTCTTTTAATGACTTAAAATTCAATACTGCTTTTTTCATAATCAATAAATATAATCATTGCAATAATTTGTATGGAGTGAATTTTTACTGCTTCTTCAGTTTTATAACAATTTCATCATTCAAATCAACTTTAATGCCGGGGACCTTTTTAACAAGCGCCTTTGCCTCTTCCACAGTTTTAGGATTGAAACGAGCAAAATCTTTAAATGCCTCCGGCATCTCTACAAGCTTGCTAAAGTCCATATCCATAACTGTAATTTGATTACCCTCCACATGGGTCGCATTGGTTTCAACCAATGAACCATCAATGTTTAGGATCAAGGCAATCCGCATGCCACCAAACATCTGTTTTACCTGTTCCAAGCCCTCTTGAGGCATTTCCATATCCTGTTGTTGTGGCTTATCCTCCTTATGAGAGGCACTTTTTTTCTTTTCCTTTGCCTCTTCTTTGCTCTTGGGGCGTTTAATGGTAAGGGTTGCCACATCCCCTTTTTGAAATTTGAAGTGCACCATCTCTTTAACACTCTTTTTGCTCTCCTTAGGAGAACCTGAGGGCATTCGCTCTCCAGGATTTTGATTAATCATTAGTTTGTTGATGTCTTTAAAGGAATAAACAACGCGATATCCCTGTGCCGTTTCAGAAGCATACTCCTGGGAGGAGACCAACATGACTCCTTCTCCCATGCCTTTTGCCTTTTCCTTTAACTCTTCTGGTTTAAAAAGATTAAAGTCATTTTTATTCTGATTGCCCGATGAATCAGTTGACTCATCAACAAGTCCCTGGAACATCTGCTCCATTGATTTACGAATTGCATTACTGAGTAAAACTGTCTCTTGGAGCGTACCACTGCCATCGGCTTTTAGGGTAATAATCGTTTCGGTCTCAATGCAGCCCATACTAAGCAGTGCCAGGGTAGACAGGATAATAAAAAACAGGCCTTTTTTCATGATTTTCATCCTAAAAGGAAAGAGTAATACAAGCTAGTTTTCTTTGATGTTTTGTTAAAGTTTGTAATGCTTATTCAAATATAATAGATTGTATGGAATTGCGGTGATTTCTCAAAATACATTGACTTAAATTGCACATACGAGCTATCTTAACACTGATTTATTAAATAATTCAAAAAAAGAGAGATTGCTATGCTCGGTCTGGATCAGCGTAAAACAAGACTGTTACTGTTAGTACTTTTCTTCTTCTCCGGTTTTGCTGGGTTAATGTACGAGCTGGTGTGGATTCGTATTTTGTCGGTAGTGTTTGGTAAAACAACTCTTGCATTGACTGTAGTCGTTTCTGTGTATATGGCAGGTCTTGGATTGGGAAGTCGCTATTGGGGAAAAAGAATCGATCAAACTAAGAATAGTATGAAAACCTTTAGCTTTTTAGAGATGGGTATTGGCATCGCCTCGCTGGTGGTTCTCCTGCTCTTTTCAATACTACCAGGACTTTACAAACTACTTTTTACTGCCTTCGGAGCTCATACCCTTCTTTTAACAGTTGCCATAACACTTACCTCCTTTCTATTTATGCTTGTGCCGACCTTCTTGATGGGAGGGACGCTCCCTGTGTTGAGCACCTATTTTGTTACTGATGATCGTTCTGTTGGTGGGGGAGTTGGTATGCTCTATGCAGTTAACACCTTGGGAAGTATTCTGGGGGTTGGCATTACTGGATTTTTCTTGATTGGATCTCTTGGACAAACGGCAACCCAGCTCATTGCCATCGGGATTAATCTAAGCATTGGTGTCATTGCCTTAAAATTACGTCCCATCAATGAGAATAAATCCGAGCAAAAAGCGAAGACCACAACGGGTGAAGGTACCTCAGAGTCATTCGCCATTTCACCAAAGCTGATTCAGGCAACGCTACTCATTGCAGGGTTGACCGGTTTTTGTGGAATGGCCTATGAAATTTTAGCCACCCGTGTATTAAGTGTCTTTATTGTCAATTCAACGTATAGTTTTACAAGTATTCTTATTGTCTTTTTACTGGGCATAAGTATTGGTAGCTTTATCTTTATTCGCTTCTTTAAAGATAGCCCAAATCTAACTCTTATTTTGGTAAGTGTCTTAGCAATTATTGGTGTCTATAATATTGTCGTTGTGGGATATCTTAATGATATACCCCTTGTTCTCAATCCTTTGAAATCGAATCTCCTGAGAATTCCTCTCTTTGATATTATAATGCCCGGTTTACTGCTTGCAACCATCTTGTTATTAGTGCCGGCAACCTGTTTAGGTATTATATTTCCGGCCCTTTGTAAAATCTATTCTGTTGGGATTGCTACGTTGGGGCAGCGAGTGGGAAGCGTTTACTTTTACAACACCTTAGGAAGTATTGTCGGTCCCATGGTCGCCGCCTTTATTATGATACCGCTCTTTGGTGTGGCCAAAAGTATGATCCTTATTTCCTGTATACCTCTTTTTATGGGGATAGGGCTACTGTTCGCACTCAAGCCAATAAAGCAAAAACAGTGGATCCTGGGAGTTTCGCTAGTGTTGGTTTTAGTATCTACTCCCTTTGTGGTGCGGGGAGTCAAACATGCCAAGATTCATCCACCCACAATCTTTCGCACCAGTTCCTATGATGATGCAATCCTTTACTACAAAGAGACGCAGGAAGGTACCATATTAGTACGTGAGGACAAACGGTCCAATATTCGTTCGCTCTATGTCAACAACAATATTGTCTGTGGTATTGTGTACGATGCGGTTAAAGTTGTCAAGATGTTGGGGCACCTTCCCTTCCTTGTTAATAGAGATATAAAGGATATTCTCATCATTGGATTTGGTGTGGGAATAACAACCTCCGAGGTGGCCCGCCATGACATCAAGAAGATTGATTGTGTGGAGATTGCCCCAGGAGTTCGAGAGGCGGCAAAATATTTTAGCTCACAAAATAGAAACATCGCCTATAATCCTAAGGTCAAATTTATTGATGGTGATGGAAGGAATCATCTATTGGTAACCCAGCAAAAGTATGATCTTATTTCCTGTGATCCCACCCATCCCACGCTAGGTTGCGGAAATCTTTACACAGAGGAGTACTTTCGTCTGTGTAAAAAGCACCTTACAAAGCGCGGTGTGGTTAGTCAATATTTACCGTTACACCGATTGTCTCTGGATCAATTTAAATCACTGATTAAAACCTTCCATTCAGTTTTTCCCAATACAACCGTTTGGTTGGGACATACCCACTGTGTGCTTTTAGGAACACCAGAGCCCTTTTCTGTTAGGTTTGATGCGATGCGTTCATATCTGTATTCATTGAAGGATGATTTTTTATATGACCCCTATGCTTTAACAACAACCCTGTTGCTCAATAGTAAGGCGATAAAGGAGTTTACTAAAGACGTTCCTATACACTATGATGATCGTCCCTTTTTGGAATTCTTTACCCCTTCCAGTGTAAAGGTTGAGAATTGGCATCTTAATCTTGAAGCAACGATTAAGCAACGTATTAATCCGGTCGACCATGTACTGTACATTGACAACATGAAAAAGATGGGCCGTTATATCCAAGGCCAATACTTTTTTCTACAGGGGCTGATTGAAAAAAATAAAAGTCACACAACCCGTGCTGATTTCAAACGGGTAATGTCCTTTTTTAAGAGAGCCCATGAGATGAATCCAGAGAATCGAGAGATCAAGCTATTTTTGGACGATGAATTGAAAAGATATATGCAAGCGGGAGGAAGATAGACCTAGAATCCTCAGTTGATTGTGGTAACTTGCTCAACCCCTTACTGCTACTGGTGCTCCGAAAATACTCGACATATCTTTTGGTGATATGCCTCCGTTTTTCGAACACCATTAACAGCAAGTTTTTAGACCAATTTCCTCACACTCAACTGAGGAATCTAGGATAAAAAAAGAGCACCAAATAACATTGGTGCTCTTAAAACAATTCTGCTTCAAATAATATAGACTATTTTTTCTCTACTTTAGTCTCTTTCTTTGCTTCTTTTTTAACTTCCTTCTTTACTGGAGCTGCTTTTTTCTTTGGTTCCTCTTTTTTTACTTCCTTTTTAACAGGAGCAGCCTTTTTCTTTGGTTCCTCTTTTTTTACTTCCTTTTTAGCTGGCGCAGCCTTTTTCTTTGGTTCTTCCTTTTTTACCTCTTTTTTAACTGGTGCAGCTTTTTTAATAGGCTTAGCTTGAACCTTCTTCTTCACTGGTGCAGCCTCTTTTTTTACCGGAGCTTTTTGGGTTGGCTTTACAACCTTTTTAGGAGTGCTCTTTTTAGGTTCGGGCTTTTTCTTAGCAATAGGTTTTGCATTGGGGGCCGGTTTTGCCTTCGCAGACTGTGGAGCCTTTTTGACAACCGGCTGTTTTTTCTCTACCTTTTTTGTCGCAGTGGCAGATTGATTAACAATTTTTGTAGCTTCTCTCTGGCCATTTTGAAACCGGAGATAATCAATATGAAGGAAATCGCCCTTTTTAAGGTTGGAGAATCCAACTGTTTTATCCTGAGCCAAAATAGCAGTTTTTGCGGTAACAAAAAAAGCGTATTCCTTACTTCTTAAATTAACGGTAATACTCTTTTTTGTTGCATCAATATTGACAATGGTTCCGCCCATGAACTTTTTCGCACCCTGATCCTGAGGAGGAGCAGCCTTTTTTGCTTCAGTCTTGACAGGCTTTTTTGCAGTTTTTGTTTGAGCATGTACAGGAAATGCTGCAAACACAAGAGCTGCACTTACCAGGGTAACCAGGAATCTGTTCATTAAATGCATATAACCTCCTTTAAGATTATAACTAATAATTTTGAGTTGTCTCTATATTACTCTCTAAAACAAAATTTGCTGTTTTAATTATTTAATAAATATAGTTATTAGTTTAAAATATTAGTAGTGCTACTTATCTACCAAAACAATCGCCACCGTTAAAAGTGAAACTAGTAGACTAGAGGGAACAATTATTTCAAGGATACTTTTTTGGGTCAGCGATTTTTTATGTGGTAGATAAGATAATTTTATGTAGCAGCAAAGGGCAAATATGATGACAATTATCTGTATGCACATAAAAAACAATCTCATATAATCATAATTAGCAATTGTAAAAATGTATCAGAACTCAATTCCAATTTGGTTGGAAAAATTTATGCCAAAAAAATCTTAAGAATTTGCCGAAAAATGTGTTACATTACTGATTATAGGCAATTAATCGATTAACCATGGGGTAAATTATTCTTATTTCTCTTTTGATAGTTCTTTTTACTGTTTTCATTTCTCTAGGGTATGCTCATACAGATCCATATAATCCTGATTATTCAGTTCCTGGACCACTTGCTAACATGGAGTTGGTTTGGAGTGATGAATTTAACAAAGAGGGGCCACCAGATACCTCAAACTGGAGTTATGAAAAGGGCTTTGTTAGGAATAAAGAGCTACAGTGGTATCAACAAGATAATGCACGCTGTTCTTCTGGATGCTTGATTATAACAGCCAAAAAAGATACTATTAAAAATTCTAAATACAATCCCCAAAGCACCAATTGGAAGCTGAACCGTCAATATGCTTACTATTCGTCTGCCTGTTTAAAAACACGGAATAAGCAGCAATGGAAATATGGATCTCTGTTAGTCCGTGCCCGGATTACTGTATCTAAGGGCTCTTGGCCAGCTATTTGGTTGTTAGGTATTTCAAAACCCTGGCCTTCTTGCGGTGAAATTGACGTAATGGAGTTTTATCGCGTAAAAGATGTGCCACACATTTTAGCTAACTTTGCCTGGGGAACAAAGCAACAGTGGGTTGCTAAATGGGACGGTGCAAAGAAACCGCTTAAGGAGTTTGTTAATCAAAATCCACAATGGGCTAAGCAGTTTCATCTTTGGCGGCTGGATTGGAGTGAAAGGAGCATGAAAATCTCCTTGGATGGCGAGATGCTCAATGATGTTGCCTTAGATACAACCCTAAATCCCGATGGATTTAATCCCTTTAAACAGGCCCATTATCTACTCCTTAATCTTGCTATTGGAGCCAATGGTGGTAACCCAGCCCAATCACCCTTTCCTATGACCTATGAAGTTGACTATGCCCGAGTGTATCAGCCCTACAATGGGCAAAGAAATAGCTATACTACAAGGCATTCAACAGGCTCGCTAATTAATGGATACTCAATAAAATATTTTCTAAACTCTTCTAAACTATCCTTTCCTATTATAAAGGGTAATGAAAAGAGAGAGCTCCATTTTACACTACACTCCTTGGATGGTTCAATTCTCATGAAACAAACTATTGCGACTCCCTCTAATGCAGGATTCTACCAGGTTACAGTACCATCATCTATCTCAATGGGATTGTACATAATTACTTTGAAGTAGCGACAATCATTTGGTTACATAAAATGTGCACTTACTGATCTATTTTTCAATTCTTTGTTTATATTACTATCAGGAGACAATGCTAACATTAACCCAGATTATGCAATAGGAAGTAGCGCAGAAGCACAACCCTATGCTCATTAAGACTTTCAGGCTTTTCGGCCATATCACCTTGTAGATATGCCCTTCAAAACCTTCAAGTCATACTAAATCATAATCTTGCACTTCTGCATCTACTCCTACTGCATAGTCTGGGATGAAAAAAGGATAGTAACGCCATGTGTTTTAAAAGAGTAAGCAAGATTATTATTATCACATTGATCATTGGTATCAATTTTATACCAACCTTTTCTGATACCCTCATACTGCAACAAGGATTAAACCAGTATCAGGGATGTTCTGATATAACAATTTACAATACAGCGAAATGTAAAAACTACAGTGCCATGTTCACCGATGAAGTAAACAGCACACCCACAGATGCCGATGTTGTCTGTGCTCTTTTCCGCTGTTGAGGAAGTCCAGAAAAGAACGAGGCTCGTTTTCTTATTCATTTTAACCTTACCTCAATTCCCAGTCCGATAACTATTATTGATGCTCGCTTGGCTGTATTTTATACCGGCCATAAAGGTGCCTATGGCACAGGTGGTAGTAGTTTTAGTCCTGCCTACGAAAAACCAGGAACCATATCCATTCACCAAGTGACAAAATCGTGGAAAGAGGATGCCTCAACAACCTGGGAGTCCCATGGCTCCAGTAGCTCAAACGCTCCTTTGGACACCAATGTTTTTCTTGATACAACTACCAGATGGCTGGAATATGATGTGACTGGTTCTATCAAAAAGGCTGTACAATCTCCCGCGTCTTTCTTTGGATTTTCAATGCAAGCAACCTGTCCATTTATAGAAACAGGATCAGGCAATGGTGGTATTTGGACCTATTATGCCTCTTGCTCCAACAGCAATAGTAAACGACGCCCCAAGCTAATCATTGAGTATACCAATCAAACTGATATCAAAGGGATGTCTCGCTATACTCTTTCACAAAGGGGAGATTTTTATGTAACACTCTATTCGGTTAGTGGAAGAAAAATTACCAGTTTCAAAGCTCAAAGTGTAAAAGAGATTCAAAGAAAAACCTTTAAAAGGACTTCTGGTGTGGTCATTGTCCAGGTCCAAGTGAAACAGAACTCACAGATATCCAGCCCAATTATTTACAGGACAACCTCTTTGATTCCCGGAAGATAGCGATATTTTTTATGCTCTATTTGAATGGTTGACAGCATGGTTAAAAAGTCTTCATAGGATTTTTCGTAATAGTGACTTTTCTCTGCAATATAGCGCAGGATAGTTATATGGCTTTTAAAGGGGATGCAACACATTATCCCCTGCATTCTTAAACTGTTTGGTGCAGTGTATGAGAATCTTGTTACAGCGCAGGGGAAGTTGTTGATCTCTTCAATACTGTTCTTGGTAATCTCAGCATTGAGTCCATAGGCATTGGCGCACAGTTCGCCGATAATGATTTCTGGAATTTCATTGAGAAGTACCTTTTTTGGCATTCGAAATCCACTGGAGAGGGTATCAGTCCATTTTAAATTATAGAGAACAATATGCTCCAAGGAGAGTCCATGAATGGTAAAAAACATGGTTTTATTTACCTTCTTTTTGTACCAATCCTTGGGTGTGTTCAGGTCTATGCGGTATCGTGACTTTTGAGCAAGAAGGCTACCTGTTGATTTTGTCCAGGGGGTAACACAGCCTGAAAATAAACTAAGCAAAACAACAATATATACAAGTGTTAGTTTCATCACATTTGTCCCAGATAATAGCGAATAAGTTCGGCATCTTTTGCTGATTGATTTGCTTGCAAATACTCATTAAAATAGAGAGAGGCACTATCTGTTTTTCCATTTTTTAAATAGAGCCACCCCAGGTCTCTGAAGGATTGCACAATAGGAAAGGTATCATGGGCTGCTGAGTGCAATTCCTTGCGGGCAACTGAAAAGGAGTCCTTGGCAAAATAAACTTCAAGAAGCTTACCCCTTAAATAGCGCCATTTAGGACTGGTGTAATCAGTATTACTCTTTTGAATTGCCATGGCATGAAGCTCATACACACTGTTTGACTGAAGCAAAAGCTCTGCAATTTTAATATGATAGGGTTGTAACACCGAATGATAAGAATCCTTACCAATTTCTCCTGAGGTCGTATCAGTATTGTTATTAATAATTCGATTTTTGCAGGCCTTGTACCGTTTCATAAGTTTAGGATGGGTTGCATATTTTGCGACTCTCTTTTTTTCTTTGTGCTTTAGCCAGGTGTACATGGTCATGAAAAATTCCTTTGCAGCCCAGGGATTATAGCCACTTAAAGATACCATGGCTAAGGCAATGCTGTCTGCTTCATGTTCATGTTTTTTTGAGAATCCACTTAAGGCTATCTGGGCACTTTGAGAACCTGCTCCGGATACCCCAAAAATTGACCCAGCAATTTGGCTTTGCGCAGCTTTTAAAGCTTGTGTGTGTAATTCATATTTCATTTCCATGTGATGATTCTGGCTCCAGTGGGTCATTTCATGGGCTAAAAGAAAAGCAAGTTGCGCCTCATTATCAATCATTCCCAAAATTGGTAGGCAAATGTAAATGGTACCGTCTGATTTTGAGAACGCATTTAGAGCTGCACTGGAATATACTTTTATTGAAAAGTTCTCAGCCTGTTGATAATCATTATTATGTAGTTTTAATACAACCTGTTTTAGATATTGGTTTAATGATTCATCCTCTATGATAATCTTTGATGCGTCTATGCGATCATGGGCACGAGAATCTATAACAGCCATGTCTTCCTTTAAAAGGGTTAGTTCCCGCTCTGCAAAAATGGCTAGAGAACCAAAAAAAAGGATAAGGAAACTCTTTCTAAACATTGATTTAATGAAAGTTATGTTTAGTGCCATTGCCACTATTTCCCTCCGTTGTACTGGTACCTTTTTTAAATCCTTTAAGCAGTGAAGCAACCATTGTTCCTACAGCTTCTTCCCGTATTAAGTTGATCTTTCCTGATTTGTTTACTCGATGATACCAGATTATCTCTCCCTCCTTATTTACCAGGGCTCCATTTAAAGCAGTGTAATCCGGTGGGATGGTCGTATATCCACCAACTCCGATCAATGCCGCCATAATAGCACCAGCAACAGCGCCGGCAACTGCCCCAGCCTTTAGTTTTTTTCGACGACCAGTTGAACAATCATCAAATCCTACTAAAAAGAATAGCGCATCAACATTCTGGGCATTGCAAAGATCCTTCACTGATGGAATAGAGTAGGAGAAGTTTGATCGTGCACCGGGAAGTCGATCATAGCTATAAAGGCTTTGGTAAATTGCTCCATTAACGGTGTTGTAAAAAAGGCGTAGGGCCTTAAAATTGTATTGGACAAGAGCTGACTCCTCAAGGAATGTAACAGCATACCCATTATCCGAAAAAATCTTTTTTGTTTGCTCACAGATTAATGAGCAGGAGATATTACTACATTTTTTGCTATATTCGCGAATCCCTCCAGCAGTAAGATGATAGTAGTCAAAATCAACTGGTACAATACCAATTGATTGAATTGAATCAAACTTTTCTCTGACCACAATTGGTTTTGAGCTGAGCTGGGTACTGTATTGCCCGAATATCATTTGCACAGAACAGAAGATGGTTGCAAAGAGGAATACATTCCGCTTTTTTAACAGGAGTCTTGGCCTACATCTTTTATTAAACATATTTCTGACGAACTCCTTCTTAAATAAAGTACGGGAGTTTTCTATTATTTAAACGACACTGTTTATGGGTTTCTTAACAAGCAATCATAGTATGGGTAACCCTTTACATAAATATACATTGAGATGATTAAAATGTATAGTTGCTATTGGATTTTACAAATGCACCGTTACTTTAAGGATAGTTATATAGTAAAATTGTGTACTATGCCGACAAATGTAAAACCCCCCATTAGATAAGACATTTTTATGGGTTTTGAACAAAAAGTATAACCTTAACAAAATTTTTTGATTCGGATTTATTGAGATTCCCCCGAATCAAAAAGTTTTTTGACACTCACATTTTTCAATCTCCCCCTATGAAAAAGTTTTTCAGTGTGGGGGGAGTTCAAGTCCCCCGGTCCAAAAACTTTTTTGACGGTGAACTTTTTCAATGTCCCCCATTCCCAAAACATTGTGATGGTCGCACTTTCCAATTCCCCCTCATTACAAAACATTTTCATTGGCGGACAGTGAAAGTTCCCCCTGTGAAAAACTTTTGTAATGCCGGGACATTTTGATTTCCCCCTTCCAAAAAACTTTTTGGTAGGGGGACATTTCAATTTTTCAGCATCAAAAACTTTTGTAATAGGGGGGAATTTCAATATTTGCTCATTACAGGATTGTTTTTGACAGGATATTTGGGATTTATGGAAAAGTTACAAATATTGTTTTGAAGCGGTTCTTGGTTATGAGACGGTAAAATGCACTGTGATATGCTGTAATCCTGATGCTGAAGAGGATATTTTTTTGGTATAAGAATAAAAAATGGGCGTTCCCCTGCTTTGCAGGGTCGCCGCGGTTTCCCGATAAATCGGGATTTGAACTTTATTATTTAGATGCACCAACCAGGCTCTCCTCTGGTCGGTCCTCACTTTGTTCGGACTGGCCTTCGGCCACCTTCTACCTGGCTGATGTAAAAAATTTAAAGATTGCTGAAAGGCTAAAGGTCGAAGCTAAACAATTTTCAATTATTAAAATAGAATTTTGCAGAGCCACTGCTTGTCTATACCCTTTTTTAAAATAAGATTATCATCTGTTAACAACTATTGAAATTACATTATCATATAATCAACGCATAAAGAGTCAATCCAGCGGGGTAGCGGAAAAGATGTACCGCAATGTGAGATATTGCTGTTAGAGAAATGGGGATAAGCGTCTAGTGAATACCCATTTCTCGTTACAGCGATGCGAGCAGGGAGGTACAGGTTTGGAGCGAGGGGTGTCAACCCCTTCCATAAAAGCCTTTATATATTTCTTATTAACTTTATATACAAGCCAATAGTATTCTCTACAGAAAGATATCCCAATGTATTGAATTACCTCCATTCTGTTCACTATATTAAATAATGCAAAAAATCACAGGGCCTTAAAACAGGAAATGCAATGCTCTCCTTCAAACAAACCTACTTAGTTATAGTTACCTGTTTGCTCTCTCTTTTGGCAATGTCCTGTGGAAAAGTTTTGGATGTTGATGACCCTGTGGCGCCACCTCTTTTATCACTGGATCTTACAGGCTTTGTTCCGTCGAGAAATGTCTGCAGACTAAGTTCAAATACTCGGGGCTTTTTGGATCCCATGGAGATTATTGCTTTAGCTGATAATCCGCGGGTGGCACTGGTGTGGCTTGTAGGACTTGACATGCCCTTCTCAAATGAGTGGGCCTATGATGAAGTTGAGGCGGACACCGTGACCTTTCAAGCGGAGAACATAGAGTTTTCCTGGCCCTTTCGCATGCATATTGATATCACTGCTCCTCCAGCTTTGCGGAATTTGCAATATATGAAGGCCCATCCAGAGTCTAAGGCAGGTATTGCTTCAATATTAGTATTTAATGATGCTAATGATAATGGGAAGCTGGATGAGTTGGTGTTGGATAGCGTGTTTAATTATGTCTGTTGGGGGCCCTATGATTACAACCATTTTAATTTACCATGCCCAACATCCCCTGATGATACAGTGTACAGTGATTCGTTGGTCTCCTTGACTCACTTGCAAAAGGATTGGACCGTGGCCTATAGTATCAACCATCTAATTGTGTATGCTACTGATGAGCGAGCCTGTGAATGGCTTAATGCAACCTATAGTGGCAGAGAAATTTTAGATAGAGAGGTTGACATTGAGGTTCGATTTGCCTACCGATACATGGATTCTACTAGCGTGCTCTCAAAAAGCGTGCAACATTTTAAAAATGTTACACCAGGATATTCTGTGGTCAAAGCGCAAAAAATAACCGAATATGTGGCAGATTTTACCATACCCGACAGAAAGGTTTTTGATACAGAAAAGAAAAGATGGAAGCGGTATCTCTTAGATCCGCAACCCTATGAGAAATTTCTCCAATGTGAAACCTTTGTCACAATTGACCCATCTGCTGAAGAGGTTCCCATTCTGGTTTCTGATGATATTGATGAGTTGTGGTACTATTGGATTGTTGATGGATAGAGTGACTGTTATAACTTCGTTCAACTATCACGATAGAATAGAGTTATGAGAGCCCTTTTTGTATTTTTATGTTCACATTTAATATTTGAAACACAACTAATAGGATGATACCAGCGCTTGGTTTAGATTTTAACCCTGATTTGCATTTTAATTCATTCTGTTAATTGGAGATTTAATGTTTATAAAGAATATGCTTAGAGTTTTTATCCTGTTTTCTTTAACCTTATCAGTTTCACAATGTGGCAAAGTGGTGACAACAGATGATCCAATCTCACCACCACTTTTATCGCTTGATCTGGTAGGCTTTTCACCTAGCACAAGGGCAATCGATGCTGCAAGAGCCAATGGATTTTTAGATCCCATGGAGATCATTGCTTTAGTGGATAATCCAAAAATTGCTTTGGTTTGGGAATTAGGACTTGATGACCCCTATTCTGTAGACTGGACACATGAAGGCACACAGGTAACTGATACCATGATGTTTCAATCAACATCCATGGAGCTTTCCTGGCCTTTTCGCATGCATGTGGTTATTGATGAGCCACCAGCAGATCATAATTTACAATGGTTAAAAGAGAGTCCCCAGTCGCGGGTTGGTATGGCTGCAATTGTGGTGTTCAATGATGGTAATGATAATGGGAGGTTTGACGAATATAATGTAGATACTGCAACACAGATAACATGCTGGGGTCCATATGAACACGGAAGCCGTGGATTACCCTGTCCTATATCATTAAGTGATACGAATTATAGTGATTCCTGTGCCTCTTTAACTGCTTTGAAAGAGGATTGGATTATTGCCTTTACCTCCTCTTATGCAATACTATATGCCACAGATGAGAGAGCCTGCAGTTGGTTGAATGACACCTACTCTGGAAAAGATATTATTGATAAAAAAATGGTATTTGAAATGAAATATGATATTCATTTTATGGATACTTCCTTAATACTATCAAATAGTTTTACCTTTTTTAATGGCATTCAACCAGGCTACTCTGTTGTTAAAGCTCAATCAGTCTCCGAATTTACTGATTTAAGCTATACCATCTCAGAAAGAAGAGAGTTTGATAAAGTAACCAAGCGATGGAAATGTTTTCGATTATATCCTGAACCTTTCGATAAATTTTTAGTCTGTAAAACTTTTACCGCAATTGACCCATTGTCTGAGGAGATTCCCCTGTTAGTGACAGATGATGATGAAGTTTTGTGGTATCAATATATTTTAGATGGCCCTTAAACAGTACAATATGAATTTAGAACAACTATACTCTCAATACGCTGACTGGGTATTTCGAAAATGCCGGGGCTACACTCGCACGCATCAAGATGCAGAGGATTTGGTCCATGATATCTTTATTGGCGTTGAGCGCAACCTAAAGAAGTTTGACCAAAAGAGTAGTGTCTTTACCTGGTTGTATAAAATTACCATTAATCACTGTTATATGTATTTGCGAAAATACTATAGAGAGTCGCAACGTTTTGAGTCACTTTTGGAAGAACCAAAGGATCATCAAACAGAGGGAAGTTGTCGAGCAATGACCATTGACTTACAAAGAGTATTCACTGATTTAGATAAAAAGACCGGCCGCATTCTTTTCCTCACTGCTGTGGAGGGGTTGACACAGGAGGAAGCTGCTACAATGACCGGAATTTCTCGCAGAGCCTTGCATAAACGAGTAAAGAAACATCACAGCACCATAGGAAGTTATTTTGAAGAGAGGTAAGTATGAACAGTAAAGAAAAACATCCATCCAAATTGATCCTCGACCGTATGGTCTGTGATGATTTGAGTGAACAGGAATATGCCGCTGTTTCAGCTCATGTTAATGAATGCCCCTGTTGCAGAGAGTATGTACAACAGGTGAGTAATCCCAGTGAAACAATAACCAAAGAGTACCCTCAGCTTTCAAAACTCAAAGAGCGATATGCCCCATCACCTATCGAGGGAAATAAACAAAGGGCAAAAAAACCTTTTATCCTCTGGTCTCCGTTTCGAGGAACGCTAGCTGTTGGGTTGAGTTTTGTTCTCTGTATTGTTTTTCTGTTTCAGATAAATAAAAATGAACCTGAACCCCTTGCAATTAAGGGAAATACTACTTGGTTTCTCTTTGCCAATGACTCTCTTTATTCACAGAATGCTGATACGGTTTGGTTGCAAAGTGGCGATCAAATGCAATTATTAGCAAGGATAAATAAGGCAACCTATTATCATGTTTTTTATCGTGACGATTCCGGACCCATGCATCGATACTGTTGTGATGAACCCACACTCCTAGAGCCTTCTGAAGCAGGTGCTATGGTATCCTTGCCCTTTAGCATTGAGTTAGATACACTCTGGCAGCGACAAGCCATATATTGCCTGTCAAGTAATGTCTCCTTTGATGCAACACGGGGCTTTAAAGCAATTTCTCGATCACAAACAGCAGAACCGGATACGGCAATAGCAATTCAACCCTTTTATCTCTTTAACAGAGGCACCAAATGAGAACAATTCTCTTTATCGTCCTTATGGTAACATTACTCTTCTCTGAAGTGGTCAACTTTGGGCTCTTTATTGGGAGCAACCAGGGCCTCATAAACGAAGAGCCTCTTACCTATGCGAATAGAGATGCTCAGCAGATCCATGCGATCATGACTACCCTTGGCGATATAGAGAAGGATCGTACCTATCTATTGCTTGATCAATCGATTGAGGCCATAGAGGGGACCTTTCGGGAGATTATTGGACGGGCAAAGGAGCTCAAACGTCTGAACAAAGAGGTCATGCTCTTTCTCTATTTTTCCGGGCATGGAAGCCCTGGTTATTTACATCTGCGAGGAAAGAAATACTCCTTGGACCATATAAAAGAGTTTTTTCATACCGTTGATGCGGATCTTAAAATGCTCGTGGCAGATGCCTGTTTTAGTGGTACGCTTTTAAGCCAGAAGGGGGGCCGCGTTGTCCCCACTCCCATGAAGATTGATATTGAAGAGGAGTTAAATGCTAAAGGCACCATACTGATAACTTCCTCCTCTGGAAGTGAACAAGCCCATGAGTCAGCAACCTTTAAGGGATCGGTCTTTACCTTTCACTTAGCCAATGGGCTTCGGGGTGCTGCAGATTTTGACAAAAGTGGTGAGATCTCGGTGTGGGAAGCAATGACCTATGCCCGGGTACACACTACAAAAACCGGTCAGTTTGCCAATGTTGAGCAGCATCCTGGTTTTGATATTGATCTCTCTGGCACGCGGGAGGTTATCCTTTCCCGTCTTGCCAAGGGTGCTACGACTATAACCCTTGCCGAATGCATGGAAGGGGAGTATAGCATCTTTGATGAACCTTCAATGACCTTGCAAGCCCGATTTAAGGGTGAACGGGGTGACTCGGTTATTTTGGCATTGCCACCGAATCGCTACATTGTCAAGCAGGTAAAAGAGGATCGTCTTCTTCTCGCTTCAGTTGATATGGTCTGGGGAAAAAGTAAGCGGGTTACTAAGGATTCCTTCAAACCCTATCCAATTGATGCCTTTGCAAAAAAGGGAAACACTCTTTCCATCAGAAATAATCGTATAGCTTTTTCCTGTAATATTATGTCAGGAATTGATAAAAATACCTGGGTCATGCCCCAATGTAGTTATGCTTACAGTTTTTTTAAGAGTGAACTATCGGTTCATGCAGGATTTTGCAAGGATAAATTATTGGGTAATGCCCTTACTATTGATCGCCTGGTAATCGATGTGGGGAGCACCTTCCTCTATCATTTGGTAAATAAGTCTCGGTTTACTCTCTCATGCGGCCCTCGTCTGGACTACCTCTTTTTACGACAGAGCCCAATACGTTCCCGAGAGGATGATATTCAGGGTGTCGGTTATGATGCAATTGCATCATACATTGGCCACTTAGCTGGTGGTGCCTTTGGTGGCTCTGCCTCGTTGCATCTACCCGCAGGCATAACTTTTCAGATGCAGCTCTTTCCTGGTATTATTGTGTATCGTGATTTTGCACAGACCATTCAGGGTTCCTTTAATGCTATCTCTACGGTAAGTTTAGTTAAGCTATTTTAAGGGGATATTGCTCATTTAAAGAAACCAAATCATCCGACCTTTAATAAACGAGTCACAAAACCTAAAAAGTTACAGAATGCACATCTAAAGTATTCTATTTATATTTTCTACGATTTTTGTCCCCTTCAATCGCACCACATAGATATTTGGGAAGAGCGAAGATCTGTTCGAGCCCGCAGGGCGAGTTATCGAGCGACCAAATATCTATGTGATAAAGTGCGATTGCGGGGCGGCGTCTTTTGCTTACTTTTCTTCGCTGTAGAAGAAAAGTAAGGCTGCTGTCGGGTTGTGTCCCGACGATTTGATGTACATTAAAATGGCATGACATTAATGACCATACCACTCGATAATCGGTAATAGGGAGGCAAATCCATTTGAACATTTCTTTTGTCTAGCGTATCTAATAACTATAATTTGATATTGTGATGCCCTGTAAATGCCTTGACTGTGAAGAAATCTACAAATAAAATAAACAGTGTTACAATTCACCATCATGCCCAGTCCCAAAGCTAAACCGTAAATGAATTGTGCTATTGTGAAGAAGATGTGTTGATAGGTTTTTATTTCCCGTCATAGGTATCCTTAGCGTAAAGAGTACAAAAACCCCACCTGAGAGCTACTGATATAGAATTAGTTGATGGAAATAGGATATTTGGGAACCCAAAGAAAAGAATAATTACTGAAGGATTATTATTGGATGAACTATAGAGAGTGAATTTGGTTGTGTTTGTAACACTATTTTTATTATTGCAATTGTTGCAGGAGTGTAAAAATCATGGGAGTTCATATTCAAAGAGATAGAAAGATGTCCGGCACGTTTATTACCGATGTTATGAGTGCTTAATAAACGTCCGGTCATCGAATAGAGTGTAAAGGAGAGAATGCCCGACATAGGGAGGTTTAAAGCACACTGTAAGCAACCATTTTTTTGAATACTTAAGGAATGAATACGCAAAGGAGCTTTGGTCTTTGCCGTAACTCTAATCCTTGATGGATCAGGTCGGCTAGACAGGGCAATATAGGTGCGGCGTTTGTTCGGTTCATTATTGGCATTTTGAGTAGCATTGTAGGCAATAATATAGCGATTGAACTCATTGTCAACTGCAAGAGAGGGTGTTCGTTGGAATCCATACTCTGGTACACCGTTGGAGTGATCCCCCGGTGCAAGAATGGGATTGTTGGGATGACTAACCCAGGTATCGCCCCAATCTGGAGACCAGTAGTAGGCAAAGTGTCCTCGCCCGGCAAATCCCTGAGGCGACACCATTAACACCATGTGTACACCATCGGCAATGGAGTCTCCAGTGCAATGGGCTTGCCAAGCCCCACGATAGCTAAACCCTACTGGATTGGGTTGGGTCCAGCGATAGGCTGGATTGTTTGGGTCATTAGGATCAAAGGTGGGTGTGGGATTTTTAGTCCAATTGGTTTTACCATCCTCACTATCGGCATAGGAGATTCGCCAGTTGTATCGTTCATTTGGTTGACAGTTTAATCCACGATAGAAGAGTCGTATTTTTCCCCGTACTCCAAGATGAGGATTCCACACCGGTGTTGGCTCGGAAAGCCCACCCTTTATCGAGCCGTTGTTGTTCCAGGCCTTCTCCCAGGGGAATTCTGCCGTGAGTATATGTTTGTAATCTTGTACAAAGGGAGTATTCATAGTAGGTGGTGATTGACTGGTAGCAACATGGATAGAGGTCTCCCAACCTGGCACATTGTGCCATTCTGGGTAGCGATATTTCGTTCCTGGTTTTGCTTCATAATAAAGAAGATGCTCTCCAGTGAGAGGATGCTTGATATATCCAGGAGTATCTGTATGTGCCCAGGCACCGCCCGAATCTGGCCCTCCAGTTCTTACAAAGGGGAGATGCTTTACTTGGGTAACAGGATCATAGCCAAGGCTCCAATTATCCAGTACTTCCTTTTCGTGTGTGCGCTCAACCATGTATGATTCATGATAGCTATGGTAGATGAGCTTTAGTTTATTGTCCTGGATAAGGATAAACTCTTCGCCCACAGTACCACCGGCATCACCGTAGAGGTGGGTTTGGAAAGCCGGTGAATCAGGGAATGTGGCAGTGATAAACCCGATAGGTTCAAATGTTGGCCACTCACCTAGGGGACCCTCTTTTCCTAATTCATTGGCATACACCTGCCCAATTGAGAATACATAGAATATGTATACCAAAAAGCACAGGGGAAATGATAGAGGTAAATTAGTCATAATAGCACCTACTATGTAGTATACTATATTGTTTTTTCTTACCCTTGGAAAATCAGAAGGTTCCTATTGTTTGAAATACTTGGTGGCATTTTTATGTACCTCTGGAGTGATCCATGCTGTATGATGAGCGATAAAATTCTTTACAAATTGAGTGTCATGTTTTGAACACTCCCGTAATACCCATCCCACTGCAGTTTTACAAAACCGCTCCTCTCTCTTAATAAGAGTTGTGGATAGCTCTTCTATCACATCCTTATACTGTGCAATTGTTTTGCATTGTGCAAAGGGAACCAGTGATGCTCGTGCTTTCCACAGGTATGTATTTTTGTTCCATTGCTTAAGAGAGGAAACAGTATTTCTAGACCAGATGTCAATGAGCGGTGTTAAAATCCTTACACAGAGCCAGTCGCACACATTCCAGTCCGAGATATATCCCTTGTCAAACCATTGAGAGCAACAGTCAATTTTTTGTTGATTGAATTCCTCTTTCCAATAGAGTTGCATATATAGAATAGCAGCTATTTTGTCCTCGGTAAAGGTCTGTGACATGAGGTCATTGAGTAAAGCACGCTGCTCTTTTATTGGTCGTTTAGTAAGGGAATATTCTTTTTCGTACTCTTTGATGATGGATCTAATTAGCGGGATCCCAACACCCTTAGATTTTATGTCATGCTTGACATAGTTCTCTAACCATTGTGCTTTTTTAGGATCACCCTGCGATGAAAGAGTCTTTTGGATTTGCTTTGAGATTTTATAGGCTGTGTTCATGTTTTTAAAATACATTAAATAAAAACAATTTTCCGGGGAAAGACTCTCCCTTTAAAACCTGAATTGAATGATTGCGTTATAACTATTTCCCTGTTATTTTGTATATATTATTGGTGTGTTAACGTTACAAAGGGTTGTTATAGGAAATGAAAATGAATAGACTAATACTATATGCTCTTTTCTTACTTGTCTCTCTTAACTCAATACATTCTCAACCGATTGAGAATGTGCAATTTAAAGATCTCTCTGGTAAATCCTATGATTTACATAGAGTTTTAGAGTCTGGCAAGCATGTATTCTGTCACTTCACACGGAGTGGTTGACCATCCTGTCCTGCGGCCATCCCTGGCCTCAACAATACGTGGGACACGTACGGCTGTGACAAATGTGATGACTATGATCTTTTGGTGTTAGAGGTGAATGTTAGGGCCGCTGACACAAAAGAGGCTTTTCATTGCTATGCGGACAACTATGGTGTCATCTGCCCGGCGGTGTGTGCTCAAGAGGGTGGCTTAGAATTGGGTGAAGCAACCGGTAATGGGGGAGTGGGTGATGGCAAATATATTATTTATCCTAATAAAATATGCAAGAAAACCGATGTAATCCCCTCTTCAATCCGCCCTCATCAATGTCAGTGTAAGAACGTTGAGGTGCACTATCCCTATGATAACGTTATCTTAGAAAAACGGGAATTTCATACACTTCGCTGGGAAAGCAATGTGGGGGGATCAGTCAAAATCGATCTCTTTAAAAGCGGAACTTTTTATAAAACCATTAGCTCTTCAACCACCAATGATGGTTCCCATACCTGGAACATTGCCAATGACATCAGTACTGGTCAACAGTTTCAGATAAGGGTAACAAGCCTTGCCAATGATACTATCACGGGTGAGTCGGAAGGTAACTTTTGCATTTTAGAGGAGAAGTTAGTACCACTTCCTTACAAACAAACCTTTGACACATGGAAAAAGGGGAGGACAGCATACTGGGAACATGCGGTTGGTAATGATCTTGATTGGTATTTATGGGCGGGGCCTGGGCTATCCCGAAACTTTCCTATTGCCGATAAAACCGGTCCAAAAAATGGTGACCATACCAGTGGCAAAGGCAGATATCTCTTTGTGGAAGCATCCTATCCTCATAATCCCGATAAAAAGGCTGTGATAGAAACACCGCTCTTTGATTTTCGATCCCTACAAAACCCTGTGCTCTCGCTGTATACCCACATGTACAGTGGTGATAATCAAATGGGATCCTTTCATGTGGATGTTAAGGTTGGTGCAGGAAATTGGCAACGAAATATTATTTCTGTGTCCGGTGACCAAGGAGATGCCTGGCGCAAGCAGAGCGTCCCTCTCGGTGCAATCACTCAGAACAACAAAGCAGTGCAATTTCGCCTTCGAGGCATTACAGGATCTGGCTGGCAAAGTGATATCTGTATTGATGATTTCCAAATAGCGGAAGAGGGTACCGGTATAGTAACAAAACAAGCGAATCGTACTTCCCATGATGTTCGCATAGTCAACAATTGTTTACTCTTTACAATTCCTTTTTCAACAACGGTATTTGATTACTCCTTCGTTTTTTATGACCTAAAGGGAAAGACATTAACACATATCGCAGGGAAGAAACAACAACCTGGAACCTATACAATTCCTATACGTAAACATACATCAATTGCAAAGGGAATTGTGGTATGTCGTTACTTGATTGGAAAAACAAACAATGTTATAGTGTTTGTCAATAAATAAACAAAGCTTATTATCTTACCCAAGTAGTTGGCGCTTGTTTTTGCCTAAATCGAAAATACGAATGATAGATTTTATTCGACTTTAGATAATGTTTTTATCTTTTGCCTTAGCCAGGCGGAAGGTGGCCAAAGGCCAGTCCGAACAGAGTGAGGACCGACCAGAGGTAAGCCTGGAGCCACGGCGACCCTGCATAGCAGGGTAAGGCCCAAATTTACTTAATAATTTCATTTCAGTGCTTTAAAAACAGGGAAAAATAGTTATGTCGCTTCTACACCAAAAAGCTTGTCAACTGTTTCAATTAAAAGTGACATGCCATCTGATTTGGGGATACAGGCATGGACCTTTCTGCCCTGACCATAGATCTCCTCGATCTCCTTGATCTCGTTAATAGTCTCTTGAAAATTAGCATAGGCAGAAAAGATAATTATCGGTGTGGTGTTCTCTTTGTCACCCCAAATATGGACCAATACGTCAAGTCCCAGCTTTTCATTTCGATCGTTCATGTTTAGGTCTAACACAACAACATCAGCAACCTGTGCTTTGATGACAGCCATGGCCGGGCTTTCTGTTGTAATCACTTCGTATCCGGCTTCTTGAAAGACCTCGTTGAATAAATCTAAGATGACCATCTCATCATCAAGTATGAGCACCTTTTTTGGGCCAACCATTACTACTCCTTATTATAATAGTACTTGGCAACTATATTACTTAATCTATCATTATGGTTCTAAGATTTCTACCCTAAACTGCAGTTTCTGCAGGTTCTGTTCTTTTTTGGGGAATTGAGACTATCATGGTGGTGCCTTTACCCACTTCAGAGTCTACCTCCATTTTACCCTGGAAGTTGCTAATAATTCGCGATTGCGATATGTACAGACCAAGACCAGTGCCCCCTGATCCTTTGGTGGTAATCATCTCTTTAAAGAGTTTAGCTTTGACCTTTTCTGGGATACCTTCTCCAAAGTCCTGCACCTTAAACACAATGGTGTCCTCTTCTTGAGAAATACTTAGATTGACATCACCCTTCTTCCCAGTATAAGCATCTATTGCATTTTCAATAAGGTTTTGAAGCACTTGGAGTAAAATCGTAATGTTACCTTCAATCACCTCTCTCTCATCCACATCGATTTCATAGGAAATAAGGCAATTGTTTTTACTCATGAGTTCACTAGTTAGAATCCTTATCCGTTTTACCAATTCGTCAATAGAGAACTTAATGGTCTTTTGTGATGTGTTGAGAACAGAGTGATCCTTCACAGTGGTTATCACATCGGACATATAGGAGATATAGGGCAGAAGTTTTTCTACCCACACATCCATATCCTTTGCTATGGCATGATGGTCATCATTGGTAACTTGATCATTACCAACTGAGTCGTCATACTCTTTAATTAGCTCTTGAAGCCCCTTTAAACCACCAGCAAGAGACATGATTGGTGTCCGCAGGTTATGAGCAATCCCACCGATCATTTGACCAAGGGAAGCCAACCGCTCCTGCTCGCGGATAATAGTCTCACTTTTTTGGATAAATTCAATATGGTTTTTGGTCATCTCCTGCACTTTGTTAAAGGCAACCACCAGATCTCCAGTTTCATCATTGGAAACTACTGGTATTCTTTTGTCAAGATTAACTTTATCACCCTCGGTGATCTTGTTGAGGTTGTTGGTGATCATGGAGATGTCATTTGAAATGGAGTGGGAGAAGTAGAAAAAAATGAGTCCGTTCATTACCAATAAAGCCACAAAACTTACCACAAAAAATTTAACCATTTTTCTGGAGACCACAAGGTATTTGATACCAACCCAGTAGGGTCCTTTGTCTGTATTTATTTTAATACTGGCTCCTTGGAGCTCACCGGAGGCAATATGTACCTTTCCACCATATTTATGTGATAAATGCCTTAAGTAGATTTTGAAATCTTTATATAAGGGAATGCTATCAGAAACATACTCATCTTCATTCTCGCCAAAATAAAAGGTAGAAGAAGTGCTATCGTATAAATGTACTTTAGTCAAATGCTCTTTTACTTCATCCATTGAATATGTTGCTGTTGTATCAAATTGCTGAGTAAGAGCTTCTTTGTTTATATAAAGCAAAAAATCACCCTTCTCCTCTATCAGTTTGGCATATCCAGCAAGCGAAGTGATCATGATTCCCACAATAAACATGAGGATCATTTGCATTGCTAGGCTGTTTCGGAAGGGGACACGGAATCCTGGATAGGAACCATCAATGTCTGTGTTGGCAAGAATTACTTTACAGATCCTTTTGGCAAAGATGAAGGAAACTATTCCGTTTGAGGCAAGAATTGAGAAGAAAAGCAAAACTAATTTAATTGCATTTATATAAAGGTGGATATGACTAAACTCAGTTGCGAAGTTTATTATCATAAATCCACCAACAGCAAAAATTGGAAATAAAACTTCTGCTAGAACAACATAATAGGGAATGTTATTACACTTCTTTCTAATGGTATCTATAACTTTGATTTGATTCTTATTTAAATTATTTACATTGATAAAAGCTTTCCATTTGTTTATATCTCCCAAGATAAAGTACAAGGGAATTGCATGTAATAGTGTTGAGATTAAAATTATTGACCAATAAAAAACTCGATATGAACTTCCATAGGTCATAATATAAATACTGGGGTTCTGTCTTAATCCTGGTGCATAACTCAGAAGAATCGGCATGAGTTTATAAAAAGGCGCAAGTATAAATAATGTAACCGCCATATAGGCTAGAATTATACTTGCCCTTGGCCAATTTAAAAAGAATTGATCAAACCATGAATTTTTAGCTTTAGCATCTAAATATTTTACATTTGTCTGTTTCATATTTTAGTCATTCATTGTAGAAATTTTCATATTAAGAAACCAATTACTTAATTGTATTATGTTATGGGATATTCTGCAATATTGATAAAATATTTAAAAAAACTCTATATTTTTGATTATTAACATTAAAATTCAACTGATTATTGTCTTATGATGTGTTAAAATTGTACAATTATACTCGATCGATTGTAGTAAAAAAAACATCATATCAACCACCATCTATTT
Source organism: Chitinivibrionales bacterium (assembly GCA_028278335.1). Classification (GTDB taxonomy): domain Bacteria; phylum Fibrobacterota; class Chitinivibrionia; order Chitinivibrionales; family JANQEN01; genus JANQEN01. The sequence goes on along the minus strand of JANQEN010000297.1, from coordinate 19,359 downwards.
CATCTAAAACTTGTTTTTGATTAAGGAATAACTATGTTAAGCACACGTGTAATTCGAAAGCAAAATGAGATATTTGAACTTTTTAATTCTTTCTATGAAGGAGATATTGAAAATGGTTTCGTTTTTTCAAACAATTCAATTATTGGTAGTTTGACTTTTTGTAAAGATGATATTATACATCCTGTCCTTATAAAAAATAATAGTGATTTAATATATGATCGAAATGAAAAATTACATATAAAATGCTTCCATGATAATCTTGAAGTTCAATTTGAGTCCAGTTTATTAAGTTATGAGGATATTAATAAAAGAGAAAGATTAGCAATACCAGACAAAATTACAGTTATTCAAAAGCGGACTTCGTCACGATATAAAGTTAATGAGGAAGAAGGTATAAAGTTTTTAACTCCACTAAAAAATCACAAAGTTGTTATCTATGATATTGGTATAAACGGAATTGGTTTGATTGCAAAGAATACATTTGGAGATATTGGAGATACAATTTATTGCTGCAAAATAAAGACATTAACCTTAGAATTTCATATTAATTGCACAATTTGCAATAAGAAGGAATTGTCAAACAATAAATGGAGAATTGGGATTGGATTATCGTTTCCTGATAGAAATGAGCAGCTTAGATATATAGAGTGGATGTATTACCTGTTAAATAAAGAGCCAAATAGTTCTAAGGATATCATTACGTCAAGTTTGATTGAGTCCTACAAGTATGTTCAAAATTCCCTATCCTTAGATAATAAATCAAGAGATAACGCAATCCAACATGAATTGCTTGATATAAATAAACAATTCAATATATCTCCACTTCATTGTAATATTGCGATTGTTAAGAATAATAAGCTGTATTCTGCCTGTTCTGCGAAAAGAATTTATTTAAATACCTTTTGCATTCAAAGGTTACTAATTATTCCAGGTCTACATCTCTATAATTCTCCAAAGATTTTGATTTATTTAAGGCTTACTGAATTCTTGGCATATCATCCATCGTTTAGGTATTTAATAATTTATAAAGATAGAGATATTGATTGGCACCGAAGTTTTTTCTCAAATTTTCTCGCTCATTGTTCAAGTCAAGAAAAATGTGAATATGAGAAATTGGCTTTTATTGAAGTTAAAATTGAGAGTAAAGTAGATGTCAATATTAATTCAATACATGACAATCTTTCATGGGAACTAATTGAAAGTGGAAAAGAATTAAAAAAGATTATAAAAAATTTGGAGAGCCATTTGGCTTTGAAAGCGTATGATTTTTTAAAGCCAAACAAAATTGATCAATTTTGTGAAATCTTAGGTTCTACAAATAATTCAATGATTAGAAAGACTTATAAAATAAAGCGATCAGGCAAAATTATTTGTGTGGCAGTTGTTGAGGTGTATCCTCAACATTTTTGTTCAGATCAATCTTTAGATACTTGTCGACTGTATTTTACTTCTAATAAAAATGACTTGAGAGAAATTGTTGATTTTGTCCAAAAAAAAGCTTCTTTGATATTTTTTTCATTCGGAAAAAAGAAAATGAGGGTGATTTGGGCTAATAACAAAGCTGATAAAATTCATAAAAAAGTCAAAAATGAAATTTATCGAGGAGAATTGCTACGACTCATTTTATCAAGAGAAGGATTAACACTCCTGAATCAGCATTTAAAATTATTTAAACAACATTATTCAAATTATTTTCATCTGACATTTCCCCAGCATAATATCTTACAATATGAAAAACTATTTCCCAATACATCAATAAATACAATTGCCTGTACAATTTCTTTTAACGAAGAGGTCAATCTTGAGTATTTAAAGAGGGCAATAAAATTTGTTATAAAAAAATATGACTCACTTAGAATTCGGATTATTAATCGCCACGGTAGAGCATGTCAAATTGTTGTCCCATATGACAAGTGTAATATTAAAGTAGCTAAAATAAATTTAAAAGGGCATAAAAATGAAAAAAACTTTCATAAAGATGAAGAACAATGGATTAGTAAACCTATATCAATTTATAATTCTCCATTGTATGAGTTTTGCTTATTTAAAAAAAGATGTAACCTTGGAGGATATTTTATTAAAGGTCACCATATCGTTACTGATGCCTGGTCGATTGGGCTTATTGCGAATGCTATAAAAGATTCTTATTATTCGATAAAAAAAGGTTTAAAAGTTATTAGTAGTCCAAATTATTCATATTTAGATTTCTTAGAGAAAGAGCTAAGCTATAAATATTCTTGGAGGATGAAAAAGAACCGAGAATATTGGATAAATAATTTAGAGGGTTTAGCTGAGTCAAATAGATTAGTTAATTATAAGGATCTTTTAATAAACAGTAGGTCAAAGAGAGAGAGTTTCATTTTAAAGGGTAAGCAAGCAAAGAAAATTAAAGATTTTATTAATGACCGCAATATTACATTATTATCATTCTTCCTCTCATGCTATTATATCTACTTTTATAAATCTCTAAACATTAAAGACCTCATTATTGGCACTGCAATTCTAAATAGAGAAGGTGCACAAGAAAGGGCTACTACCGGTTTATTTGTTAGTGCTCAACCAGTGCGAATGAAGATTAATGAAGAAAATTCATTTTTGGAGTTTGCAAACAAGCTGTCACGTGTTTTCAGAAGGGTATTGAAGAATCAAAAATATCCAATAAGTTTGATCCAAAAAGAACTACACAAAAGTGGCGTAAAAAATGCGAAACTTTATGATATCACATTTACCTACCAAAATTTTAAACTTGATCCTGAATTTTCTTTAAAATGGCATCCCTATAATCATCAGTCTGAAGCTCTCAATATTCATATTAATGACTGGGAAAACAAAGGGCATTTTATTGTTGATTATGACTTTCAATTAGAACTTTACTCTAAAAGTCAAATTGATTTCATTCAAAATCATCTATTAAGAATTATAGATCAAATAATTGAAAAACCAAAATTAAAAATAAGGCAAATAAAATTACTAGATGAAAATCAAACTAACTCAATTTTAATCGATTTTAATCCGACTCAGTCAAAGGTAGAGGAAGATGATATTTGTAGCTTGTTTGAAAAACAAGTTAGTAAAAATCCTAGTAAATTAGCTGTAAAAGAGTTACATCAAGGAATTTCATATCACGAATTAAACACTATTTCAAATAAATTAGCTAGATTTATTTGTTCTACAGTTTCTAAAAAGAAAGAGAATTTTATTGGTGTTTTAATTGAGAAAACAAAGCTCCAGACAATTGCTCTATTGGGAATCTTAAAATCAGGGAATGCTTTTGTACCCTTGGATTTTTCTGCGCCAAAAGAACGAATTAAACATATAATTCAGGATGCAAATATAAAATTGGTGATTGCAGAAAGTAGCTTTAATAGCCTAACATCATCCCTTTTATGGGAATGTAATACTTTAAATGAAATCATGTTTTTAGATACCAAAAAAACCTATATGCCAGAAGATTACTCTAAAATGCCCCTTATGAGTAAAGAATTATGGTGTCAAATCGGAAAGAAAGCGCGTAACTATATCACCGCAGGAGGGTGGATAAACAGTTACACTGGTCAACCATTTACAATTGAAGAAATGGAAGAGTTTGGTGATAATGCATTATTGAAACTTAAAAAGTATGTTAAAAGCTCTTCTAGTGTATTAGAGATTGGATGTGCAAGTGGGATTACTATGTACCGCATCTCACCTTTAGTTAAAAAATATCATGGAACAGATATTTCAGAGGTTGTATTAAAAAAGAACCGGAAAATAATTAAGAATAGGAATATAAAAAACATTTCACTTTCTAAATTAGCCGCTCATGAAATTAAAAAAATTAGAAATGAGAATTACAATGTTGTGATTTTAAATAGTGTGATTCAAGCTTTCCCCGGAGTAAACTATTTAAGAAATGTAATAAAAGATATTATAAAACTTTGTAAGACGAAGGCAGTTATCTTCATCGGCGATATAATGGATTATGAGAAAAAGGGAGAATTGATTGATTCAATAAATAGTTATGGAATAAAGGATAAAAAATTAAAGAATAATCTAGTCTTCGAACTTTTTGTTAGAAAAGGTTTTTTTAAGTACTTAAAAAATGAATGTGATCAAATTGAAAAAATTGAAATAACAAAAAAAATCCATACAATTGAGAATGAATTGACAAGATTCAGATATGATGTCTTGATTCATATAAATAAAAGGAAGAAAAACGTAATAAAACCCAACAATACTGTTAAATGTGAATATGGATACGATGAATTAGATAAATATAAGAGCAATAATTTAAATATCAATGGTATGAATCATAAGGCTGCATATCTACTTTATACATCTGGAACATCTGGTAAACCAAAAGGTATCATCATTGAACATAAATCAGTGGTCAATCTATGTGGATGGTATAAAAAAGAATATGGAATATCAAATGAGGATATAATCGGAAGATTAATTCCATACACATTTGACCCATCTATTGCAGAAACATTTTCAGCTTTACTATATGGTGCAACGTTGTTATTCATTCCGAATATTGTTAGATTAAGTCCTAAAATGTTAAATGATTATTTCAATGAAAACAAGGTTTCAGTTTCAAGCATGCCTTTTTCGTATTATCGTTATTTTAAAAAGTGTCAAAACATAAGTTTGCGTTTGCTAATAGTGGGTGGAGAAAAGTTTATAGATTATAAAAAAAATAAATATAAGGTATACAATAATTATGGGCCAACAGAAAATACGGTTTTGACAACTTCATACTTCATCAAGAAAAAGATGAATGAATATCCCATTGGAAAACCCATTGCCAACACCCAAGTATACATTCTTGACAAGCACAATAACTTAATGCCAATTGGTATTCCCGGTGAGATCTGTATAGCAGGAGCGGGATTAGCTCGAGGCTATATTAATGATGAAGGAAAAGATAAATTTGTTGAAAATCCTTTTGAGCCGGGAAAACGAATGTACAGATCTGGTGATATAGGTAAATGGCTACCTGATGGAAATATTGAATTTATTGGAAGAGAGGATGATCAGGTAAAAATACGGGGTTTTAGGATAGAGCTTAAAGAGGTTGAAACGGTTTTGAATCAATGTAGGGGTGTAAATTCTGGTGCTGTGATTCTTAAAGAGTTTGAGAAGGGGGATAAAACGCTTTGGGCTTTTTATGAAGAGAACAAATCCATCACAAAAGAAGAGATTACTTCTTATCTTTGTGACCACCTACCTTATTATATGGTTCCCAGCGAAATAATAGCATTGCCGATTGTACCGTTATTATCGAGTGGAAAAATTGATCGACAGACATTAATAAAATATGAATTGAATGAATTAGATCCTAATCATTTAAGGGAAATTCAACAGCCAACAACGGAGATTGAGAATTGTATTCATACCATTATGTCAAAGGAATTAGAACGTACTATCATATCAATAGATGACAACTTTTTTGATATAGGTGGTGATTCACTCTCTGCGGTTAGTACCATGTCGCAGGTATCACATGCATTGAAAATGGAAATTTATGTAAATACCCTGTATGCCCATCCTACAATTAGATCCTTGGCAAAGGAGATTGAGCATCTTAGAACAACAAAATGGAAGGGTGTAAAAGAAAAAGTAACACACAAAAAAGAGGTTGTAAAAAAATCAAAGTTTGTTAAAGCATATTCAACATCATTGTTAAAAAAGGTTCAACAAAAGAAGATTGGTGCAGTTAAAGCTGCGGCTCTTGCCTATATTCCTAGTGATCTACCCTCACAGATGGGAATGAATAAAGAGGATATTCGCTCACGGTTTTTTGAAAATAAACCAATGCTATTTAGTGTAATGGAATTAAACAAAGGGACAATTGGGTTAATTGTAATACCAGTTTTTGGTGATGAGATTTTTTCTAAGAAAAAACAGTTTCTTAAGTATGCTCTAGAGGGAATAAAACTATCAGAACGTATTGGAGCAGAGGTTATTTCTCTTACGGGCCTTATCCCCTCAGTAACCAATTATGGGTTAGCTATTCAAGAAGCTATTGATAAAACTAATCCACGACAAGTAACAACAGGTCATGCCACAACCAGCGCCAGTGTTGTAATGTCAATTGAGCGTATGGCAAAACTTGCTGGAAGAAAGCTATACCAGGAGCGAGTGTCTTTTATTGGATTGGGTTCTATAGGGTTAGGTACATTGCATTTATTACTTGAAACGCTTCCTAAACCGAAAGAGCTGATTCTATGTGATTTATATAGTAAGAAAAACGCCATTGAAAAAGTTAAAAAAGAGATTGCAGCTCACTATTTGGATTCTGATAGGATATCTATTGTAACCTCACGCTCAAGTAAGCAGATTGCTAAGAAAATTTATGATACTGATATTATTATTGGTGCTACCAGTGTTCCAAATATTTTAGAAATTGATAAGGTAAAACCGGGAACTTTGTTAATTGATGATTCCGCTCCCCACTGTTTTTGTCCAGAAGAGGCAATTAAGCGATTTGAAAAGAGGGGTGACATTCTTTTTACTGAGGGTGGTTTTTTGCGTTCCCCTGAGCCAATAAATAAAATGATCTATCAACCTCCGGGATTTGGCGTAAAAGTACCTATGATGGAACAAGATCCCTTTAATATCACCGGTTGCATACTTTCGAGCCTGTTAACAGCGAGTTTTAAACACATTGAACCAACTGTTGGGATAATTGATGTTGCAACATCAATGAAGCATTATAAACTTCTTAAAAAGCTTAAGTTTAAAAGTGCAGATTTGCATTGTTGGCAAGAATCATCACAGAAACCTTACGTACTTGATGAGAAAAGAATAAAAGTATTTAAGGAGCGATTTAATAAGAGGTAATGCTTTGACCGGTGTGTCCAAATGCTTGATTATGGTGTTGATTGTAATGCTGCTTGGTCGCTCTCACAAATTATCAGCCCGACTTAATAGAATTCCATATCTCCTATACATTTAAATAGACAATTTTTTATAAAGTTCTAATATAATTTCCAAAACCACCTCCTTCTCCGTAATATAATTTTACTTGTTAAACCGACATTCAAAGGAGAAGCATAATGAGTACAGAACATAATAAAACAAAACGACGGGATTTTTTAAAGACCGCATCAATTGGGGCTGCTGGTGTTTTAGTTGCTGGTGTTAATCAAACTCAAGCAGTACAGGAAGAGACTGATTCTGCATGGAAGCAAGGTATGCAGATCAATCCAAATATTGACAATTTACGGGTGGTGTGCTGTCATGATCATTCCATGATCAAGCATAGTCCTGGTAAATGGGACATGCAGAGCCAGAACGCTCCAGTTAAAAAGGATCGTGTATACAAGGTTCTTGACGAATTGGCAAAATCCCTTGCTCAGAAAAAAGAGGCAAAGGAAGCGTGGAAGACCATATTTCAGAAGCCAGCCAATAAAGAGTGGGATGCTGCAAAGGTTGCTATTAAGCTAAACTGTATTTCTGAAAACCATCCACGGATAGCAGTTGTTGGAAAAGTATGTGAAGAACTGATGGCCTTAGGCGTTAAAGCTAAGAATATAGTGTTGTATGATGGCAAGCATGATGCATCGAAACACTATCCCGAATTTGTGGGTAAGGGGATTCCTAAGGATGTTGTGGTAAGTAAAGTGAATGATGCCTTAGGAGGTATGGTGGAGACGAAAGTACCCAATCCTTATAAAGGTTCCTTTAAGTGTACCAAAGCTATTGCCAAGGGTGAGATTGATGTGCTTATAAATATTGCCGTAAACAAAGGACATAAACCAGCCTATGGGCAGACAACACTGACTCTTAAGAACCATGCGGGCACCTTTGATCCCAAACCAATACACAAAGGTGGCAACTTAGATTATATATTGGCTTTTAATAAAAGTAAGGCGATTTTAGGTGGAACACCGGTACGTCAGCAGCTCTGCATTGTTGATTCGATTTGGGGAATGACCGGCGGACCCTTTGGCGTTCCAAATAAGGTTGTGCATCGGTTGGTCATGGGAACCTTTTCGCCGGCAGTTGATTATCTTACGGCAAAAAGAATAAGAGAGCCGATCATGGGTGTGACCCATAAGCATTTAGATCGCTTTTTGAGTGACTTTGGTTATAAGGACTTTGAAAAACTGGATCTCGTTGATGTTAAACACCCAGCGTAGAAATATAATGAAAAAGCAATCCTTTGGGAGTATTGGTATATACTGCATAGGTATTCTTGCAGTAAATTGTTGTATGCTCTTTGCAACGGGCAATATAAAAAAAGAGGGTAGTAAGAGTAAACCCTCTTTTCGAATTACCAATCAGATTCCTGGCTGGCAGGAGGTAAAGAATACCTATACAAAATTCGATGCAGAGGGACTCTACGATATTATAGATGGTGGCGCTGATCTTTACCTTGAGTATGGTCTTGTGAAGGGTGAGTATCAACGATTAGAGCATACTAATAAGGCCCAATGCGATATCTTTTCTGAGGAGTATAGCTCTGCTCAAAAGGCTAAAGAGCTATTTCTTTTTAAAAAGGAATCAATTGCTCCTCCCATTGCATTTCCTCACATCAAAGATGCCTTTGTTGTTGGTGAGGAGATTATTGGAGGAATGGTACTGTATCTTTGTAAAGGTCGATACTATTTTGAGGTTACTTTAAGCGGATATAATTCCATATCCTCTTTAAAAAAAGTTTCAGATGATTTTCTTAATCTGTTAATTTCAAAATTTGATTAACGACAGATGATATAGTAGAAAATTGGTCGGGGGATTTTCCCCAATAGCAAGCTTCCCTCGTTTTTTTTTAACTACTTGCATCTAAAAAAACTGTTTCACCTAGCCGGTGAACCGGCTTATATAGGCAAGCAGATAATAAAAGCTCTCGGGTGATCTTGCTAATTCCTCTTTAAACTCATTCTTATGAAAACAAGTTTTTCAATTACAATAAAGCTCATAATCCCCTCGTTTTTATATCTATTGATTCTGTTGGATTAAATAGTTATCAATTAAGATAAAAAGGTTTTATAGAATTTAAATCGAACTCTTGATGAGTTTAAAAATTTTAATGTAAATATGGTAATAGCATTTATATTTTCCCATGGGGATATGCCGAAGGCATGGAGGGGAAATAAAAAGTATTTTCCTTGCCGGGTTTTAGCTCAAAGCGAGCGCGCGAGCTTGCTCTGAGGGAGAGGCCCTACCAAATTAATAAAAGAAAAATGGCCAACCATTACTGGTTGGCCATTCTAACACCGGTCACGGTTGTTATATTGTATAGGCTTTGGTGTTATTTGACATGTAGTAGTTTAATCGTCTTTCTGTAATTGCTTGTTCCTATGATTTCTAAGCGTGCCAGTAAATGGCCGGATTTTAGTTTTTGACCAAGAGTATTTGCATCTAAGAAAATGGTATACATCCCTTTGGTCACCGCCCCGGAATAGAGCGTTTTTAAAGCCCTTCCATTAATATCGAAGAGTGTTAAGGTTGCATTGCCGGATAGGGGCGAGGTAAAGAGTATGCGTGTTTGTCCTCTAAAGGGATTGGGCCAACTTCGCAAACCAAAGGAGAATGTCTCGACAAGTGGGATATGATTTATTGGGATCATATTGAGCCCATCATTGGATACATTGATGACTACCTGGTTGTCGTTTACTTTAACGCTATCCATTCGATGAACCAGGGTGTCTGTTTTACCCCAGTAGCCACCTAAAATGGTATAGGTCCCATTGGGTGCTGCAATAAAGTAGGTTGAATCCTTTTGTATGTGCCCTTTAAGAAAGATATTGTTAACTGAATCAATTGCAACAACTCCAGCCATATAGTATTCCTGGGGGAGGGTCATGGTAAACTTCCCAGAAATTGATCCCTTGGATTCGTACACAGTAAAGACCAGACCCGTGTCACCGGCACTGACACTGTGGTAGTCACCCTTGGGTACAATCACAAATCCCGGAGGAATATTGTGGTTACCAATGAGCATGGCATAGCTGCCAAAGTAGGCTGCATTGGAAACATTTATTGAAAAGGTGCCACTCTGTTCAATCGTTGCTTCGGAGGTGTAATAATTTTGAAGGCTGTCTTGGGTTCCTGCCATAAGAATAAGTTTATCCCCGATTTTTTGGAAGGCGCCCTCAAAGCGTCCGGTGATTGTTGAATTGGTAGTATGGGCAACGAAGGTCGTGTCAACAGTCGTATCGGTTTGTTCGATTTTAACAGCGAAATCCATTGTTAAAAAGTCTTTATCTAAGAGCTTCACCTGCCACTCAGCAGGATAGACAACTGCACTGGCTTTGCCAGTTGCATCAGTTTCGACTTCAATACCATTATTTGAGTTATGTTCCCGAAGCTCTAAGGTGGTACTGTCTAGAGCAACACCTCCTTCATTGACAACAGTAAGGTTGATCTTTTGTTCACCCTTTTTAATCCAAACCACAAGATCACTTTGCCAGGGTGCCACACTGTCAATACGACTGGGATCAACATAAAAACCAGAGGGTAACTCATCCGAGCCAGCATAAAACATATAGCGCGCATACTTAGATGAGGTGGCAATCTTAAAGTTTCCATCCTTGTCAATATCACCATAGGAATTGAAATAATCCGAGTGATTACCGGACCAGGTGCCAGTAATATCTAAGGTGACACTTAACCAGAAGTCTTCCTGCAGATTAATGTGCGCGCTGTCAATTATTTTACCGGTTATTGCCGTATCAGCGACAATTAATACAAAATCTTTTGTTGTGGTATCCTCATCCTCTTTGATCTCAAATTCCATATTTTGAGAGAGGAAAGGCTTTTCTCCTCTATCATCAAGCCAGGAGTGCCATTTACCTGGGGTGATGGGAGCAAAGTAGTTACCCAGGGAGTCCGATTCTGCACGGACCTCGGTGCCCTGGTCTCGGTTATAAAATCCTAATCGAACATCAGACATAACAGCGCCGTCAATATCTTTTACCGTGCCCTTGATAAACTGTTTTGCCTCGGTAAAGACAAAACTTAATTGACTCATATTTGCCACAACCGTTGTTTCGATCTCTGCGGGTGGTACAAGCATGGTCGTTCCCAGGACATCGAACTCATCCTCTGCACCAACAAGGCATTTTTTTCCTTGCGTTGTATCGGGAAGATAAATCAAAAATTTGCCTGCTGTATCAGAGCGTCCCATAACCTCTGTCTCACCGGGCTCATCAGGGCTCACTTCAACAAAGACTAAAATGTTTTTAAGATTACCCTGTGGGCCGGTTACCGTGCCACTGACCGAAGTGTTAGTTGGAGTCTGTGGTTTAAGCACCATCTGTGCGGTGTCTGCACCACCCTTATCTTTAACGATCATGAGATACTTTCCAGGAAAAGGAAAGGCTTCTCCCTCATCCCAGCCAGCTCCCAATTTAAGTGACATCAGTCCATCTGCAATGGTATCATCAGGACTACCACCATCAATAAAGGGTTCGTTATTGGTTTCTGAGTTATAAATAAGCATGTCTTGACCAACGGTAAAGGCATTGTCGCCATTGTCGTCGATAAAGAGGAAGATGTGTGCGGTGTCACCCACAGCAGAGAAGGAGCCAGTTGTGGTGGTAAACTCGCCAAAACTGATGGAGTCGGGAGTAAAGGTAAGATTAGTAAAGGCAAAGAGACTTGCCACTAAGGCAGTAATAAGGAACCCGGTTCGATGCATACAAACCTCCTGGAATGAGTGTGATTAATAGTTGATACTTTTTTTCTTATAGTTATAGCTTTAATTATACCGGTAAAACATGTGAAGTCAAGGTATAAAAGACGATAAATTATAATAATTTGAAGGATAATTATAAGTGTTTGGTTTAGTTAAAATTAGCGAATAGCTTAAAGAATTTGTTGGAGATTCCCCCTAATTTAACTTCTTTCATTCAATTTCACGTTGGCCAGAAAAAGCATAATCTGGGATTATTTTCACTTTCACCAAACCTGTTTCTTGAAACAGATTGCACATTTACTTCCATTGATTATATTATAAATGAAAGTTCACATATTTAAATAAGGGATTATTATGATGAAGACAAAGAGTCTGTTGATTGCTCTATGCATTTTAAATTTGAGTGTATCTGCAGCAACAAAAATCACCGAAGAATTGAGTGAAACAGGAAAAGATTTTACTGACTCGCTGGACGGACCTTATACAGAGCACACCATCTATTTTGGACCAAGAGTTGATTATATTCACTATGATGAAAAGTTTTATCTCTGTGATTTTCAGGAATTAGCTGATAAGGATGGCGCGACAATTGTTCGGATTGATGGTGATCCAAAAAGTCGTGAATACGGTGTTAATCCCGGTTTCTTCTTTACCTATCAATACATTGGTAAAAAGGTCCCCCTATCGTTTACCATTCCCAAAGCATCTTTTCAGATAGGTTTTTTTAATGCCTATGACGGTTCTACACAGGATCGACGATCAGTGGGAAACAATGAGTATGTGGTAGAATTTGAACCCTACAGATTTAATAAATTGAACTTTTATGGTACCTATGGGATGGAGCTTGGCTATTTTATGGATTTAGAAAAAACACATATCCATATAGTAACAGGCCTTAATGGGCGCATATGGTATAGAGATTTAGTCAATAGTAGTGAAGTCCCCGATGGGTTACGGGTAACAAATGTTGAACTATATCATTGGTTGACTGCACCTATAAAGACTGAGATCGGATTTCCTGTTTCGAAAACCTTCACCTTTGGGGTAAATCTTGGTTTAAAATTTCTATTATCTGGTAGGATGAAGTACATACTGAGTTTAAGTGATAATTATGGCAATTCTGCAAAGGCCTTTGCCAACCCAGTTACCTTGGCACATCAAGCGAATTTTTTTGATAAACTGGGTATATGTGCAGGACTCTTTTTTCAGCAACGGCTTTCACTACGAAAAAGTATAAAAGTATCTCCCTATTTTGAGTATTTTTATAGTGGGAAGAGTAACATTGGTGAGATCGATTTTGATAGTAATTCTGGATATTTTTATGAGCCAGCCAGTAAAACTTTTTTAATTGGACTATCCATTAATTTTGTGAAGCATCTAGAGATTAGTGATCAATCTCCTGGGAATTCAGTTGATTAGGGTGCATAAAATTAATCAAGTGCAATTTTTTTAAGTATTCTAAAATCGATTCTCAAGTTCCTTGTATTGAGTCTTTAATGTATACTTATATCGTTAGGACAAAAAGGAAAAATTTCCCTATTACACAGGAATTTATCAGTATATATTTACCTAATGAAAAAATATCATCTTCGAAAATCAGCTATTTTATTTTTTTTCCTGTTCCTCCCTTTTAATACACTGTGGTCCCATCCACATATGTTTATCGACGCAATGGTAAAAGTGATATGCACTGATTCGACTCTTGCTGGATTTTATGTGTACTGGGACTTTGATGAAATGAATAGTGCCATCCTAATCGAGGAAAATGATAGAAATAAAAACAATCGATTTGAAAAAAAAGAGTATAAAAATATTGAGGAAAATGCCTTTAGCTACTGTGCAAAGAGTGACTATTTTACGGTACTTAATTGGGAAGACACCTATCATCCCATAACAAAGGTAGAGCGATTTACGGCAAAAATAATTGCAAATAATCGCATTCAATACTCCTTTTATATTCCCTGCAATATCCCCTTAAGCAAGATTGAAGGAAAAAAGATTAAACTCTTCTTTGAAGATCCAACCATGTATGTTGCTTTTAGTTTGCGAAAAAAACTGATCCAGGTCAATAAAATCGACAGGTTACTTACTACAATTGCCTTTGGTAAGGTAGACTATTTAGAGTGCATATATCTAACCATTAAAAGGAAAAGTAGTTGAGAATTACTTCGATTATAATAGTCTTGCTCTCCATTTGTGTGTTATTCGCACAGCAAAATCCCTTTCGTCGTCCAACCCAAGACTCAACAAAGCAACAACTGGTGGAGAAGAAAACTAGCTCCACTGCGACTTTTAAGAAAAAAATGTGGAATAAACTTCCCTTTGCGGGTTCTATACTTGCATTGCAGCGGGATCTTACCCAAAAGCTATCAGGCTTTTTTCGATCTATAAAAGAAGAGGCTACTTTTGGAAAAATTGTCGGTTTGCTTTTTGTTGCCTTTTTATATGGTGTTATCCATAGTCTTGGACCGGGTCATGCAAAAATACTCTTCATATCCCATGAGGTGACCCATAAAACAAAAATCCGCGACACCTGGTTTGCCGGTGGGATTTTTTCATTCACCCATATTATTACTTCGGTGCTTCTCTTTTTTATCATGCGTATGCTTTTAGGGATAGGACAAAGTACAATCGAGCGATTTTCCCATCGTATGCTCAATGTGAGTGGCTTCCTTATTATTGCTGCTGGTATTTTAATACTCTGCTCCTCCTTTATTGAAAAAATAGCTGAAACCTATACCAAACGATTTTTAAGGGAGGTGTCCAGTTTAAAGGGTATTGCCATGATTGCCGGATTGGCGCCCTGCCCAGGGGCATTTTTGATCTTGGTTTTCTCCAATATCTCTGGTATACTTCCTTTGGGGATTTTGGCGGTCGTGACCTTATCAATGGGAATGGCTGTTACCGTAAGTAGTGTTGGAACCCTTGGGGGAGTGGTGGGGATGGGACTCTCATCCAAAAAACAACTTACTGTTATGAAGATCCTTCAGAGAACCCTAAAAATAGCTGGCGGTATAGCTATTGTTGGTATTGGTGCTCTCATGGCATTTCAATAAATCGGAGTCATCTTTTTAAAATTTCCATTAAGCTCTATCACCTGGTAACATGAAGAACAAAAAAGTTGTTGACATTGTCACCTTTTGTGGGTATATTTTAAACAAGACAAAAAATGTTAGGCAAAACAAACATCAGGAAGGTGTACCATAGAAAAACTTTCTCATTGCTTGGAAGATTACATAGAGGCGATCTATAATATTATCAATGAAAAGAAGATTGCCCGATCGAAGGATATAAAGCGATTGCTTAAGGTTCAGGGTGCTTCGGTTACCGGTGCCTTGAGAACTCTTTCGGAGAAAGGGTTGATACATTATGAGCCCTATGAGGTGATCACCTTGACCAGTAGGGGAGAGCAAGTAGCCAAAATGATCGCCAAACGCCATGAGGTGATAAAGGACTTTCTGGTAAAAATTTTAAGTATTACACCAAATGAGGCTGAGGAAGTGGCCTGTGGCATGGAGCATAGTTTGACTCCCACAGTGACCTTTCGATTAGCTGCCTTTTTACAGTTATTTGAGAAGAATCCCGATTTAAAGAAGTTGCTGCAGAGCACCTTTATTGATTTTTTAGCTGACTATGAGAATAGAGAACTTGATTTTTGTGTAATGAAAGATAAGATTAGCAAAATAGCATAGATTTTTTTGCAGAAAAAGTTAGGGGAGGCAAACATGATTAAATCAACCAAACACCAACATCAGATCTGAAAGGATCACAGGAGGATATCATGATTGAGCTACCCGGGATAATAGGTATTGTATGTGTTGGTATTGCCTATGTTGGACTCTCAGTGTACGGGGTACTAAGAGGAAAAGCTGATACATGCTTTTATAATGATGCGAAGGGAAAATTTCGATCTAAAAAAAAGTATGGAGAATGGAATAATTCAAATAATGGGCAATAGAAACAGGAATTAACAAATACATTATAACACTTGTTGAGAATGAGTCTCAATAAGTTGTTGCGCTAACAGTTCAGTGAGGATAAATAATGAACAATCAGATACATGATAGAATGCTTGCCGAGTGTCTTGCCTTTCTTGCATCCAATGATGTAGTAGTTGATGGACCAATTGAACAAATTGTCCGCTATTTTTACTCCACTGACAAACATCTCGATCATCATGATATAGAACGCTATGCTGTAATGCAAAATCTCTCCATTACCTTTGAAGATATCGAAAAAACACTGGACCTACTTGTTGAGTACGGTTTTGCCTGTAAAAAGCCCTTTAGTAACAATAAGGTTGTTTATGAGCACCTTCACCTTGACGAGCACCATGATCACATGTTTTGTATGAAGTGTGGGACGATCATTGAGTTTTTCTCACCAAAAATTGAGGAACTCCAAGTGGTCGAGGCAAAGCAACGTGGATTTCATGCTTTTTCTCATAAGATGCAGATCAAGGGACTCTGCGACAACTGTTTTGGAACCGTCTCTCAAAAGTTAATCCCTTTGTCAATGGTTCAAAGTGGCGGTGCCTTTCAGGTTGTTCAAATGGTTGCTGGAGAAAAGAGCACAAAACGCCTTTTTGATTTGGGAATTGTCAAGGGATGTGAGGGTGTGGTAATTCGTAATGGTGGGAGTGGAATTATTCTCAATATGCAGGGCAACCGAATTGCTTTGGGTAGGGGACAAGGTATGAAGGTCATGGTCTCCCTTAAAAATTAATCGCAATAAAAATATTTTTATATAGAAAGGATTGTTCATGAAAAAATTAACCGATTATCGTGAAGGCGATACTGTGGTGATTCAACAGGTGCAGGGGAGTGGCGCCTTTAAAAAGCGGTTGTTGGAAATGGGATTCATTAAGGATGCAGAAATAAAAATTGTTAAGTATGCCCCACTTAAAGATCCCATGGAATTGGTAATAAAAGGGTTTCATGTAAGCCTTCGTATTGTTGAAGCTGATGAAATTAATGTTGAAAAAGTAAGTTAATGGATACATAAAGAAGGGAACAATCATGAAAGATGTAACGATTGCCTTAGGAGGGAATCCAAATTCGGGAAAAACATCTCTCTTTAACACCTTGACCGGTGCTATGCAACATGTGGGAAACTGGGGAGGGGTGACTGTTGAATTTAAGGAGGGAACAGCCAAGCATAATGGCTCTAAGGTAAAGGTGGTGGATTTGCCCGGTACCTACTCGTTGAGTGCTTACTCTTTAGAGGAAAAGGTTGCCCGTGATTATATCATCGAAGAGAAACCGGATGCTGTTATTGATGTGATAGATGCTGCAAATCTAGAGAGAAATCTCTATTTGGCACTGCAACTTATTGAGTTGGGTGTTAAGCCAGTACTGGCTTTTAATATGTGGGACGAGGTAGAGAGTAAAGGTATTTCCATTGACACAAAGGAGTTGGAAAAGCTTCTTGGTGTAACCATTGTTCCAACTATTGGGAAAAATGGAACCGGTGTAAAAGAGCTTTTGGCCAAGGCAGTAGAGCAAGCTAGCTCCGAAAGCAAGGAATCCTTTCGCTTTTTAGGTAAGGTTCCCAAGGAAATGGAACATGAGATCAAGGCTCTTGCCTCACAACCAGCTTTACAAAATAACACTAACTATCCTGCCAAGTGGTTGGCCATTAAGCTGTTTGAAAAAGACTCTCAGATTGAAGAAATAGTTAAAGGGTTTTCTGGTGGTGACTCTGTTTTAGCTGTTCGTGATAAAGCCGCTGATGCAATTCGAGAACTTTTAGGGGATGATCCGGAAAGTCTTATTGCTGAGGCACGGTATGGATTTATATCAGGTGCTCTGCGGCAGACTGTTAAAAAGAAAGCCGGTGATCGTGTGGAACTGTCAGAAAAGATCGACTCTGTGGTTACCCATCGCTTTTGGGCCTATCCAATTTTTATCTTTTTTATGTGGGCCCTTTTTCAATTGACCTTTAAGATTGGCGAGTATCCAATGGGATGGATTGAGGGCTTCTGTGAGTGGCTTGCCACTGTTGCCAACAATACCATGGCCGATGGAAATGCAAAGGATCTTGTGGTCGACGGGATCATTGGTGGTGTTGGAGGTGTACTTGTTTTTCTTCCCAATATCCTGATACTCTTTTTTGGTATCTCGATCATGGAAGATACGGGCTATATGGCACGGGCTGCTTTTATTATGGACAGAGTCATGCACAAAATTGGTTTACATGGTAAAAGCTTTATTCCCATGGTGATGGGCCTTGGCTGCAGTGTGCCGGCAATTATGGCAGCCCGAACATTGGAATCTGAGAAGGACCGAGTTAAAACAATCCTGTTGACGCCGCTCATCAGTTGTTCTGCAAGGCTTCCGGTGTATATACTCTTTGCAGGGGCCCTCTTTCCAAAGCATGCAGGAAACATTGTCTTTCTCTTTCAAGTGGTCTTTGGTTTTGGAGCCTTTTTTCTAATGGGATTTGTTTTTAAGCATACCCTGTTTCGTAAAAAGGAGGACTTCCCCTTTGTCATGGAGTTACCACCCTATAGGCTTCCTACCCTAAAGAGCGTGTTAATTCATATGTGGCAAAAGGCAGAGCACTACCTCAAGAAGATGGGTGGTGTAGTATTGGTTTTTTCAGTGATTTTGTGGTTTGCTGGCGCCTTTCCCAAGGCACCACAAATCGAAGAGACCTTTGATGCACAGATCGAGACTGTCACTGCGAACACCTCACTTTCAGAGGAGGAAAAAGAGGAACAAGTAGCCTCTTTGGAATCGGGAAAGATCTCCGCAGTTATGAAACAGACCTATATAGGTCGTGTTGGTCGCTTTTTTGAGCCCCTTGTCAAGCCTTTAGGGTTTGATTGGCGCGGTGCAGTTTCTCTTATAACAGGATTTGTGGCAAAAGAGGTCGTGGTCGGATCCATGGGTGTGCTCTATGCGGTTGGCGAAGAGGAAGACGAAGAGAGTGAATCCTTACGAGAAAAAATCGCTGAAAACTTTACTCCCTTAACAGCCTTTGCTTTCATGCTATTCGTACTTTTATACACTCCCTGTGTGGTTGCATTGGTCACGGTTATTCGAGAACTCAAATCAATTAAGTGGTCGACCTTCTCTGTTGTCTATCAGCTAGCTCTTGCCTGGACTGCTGCATTTATAGTGTATCAGGTAGGGAGAGTACTCGGATTAGGCTAATTTAAACTATATTTATTCATTTTAGAAAGTATAACCTATGCTAATGAAACTACTTTATGAGTTAAGACAGGGAGAAGTTGCCACTGTAAATGAGATGGCCAAGCACCTTTCAACATCTGTGGATATGATTGAGTTTTTGCTTCGTGATCTTGAACGGATGCAATACCTTAAACCGCATAATAGCTCATCTGATTCGTCCTGTGGAGGAGGGTGTGGTGGATGCAAATCATGCCCTACTTCTTTAGGCAAAACTGATACTTGGCTTATTACCGAAAAGGGATTAGAAGCTCTAAAACGAAAAGATAGGTCATCAAGTGCTTGAGACCGTTACTAAACAGATATTATAAAGTTAGTTTTTATAATTTTAACGTTAAAATTGGGAAAAGTGGTCCATTTTTCGATATATTATAAATAGCTACATATTCTATTTAACCCAGATTACGCAATAGGAAGTAGCGCAGAAGCACAATCCTATGCCAATTAAGACTTTCAGGCTTTTCGGCCATATCACCTTGTAGATATGCCCTTCAAAACCTTCAAGTCTTACTAAATCATAATCTTGCACTTCTGCATCTA
>JANQEN010000294.1 GCA_028278335.1 Chitinivibrionales bacterium | reverse complement strand
AGAGATAAAAATGCTAAAAGTTACTACATATGATTTAGCAAAAAAACTTGGTTATGCTCAAGCCACTGTCAGCCGTGCACTAAGAGACGATCCCCTCATAGCTTCTGAGACTCGCAGAAGGATAAAGCTTACAGCTGAAAAACTCGGATATAGTCCCAATTTGCTTGCCAGGAGTTTATATACGGGAAAAACTCATACTATTGGTATTACGCTTGCTGGAGTTGATGTTGAAGTGACTATGCGTATGATAATGGCTTTCGAAAAGAAGGCAGCAGCATGTGGATACAGGGTTTTTTCAAGCTATCACGATGGCGACAGCAAAAGAGAGAACAGGGACATTGACGAGTTGATATCACGTAAGGTGGAAGGTATTTTGGCGTTACCGTCTGAACGTAATAACTGCCTAAATTACAAATCTTTATCTGAAAAAAGTTTTCCGATAGTTATGGTTGATATGGAACCTCAATTCCCGGCTACCACAATTTTGGTTGATCACCTCGAGGGCGGCAAAATAGCTGTAAACCACTTGCTGTCTCTTGGCAGACAAAAAATAGCATTTGTGTGTGGAGGCTTTATGTCTTCCACAGCACAAGGACGTTATAGAGGCTGGAAGGAGGCCTGCCATCAGGCAGGTGTCAATATAAAAGATCTACCTTTTTATTCTTCAGATATTGATTGTTCTCCGCAAGTTGCTTACCAATTAATTAATAAACTGCTTAAGTCCGGGAAAAAATTTGATGCAATTGTAGCAGGTAACGATGTTTTTGCTGCTGTTGCTTGCAAAGTTTTAAATGATAACGGCATGAATGTTCCTAACGATGTTGCAGTTATAGGATATGATGACATATCTCTTGCCAGTTTCTTGCATACACCTCTTACGACTTTACGTTCTCCAATGGACCAAATTGGAGAGACTGCTTTTGAGAAGCTTCTTGGTATGATTGATAATGGTAGTAATTCCCCGAAGACTCCTAAACTAGAGAGGGTTGTCTTTAAGCCTGAGTTAGTAATTCGAGAATCAACTGGTCAGTAA
>JANQEN010000282.1 GCA_028278335.1 Chitinivibrionales bacterium | reverse complement strand
TGCAAGATTATGATTTAGTTGGACTTGAAGGTTTTGAAGGGCATATCTACAAGGTGATATGGCCGAAAAGCCTGAAAGTCTTAATGGGCATAGGATTGTACTTCTGCGCTACTTCCTATTGCATGATCTGGGTTAAATGCTACTACGTACTAACTCAATCCATCAAAATATCTGCCGAATGCCACTTTTTGTACTATATTAAATATTATCCCGTGCTATAAATGTGATTAACACATTTTCATATCTACTCCTAGGTTTTGCATTACAAAACAATGCTTTAGCTAGAAAGACAAAAGGGGGAACCAGCAAGATCACTTGAGCGTTTTTTTTACTTGATTGCCCATAAAACCAGGTTCACCGGCTAGGTGACCGCGAAGCAGAGGCGAGGAAGACCGCATTACCACCAACGAGCCACACTGATTTTATGGATGCAAGCAGTTAAAGAACGGGAAAGGCTCGGTGACGAGCTTGCGAGGAATAACCTTGCTGTGGGGGGAATTTTCCCCCGGATGATTTACTAAGAAACATTTAAAGTTACTTATTATAAATCAATACATTAAAAGCATTTAATTACCTATTTCAGGGGGGTGATGAAATGAATCGTTTTAAATTCATTATTACTTGTTGTGTCTTTCTTTTCCTTTTAGTTTCTCTTATAGTTCCATTTAAACAAAAAAGCTCCAACCAAACAGCATTTACCCATGACAATCCACCCAGTGAGGCCATGAAAGCCTTACAGTATCTGAGCATGGGACGCATGTATCCAGACGAGGCAATTTCAAAGGATGGGTATAGTAAAGCCTTTGCCCATGCCATGGCAATGCCCGCAGCTTCAAGCTACTATCAGACGCGAGACGAATGGGAGTGCAAGGGACCGGAGAATCAGGGTGGCCGTACTATTGGCCTCTGTGTTGATCCAAAGAATCCCAATGTGGTCTATGCAGGATCTGCCAGTGGTGGACTGTGGCGACTCACTATTAGTGGCTCCTCCTACTCCTGGGAATACATTGAAACCGGATTTCCCGTATTGGGTGTGAACTCCATTGCGGTTGATCCCAACAACTCAGATATCATTTACATTGGAACCGGTGAGATGTATGGCTATTCTGGTTCCTTTGGCGGACTCTATACCCGCTCTACCAGAGGAAGTGTTGGTATTGGTCTGCTTAAATCAACCGACCGGGGTAAAACCTGGAAAAAGAGCATTGACTGGCAATATCAGCAGCATCGTGGAGTACAGTGTGTACGCTTAGATCCAAAGGATGCAAAAGTCGTCTACGCTGCCACCTCCGAAGGTGTATATCGTTCAAAGGATGCTGGAGGAAATTGGGAGAAGGTACTTGATAAAATTATGGCTGTTGATATTGTTATCAATCCTTCCAATCCCCAAATACTCTATGCCTCTTGCGGTAACCTCAGTAGTAGAGGTCATGGCATCTATCGCTCTAAATCAGGCGGTGATAAGGGATCCTGGACCAAGCTGAGCGGCGGCCTTCCCTCATCCTGGGGTGGAAAAACCCTCCTTTCGCTTTGTAAAAGCGCACCCAACACTATTTACGCCTCAGTTGCTGATGCGTACAGCCAAAAGGGCCTGTACAAAACAACCGATGGTGGTGATTCCTGGCGGAACATGAACTCCCAAAACGTCTGTAGCTATCAGGGATTCTTTGCCCACTATATTCGTGTTGCACCGGACAATCCAAGCGAAGTTCTCTGGGCAGGGGTGAATATCTATACCTCAACCAATAGTGGTACTTCTGTACAATCCCGTAGTGGTATGCATGTGGACCATCACTGTTTTGCCGATCACCCAACCAATCCAGATATTGTCTTTTGCGGTAATGATGGTGGTGTGTATCGCAGTACTGATGGCGGAAGAAGCTATAGAGGGTATAACACAGGCTATGTCACCTGCCAATTCTACAATGGCTTTGCCTGCTCCCATCAAAGTGGCAATCTTGCTATAGGTGGACTGCAGGACAACTCCTGTAAAGTATACAAGGGCAGCAAAAACTGGAGTCGTGCTCTTGGTGGTGATGGAACCTTTTGCGCCATCAACACAAAAGATGATGATATTATGTATGGAGCCTCACAAAATCTTAATATCAGTCGTACCACCAATGGTGGTCGTAACTGGTCAAATATTTCCGGAAGCTTCAGTGGTAGAACCTGCTTTATCGCACCCTACATGCTTGCCCACTCCAAGCCAGAGGTGCTCTATGGTGGTACGCAGTATGTATTTAAAACCACCAATGGCGGTACCCGTTGGAGCCGGATGAATGGTGGAAACCAGCTCAATGGCAATGCAATTCTCTCTATTGGCGTCTCACCAACCAATCATAATGTGGTCTATGCAGCAACAGCTCCCTACTCAGGAAAACGGGCTGAACTATACGCTTCCTATGATGGTGGCTCAAGTTTTAAAAAGGTTACCAGAAACCTGCCTGATCGCTACTACCTGGATATCGCAATTTCACCACATAATGACAAGGTCGCCTATGTGACACTCTTAGGATTTGGTACCTCCCATCTCTATCGGACTGAAGATGGTGGTGACACCTGGGATGACATTGGTAAGGATTTACCCGATGTACCCACCTCTGCGGTTATTGTTGATCCCAAGGATCACAATATCATCTATGTGGGGAATGATTTTGGAGTGTTTATCTCAACTGACTACGGTAAAAACTGGCAACGCTTTAGTGAAGGCCTTCACAGTGCTGTATGGGTGATGGACCTTGTGTTCTCCCCCTCGAACAATAAAATCTGGATTGCCTCTCACGGTAATGGCGCCTGGGAAAGAACCATGTTCTCCAGTAGCGATATCTATGACAAACAGTTTGCCTCACGTAAAGCTGCCAACTCTTTGAGAAACTATCCCAACCCAGTTAAAACTGCCACAAAGATAGAGTTCTCTTTGCAAAAGGCATCGCCAGTGTCATTGCAGATCCTTAACATGAAGGGCCAGGCAGTACGCAAACTCGTTTCTAAGCACTATGGCGCCGGAACCTTTAGTGTTCCCTGGGATGGCTGCAACAGCCAAGGACAGCGCGTAGCCCATGGTCAGTATGTGTGCCGCTTAACAACAAAGAACTTTACAAAGACTATTACGATGAATGTGATCCCATAATAAGAATAGTATTTTTTGTTTTTGATTTTTAAGTGCCTGAACGTTTTGTTTAGGCACTTTTTTAATTTAATAAATTAATAATAATAAGGGTTTTAGATCGGGTGGAGGGCGGGCTTCTTACCGCCCCCTCCCACACCACCGGACATGCGGTTTTCCGCATCCGGCGGTTGAGTTCGGCACCGTTATGGTGCAAA
>JANQEN010000253.1 GCA_028278335.1 Chitinivibrionales bacterium | reverse complement strand
TTTCGGCCATATCACCTTGTAGATATGCCCTTCAAAACCTTCATGTCTTACTAAATCATAATCTTGCACTTCTGCATCTACTCCTACTGCATAATCTGGAATAATAATAAAGGGCATCCGATGGGTGCCCATGAAATAGATTATCATTTCATTCTGAGCTTTAAATAGGATAAAGCCTAAGGCTTTATCCTATTATTTTTTTGTCGGTTCCACATCGGTGTGTGGAATAATTTTAGAGTTAAAATTACGCGTAATGGTGTATTCTTTAGGGTCGACGGCGTTGCGTCTTTCGCCACTGCTTGTCAAAGGAGTAAGTATCGATCCAGCGAGCGATCTCTGGTGGGATTTTAAAGAGTTTATTGTTGTTAACTGAGAGATAGGTGAGATTTTTCAGCTTTGTAATCTCAAAGGGCAATTTGCCAATGTGGTTATGGCCAAGGTCAAGTACTTCAAGTTTTACAAGTTTGCCTATAGGGGGAGCAATTCTACGCACCTTATTTCTTTGAAATCCCAAATATCTCAGTGAGGTAAGTCGACCAATTTCCATTGGGAAGTTTTCTGAAAAATGGTTCTCGCTGAGTTCTAAGTGAAAGAGACGCTTGCAGTTGCCAATTGATTTTGGTAAGCTGCTTAATTGATTGTTTGCGCAATTGAGATATCGTAGTGATGCAACCCGTGCTATGCTCATCGGTAGTAAAGTGAGGTTGTTGTCACTTATGATAAGGTGGGTAATTCGAAGATTGCCAATGCAGGGGGGCAATAACGATATGGCCATATTTGATAAATTCAACTCTTTTATACGACCATCTTCTGTTGTGGTTACTTGACTAACCGGTACGTTGTTGTGGCCATTTGTGTCAAGTATTTGTCGAACTACAAGCGTGTCACGCCAATACTCAAAGGGGAGAATAAAGGTACCTGCATCGATCTCTTCGTCAGGATCGAGAGTTACCGCTTCGCTATCAACAGCACCAAGTGAAGCATTGCTGCTAAATATACGAACATTGAATGTGCCGGCCGGTAAATTGGCAAAGGAAAACTCGCCATTGGTATTGGCTTTTTGAGCTCGGTCCAAACCGTAGAGCTGCACGAATATATTTGTCTCTGTAGAAATGTTGTCTCGAGATACCGTACCATAAAATCTGGTCTGTGGAGTAAGTTGAATTGTGCCTATATTTGTTGGCTCGACTAAAAGAGAGTCCTTTACACATTCCAAAAGACCTGCATCGGTTGTACCACATTTTATTTCGATATAGTATGAGCCTGGTGAGACAGAATCTATAGTAAAGCTGCCATCGGCATTTGTTATGGCATCAGGTGCCGGGGAAGTAGAGAGATCAGTCGTATCCTTGAGGGAGTGAGGTGAACGAATAAAAACTTTGGCCTCGGATGCGGGGGTGCCATCGGATTGGAGAATCGTTCCGACTACTTTGCCATTACCAGCCTGCGATCCGGTTCCGGAAATGTCACTGGAGATAGTACATCCTGTGTGTAAGAAGAGAAATAGAAGGGCACCTATCAGTGTGCCTATTGTTGTCATGCTGGTTTTCATAAGTAGTGCTATAATCCGATTAAGTTTCCTTTTTATCTTTATTCTTACTTTTTGAAAGGAGAGGAAAGAGCTGAAAATTGACTTGATAAATCGTATCAGAATCTCCCTTGTCTTCTACTATCATATTTAATATTTCTTCCTTAAATATCCGAATACGTTCTTTAAGTCGCTCATAAAAACGTTCTGACATTCCCAGGGTTAATGAGCTTATTTCTCT
Organism: Chitinivibrionales bacterium; assembly: GCA_028278335.1. Taxonomy (GTDB): domain Bacteria; phylum Fibrobacterota; class Chitinivibrionia; order Chitinivibrionales; family JANQEN01; genus JANQEN01. The sequence continues at coordinate 23,576 of JANQEN010000253.1, read as the reverse complement.
TTTTTGACGTGGTGTATTCTCAATTGCTTCACCAGCCAAAGAGATCATTTGGGAGTGAAAATTTCGTAGTGCCGAGGAGGCCATCTCATATTCTGAAGAGATGATTGCATCCTTTTGAATGAGCGTTCCCTTATCATCTCTGGTTAATATGCCAATTGAAAGGAGGAGGTCTAAAGCCTTTTTTGCTTGAGCTGGAGTAATTGGAGGGTTGAGCGTTTTTGCAATCCACTCTGGGTCCTCTTTAAAGTCTGGAAGTGTTACCATTTCGCGAATCGCTGAGTGATACCATTTGGAGAAAAAATCATAGTGCTCAATCCCCAAAAATTTTATTCCCGACTTACCGCGCATGCGGATCATATCTATAAAGGCTTCATTTTTTTCGTTATTGTTTTTGCTGTTACCAAAACGGACTAGTATCTCAAAATAGCGTGACTCTCGCTTGTTTAGTTTCATGGCAGCTGCGTAACGCTCCATGATTGAAAGCGTTAGATTTCGACGTCCAGTAATGACGTCCTTAAGTACTGAGGGGGCAACCCCTGTTTTTTGACCAAAGGAACGATAGGAGAAATGGTGATTCTGTTCCTTCTTATGAGTGTAAAAGTCCTCTAAAAAAGTACGATAATCAGTGTAGTTAAAAATGTCGATCTCTTGTTTATTCTTCATACTTACTAAGCTGCTCTAAAACCACCCCGCCAATCAAGTCCTAGTTAATATAAACAATATCCAATAAAATATATCATTTTAATTAAAGACTTTGATGATGATGCGAACGAAATGACCTGTAACTCATTGATATTGTAAAATAAATGAAAGAGTGCTCTGTGCGAACGGTATTTAACTGCGAACCGTCATCGTCAAATATCCCATTTCTATGTGCAATTGCTATAGTTCTAAAGGTATTAGAAGAGTATTTTAGTAAGTATTATCGCAAATTATTTATTTTATTAGATTGATTGCAATAATAATGGAAAGCCCTCCTTAAAACAATAACACCAATAAGGGATTATAATTAAGGAAGATATATTTATCGGAGAGTTGATTGTTAATCATGCTAAATGAAAATGTTGCTGTTAAACTACGCTTGCTGGCCACACCTCTGTGCCTTGGGGTACTATTATTTTTCTACTTCAACTGTAGTAAAAAAAAAGAGAGTTCTGATGGTGTTTCACAATCTTCTCAGATGATGAATATATTAAAAGCAAAAACGTTACCTCCCAAAGACACTGTGTATACAGTAATTGGATATGTTTCTGGCCTCAAGGGATATTGTATAAAATACAATGAAAATCTTTTTCGCGGTGGTGACATACTCTCTGATTCGGGAGCCTCCTCATTGGCTAAAACTGGAATCAAAACGGTGATATCCGTTACACCAAGTGCTTTCCAAAGAGAATTGGCCCGAAAATATAAACTGCACTACATAGAGTTTCCCTTTGAGTATAGCGCCTTAACCACAAGTCAATTAGCACATTTTTTGGATATTCTTGATAATGCAGAATTGCCGCTCTATATTAACTGTCATGGTGGAAATCAGCGGGCTGGCAATTTGTGCGCACTTTATCGAATCTACAAAGAAAAGTGGTCCTTTGAGCGAGCCCTCATTGAATATGGAAAATTGGGTGGAAAGATCCGAGAAGATTTTATGATGCTTAGGGATTGTGCTGCCTTCTGTTCAACCTACAAAAAATGAATACTCTATGTTAAAAACGCTGCGTAAAAGAGTGACTAGACCGATAGTTGACCGAGTGCGCTACGAGCCCTTTGGTGGGATAGTCTCAGTTTTGAATCCACCTTTTTTAGCCTGGGTAACACGGGACTATATGCGACAATTAGGGTATACTGATTCACCTCTTTGGAAAGGGGACGCTCAGGACACTCATACGCTTTCAGCTCCAACAGAAGCGCACTGCTCGCTCACTAATCGATGCTCCCAGCATTGTTCATCTTGCTACATGGGATCACAGGACTCTTTTTGTAATGAGTTGACAACAGAGGAGTGGAAGAGGTTCTTTGATACACTTCGCGCTTTGGGTGTGTTTCATGTTGCTCTTGGCGGTGGAGAGGCTTTTTTACGGAACGACCTTTTAGAACTTGTTCTTTACTGTAAAGAAATAGGACTCGTACCCAACTTGACAACCCATGGTCAATGTTTGGGGGAAGCAGAGATTGCCATATGCAAAGAGATGGGGCAGGTAAATTTATCTTTAGATGGGATAAACGATCAGTATCACTGTAATGGACGGAGGGGTAGTTTTGTAGCTGTTGACAAGAGTATACTAGCCTTAAAAAAAGCAGATGTCTCAGTTGGTTTAAATTGCGTTGTGTCGAAAAAAAATATTGATCATCTAACTGATGTAGTCGAATATGCCAAGCAGGTGGGACTCAATGAAGTAGAGTTTCTCAAGTATAAACCAACGGGGAGGGGCACTCTCAATTATACGAACTATGCCTTAACCCAAGAAATGATTCGAAGTATCTATCCTATCATTTTAGAGTTGGGCAATCACTATCAAATCATGCTCAAGATGGATTGCTCCTTTATACCAGCCATGGTTTTTCATGACCCCGACAAGGAGGATTTAGAAAAACTTGGTGTGACCGGCTGTGATGGTGGTAACTCTTTAATGGCGATAACAGCACAAGGTTATGCTTCTGGATGCTCCTTTGTTGCTGGCAAAGAGAAATTAATAACAATTAATGAGGATTGGCAACAGCTATCCCCATTTAGAAAATTCAAAGAAATTGTTGAAAACGCTCAGGAACCATGCAAAACCTGTGCACACCTTGCTCTCTGTCGATGTGGTTGTCGGGCTGTAGCACTATATTATGGTGGAGCCTTTTCTTCCCCCGACCCAGAATGCCCAAGAGTAGTTGATTATAGATCTAAGGAGAAAACAATATGAAAAAGAAAAGAATTGTACTTCCAAAGGGGGTTATAAAAATAAAGCCCGGATATAACCCAAACTCCAGTAGTATTGGCACTGTAATTTACTCATTCCCTCTTGTCTATATCGTATTAAGTACCATAGCAGCCCTTCTTACTGCTTTACTTACTTCAAAAAAGAAGAATAGGAATGAATAATTCCTTTGTTGCTATTGTCTTGACTGCTTTCATGCTTTGCTGTTATGGTCTTGTCGCTAGTGACCACTCCAATGGTTCTGACTCCTGCATAAAAAACCATCTGTATGATGCTCTAAAGAATCCCTACCAATTCATTGAAACCAACAAAGCTGAATCTTTGCTTGCTCTCCTTTTAGAAAGCTCAGATAGGTCAATAATAGTAATTCCGGTGGACTCTCTGGAAAAGGAAATGGAGTCGGAGAGTTTAAATCGATTAAACTCTCATTCCCAATGGATTCGATATCTCCTAATGTATGTGCAAAGCGATAAAAAAGACGCGATCAAAACCTGCTCTACACTCTTAAATGCCGGTGATATTGCTTTTTGGCGCTTAAACAAACCAGCGTTAGCTTTACAGGCCTATGAGCTTGCTGAGTACATTGGATGTGAGCAAGCCGCTGTGTTTCGGAAGGATATAAATAGGTATGTAAAACAGCTTGATGCATGTAAACCATTATTGATAAAGAAATGGAGTACCTTTACAGTAAAGGAGAAACATGCCTATATTGGCCAGTTAAAAGAAGTGCTTAAAGAGAATCCACAACCTCTTTTGGAAACAAAAATATTTACCCGCATGGGTGATGTTTACTACACTCTTTCCAAGTATCCCTTAATGATTAAATGGTACAGCAAAGCAGTAGCAATAGATTCTACTCTCATGAAATCAACACCAATTGGGTATCGGATTGGATCCTGTAAAAAGGTCGTTTTTAGAAATAGGTTATTGACAGTAATTTACATTGGATATTTTTGTATACTGCTTTGTATAATAGTGGTTTTTCAAAAGAGACAATTTTTAACAAAACACTTTTTCCCGAGGTTAGTGTGGCTTGCTCCTCTTTTTGTCCTTTTTTCATTGCTATTCTTTGCGCTAGATTTTTATGTCAGTAGTCCAAGTATAGAATCTGCGCTAAATTCACATGATGTTGCATTGCCAAAACCAATTGTTCCCTTTAGCATTATTGACCGCTCTGCGGGAATAGTATCCTATTCAGTTATAGCTATAGGCTTTCTTTGTAGTATGGTAGCGCTGCTGCTAAACTCCTTTGCAAAGCCACTTTCAAGGATTTTTCGTGTTTGTGTTATTCTTATACTGTCACTGCTCCTCTGGACACATTTGATAATACATTTTGCCTTTGATCAACGATTTGAAGGAGAGGCTCATAGAATAGGTGCACATCTCTATTTTGATGGTGAGTTGGAGTTACTCTTAAAAGAAAATCCAGAAAAGGTGATGAAAGCAAATCCACGCTTTTTAAAAAATGAGAACCAAGAGTTAAAAGAGTTTATCAAAGATAAAGAGATCTCAATTGGCCGATGAAATTATTGGAGTATATACGGTTAACATTGGATTGATAAAATGGAAAGTCACAGTTGCGAGTATAAAAAAAGAGACGAGCACAAAGGCTCATCTCAATGCATAGCTAGATCAAAAAAGGGTGAATTGATTAATCTTTTGATCGGGTGAGTGATTTGCACTCAGAGACTGGCACACGCATATCCATGCCCGAACCGGATTCTCTATGATCAAGGTACTCACCAGCCCCACCTGACACACGACCTAAGGCAAAGGTGATAAGTGGTAGATCAATTGCCCGCTCAACGGTAATCTTTTTATCCACTAAAAAGGGCCAGGCAATACCCATACACACGCAGGAAATCGCCGCATCAACATTAACTGCGTGTGCTTTACTTGTGGCACCTTGGTTCATCAGCTCCTTGGTTAACCGATGATAGTAGTCCAAGAAGACGTTGTACCGTTTGTGGTTTTCAAGATATTTAGTAACCTCTCGCTCACGGGGATCATAGTTGATCGCATCTTTGTTGAATACGGGATGTCCCAAGCAGGGGATCTTCTCATAGTCAACACCGGCATCTTTTGCATGCGCTTTGAGTTTACGGAAATTATTCACGTGATCCTTTACCATCGCGTCAAGATCAGGCGCATCTTTCTTTGAGTAAGGATTCTTCATGTCTGTACCGGAGAAGCGATCAATGAGCAACTTGGCCGCTTTTTTGCCATTGCCACCATGGGTAAGTCCCATAGAACCTAAGGTGGTCATCATGGCGGTGTTGGCTTCGTTACCGGCGGAGGCAGACACCTTAGCGCCAATCGCTGAGATGGTACCAGGACCATTTGTTAACGAGGCAATAAGGCACATTTCAAAAAGCTCAACCTCAAAGTTGTGGGTTGGCTTCTCACCAATCCAGTAGAGCAGAGTTGCCCGGGCAAAGGAGGCCTCCTCCATGAGATTCATCAACGAGTAACCATAAATCCGTGGGATTGATCCATCGTTCGATGAGGCATGGGAAGCATTACGCATATTCTGCTTCGATACGGTTCGCCCTAATCCTGACTTGATCTGTTTTTGCACTAATTCATCGTAAGGTGGGGGAATAATTCCCTGATAGAGGATCAAGTTTCTAGGTAGATTATTTGCCTTTGGTCCAAGTCCTACAATCCAAGGATTCAGAGAAAGAGGGCGTTTTGGTTTGAAATCACGGGAAATATTGAGCGCACGGAGTAGAGCTGTTGCTGCTGGGACAAGTGCATGTAAGGTGTTCACTCGGACACCTTTCTTAGCTTTGGCAATTGCCTTTTCAGCCTTTTCCGGTTTTGCTGGGTCAAAGGGTTCAATACTAAAGTAGTCATCAAACATGGCCATCTTTGCTGAGGCAGAGGTGTCCTTTCCTTCGACAACAGCGCCAGCGTGGCCAAGTGAAACATCAATACCTTCGGCAAAGGAGCCAGCGATAAAGGTGATAACCGGCTTAGAGAATTTCTTCTTTTTCATCCACTCGATTGCCTCTTTCTCATAGGTGCCACCGGGCTCTATATAGAGAACGACAATTTTAGTTTTCTCATCTTTTTCAACCAAGGGTAGCAAGTCCTTTAATTGTGTGAGAATCAAGGCGTCTTTACCGGTTGAAATACCAAAGGAGATGCCAAGGCCATTGGATTGGAGATAAGAGGAGATTGTGTTTACCATATTACCAGAGTTAGAAATAATGGTAACAGAGCCTGGTATAAAAGACTCTGATGGAGAGTCTCCACCAACAGCACCGATTCTAACGCCATCATGGGCATTAATAATACCAAGAGTGTTACATCCCACAATGTCAATGTTTGCTTCATTGCAGAGGGTTTTAAGCTTAGCTGTAACCTCAATTGCCACATGTTCGGTAATAACATAAATTGTTTCAACAATACCTTTTCCAAATCTAACCACCTCTTTAACATCACCATATACAGCATCTGGTGGCGAGTAGACGATAATTTTATTGGGTTTTTTAGATTTGGGCAGGTTGTTCATCATATCTTCAAATTGTCCAAATACAGGAATATTGTTGGGACCGCCGACGGTAATTTTCTGTCCATCCTTACCCAGTGCCCATCCTGCAACAATATTGCCGCAGTATCCCTGTGATATAACGCTTACCTTTTGTGCTTCGCGACCGGTAATATTGGAGACTGCGATACGATCGCCCTTTTTCAATAGGTCCTGTAAAGTCTTCGCTCTCATTTGGCCGCTCCTTTCTTTAACTTTTCATAGCTGATGGCAAGATTTGCTGCATATTCGGCAACCAGGGTGATCGGTGTGTCCGGCCCAAAAATGACATAGGGTAGTGAACAGTTGTCGAGAGTCTTTTTCAGTGCGGCAAATCCCTGAACCAGATGCGCTCCACCGCGTCCAATAACTACCGGAATGTCAACGGGTCCCTTGTCATCGACACACTCTTGCAGAGCATCAGCTATGGCAGAAAAAGTTACATCAATAAGGGTGTTGTTTGCCTTACCACCTAGAATTAGGAGCAAGGAGCAGGTATGTAAGAAATTGTCAAAGCAGATTGAGGCTGTGCCTTTCATACGTTGATAAGGAGGATTACCACCAAAATCGGAAAGGAAAATTGGCTCACCACCGACTTGAGAAAGAGTCTCAACAGTAATGGTACTGGCACCACCACCAAAAAGCATCGGAAGAATTCGCTGACCTCCAAGCATGGAAACGTGAGCCTGGCCCTGGTGGCTCGACGCTGACCATGATTTCATCTCTGATTCAAACTGGGTCTCTTTTGTAGGATACTCTGGCCAATCAATACCGCTATCACTTGTCTTGCGGTTGCTTTCATCGAAGGTCGCCTTGAAATCACAGGCGTAAATTTCTCCATTTTTGGTTACACGCCAGGGATTGACTTCGCAGCTCATCATCCCAGTGCTGGTAAACATGTCCCACAGTTTAACAAATACCAAGGAGAGACGGGAGTTTAGCTTCCCCTCCATACCAAGTCGAGAAAGAGCCTCAGATGCTTGATAGGCATTGAGTCCCTGAAATACATCCACTGGTATGGTTACTTTGTCTTTTTCATCAACAGACTCAATATCCATACCACCTTTAAGAGAGATGGTGAGTGATGGGCCTAATAGGCTTGAGTTATAGGTAATAGCAGTGAAAATCTCATAATCAGCAGGTACTGTTTGTACAACATAGGCTGTACGCGGTTGCTGATCTGAAACTTCGGAGGCGGCAACATTCTTAAGAGTCTTTATCGCATCTTGTGCGTTATCGACCTTGCGAATAGTACCTGCTTTACCCCGTTTACCGGACAAGACATCAGGTTTAACAATCCCTGATCCCCACTTTTTTAGCTTCTCCTGTAATTTTGATTGGGGTACCGGCTCAACCAAGTGGTCTGGCGTTGGTATCCCAAAACGGCTAGCCAGCTGCTCCAGGAACGTCAATTCGCCAATCTTTAAGCTCATCTTTCTCTCCTCTCAGTTAAAAGACGAAAAATGGTGTAAAAGTTATTGAGTTAAAACGTGTAAAAGATCAATAAAGCTAACTTTTTTGAATGGTTCTACCAATCTAAAAGAGAAAAAAAATACAAAACGTGTCAAAGATATAGCGGGGGTTATTTTAAAAAAAGTAGGCAAAACAGAAATAAAACTACAGATAGTGTATTTTTCCTTTAAAAAACTGCGGAATGTTCGTATTTTTGAAGGGAATTTACTTTTCACCCTGCCAAATATGGAAAAATAGCAGAAAGAACAATAAATATGAAAAAAGATTCAAAATTGTTAGATCTTCTCTTTGGAACTCAAAATATCCTTGGATTGATTCCTGGCCTTTTTTGTGCAGTTGGTTTAACTCTTTGCTCTTTATATGTAACAAATTTTATTGGTGATGCCATTGCATGGAAGAAAAATCCCTTAAGTCCGATCCTGGTTGCTATCCTCCTTGGAATTATTCTAAGAAGCTCACTTTCTCTCCCTTCCATGTTTCAGCCCGGTATTAGTTTTGGCGTCAAGAAATTGCTACGTTTGGGAATCATTCTTATGGGAATACGATTGAGTATTCTCACTGTTTTGCAGATTGGCGTTGTTGCGGTTGGTATGATTATAATATGTATAGGAGCGGCCCTGGTTTGCACCATGATTATTGCAAAAAAAATTGGAGTCAGTGACAAGTTAGGAACCCTTATTGCTGCAGGAACTAGCATTTGTGGTGTTAGTGCCATTGTAGCAACAAGTCCAACAATCCAAGCCAATGAAGAGGAGACCACCTATGCAGTGGGTACCATCACCATTTTTGGGATCCTGGCAACGCTCTGTTATCCCTATATAACTGAATTACTTCTTAAACTCTCGGTCAGTGCCGCAGGTTTTTTTATTGGGACTGCCGTGCATGACACCTCTCAAGCGACAGCAACAGCCTTGATTTATGATCAACTCTGGGCAAAGAAAACTGATATGGGTCTCACCTGTGCGGATATTGCCATTACTACTAAATTGGTTCGAAATACCTTTATGATTGTTATAATACCTCTGCTGGGTTTGTGGTATAACAAGAAAAGTTTCCAAGAGAAAGGTTCTACAACTTTTAAAATAGGAACCTATATTCCACTATTTGTTATGGGGTATATAGTGATGGGGATTGTCCGTTCCCTGGGTGACTATTTTTTTGGTATTGATCATCAAAGCTGGGTTACTACCTGGCATGAAATCAAGGGGCTGGCAACCTTTTTAATCACAGTGGCGATTGCCTGTGTTGGATTGAATACCGATATAAAGAAGCTCACCCATCTGGGATATAAACCTTTTCTGTGCGGATTGATCGCAGCTTTTTCTGTAGGTCTTGTGAGCTGGTTGTTAGTTGTTCTCTTTGGGAGGGTTCTTGCGTTTTAAAGCAATATGCGATATTTGCACTATAGAGTTCAAATGGTTCAATTGAGTCCCTATTGCCCATGAGAGGTGTACGCAAAATATTATCTGTTCGCATTGCAATATTTATAAAATGTGTTAAATAACAACATGTTACAGATAATAATGTTCGCTTAATTGTGTAAGCTTGTAAAATCTTTCAGGCTACTCTTATTAGTTCTTTGTATATTAATTATCAACGCATCAACGAGATATGTTGGAATCAAGCAAAGGATAGGGCTAATGGAAGAGTGGAAACAATTATTAGGAGATACCATCACATCGCCTGAAGAATTAGCGCAAAAGCTTTCTCTGGATAAAGAGATAATCACTACAGTTCACCAAAAATATCCCCTCAGAATAAATCCATACTACTTAAGCCTCATTAAGGATGTGAATGATCCTATATGGCGTCAGGCAGTTCCTGATGCAATGGAGCTTGATGATACTGGATTTGTAGACCCCTTGGCTGAGGAAGATCACTCGCCAGTTCCAAATTTGACGCATCGCTATCCTGATCGTGTTCTCTTTTATGTCACATCGCAGTGTGCGATGTATTGTCGTTTTTGCACCAGAAAACGAAAGGTCGGTTATACCTGCCAGAGTTCCACCCATGATATAGCATCGGGTTTGCAGTACATTCGAGAGCATCCAGAAATACGGGACGTTGTTCTTTCCGGTGGTGATCCCTTGATAATGGAAGATGATAAAATCGAATATTTACTTTCAAAATTACGGGAAATTTCTCATATACAAATTATTCGAATCGGAACTAGAATTCCTGTGACTCTTCCTCAGAGGATAACCGAGAAGCTCTGTAGCGTATTAAAAAAATATCATCCACTCTATATTAATTGCCATTTCAATCATCCTCGAGAGATAAGCGAAGAATCAACAAGAGCCTGTGCCATGCTAGCCGAGGCAGGAATCCCCTTAGGAAACCAGTCAGTATTACTCAAGGGGGTTAATGACTCACCAGTTATCATGAAGGAATTAGTACAAAAGCTGCTGGCTATAAGGGTAAAACCCTACTATCTCTATCAGATGGATCTAGTCTCTGGAGCAGACCATTTTCGTACTGATGTTTCTGCGGGATTGTCAATAATAAAGATGCTGCGTGGGCATACCTCAGGACTTGCTGTTCCACATTATGTTGTTGATACACCCAAGGGGGGAGGCAAGGTTGCGCTTATTCCCGAACCCATTGTTGCTTATAATGATGATAGTATCCTACTGAAGAATTATGAGGGTGATGTATACAGTTACCCAACCACGTTAGGGCAATTGACACCGGTAGATATGGCATAAGAGGGAGTCTGTTATGCGCATTGCATGGGGTGAAACGCTTACTCATCCACATGTGAATGTTATGAATTGAATACCTTGAAACCTTTTTGCAAATTAGAACAATGAAAACTACTCAAATCTGTTTACATGATATTTTTGAAAATGCTGTTGATAAGACACCAGACAAAACTGCATTAATCTGTCGCGATATGTCTCTTCCCTACCAAGAGGTTGACCAAAGGGCAAATGAACTTGCTCATTATATTCGTTCTAAGGGCGTGTCAACCGGTGACCTGGTGGGAGTCTATTTTAATCGATCGGAGCGACCGATCATTGCACTGTTGGCCATTTTAAAGACCGGTGCTGGCTATGTGCCCCTTGATCCTGCCTATCCCATTGAGCGCATGCGTCACATAGCTGATGATGCAGCCATATCGCTTTTGTTAACCGAAGAATCTCTGCTATCCACGGTTGAAAGCTTTTATACCGGTGCTGTGGTAGCGGTAGATATTGATCACTCTGACATTGTCCTTCAATCGAATAAGCGTTTGGATAGAGAGGCAATTGGATTGACACCAAACCATTTGAGCTATGTGATTTACACATCAGGAACAACGGGACGTCCTAAGGGAGTAATGACTGAGCATCATAATGTTGTTGAATTTGTGGACTCCTTTAAGGATGTGTGTCAACTCAATGCAGAGGACAAGGTATATCAAGGGTTCTCCTTGGGCTTTGATGGATCCGTAGAGGAGATGTGGATGTGTTTCTCCAGTGGTGCCACCTTAGTGGTCGGCACACCAGAAATCATTCAGTTTGGATCGGAAGTCGCAAAACTTATCAATAAAGAGGAGATTACCTTTTTTTCGACAGTACCGACCTTTCTCTCCATGGTCAAGGATGAGCTTCCCACTGTTCGAGTACTCATTGTCAGTGGAGAACAGTGCCCTAAAGAGTTGGTGAACCAATGGGCCAGGCCAGGACGTAGGATGCTTAACGTGTATGGTCCCACCGAAGCTACAGTGAATACCACTGTTGCTGAGTGTGCTCCAGAGAAGCCAATTACTATAGGTACACCCATAAACGGATATTCCACATTCCTTTTAGATGACAAAATGAATCCTGTGCCTTCGGGGCAATCGGGTGAACTCTTTATTGGTGGTGTCGGTGTTGCCCGGGGATTTCTTAATCAACCGGAGCTTACAAAAAAGCACTTTGTCAACAATCCCTTTAATGGTAAAAGCAAGAACTGTAAGCTTTATAGAACCGGAGACCTTGTTCGGCAAAACACCGAGGGAGATCTTGAGTTCTTAGGACGAATTGATACGCAGGTTAAGGTACGAGGTTTTCGTATTGAGCTATCAGAGATTGAGTCAGTATTGCGAGAACATGATCAAATTAATCAGGCTGTGGTGACGGTATATAACCACGACGCGCTCCAGGAGTTGGCTGCCTTTGTTACCTTGGAGAAAGGGAAAGAGGAGTTTGAGACCAATTCAGTTCTATCTCTTTTACAAAAAAGGCTTCCTCATTATATGGTGCCGCGCTACTGTGATGTTATGGATGCTTTACCACTTTTAACAAGTGGCAAAATTGATCGAAAGAGTTTGCCAACACCTTCAACACCGCTGGTACGCAGTGATCGAGACGTAACGGTGCCAAAGAGTACCTTTGAAGAACAGATGCTTGCTTTTTGGGAGGATATCTTTAATCTTTCACCCATTTCAGTAGCTGATGATTTCTTTTTAGATTTAGGCGGTGATTCACTCATGGCTGCACAACTGGTTACAGTGCTTCGTAAGGAACTCTCCATAGAAGCGGCAATGCGTGATGTCTATCAACATGCTACAATCAGGAAACTCTGTAAATTTTTAGAAAGTCGTAAGTCTAAAGACTCGGATACGGAAAAAAAGAAAAATAGGATTACACCATCAAGTAAAGAGATATTTAAAAGGCAATCACCCTTTGTCCGCTTGGGGTGTTCGCTTCTGCAGGTATTCTCTCTCTTTGGACTCTATGGGTTTGTAACTCTTCCTGTATCGATTATTCTTGTGCTTTACTTTAGTTATTCCTATGAGAATATCTCTCTGATTTGGTTTGTTGGTTTGTCTGCTGCGGTTGCACTGTTTTTCTATCCCCTTATACTGTTGACAAGTATTGGCGTAAAGTGGCTGGTTATTGGAAAATACAAGGCTGGTTCCTATCCTCTTTGGGGGATGTATTACTTGCGCTGGTGGATTGTAACCCGTATGCAGAAGTTTTCCGGTGTCGGATTGTTGGCGGGCACCCCAATGCTTCCTCTTTACTACCGGTTGATGGGTGCAAAAATTGGAAAGCAGGTTGCCATACATTCCAATCAGTGCTTTATCTTTGACCTTCTTACCATTGGTGATAAGACCTGTGTCGGGGCAGAATCACAATTACTTGGCTATCGTGTTGAAGATGGCATGCTCCATATGGGGAGTATTACTATAGGTAATCGTTGCTTTATGGGAATCAGTGCTACCATGGGAATCAATTCGACCATGCACGATGACAGTCGGTTGGATGACCTATCCTTTTTGCCCGATGGTGAGATAATGCAGGAGTGTGAACAACGGAAAGGGTCACCTGCCCGACCTGCCCGTGTTTCTCTTCCGGATTTCTCAGCGGAGGGCAAGGATAGGCACCGACCAATTCTCTTTAGTCTTCTTCATGTGATTGCCCTTTTAGGTATAGAACTCTTTTTACTGTTAGTAGCAATTCCCAGTATCGCTCTCATTCTTGTTGCCTATAATCTCGAATCAACCTGGTTCTGGGTGATAACCGTATTATTGCTGATACCGCTCTATGAAATTAGCTTTTGCATTGGCTCTGTGCTCTGTAAATATCTTCTTGTCCCTAAAGTAAAACCTGGTGTCTACTCCTTAGAGAGCCTTTTTTATGTGAGGAAGTGGACCTTCGATACCATATTGAGCATAAGTCGCTTGATAATTCTGCCAGTATATACTACCCTCTATTTTATACCTTGGGTGCGAGCACTTGGTGCAAAGGTGGGCAAGAATGCTGAATTTTCTGTGGTTGCACAATTTTCACCAGATTTGCTTACTGCTGGCGAGGGCAGCTTCTTTGCTGATGGTTCAATAATTGGTGGCATGCGCGTATTTAATGGACAGTTTCAACTGGCTCGAAATACTATTGGAAGTAGAACCTTTGTGGGTAACAGTGCCACAATTCCTGTGGGAAGTGGGCTTGGTGATAACTGCCTTGTTGGTGTTTTGTCAACACCCCCCGACTATGACAACCCAGCACCGGACACTACAGAGTGGCTCGGTTCTCCATCCTTTCAACTACCTCATAGGAAAAAGGTAGAGGGGTTCAGCGAAACAGCGACCTATAAACCCACAGTCAAACTTTATCTATTACGACTAATTGTTGATGCCTTGCGTATTGCGATTCCCAGCACCATTGAGATAGGGGCAATTTTTGGGTTTATATCACTCATGTTTTTGGCCTATCTATACTTGCCAACTCCTATGCTGTTTCTTGTAGCACCAGTGTTGAGTTTTGTCATTGCCATGACCATGGCACTTAGTGTGGTGGTAGTAAAAAGTGTTATTATGGGACGGTATACGCCAACGATTAAACCGCTCTGGTCAATCTATGTGTGGCTCAACGAAGTAATCAATGGTGCCTATGAGGCTATTGCTGCGCCAGCGATCACCCCACTCTTAGGGACACCCTTTGTTGCATGGTTCCTTCGCCTTTTAGGGTGTAAGATCGGCAAGCACACCTTCATTGAGACAACCCTCTTTGGCGAATTTGATCTTGTTGAGGTTGGTGATTATGTTGCCCTCAATGTGGATGTAGTTATTCAAAACCACCTATTCGAAGACCGAATCATGAAGGCATCCCACTTAAAAATCGGTGATGAGTGTTCCCTCGGAAATATGGCAATTATTCTGTACGATGCGGAAATGAAAGCTGGATCGAAATTAAGCTCACTCTCCTTACTTATGAAGGGTGAAACTGTGCAGCCAGACACTGCTTGGATAGGCATTCCAGTAGAGCCAATGAAGAAGAAGAATTTGGATTTATCACAGGTCATCAAATCAAATACCGATAAAACACCTCACACTGTGGGTTCATAATATTTTATTTAGGAACAAGCTATGATTAAATTGAGAAGAATCTTTGTCTTTATAATAGTACTTACCACCGGTATTGTATCCCTCCACAGTAGCACCATTGCCTTACAGAAAAGACAACAGGGAAAGTCATCTCTTCTTCACAAAAAGACAAAAAGAGGTGTGCCCGCTGCCATGGCAAAAAGAGGAGCCTGGGACCTCTATAATAGCTCCTTTTTAGTAGAGGGTTCTTACGAAGTGATGGAAGACCTTCTGGATGTTCTCATAAATCCCTACCTCAAAGTTTTTCCCTGGTATGACCATTCAACCTCTTTGTTTGATGGAACTAGCTGGAAGCAATGGGATCAATGGAGCTCATTTTTAGTTTCAGGAGAGACTTATGAGTGCAGTACTGCCTTTGATGGCAAGGGTAATATTACCGAATATCACTTGACAGAAGAGTCAATATATTCAATGACCTACAATAGCTCTTCCCTTCCCACTGAATGGAAAACCTACTCCTGGGATGAAGTACAGAGTCAATGGATAGAACCCTTGTCCTATACCTTTACCTATAGCGGTCAAAACAGGTTGAACTCCTTTGAAGTATCATACCAAGAAGAGGTGGGGGGAGCGTGGAAGAAGTTAGAGAAATATGACTTCTCCTATGATGTGCAGAAAAACCTAGTAGGTGAACAATACTTCTATTGGGACACCACTGCCAATGCTTGGCAGCAGGATTATCGGTGGGCCTATTATTATAATGGTGATGGTGCCATTGCCAAGGATACCGGTTTTTACTGGGAGCAAAACTGGATTGAGGATAGTCGATCTTCCTATTCTTATAAGGATACAAAATTAATCGAGTATGTTGAGTATTACAAAAAAGAGGGAAGTAGTGCCTGGACACCAGTTGATTATAAACACCTTTTTGCTTATAACAGCAAAGGAGAATTGACAGAAGAGTATAGTGATGTTTGGGACACAATGACCCAAGTATGGAAACGGGATGGAACAAAGTACATTTACTCCTATTCCGCTGATGGAGATATTACTGAGAGCAAGGGGCTTATATGGGATAATGGCTCCTTTAGTAAAGGGGTTGAACGATTTACCTTTTCTTATATTGGAACAAAAAGTCTGAAGGAGCAAATAGCCTATTCTTGGAGTAGTGCCAGCTCTAGCTGGCAGGACAGTGTCAAGTCTCTCTTTGTCTATGATTCACTGGGAAAACCAAAGAGCTGTATTCTCTACGAATTTGAACCAACCCAAAGAGGGTGGAAAGTTTTGGACACTCTTTTTATTACCTTTAAAAAGCAGGTTTCCATTAGTGCAGCTCTTCATACACAGAGGCGACAGGAACTCTTTTGTTGTAAAACAGCGCAGGGCATTCGATTTACCTATACGGGAAAACTTCATCCCGAGGACCGACTTCTTCTCTATTCCTTACAGGGAAGGTTAATTGCGGAGCTGACTCAGAATACCCTTGGTACAAGTGACTTTTACTGGTACACAGCATCGAGGATTAGCTTTTCTATGGGGTCTATGCCACTGGTCTATACATTACAACAGAAAGAAGCTAAGCACTCTGGTGTTATACTGCTATTAAACCAATAGCAGCTCCATGTATAAAGCAAACCAATGCATACACACTACCATGAAATAGAAGCAAATACCTACTATGAGGCGGGACTACAGCAGGGTTCATTGTTTACACAAGAGATACACGATGAGATCGACTTTTTAAAAAAAAGTTCTGACTGGAAAAGAATACAGGCTCAAGCTGAGCAGATGCTACCAGTTACAGTCCGCTCTTTTCCTCACCTTTTTGATGAACTAAAAGGGTATGCTCAAGGAGCCCAGGTGCCCCTTGCAGAGTTATGGCCCTGTATTGTCGAAGAAGCGCAGAATGTTTCTTCAGAGCGATGCACAACAATCGTTACCAATAAAGGATATTTAGTTGGTCATAATGAAGATTGGGATGAGCAGTCTACCGAGGATATTTGCCTCATCAAAAAGCGGATTGGATCATTGACCCGACTTGAGCTCTTTTACTATGGATCCTTGGGTGGCAATGCAATCTCAATTTCCTCTTTTGGTGTGGTACAGGCAATTAATACGTTACACCATGCAACAACACAACCGGGTATACCACGGAACGTGATTGCCCGTTGGCTTGCTGAATCTGAGAGTCCACAGCGGGATGTTGAGAATCTCAACCAATTTATCCGTGCCTCTGGCTATGCGCACATTTTTACGTCAAGCAATGGAAACTATTCTATGGCAGAGTGCACTGAAACAGAGCAGATCTCTTTTACACCCCAATTACCCTTTGTCCATGCGAATCACTATATTAGTACTCTTGCATCTCATGAAGCGATTGAGCCAATGTCGACTAGTTTTACTCGCTATGACCAAGCGCAAAAATTAGTATCAAAAACTATGTCAGTACAAGAGATGCAGGAGGTGTTAAGCAATGGATCGCAGAGAAAGAGTGAGGATCTCTTTAATACCGACACCATTGCCAGGACTGTTTTTGATTTAGAACTATACCAATGTCATGTATGGTTGGCCCGTGAAAAGAAAAAGGGGTGGGTCACCTATGATCTGGATTTTTTGAAAACTTAGGATTATGAGTATAGCACTGTCTTTGGGAGGACAAATATGAAGAATCGTTTTTTAATGTATGTACCTGTGGTATTGAGCTGTTTTGTGCAGTTTTCCCTTGCACAGAATGCCCGTGTGGAAGCTATGGGGGGTATTGGTGCCATAGATGATATCAGTCATGTGCTCTATCATCCAGCAGGGATTAATGATTTCCCCGATCAGGTATCAGGAACCCTGGGTAGTTATAGTGATACTGCTGGTGAACGTATTGAATATTTTGGCCCCTTCATCGCAATTAAATCCTTAGGGGATTATTTTAACGTCGGTGTTATTGCTAATACCATTGAAGAGAGTGGCAGTAGTATACTATACGGTGGATTTTACTCTACAGCACGGAGCTTTCTTTTAGAGGAGAGTGATGAAGATCTGCCCGAGTCCTTTCCAATGATTCCCCATCTTTTATTGGGATTTCAACCTGCGGAGTCCTTTAGCATCGGTATAGAAGCTTTTTCCGAGATTGCCCAATTTCGCAAGAAAATAGACACCGATACCATTTACTATACAACGAAAAAGGGTATCTATCATTTAGGAGGTCGGGCCAGTGCTCTGATTGCTTTTGGACCGCTCTGGCTTTGTCCTATAGCGACCTTTGGGATCCCCTATGTTAAGGGAGAGGTTACTGATACTGCAACGATCAGTTACTCCTCAGAGGAGGCACTTCTTCTCTCTGTTGGTGCTGAGTTGGGCGTAGAAGTCTCAGAGGCAAACCTGGTAGCTGGCTTCTTTTATGAAAAGGAGAACTACACCTTTAAAAAAGACACCATTGTAACACCACAGTTTGAATCATCCTCAATTAGCGCCTATCTTAGTTTTTCCACCACCTTTGCCAACGATATTTTTTTAGCAGCAGAGTATGACTTTTCAATCTGGTCTAATTCAGAGATTGATACCAATACAACCGATGGCATTGATTTTAAGGATAGCTATATGGAAAACACTATCCATGTGGGTGCGGAAAAACGTATTGCCATGGATAGGGTACTTGATGCAGTCATCCCTCGTGCTGGTGTTGCCTACACTATTTCAAATTATAAAGAGGAGTACACCAATTCAGGTGGAACAAACTACACCATTATCCGTGATTACCCCATTGACGCACAGGATGTTGAAATCAGCGCAGGTTTCGGTGTTCGCCGAGGGCTCTTTGGTTTAGACCTCTATGTCAATATTGGTAACTGGAACGGAACCTTCACCGGACCTGAGGCTGCAGCAGTAACATTATCCATAGGTGAAGAGTAGCTACGTAGTAACGAATAATGGCAGAAAAAAAACGAATCCAATCCTTAGATTTTGCCCGAGGCTTTGCTCTTTTCTTTATGGTCGTCATCCATATTCTTGATGTTCTTGCCAATACTCATGCGCAAAACTCTCTCTTTGCCTATTGTATTTACTGTATTGGTCGACTCATAGACGCACCGGTCTTTGTTTTTCTCATGGGGATCTCCCTCTCCTTTTCTCGCCGGACAACATTGGGTCGGGGGCTTAAAAGAGCCTTGATGCTCATATTTTTAGGATATCTATTAAATTTTCTTCGTGGAACACTTCCTGTTTACCTAGGGCTAAATTATGGCAACATAACTTACGAGACCATGCAGCATTATACACCGCAATTTCTTTTTAAAGAGACTGATGTCCTCCACTTTGCCGGTGTCTCTTTGGTCTATCTGTTCTTAATAAAAAACTATGTCAAAAAAATCATTGTCTGGCTTGCCATTGGCCTGGGCATGTGTGTTCTCTTCCCCTTTGTCCAGGGTATTCAAACAGGGATTCTCCCCATCGACTATATCCTTGATTTACACTGGGGCGTTGAAGAGTATGTACATTTTTCCATATTGCCCTGGATCATTTATGCTGTCCTAGGATTGAGTTATGGCTCTCTATTAGCAAAGACAAAGGACAAAAAGAGATTTTTTACAAAGAGTGCGCTTATTGGTGGGATCATAACACTCTGTGGTTTTCCCTTTATCTACCTCTACCCTGCAAGCAATCTCCACTCTACCTTTTTCCTTTTCAGAATTTCACCAATCGGCATTGTTGCCTACTCTGGTATGATCTGCCTATGGATGGCTATCTGCTATTGGATCGTCCAAGCAATCCCAAACAACCCGATATTTTCCCGGCTCTATTACTGGAGTAAGAATGTTACCTCCTTTTATTTGGTGCAATGGATACTAATCGGTTGGGCCAGTATTCTATTGTATAAAGTGTCCCTGCTTACCATTGTTGGTCTCATGATTGGTATAACTTTTTTAACCGACCGAATCGTGGTTGTCTGGGATCTTTATTCTTCTTGGCGCGAAAAAAAATAATTTAGGGGGAACCAGCAAGATCACCCGAGTGAATTTGTTATCTGCTTGCCCACAAGTTCAGGTTCACCGATTAGGTGAAACTGGGATTGTGGATGCAAGCAGTTAAAAAGCACGAGGGAAGCTTGCTGTAGGGGGAATTTCCCCCTGGAAAAGAATTCCTAATATCATACTTTAAGAAGTTTTGGATGGCACTCTTGGCGGCCATGTTTGAACAAAACACTTGCTATAACTTTTAAACCACTTCCTTTATTTAGCATATATTCTTAACCTTTTTCCAAAGGTATATAATTTTGGGGGGTTCCCCTCGCTTTGCTCGGGTCGGGCTTTTTCAGACTTCGCGTTCGCTTCGGTCCCGCTATCGCGGGACTGCTTCGCATCTTGCAAATCCCTAACCCGAAAAGAGTAAAACATAAGCGATTTTATTTATTCATAATATAAATGAAAATAAAATGATATTTTTTATAATCTTAGAGAATCAACTGGGTGTTTTATGAATAAAAAATATAATACAGTGGTAATCGGAGGAGGCCCAGCTGGCATGATGGCTGCTGGGCGGTCAGCAGAGCGTGGTGCCTCGGTGGTACTAGTAGAAAAGAATGATCGTTTGGGTGCAAAGCTTTTAATCACAGGAAAAGGGCGTTGCAATATCACCAACACCGAAGAGGACCTTAATAAATTTTTATCAGCCTTTGGAAAAAAGGGAAAATTTTTGCGCCACTCCTTAAAAAGATTCTCCAATTCAAAGGTAGTAGACTTTTTTAATACCCATGGATGCAAGACTGTTGCTGAGCGAGGAGGAAGAGTATTTCCAGAATCAAATAGAGCACAGGATGTTGCAGCAGTGCTTGCAAGATATATTAAAAAGCAGGGAGTGGTAGTAAAATGCTCCTCTCCGGTAAAGAGTGTTATCACGGGGACAAAAGAGGATCACTCGAAATGCATTGAAAAGATTGTACTTCACAATAAAGAAGAAATTTGTGCTCAAAATATTATCATTGCCACAGGAGGAAAATCCTATCCCAGAACCGGATCAAGCGGTGATGCCTATTTATGGCTTAAAAAATTGGGGCACACTATTGTGGAGCCAAAGCCGGCCTTAACACCAATTATTTGTAAAGAGCCTTGGGTAAAAAAACTGGAGGGACTGAGCCTAAAAAATGTGGAAGTAAGTCTTTGGGAGAAAAAGCGAATCACCTCCTATTTTGGTGAAGCCCTATTTACTGGAAACGGCCTCAGTGGTCCTACCGTGTTAAACTTGAGCAATGCCATTGGTCAAAACGAGAAAAGAGTCTTAAAAGTACGTATCGATTTTAAACCAGCTCTGGATCATCCTACCCTGGACAAGAGGATCCAACGAGACTTTTTAGCGCAGAAGAATCGCCAGTTTAAAAACTGTCTCCATATGCTTCTACCGCGAAAATTGATTCCCGTCATAGTTGATCTTTCTGGCATTGATCCGGATAAACGGATAAACGAAATTACCCGTAAGGAGCGGAAGCACTTGGTGATGCTCTTTAAGGAGTTTGAGCTCTCTGTGAAAGGGCTAGTTGGTTTTGAAAAGGCAATCATCACAGCTGGTGGCGTTGATCTATCTGAGATTAATCCTAAAACTATGCAGTCAAAACTTGTTGATAATCTTTATGTTGCCGGCGAGGTTTTGGATCTTGATGGGCCAACCGGAGGGTACAATCTCCAGGCTGCTTGGAGCACCGGTTTCGCAGCTGGAGATGCCCAACAATAAACACCCCCAAGGCTCTGTTGAAATCATGCTGTAGCATATAGATTCTGTTCTGCAATGCCGTATTATCGTTTTTTTCTGCCGCAATTCAGTTTTTACCTGCAGCATTTTCGGTTTTACCTGTTGCAATTTCAGTTTTACCAGGAGTATTCATTTTGGTTTTTTTGGGATGGGGGAGATCCCCCTCGCCAGAGCTAAGCTAAGTATCCCGACACAACAAGTAGCATTTCTTCGGTTTTCGCTTGCCGCTCAACCCGCGGAAATACAACTTGTTGTAACGTAATACTCAGCTGGATCTCTGGCTACCCCCCGGGGTTTAATGCTTCATGTGTTTTCAATTAATACTAGCGGATGAACTGTTTGTTACAGAGAGAAAGGCAGAGATTGGAACACATTGAGGGGAGTCAGAGAAAAATATGAATATCATTATATATAAAAATGCCTCTTTCCATAGCATTAATGAAAAGAGGCATTAGTGACAAAAAAGAGGATTCATTAATTAATCAACGTCGCATAATGATCTCTAAAATCCCAGTGGTCATAGTGAATGGTCGGTGTTGTTTGGGTGTGTCCATCGGATACCCTTTTTAAAGTGAAAATGCAACCATTTAAGGTGGCTGTCATATCTTGGCGACCAGGGCAACTGTAATATAAGGTTTTGCCAACATATTCCTGTTGCGTTTCACGGTTGTTAACAAACCAGGTATTGCCAATACAGAAAGCTGCACAATCTTGGTCTTGATGGTTATGAAAGTGAATTACACCATCTCGATTACTGCCGTCATGCATAAACATCTGATAGAGGCGAACGCAAATCTTTTTCCCATTAGTACTTAAGAAATGGATGCGATCATCCTGGTGAGTCCGGCCCGTAAATCTATTTCTATGCTGGAAAATAACGCCCCGTACCAAAGTTGCTGAATAGTGACCTCCACCATCAGAGATATAATCAACCCTATTGGAAAAGAAGGACCTGTTCCAATTATTATTAGGGGCATGTTCAAACTTATTTGGGCCGCTTTCTAATATTTTAAGTCCGAACTTCTTGCCACTCCAATGAGTATAGGTTATCTTCCAAGTTTGCAGGATTTGACTGTAATCATCGGGATTACCGGGAAGGTCAGTCACACAGAGCACACGATAATTAGATGCTGCTGCGACCTTTTCCTCTTCTGGATTGATTGAAGTGTTTGACTCATAGGAAGAAAAGGGTGTGGTGCCACAGCCAATGAGCATGGCAGCAATTATTAAGGTTAATGATAAAAGTGTTGCCTGTACTGTTTTTGATTTCATTGTTTTTTCCTTTTTTAATTTGTAAAAGTTATTAAGTGGAATGGTTTCATTATTAGTGCCATTCCATTGCATAATTAATGCGGTAATAGTTGAAGCATTTTTATGTTATAACAATTTGGGTCCCAGGTTGACGGGTATCGTGATTCATAAAATACCCGTATGGGAATATTCTTTTCAATTGCAACCAAGAGAACATCAAGGATCCCCGAGTTGGACTTGTAATTAAAGCAATACCACTGTGAATTGTTTTGAAAGGTACAAAAACTTTGAGCGTTTTGCACAAGATATTCAGTATGCATTCCTATGGTTAAGGATTTTGGGTTTGTGATGATAACATCGGCCGCACTAACTAAGAATACACAAGCAACAATCACTAGTATTGCAATTTTCTTTATCATAACGATATTCTCCTTTTTCATATGTTGTTTATTTGTTAATTGTTCAAATAGGATATTTAAATAAACTTAGTCCATACACATCACCTCCTTATTAATGTGTTATCCTACGGCAGCTGTTTGCTATAACTCTTTTGTAAAGTCTCCCTGATAATATACACCAAGAAATTATTTACAAATGTGCATTAAAGTGAGTACATTTTGAATGCTGAAGCAGTAAGAGATATTGGTGGTCTGTCGAAGGAACAATCCTAATACCTAAAAGTCACGGATGCCTTCCTGTCGCCAGACTTAGAAGGGATAGCGAATATATTTAACCCAGATAATGCAATAGGAAGTAGCGCAGAAGCACAATCCTATGACCATTAAGACTTTCAGGCTTTTTTGGCCATATCACCTTGTAGATATGCCCTTCAAAACCTTCAAGTCTTACTAAATCATAATCTTGCACTTCTGCATCT
>JANQEN010000240.1 GCA_028278335.1 Chitinivibrionales bacterium | reverse complement strand
ACAAGGTGATATGGCCAAAAAGCCTGAAAGTCTTAATGGGCATAGGATTGTGCTTCTGCGCTACTTCCTATTGCATAGTCTGGGTTAATGAAAAGAGGATCCGCGGCTAGCGGATACTCTTTTTCACGTTACAGCTTTGCGAGTAGGGAGGTATTTCTTTGCAGCGAGGGGATTCTTCCCCACCTAAATATCAATTCTTTTTATATATATTAATTAATAATAACAACCATAGAAAGCAGAACTCATGATTAAAGCAAAATTTCAGAGAATGACTCTATTACTCTGCATCTCTGCAACACTCATACTGGCACAACAGTACCCTGACCGTGTTGTAGGAAGTCCCTATCCTTTCTCCCAAATTCCAGATACCCTCTTTGTCGTTGAGGATAATAGCTTTTCTCAGGCAGAGCTTTTTACCATTCAAACTCTGCAAGGAGTTTTGGCCAAGACTAAGGCCATGATTTACCGGGATAGGGGAGTTGGCTACTCGCTCTGGCTGACTGATTTAATTAATAACTACGGCATAATTGTTAATGAGGTATACAAAGGTGATTTCACTGGATTAGTAACGCATTTTAAAGAGAGAGTTGCCGGGCATATTCTCTGCAATGTAAATAGTAATTCCGGAAATGCTGCGATCTCTTTATGTGGTTTGTTTAATGCAATAGCAATAACCTCTGAGCATAGTGCTTTAATGACAACCCTTTCAATAGCTCAAATCAGTGATGTGCGCAATAAGGATGAACAGTGGGTGCTTACCCAGTATGACTCCTTACTCTCCAAAGATATTGTAATCTATCAAAAAGAGGAGAAAACCACATTTTTAGGTGATTACGCTATTTTTTCCAAGGGATTTCATTTTTTCGATAATATAACCAGTTCATTCACCAACACCGCCTTTGAGAGAATGAACGACAATAGTGCACTGTTTGGGTGGGGAGATGATGAGCATCAAACAGTGTCAAAAGCCTCATCCCATTCAATTCACACACTTCCCGCTGATTGGGCAGTAAATCTATCGACCATGTCCAACGTTAATGCAGCCTGTAAACAGATCACTCATATAGATTCGATACATATTCAGGACAATCAACATACAGTCTGCTTTGTCATGACCGATGGTGATAATATTCAGTGGGCCTTAGGGGATTTTGCCACCTCACCCAAATGGTACGGTTCTCCCAATAGAGGTAAAGTTAATCTTGGATGGACCATATCCCCGTCCCTTTGTGAATTAGCTCCTACCGTACTTAAATATTTGTACACACATGCTGCAAACACTCAAACCGGTAAGGACTTTTTTGTTGCCGGTCCATCGGGACTGGGCTACATCTTTCCTGATCTCTTTGATGCTCGAGATTCAGCAGGAACTCTTTTAAACCGTTTTATGGCAAAGGCAGATTTAAATATTGTCAATATCATAGGAAATAATAAAAATGAAACCTTTTTAAAGCCCTATCTGTCCCAAGAACATTGTGATGCCCTCTTTTATTATGACTATTCAAACTATTCAGGGTTAGGTGGTGAGATTTCTTGGATTGAAAATAAACCGGTCATTTGTGGACGGTATAATCTGTGGGATGGCTTTGAATCTCCTCAAAGCTTGGCGCGAAAGCTCAATGCTTTGCCAAAAAATGCCAATTCTGCTGATGGCTATAGCTTAATACCGGTCCATGCATGGTCAATGAGTGTTGACGATGTTATTACCTGTGCATCGTTGCTGGATAACAATGTTGTTGTGGTCACCCCGGAGGAGTTTGTCATGGGTATATACGATAGATTGGGGCAATCGGGAGTGCTAAACGACAAACAGTACACTCAAAAATCTGATCAGCTTTACTACAATGTAAACCAAAGCGCCAATTCTATTTCCTTCTTCTATAATCACTCTAATGCAACTAAGGTAACTTTGGAAATATATAATAGCAAAGGGTGTCTTATAAATGCAGTGTCTCTTAAAAATCAATCCGCAGGAACAGGGCAGTATCAATGGGATTATTCAGGTCACGCTCAAGGTATCTATTTTTCTGTTTTATCAGGCAGACAGAAAAGGGTTTTTAGGAAGATTGTTCTTTATTAATATTTTTAAATAATTTGGGCGTTCCCCTTATTAGTTTTCATTGCTGCTTTTTTTAAATTTTTGGGCGCCTTCTCGGCTTGTGCAATTAAAGAGATAGAAGATTTGGGCGTTCCCCCTTTGGGGTCGCCGTGGTTCCAGGCTCACCTCTGGTCGGTCCTCACTTCGTTCGGACTGGCCTACGGCCACCTTCCACCTGGCTAACGCAAAAGATTAAAAGATTATCTAAAATCAAACATGTTTTTTGGATAGGTAAAAGCGCTGAAAGCGCGAAAGATTATAGCCCAGGGTAAGCGAAGCGTCACCCTGGGTTAATAAAACCTCCCATAACTCACAAGCCCTGAAAGGGCGACACAAGATGGTGTTTAAAATAGTGGTTTCTAAAGTTGACATGCCATTTCGGGGGGTAGCCAGAGATCCAGCAGGATAGGCCGTTACAAAAAGTAAGATTCCGATGGATTGAGCCTAAGGCGAAAAACAGCGGAATCATATCTTTTTGTTTCGGGATAGACTGATTAGCTCTGGCTCAGGGGGCACTCCCCCAACCAGATAGTTTTCTTTTACAATAGTTATTATTTAAATTTAAAACTATCTAAACTTCCGCTTTATCTGCCTTAAAATAGAAGCCACATGAGTCCGTTCCCACTGATACCACTCCTGTAAATAGGGATAGGCTTTTTCGGCTTTTTTAAATTCCGGTCCATGGATCGAGTGGCGGCCGTTCTTTTTATAGGGAGGAATGGCAATATGCAGCATCTCATGAAAGACCACGCCCTTGATTGCATAATCGGGGACTTTGGGATGATTATACACACCAGCAATGGTAATGAGGTTGTGCTTGGTGCCCTTTTCATCAACAAAGGAGTACTTGTATGATGTTTTTGAACGAGGGCTTCCCCAGCGAATATAGCTTGTAAGGGCGTTGTTAAAATAGTGGGAATTTATCTCATTA
This sequence comes from Chitinivibrionales bacterium, assembly GCA_028278335.1. GTDB lineage: Bacteria > Fibrobacterota > Chitinivibrionia > Chitinivibrionales > JANQEN01 > JANQEN01. The sequence goes on along the minus strand of JANQEN010000240.1, from coordinate 84,591 downwards.
AAGAGCTGGCGAAGATCATAGACCGCCCCCTGTGTTTGTGTGTGGAACTTATCGGGATTTTTAATGGTTCGCTGCTTGGCCATGGGGATGACTGATCCCAGGTAGTCCCACACAACCTGTTCCAACTCCCTCTTTTTTTGTAAATAGGCTCGTCGGTTTTTTTTAAGCCGGGGCTTTTTAAGTTGCGACCAAGTGAGGAGAGCGACTTTGACCTTTTCTGGTGCCTCCTGCAGGACCTTTGGAAGGGTCAGTGTTTTGTTGCCATTTGGTTGTATAGCAAGCTGCCAGCTTTTTTTCATGCGGGCATTAAAGACAATGGTCATGTTGTCAATGTTGGATGCATTAAGGAGTTCATCAAAAGTGGGGGAGGAAAAAAGGTTGAGGTGCAGCTGTTCTACTTCCAAGCCTTGTCCAATCGAAGGGCCAGTGCTGAAGGATAGTGGGTGCTTTGCCACTTCCTTTGGGCTGCCCCCTTTTTGGTCAAGCAGAACAGATCCTGCCAGAAGCTTTGCAAAAAGGGATACCACTCATTCTTTAAGGGGCTTTGCCAGGCTACTACCAGATCATCAAAAAGCTTTTGAGGATTTTTCTGAAGGGTTTGGGGAAAATCCTTCTGTGTATTCTCTGTAAAGGGAGACCAGAAAAATCTACTGATTGCAATAAACTCTTTGGGGATGCCAAATTGCTGGGCTATGTTTAGCCACTGCTTTTTGGTCGCACTCTTTGATGCTATAAAGTCGGCAAAGAGAGAGAGGAGAAAGGTGTCGGTGTGTAAAAGGCCGGTGGGATTAATTAAAAGTCCCGAAGTTTTATCCAGTATCTTGGGATTGCGCTTTGCATAGGGCCCCACAAAAAGGCGGAGTGGTGCATAATCATTGGCATAGAGGTTGTCCCAAATAATAAGGCGCTCTTTAAAGAGTTGAGTAATGGGGGCAAGGTTTTTCACGGTGAGTGATTCAGCAATAATACGCGGTCCTGTCCACATAATCTTAATGGATTTGGGAGTATCTGTAGCCAACTCTTGAAGATATACTGATTCATTGATCGGTACCTTGGCAAACTGATCGGTATACACGGTGGGGCAAAACCACAGGGTCAGATCGCGCTGCTCCACAGAAAGATCTTTGAATAATTTCTGCAGAAGAAGTGCATGGGCCTGTCCCAATGAGGAGAAGTGGGTTTTGCAATTTTTGGGAAGCTCTTCGGGAATATCATCCATGAGTAGGGCAATGGTTGTTGCACCACAGGATAAAAGCTCCTTGAATTTGGTAACTAAGGTTTGGTAATCTTTTTGCGAGCGGTAGTCATAGGAGAGACCCGGAGCCATGGCAGGGATAACCGTGATGCCACGCTGTTTTCCCTTAGTAATGAATTCTGTCAACTCTCTGCGCCATATTTGCGGATAGGATTCTCTCCATTGGATTCGATGGAAGGGATCCTCCTTGGGTGCGTACAGATAGGTGTTCATTTCCAAAGAGGCGAGATGGTGTAAAAGCACATGGCGCTCCTGCCACTGGAGGAGTCTACCATAGTAGCCTTCAATATACCCGATGTGTGGTTTCATAGAAATTGCCCTAATTGGTGGAGGCCATTTTTTTATTTGCCAGCTTGAACCGGGGATGGTTTGGTGTTCTAATATAGGCTTTCTTTAAGCTATTCCACGCAGTCAGTGCAGCAAGACGGGTCTCTGAAGAGGGCGACTGTTTAAAATGTTTATCCTGTAAGAGTGCCGAGTAGTAAAGCGCATCATTCCTAATAGCGGTTCGGTTTTTGATTGCACTGGGTTTGGTCATGGAGGATTGAAAAAAGCGCAGGGCTTTTTTATCTCGGTTGCGTGACATCTCAATCCGACCCTTTAAGAGGTCCACAAAGGCGTCATTGGCTGGCATAGCTGGAAGGAGGTTACGGGCAGAGTTGATCTTTTTAAGCTCCACATAGGCCCATAATAATAAAATTCCCTTGGTTGGATCACTCGATGGTGATGCCTGAAGCGCGGTAACCGCGTCGCTGTACTGCCCCTTGTTACAGGCCTGTCTACCAATTTCTAAAAGATCATTGGTGCCATATTTTTTCTTGACAATCTCCAGCGGTGAGAGCGGTTTGGGCTTTGGTTTTTGCGCTACAGGAGCCCTCTGAACAGGTGGCAGTGGTTTTGGCTTCACCGGTTTTGGTTTAACCGGCTTTGCCACCGGGGTTGTTGGCTTTGGTTTAACTGGTTCTTCCTCTTCGGGCTTTTGCGGTGGTTGTTTGACAACCGGCTTTGTGACTACCTTAGGAGCTGTTTTTGTGGCGACCTTGGGCTCTTCCTTTTTGGGAAGAAAGAATATCGCTACCACAGCAACTAAGATCAGCGCCACCAAAGCACCACCAGGTATAAGATACTTGAGAGGTAATCGCGCTTTTCCTGCGGTTAGCTCAAACTCATGGGGTGCTTGCATGTATTTTTTTAGACTGTCTGAGGGTGCGTCATCAGTCAGGCCATTATGGATTTTTCGTAGAGTGCCGAGCAGATCATCGGCATTATCAAAGCGGTCGATTCGCTCATGCTGAAGGCATTTTTCCGTGCACTTGGTGAGTGATGTAAGGATATTGAAATTAAACTCATTGAAGCGCCTAAAGGAGTTGGTCGCCTTCATCTTCATGAGGTTGGTGATGGTTCCCTGGGGAAAGGTTTTAGTACCGGTGAGCATCTCGTAAAGTATAGCTCCAAAGGAGTAGATGTCGGTTCTATTGTCAATAGCTACACCATCAAGTTGCTCCGGTGAAAGATACTGGAGCGTACCCACAATATGCCCTTCCATGGTATGCAAACCCGCCTCTGTGGGTCGGGCAATACCAAAGTCCATAAGCTTTAAGATCCCCTGATTGGAGATCATAATATTGGCAGGCTTAAGATCCCGGTGAATTATCCCATTGTAGGTCTTTCCATAGAGCAGAAATTCCTGGGAGTGCGCATAGGAGAGTGCCTTTGCAATCTGTACACCTATGGCACAGCAGATTTGGTCGGGTAATTTACCAAACTGGGCAATGAGGTTGTCCAGGGTAGTCCCTTCAATGATCTCCATTTCGATATAGGGAAGGCCATTCCATTCACCCACATTGTAAATATCAACAATATTGGGATGGTGAAGCTTGGCTGTAATTTTTACTTCGGTCTCAAAACGCTTAGCCAAATCTTTTTGACCAGTGGGTAGAAGAATTTTTACCGCCCGATAGACCTCTAATTTTTCATTCCATATTTTGTACACCTTGGCCATACCGCCCACACCAAGAACACCGGCAATTACCCCAGAGCCTAAGGGAATTGTCTCTTCTCCAGAGGGAAGTTGCTGCATCTGGTAGGGATTGCTTCCAACTTGTGTGACATGGGTGCTACCGGGAGTCAAATTGGTGCCAGTGCCAAAGTGCTGGCCCATAATGTTCTCATCAATAGTCTTATCAAGATTCTGTGGTAAATCTTCCGGTCTGTTGTTCGTTTGGTCGTTCATAGTATACTAATAATATATGATATCTTAAAAAAATGCTACAATTTCAAATCCAACAACGCAGAGCGCTCCAACAATTACTCCTAAGGTTCGGTGAGTCGCCGCTGTTTTAGATTTTCCGCTTAGTCCATCGGTGTCGCCATTAAATGGGGTTCGTTCGGCAATCTGCGTTTCATACATTTTATGATTACCCTGCGCAATTATCGCCCAGACAAAACCCCCAATCGCACCAGCACCTAAGGCAAGCCGTACAGCAGCTTTGGTATCAAAGGCACTCTCCTTAACTAAGGTGTTTGTCAGTTCCACAGTTTTACTCTGAGGAATGGTGATCTCCTCTGACACTGGTTGATACTTCTTTTTAGGATGTTTTACCTCTATACGGTATTTGCCAGGATTCATAAAGTTGTTTTCTAAGGGAGTTTTTCCAAGCAATGTCGCAATAAATACTTCCGCCCCTTCAGGGTCGGAGTCCACCTTTAGAGTGCCAAATTTTGCCTTCAGTATTTTTTCAACCATGGTTAACTCACCAGATTGGATCAGGATCTCTTCGGAAACACTGACCTGCTGGATTGGGTCGATCAATTTTAAGGTGTAGCGACCGGTCCGTAATTTCTTATTTTGAATGGGAGTATCACCAATATATTTATCACCTAGCCACACTTCTACACCGGTTGGTTCGGTGGTCACCGAAAGGGTACCTTCCTCAGCCCCATGGAGTGAAGATAGTGCAATACAAAAAACAAGTAAAAGTGGTATACCTATTGTGCGGTAATTCATATAATTTTTCTCCTCTGAATAGGGAAAAATGAATTAATTTAATATAAGCAATTTGAATCTGTTATTTACTATTTTCCTTTGAGATTTCTCTGGTGTTGCTATAATTCGTAACAAATATAATATTGATAAAACATTTTGGACTATAAAATATACATAAATCATAGTAAAAAATCATAATACCAGGAGGGAGCTGTCCCGTGTACGGTGCAAAAAAGGTTATTTGGAAAGAGGGGTTATTTCTTCAACCGCAGCATTTTCAGTTATCAGAGCGATTTTTATTTAATACAATCAATACGAGATTGTCCTCCTATTTTCCTCACTACTATGGTTTTACAAACCTGACCATTAATAAAGATGCCGTTGCCAACGGCACGATTTCCGTGACTCAGGCCCAGGGTATTTTGCCTGACGGGACTGTCTTTGATATTCCAAAACAGGACCATGCACCAGCGGCCCGACCCTTTGAAGATCACTTTACTCATGAACAACAGACCCTGGATGTCTTTTTTGCTTTACCCATGGTAGCCGAAAAAAAGGCTAATGTCAGTGAGATGAGTGAGGAAACTTCTGCAGTTCGTTATAAAAACCAGGTAGTCTCCATGTCCGATGAAGTCTATGGCAGGCAACAAAAAGAGATCGAGGTTGGGGATTTTAACTTTCGTATTCTCTTTGGGGATGAATCACGGGACGATTACTCTGCCATGCAAGTTGCCCGTTTGGTAAGAACCAGCAGTGGCCAGATTGAGGTTGATGATACTTATGTGCCGCCATTATTACGGGTGGGCGGATCAAAAATATTGTTGGATAAGCTTCGCTCTCTATTGGAGTTACTCCTTGCAAAGAACGCCTCGCTCTCTCAGGGACGGAAACAACTTAAGGGTGGTTTTGCTGAGTTTGGCGGTTCAGAACAGACAGCCTTTCGTCTGTTGCACACAGTAAACACCTACACCCCACTCTTGAACTATTATCACTTTGTTCCTGATATCCACCCCTATGACCTCTTTACACTTCTGCTACAATTTTCTGGATCACTGTGCACCTTTTCCTCCGAGGTGACTCTTAAAAATTTGCCCCGCTATGAGCACAGCAATATTGGTTCGGTCTTTGATATCTTCAATGCAGTGATACGAAAAATCCTTGGTGGTGATATCTCTGCGGGTTGCGTTAATGTGCCGATTGAGGAAACCGGCCCTGCCAATTACCTTTGTAAAGTTGCGGACGAAGGTCTCTTTAATACAGCCAGTTTTTACTTTGGTCTCTCTGCAGATGTTACCGACAAGGAGCTGATTGTTGGAACCCTCTCGCGCATTAAGATGTGCTCCCGTGACAAGTTGGAGTTGCTGATTCCCTCTGCTATGCCCGGTCTGCCTTTAAAACATACAGCCACTCCTCCAGAGGGACTCTCCTCAAAGCCGGGATTTATCTATTTTAAATTGGAACAGCAGGGTGATTTTTGGGAAGGTATTAAGACCTCCGGCACTATTGCCTTCTATTTTCCTCATAACTACAGTAATCTAAAGATGGAGATGCTTGCGCTTAGAAGTTAAGAAAGGAACTTTACATGTCCGGATCCTTTACCCAGACAATTAGTGGTCAAACCCTTGATATAGATCTGTCTCAAGTGGGCAGAAAAAAGAGAAAGCGGGAGAGTCTCTCTGCACTGTGCACGGATATCTTTTTAATTGTTATTCGCATGCGTGAATCAGAAGATTTGGGAAAGCCCGCAGCACTGCGCAAATTGATCATGCACTATATCGAGCTTTTTCGTAAAAACTGCCGTACCATTGGCACCACCGATGGCCAGATCAATGCCGCGGTCTATGCTTTGGTTGCGCTGCTTGACGAAACTGTTATGAGCGTGCCCGGTGAGTGTCGTGATTACTGGCTTACTAAGCCGATTCAGTTGGAGCTCTTTGGAGACAATCTGGCCGGTGAAGGCTATTTTCGAAAACTGGAAAAGTTGCTGGAACAGCCAGCAAGTACCAAAGAGGTGCTTGAGATTTACTACCTTTGCTTGACAATTGGCTTTGAGGGAAAATTTAAGCTGGGCAATCCAGAAAAGCGTGATCAGATTATTGATAATTTAGCGCGGGTCCTTTTAAAAGCCGGTGGGCGTTCCAGTACCAGTCTTTCTCCCCACGGACGGCGCAATATCTCATCGAGTATGCTTAAAGGTTCAAATCGTCGACTTATCCCAATTTGGGCTGTTGGTATTGTTGCCCTTTTATTGGTTGTGCTTTGGTGGGGGTTTATGTTTTTCTTGACCGATCAGAGTTTAGAGCAAGTGCTGTCAATACTATAATAAGCTAATATTAATTTATAATTATTTGGGCGCGTCCCTCGCTTTGCTCCCGATAAATCGGGATTTGAACAGTATAGTTTTTTTGCACCAATCAGACCGGGCTGCTCCAGGCTCCGCGTTCGCTTCGGTATTTTGGCTTTGCCAAAATACTGCTTCGCACCTTCCGAATCCCTCGTGCGAAAGATTTAAAGATTAGTCAAGATTAAATGATTTGCATTCATCATCGCGGGCGTAGAGACGCGATCTATAGTCTCTTTATTAATGCTATTGTATTATTTTTTTACCCCTTCAATCGCACTGCATAGATATTTGGGTAAAGCGCAGATGTTTAGGGCACTTTTATTTCTTGTGTTTGTTCTTAAGATACTCATAGTGGCCCTCGTCAGCAGGGTTTCTCACTATGAGTGAAGGAGGTAGTTCTCCCATTGCTGCGTATTCTTTATTCATTTCTTCAATCAAGGTACGAGCTAGTTTTTTGTTTGTAGAATAGAGATTGTTTTTTTCACCAGGGTCTTTTTCTAAATCAAAGAGGAGGGTGTCATGGGCTGGCTCACCCTGTTTCCAACGTTGGCGCTCAAATCCGGCAAAGGGCATTTTGACTTTCCATTGTCCTTTGCGATACCCCATAAGCTGCTCCCCACTGAAAAAGAGATAACTGTCCTTTGCTCTTTTTCCCTTACCAAAAAGAACTTTGGAGATATCCACACCATCAATGGCTCGATCCTTTGGTAGTGCAATGTCCGCTAAAGCGGCAAAGGTGGGGAACCAATCCATTTGCGAAGCAAGGTCATTGTTGACCAGCCCTTCGGGGATGGTGCCTTTCCATAAAGCAACAGTGGGTACGCGCATACCCCCTTCAAAGGTGTAAAACTTGCCTTGTCGTAAACCACCAGAAGAGCCTCCATGGTCTTCCATAACGGACCAAGGACCATTGTCACTGGTAAAAATAATCAGCGTGTTTTCCAAGAGATTCAGCTTGTCAAGGGTATCGATGATTGCGCCAACACCCCAATCCATCTCTTGGATAACGTCGCCATAAAGTCCCCGCTTTGAACTTCCCTTGAATTGCTCAGATACATACAGCGGCACATGGGGCATTGCGTGGGAGAGAAAGAGGAAAAAGGGATCATCCCTATGACGCGTTACAAAGGAGAGAGATTTTTCGTGGAAGCGCTTTGTCATTTCAGCTTGGTCAATATGATGCTCCACAATATCATTGCCATCCATGTAGACCACGTTGTGCATGTCATTGCTGTAAGGGATACCATAGTATTCATCGAAGCCCTGTTGAAGTGGCAAAAACTGAGGACGATGTCCCAGGTGCCACTTGCCAATGATACCGGTTTTGTAGCCCTTGCTTTTAAGAAGTTCTGCAATAGTCACTTCCTCTGAGGGCATCCCAGTAAAACTTTGGGGAAAGAAAACCCCATTGACACCCATCCGCTGCGGCAGCCTGCCGGTAAGGAATCCAGCCCGGGAAGGACTTGACACAGAGGAGGCAGAATAGAAAGAGGTGAAGGTGATTCCCTCTTTTGCCATACGGTCAATATTGGGTGTCTTGATATCCCTGGCACCAAAGCAACCCAAATCTCCATAGCCTAGGTCATCGGCAAAGATAAAGATGATGTTTGGCGGGCGCTTTGTCTTATTTGCGCTCTGGTTTTGAATTGCGTTGCAACAGAAAAAGAGAACAACACAACAAAGCTGAAAAATGTTTTTCTTCAAAGTTTTCATAGAAATCAATTTTAGGGGTTTTCGTTGGTGCAATTGGATTTTAAGGTTGTTTATGTTGATTTGTGGATTAAATATACTTTTATCGGTATTGATAGTGCTGTGAGTTTGAAATTATTTGGGCGTGACCCTCGCTTTGCTCGGGTCGCCGTGGCTCCAGGCTACCTTCCAGTCGGTCCTCACTGCGTTCGGACTGGCCTTCGGCCACCTTCCACCTGGCTCACGCAAAAGAGAAAAAACTTTAACGATAAAAATAGAGAAAAGGTAGGGGGGTATAAGCAACTTCCAGGTTAACATAATTCTAATCTGGAATTTTAGGAATGTCATCATTGATCTCGTAGTAATCACCCTGATAGTCAGTGAAGATGTGTGCTACAATCTTTGTGTGTGTGGGAAGATCAAAGGCTCCCATGGCAATACCCATGTGATCACTATCTATGGCGTCCCAAAAAAGCAGGGAACCACATATTGAGCAAAACCCTCGCTTAACCTTTTCAGAAGATTGATACCAGGTAATTGTATCTGTGCCTTGAGTTGATAGAGCTGAACGCAATATATCGGTGGAAACAAAAAAGTGACCAGATTGTTTGCGGCAGTTAGTGCAGTGACAAGCATCAGGAGGTACAAGCCGTCCTTGTACTTGAAATTGCACAGCTTTACAAAGGCATGAACCTTTATAGGTAGCTTTACTATTTCTGGGAGTTGTAAGCGAATTTAAAACCTTCTGTTTGGCATTTTTTAATATCGTAATTTTCTCTTCTCTATCCATTGGAGTCTACTCTTGATAATTGTGAGTCCTGTGCAAATATATTTTGTGCTTTGCATTACAACCAATAAACAGGACTGGTAGACATTTAAAAGAGAGTATTAAAAAATATCCATTAATGCATTTGATAAAAATATGGTTAGTTGCTGAATTGATAACTGGGGGGTAGCCAGAGATCCAGTTGAATGGGCTGTTACAAGAAGTTGTGCAATGGTGGGTTGAGCGAAAAGCGAAAACCGACAGTGCGCTACTTCTTGTTGCAGGATATTTAACTTAGCTCTGGCTCAGGGGGCGCTCCCCCTCTTAAAAAATATACTTAAAATTAAGACTTCTTTTTCTTCTTAAACTCAATAGTCTTAGTATCTCTTGACTTGTGAGGTAACTCTTTTCGTTCACGCTGATCCAATTCAGCTAGGATCTTTGCCTCCCGTTGGTCTAGCTCGGTAGTGCGGTGGTGGGAGAGTGCATCATGGAAATTACGTTCGTTGTATCGGGCAATGGATTGCTCGTCTAAATGAAGGTGGCGGTGATCGTGCTCATGAATAACCCGGTTGTCAATCTGCTCGTTGTGGTTTACATTGTAAGTTTGACGATTGATGGTCTGGTTGAAGACTATGGACTGCTCTTTCTGTTGCGGTGAGGCTTGTGGTTTGGTGCGGGCAATCTTCTCTTCAATGGTTATCCATTCTCCTTGAAAGCAGACAAAACCCTCTTCAATCTTTTTTTTGTCTTTGGACTCAAGCTCGATCTTTTTTTCAATGGACATCCACCGGTTGTTATAGAGGACCTGACCGTGGATGATGCGTTTGCGATCTTCGTCGATCATTGTTTTGTTCCTTTAAGGATCGCCTTTTTTGTTTCCAGTCGATCTTTGAACTCCTTGAGATTGAGATCGTAAGGGTTAAAGAGCTCCCACTGTCGACTTTGGATTTCAGCGAGCTCAATATTGCCAGCTTTGAGATAGAGTTCTGCTAAGGCACGATAGGCAAGATTGTTGCGGGGATACATCTTTTTTGCCTGTTCATATTTGAGCTGAGCCACCTCGTAGTTGCCGGCATTTTCACTAATAAGGCCCTGGATGATCATCTCATCGGAATCTTGTCGGAGATGCTGTTGATAGGAGAAGTAAAGACTAAATCCAGTCACCACAAATAGTATAAGGATAAGGACGAAACAGCCCACCATAAGACCAACACCAGCACCACGGGCTCGCACTGGCTGGAGCGAATAATCACTGGGGTTGGATTTTAATTTGGCGATTCGGTCGAGATGGATTTGGGCATACTCTTTTTCTTCTGAATAGGGGTATTTCTCTGTGATAATTTTATAGAGCTCTTCTGCGTACTCCCAATCGCCCTTGCGATAATCCAAATCATAAGCTTTTTGATATAGCTCAATCGCAGACGTCATATGTATTCCTCTTTTTTTAAGCCTACCATGTAATCCCCTCATCAATGAAAATAGATGTATTTGGAATTCAAAGGCAAGAAATTTATGAGGCTCCTGGATTTTATAACTCTTTGTAAAAAGGGTTAAGAAGGGAAGTTATGACTCTTAAATAAGCAGTGAAAGTCTTAATGGGCAAAGGAGCACAGGCTACATCCCAAGCGTACATCCGGTCAAAGTCGAGGTGTGCTTCTGCGCTACTTCCTATTGCATAATCTGGGTTTATATTGAATTTATCATTGTCATCTCAGTTTATACCCATTATATTAATTATGCTTGAAATCCAAAAATAATCATCAACATAACCATCAACTTTCAAAAGGAGATTCTGTCTTATGAGTTTGAGGAGTCATACAACGTTGCTTTTAGGGATCGTATTTTGGTCAATTTTAATTTTAAGTTCCTGCACTGAAAAGAGAACTGAAGAGGTTGTTGCAGATCCAAATATCATTGCATCCTATACTTCGGGGATCAGATCATGCGAGGGATCAATTAAAGTCCGCTTCATCAATGATATTGTCGACTCTGCATCATTGGCTACGCCATTAAAAAGGTCTCCCTTTAAAATTAAACCATCTATTGTCGGGGTTGCTCTATGGAGTGATTGTAGAACATTAGAATTTCGACCAGATGATCGGCTTCCTGCTGGTAAGGATTACTCGGTAATCGTCCATCTTTCTAACTTCGTTGAGACAGATGTTGGAAAGGATAAATTCACCTTTTCCTTTTCCACAATGAAACAGTCCTTTGAGGTGTTTGTTGATGGACTGCAAGCAATAGACAATAAAAACCTCAAGCTTCAGCAGCTCAATGGACGGATTGTAACTGCTGATGTAGAGGAGGGGGAAACTATTGCCAAGCTTCTGAAGGCACAACAGGAAAAAAGAAGTTTAGAAATAAACTGGGCACACTCTGAAGATAGAAGAACTCATACTTTTACCATAGGCGGTGTTGAGCGAGGTGAAGCGGTATCATTAGTGCAACTTTCTTATAATGGAGCCTCTATTTCAGTAGATGATAAGGGCTCTATTGAGATTCCTGTACCCTCAATAAACTCCTTTGCAATTTCGGATATACGACCTATTCAAAAGGAGACACAATATATTGAGATCCGGTTTACTGATCCTTTGAAAAAGAAGCAGAATCTTCGTGGATTGATTCAGGTAAACAGGAGATCCAATTTTAGATTTGCCATTGAGAGAAATATCCTACGAGTATATACCTCTGGCCGATGGGGTGGTCAGGTAACCGTTAAAGTAGAGCCCGGCATTCGTAACAGTATGAACATGCGTTTAACAAAGGGCAAATCTCATACTATCAGTTTTGACGAGGCAAAACCAAAGGTACAGTTTATTGGCAAAGGTGTCATTCTTCCTACCACCCAGGGACTGACAATTCCCATTAAGGCAATAAATCTACGAGCCGTGATTGTGGAGGTTACCCAGATATTCGAAAAGAACATTCCGCAATTTCTCCAAGTAAATGAGCTCAATGAATCTTCAGAGATGTCTCGGGTTGGACGTGTGGTGTGGAAAAAAGTGGTTCCCCTTAATTTTACGCAGGATAAAACCAATCAGTGGGTTAATTATGGTTTAGATTTGGGATCTCTTTTAGAAGAACATAAACAGGGTATTTACCAAATAAAACTCTCCTTTAAACGGCGCCATGTTGTGTATCACTGTGGCGATGAAGGAGATGAGTTGGCCCAAGGGGATGATGATTTGGCATTTAATAATGCCGAAGATCAGACAGAGGCAAGTTTTTGGGATTTTTGGGAAAACAATGCAGAACATGATTGGCATGATTTCTACCAAAATAGAAAGAATCCCTGTCATCCAGCCTACTACAAAGATTACTATTATGATAGCAAAATAACCGTTACCCGTAATGTGCTTGTCTCTGATATCGGAATCATTGCTAAAAAGGGAACCAATGATGATCTATTGCTCGTTACCACAGATTTACAAACTGCAAAGCCGCTCTCCAGTGTTCAGCTTACGGTTATGGATTATCAGCAAACGGTCTTAGCCACTGGTAAAAGTGATAATCAAGGTTTGGCAACAGTAAAAGTCGAACGCACACCCTTTATTGTTGTTGCAGAACATGCTAATCAGAAAGGCTATCTTCGTTTAGCTGATGGTGCTGCCCTTTCAGAGAGCCATTTTGATGTTTCCGGTGATGTGGTAAAAAAGGGATTAAAAGGATTTATCTATGGGGAGCGAGGTGTTTGGCGACCGGGCGACTCGCTTTTCTTAACCTTTATTTTAAAGGATAGTGAAAACAAGATACCAAAGAATCATCCTGTTATATTTGAGTTGCGTAATCCTAAAGGCCAATTGGTGAAGGTGTTAAAGAAATTCCAATCTCTTAATGGATTCTATTGCTTTAGGCTAGCCACCAATGAGGATGCACCAACCGGTAATTGGAATGTCAAAATAAAGATCGGTGGTGTCACCTTTGATAAACGGTTGAAGATTGAGACAGTAAGGCCCAATAGATTAAAGATTAATATTGGCTTTGGTAAAGACGTGACAAAGCTTTCTAATGGCATTATTCATGCCGAACTCTCCTCAACATGGCTCCACGGGGCAATTGCTAAAGAGTTAAAGAGCGACGTTGAAGTGGCCTTCTCTCCCATGAAGACCTCTTTTAAAAAATACAAAACCTATACCTTTGATGATCCGGTGAGGAAATATCAGTCAGAAAAGGAACCGGTTTTTGAAGGAAACCTCGATGATAAAGGAAAGAGAAGTTTTAGCTTTAATCTTCTTACAAAGAATTTGTCTCCGGGGATGCTAAAGGCCAAATTTACAACCCGAGTGTTTGAACCGGGTGGTGCTTTTAGTACAGACCGATTCTCTATTCCCTACCATCCCTACTCACGATATATTGGTATGTTAGTACCCAAGGGTGACAAGGTACGAGGCATGCTTCTTACCGATACTACTCACACGGTTAGTATTGTCGCCTTAGATGTGGACGGTAAGCCATTGCCCGATGGAACGGTTGATGTTGAGATGTATAAGATCAAGTGGCGTTGGTGGTGGGCTAAAGGAGAAGAGTCCCTTGCTCAATATGAGGGTTCTTCATCATTCCGACCAATAAAAAAGGAGATTGTTTCTATTGTCAATGGAAAGGGAACCTGGCAATTCAAATTAAAATATCCAGAATGGGGACGATATTTAATTAGAGTGAAGGATCGTGTTGGAAGTCACTGCACAGGAAAAATTGTATATATTGATTGGCCCGGCTGGGCAGGACGGGCAAAAAAAGATGATCTTGGCGGCGCTCAAATACTCTCCTTTTCTTCAAACAAAGAGGAGTACAAGGTCGGTGAGGAGATCACTCTGACCATTCCTACTGGAAAACGTGGACGTGGTCTCGTGAGTATAGAGACTGGTAGCAAGATCCTTAAGACCGATTGGATCACTGCCAGTGAAAAACCAACTAAGTATTCCTTTAGGGCCACCGAGGCAATGGCGCCAAATATTTATGCCCATGTTACCTTTTTACAGCCTCATTTACAAGCTGGCAATGATTTACCAATACGTTTGTATGGCGTCGTGCCTATAAAAGTGGTTGATCCTGAGACGGTACTTAAACCGGTTATCCATTGCGCTAAAGTTTTTAAACCAAGTCAGTCGACTACTATCAAGGTTAGTGAAGCCAATCGGAAAAAGATGACCTATACCTTAGCGATAGTCGATGAGGGACTCCTTGACCTTACTCGATTCAAGACCCCTAATCCTTGGCCGCATTTTTATAAGCGTGAAGCTCATGGGGTAAAAACGTGGGATATCTATGATTTTGTTGCTGGCGCTTACAGTGGTGAACTTGAACGGCTCCTTGCCATAGGCGGTGGCGAGAATGTTATTGACAAGGGAAAAAAGAAGGCTAATCGATTTCCCCCTATGGTAAAATTTATGGGGCCCTTTAAACTGCGAAAAGGAAAAACGAATAGTCATACCGTTGCTATTCCGCAATATATCGGCTCTGTCAGGGTTATGGTGGTAGCAGGACAGGATCTGGCCTATGGTAAGGAAGAGAAAGCTGTCTTTGTTCGTAAACCTTTGATGATTTTGGGAACCCTTCCACGAGTATTGGGGCCGGAGGAAAAGGTCTCTTTGCCTATATCAGTTTTTGCTATGGAGAAGAAGGTGAAGAAGGTGACCGTATCCGTTTCAACGAATAATTTGGTCACTGTAGATGGCGCTGCAAAACAGAGTATCTCCTTTCCTGAGGTCGGTGACGAGTTAATTACCTTTACTCTTAAGACTGGCGCTCAGACTGGTATTGCAAAAGTTTCAATTGTTGCCAGTGGTGGTGGAGAGAAGATAACACAGGAAATTGAACTTGATGTCAGACCGTCGACGTGGCCTGTGGTTGATGTCTTTGAGGGCACTATTGCCCCTAAGGAGAAATGGAAACAAAGTATTCCCTTTCCTGGAGTAGCTGGAACCAATGAGGCTTTACTTGAGGTATCTCGCATTCCACCACTCAATCTTGGGAGACGGCTTAATTTCCTTATACGATATCCTCATGGTTGTGTTGAACAAACTACCTCGGCAGCTTTTCCCCAACTCTATCTAAGAAAATTGCTAGACCTTTCACCGGAGAAGAGCAAGGAGATTCAAAAGAACATGAATGCCGGTATCAATCGTTTGCGCACCTATCAGAATCTCAATGGTGGCTTTGGTTATTGGCCAGGTGCTCGGGAGTCGAATGAATGGTGTACCAATTATGTGGGTCACTTTCTCGTAGAGGCACAACGGGTAGGATATTCCATTCCACCAGGCATGTTGGATCAGTGGAAGAACTATCAAAAAAAGATGGCACGATCTTGGATTACTGGTTCTGATCATGCTGAACTTATTCAGGCATATCGACTCTATACCTTAGCCCTTGCAAATGATCCTGCACTTGGTGCCATGAATCGATTAAAGGAGAAAAAAGGTGTTCCTGATATTGCTAAATGGCGATTGGCTGCAGCATACCAGTTGGCTGGGCAGAAAGCAGCTGCGAAACAGGTAATCAAAGGCTGTAAAACAACGGTTAAAAAATATCGAGAATTGTCAAATACCTATGGCTCGGATCTCCGTGATCTTGCTATGATTTTAGAGACACTGAGCTTACTTGATATGAAGAAAAAGGCTCAGCCTCTTGTCAATTCCTTATCCAAAGAATTGTGTTCAAAGAAGTGGCTGAGCACACAGTCTACGGCCTATATTTTAATCGCCATGGCTCGCCATGCGGGCATCACCACCGGAGATGGATCGATCGCTTTTGAATATACATGGAATGGTGCTACAAAAAAGCGTGTCAATTCAAAGCACGCAATTGTGCAAGAGGTCCTTAAAACAGGAAGTAATACAGAAGGTGTAATTCATCTAATAAACAATGGTGAATCTACCTTATACCCACGGATAGTGTTAGAGGGAACTCCTGCCCCGGGTACTGAAGTAAAATCTGAAAATGGTATGATCTTAACGGTAGATTTCGAGACCCTTAAGGGAAAAGAACTCACTCCTGATGAGATTGAGCAGGGCACAGATTTTGTTGCCGAGATAACGGTGAAACATGCTGGTAATACTGGTGATTATGAAGAGGTTGCCCTTTCTCATATTTTTCCCTCGGGGTGGGAAATTCACAATGAACGAATGGCTTCTGACAATGCATCACAATCAAAGGATTTTGAATATCAGGATATTCGTGATGATAGGGTGTATACTTACTTTGATTTGCGGCAGGATGAGTTAAAAGAATTTAAAGTTCTGCTCAATGCCAGTTATTTGGGAAAATTTTATTTACCCATGGTCAATGTAGAGACAATGTATGATGAGACAATCAATGCCCGGATACCTGGAAAGTGGATTACTGTTGTCGAAACAGCAGAATAAATGAGGAAAGTAAAAAATTTCAAGGTAAATACAGAGATTAAAAGATGGCATCTATGGGTATTGGTGTCTTTGTTTATGGGAGTGGTTTTATGGATTACTTTTACCCCCTTGCCCTCTCTCTGTACCTCCTATTCTACTGTTCTCCTTGACAAACATGGTGAAATGCTTGGCGCTGCTATTGCAACTGATGAGCAGTGGCGATTCCCTCGTTCCGACAGTGTCCCAGAAAAATTTATGCACGCCATAATTCAGTTTGAGGACCATCGTTTTTTTTACCATCCCGGTATTGATCCCCTCGCCCTTTGCCGAGCAATCTTTAAAAATATTCGATCCGGTAGTGTGGTAAGTGGTGCCAGTACTATATCCATGCAGGTAATACGTTTGTCCAGACGAGGCCAACCTCGCTCGATTTGGGAGAAATGTGTTGAGATGATTCTTGCTATTTGTTATGAGTTGAAGGTGAGTAAAAAGCACATACTCAATACCTATGCCTCCCACGCACCATTCGGAGGTAATGTTGTTGGACTTGAAGCGGCGTCCTGGCGTTATTTTGGTTGTAGCTCAGGCCAATTGTCTTGGGCTGAGTGTGCTATGCTTGCTGTATTGCCCAATAGTCCGGCCTTGATTCATCCTGGAAGAAATCGAGAAGCCCTTCTTAAGAAACGAGATCTCTTGCTAACAAAGCTTTGGAAAAAAGATATTATTGACTCAACAACCTGTTATTTATCCAAATTAGAACCATTGCCGGATAAACCCCATCGTATTCCATCAAGTGCACCTCATCTTTTAGAGCGAATCAAAGGCGAAAGGAATAGAAAAAATCATAAAAATCCCTTTTGCTATTTTCAAACAACCTTAGATAACAATATACAAAAACAAGCCTATACCATAGTAAGCCGGCACCATGGGGAACTTGCTGCCAATGGTATACACAATGCAGCTGCTCTGATTGTTGATGTTAAATCTAGCGCAATCCTTGCATACATTGGAAATATTGTTAAAAAATCTGATGCTGATCATGGCAATTTCGTTGATATTATTGCTGCTCCTCGAAGCACAGGAAGTATTCTTAAACCATTGCTTTATGCTAGTATGGTTCAGGAGGGACAATTACTACCCACACAACTAGTGCCTGACATACCGGTACGAGTAGGAGGATTTTCTCCCAAGAACTATACCAGAGAGTATGATGGCGCAGTACCCGCTTCTAAGGCTCTTGCTCGATCCCTAAATGTTCCTGCGGTACATCTCCTCAGTCACTATAGTGTGGACAAATTCTATACACAATTACAAAAATTGGGTCTGACAACGCTTCATAGACCTGCTAAAGAGTATGGACTTACCTTAATTTTGGGTGGAGCCGAGGGGACATTGTGGGATATTGTTGGTTCCTATGTGTCAATTGCTCAGGTTATCAATAATTATTTTGACACCTCAGTTAAGGGCGAATCTACAAAGGTACCACTCAAAATGCACTATCTCATAAAGCAACAGTACCCAAATCGTCATGTAGCATCAATTCCGTTAGAGGCACCAGCCTGTTGGGTCACTATGGAAACTCTGTTAGAGGTAAATCGACCTGAAGAAGAGAGCGCTTGGAGGAATTTTACCTCCTCCAAAAAGATTGCTTGGAAAACGGGTACCAGCTATGGTTTTAGAGACGGATGGGCTGTGGGAGTTACACCTCACTATGCTATTGGTGTGTGGGTTGGCAATGCCGATGGTGAGGGAAGACCTGGCTTGACAGGAATCTCTTCAGCTGCTCCCATACTCTTTGAACTCTTTAGTTTGCTTCCATCGACTGGATGGTTTAGGCGCCCAGAAGCTGATCTTGTTACTGTAGATATTTGTGCTCATAGTGGATTTCTGATGGGACCCAATTGTGAAAAGACTACTGTTGCTGTTGGACCAAGCTTGAATGCAGACAGACAAACCTGTCCCTATTGTAAAAAGATCCACTGTGATATGAGTCAGACTTGGCAAGTACATAGTGACTGTGAAGATATGGATAACATACGATCCCTCAGTTGGTTCATACTTCCTCCAGCAATGGAGTGGTTTTATCGCCAGAAACATTCACAATACAAAACCCCACCACCCTTTCGAAAAGATTGCCAAAAAACAGGTGATCAACAATCTGCAAGAAACCTGGGTATTATCTATCCCAAGAGAAACAGCTCTGTATATATACCCTTAGAATTAAGTGGACAAAGAGGACGATTAGTTGTTAAAGCTGCACACAGGCTATCAAACAGTCAAGTCTTCTGGCATCTTGATAAACAGTATCTAGGCACTACCCAAGAAATTCACCATATGGAAATTATTACTGGCCCTGGTGAACATAGGTTGACATTGGTTGATGAAAGGGGAGAGGTTTTGCAGCGAACATTCTCTGTACTCAATCGCGATTAATCGATTGTCGCCCACACACTGTCGAAAAAGTGAGTAGGATTGTAATAGCACCGATCTAAATCCTCTTGGTTGAAACAGTGGAGACTAAAGGGTGTAAATAGTCTTTGCGGGTGCTTTTTTGTTGGTACTATTGGAAGGGGTCTCTTTTTTAATATTTCAAAATGAATATGATCAAATTGCCATCCGTACTTGTCAAGCTCTGCGTTACTCATAAAGCAGGCGATCTGTGTGTCAGTTTCAACCGAATCCCCAATTTCAACTTGTATTTTCGCCACATGTTCATACACGGTCCATACCTTTTGCCCCACTGAAACATTATGGACCAGAATAATTTGAGCAAAGGGACCATCATCTCTAATACTAACAACTATGCCCATTGATGCAGGATAGACTGGTTCGCAATCATAATTATTTTGCGGTCGTTTGATATCAATACCAGTATGTAGGTGGGCTGGTACTGAGGGACGGTCCTTTCTCAATAATCCAAACTGACCAATCTTGGTAAGCTTAACACTTTTAATGGAGTGACGATTTTCAATTGAAATGGGAATCTTCCATACTGATTCCTGACTGTAAACTACAATACTCAACAGGAATAGGTAAAAGAGAAAAAAATATCCTTTTCTAATGAACATAATTCAAAAATATGTTTTGGACAAAAGATCCGACTGTGTAAGATGATCTACACTGAACTGGAAAGTGAGTGATACTCCTGCCGGCTTTTAAAGAGAGCCTCTGTGGTGAGGTTCATGCGAGCAAGAGTAGCTGGCTCATAAACAGCGGCGAGTTGCTGTTCAGGAAAGTCGGTCATAGAAATAAAGTGAGCCAAAAGGATAAAGGCAGACTCCTCATATAGGTGTTCCCCAAAGGGAGCATGATGGTAGAGAATCGAGGTTTGAAGTTTTTGGGAGAAACGCCACTTTTCGCAGAGTTTCATACCAACATAGCAGTGATCAACACCGGTAAGTTCCTTCTCTTTTTCTACAAGCTCAGTAACATCTTCCCACTTATGGCCTAACAATTTTGTCCGGTCCTTGTCGCTGATCAAAAGGAGAATTAATCGGCCAATATCATGAAGAAGTCCGGCAACTGTACAAAAGTCTTGGTATTCTATAGGTTTTTTAGCATGTTTTGCAACGATCTTGGTTGCCAAGGATATGGCCTGGGAGTGCTTGAAATACTCGGATAGGTCGGTGATCTTGGCAAAGAGCTTTTTTAGCACTCGATTTGAAAAAAAGGTGGAGACATAGTCTGCCAAATGCTTTATCCCTATATAGCGTATCGCCTCACCAACTGATTCAATAGTCCGATTAAGGCCATAGTACGCTGAGTTAGCCATATGCAAAATATCTGCGCAAAGGACTGGATCTGCCTCAATAAGTGGTTGAAAATCTTGAAATCTGCTATAAGGGTTAGAGGAGATTTTTCTCAGTCTGCTCACATGTTCCGGCATGGGAGGGAGCGAATCGATCAAATTGATAACTCGGTCAACCGCAGTGGTATGGGGAGTCAGAAGTACATATTTTTTCATGGTAACCTAAATTGCTTAATCTGCAGGTGTGGTTAGTCATTAGGTGATAGTTTTGAGAGGAGCAACTTTCGCTCTAAGCTGGTACCAGCTTTTTTTCCAAAAACCTTGGAAAATTCCATCAGTTTTGTCCGCATAAATTCCTCTCTGCCATGATTGAGTCTTCGAAAATCTCTCAACTCTCTTTTTTTCATGGAGTACTGACGGAGAATGCCGAATATGTATGCCTTCAAAAGATGGGTAATAGAAATTTTGACTGATTCGATCTCCCGCTCATTAAGAAATCGAATGGCCTCATCATACTTACCCTCTTTACACATGTGATAGGTCCAAATAATAAGCTCTAACTTAACAAGCGCTTTGTCAGCTCCCAGAAGCCTTCGGCGTAAGAATTCTACATCCAGCTCGGGTTTACGTTTTTCATAAAAACATATCAGCTTATGTAGTCCTTGAATATTGCTAGCATCACGGGAAAGTAGGTTTTTCAATACATCTTCGATGTCATCAAAACGTTGAAGCTTTTCATATACATCAACAAGGAGCAGGTACGAATAGTAATTACCTGGAGCAATATTGATCTCCTCCTCAAGGCATTTGGCAGCCTTGTCTATCTGATCTAATTGCATATGAGAGAAAGCTAAGCTATGGTAGGGGGCATCATAGAAATTATCGGCAATGATTGCCTTTTCAAACCAGATAATGCTCTGTTTATATTTTTCCACACTCTGAAGAAATTCGCCTGCTAAAAGGTACACATCAGATAAATCTCGGATGTTTTCGTCATTTTTGTTCTCCATCTCCTCAAAAAAGCGGGAGAGTTTGGAAAGTCCCTCAATGACTTGGCCATCCTTACCCTGGTGACACTCTTCATATCCTTTATCTTCGATAAGCTCTGCCAGGTCTTCATAGGAGTAGGCGTAGTCCATTACCAATTCGCAGAGCTTTTTAAAAGAACTCCGCTGAAGATTGTTTCGTTTTTTTCGATGTGGTTGCATTGTCACTTTATTTAATTAAGATTCCCATAATTAATTATCCCACATTTTTACTATATTAAATCATACTGTATCGCAAAATAGAGGTCAACCATAATCAGTGGGAGAGAGCCAATTTGAGTAGTGAACAAACCATCAATGAAACTAAAAAAAACTCATTGGTTTCAAAGGCACAAAGAAAATTTAATACTATAAAACCCTATCTTCCAGCGATCTGTTTTTTCTGTGGCTTTACATGGGATAACCTCACCTTGAGAAGAATTGACAATACCCTGGATATGATTATCTTTGGTGTTTATATCATATTGGTGGGGATAGTGATTGTTCTGATTGGGCGAAAGGTATCCTTTAAATTTTCACAGTTTCTTCCTATGGCGGTGCAGTTTTTCTTTGGTGGGTTATTCAGCTCTTTTGTGGTGTATTACTTTAAAAGTGCATCCTCTTTGCCAACCTTACTCTTCATGTTTTTCCTTTTGGTTCTTTTAGTGGGAAATGAATTTATTGAGAAAAAATTGCATGATGTTACCTTCTCGGCAACGCTCTATGCAATTGCCAGTTTTATGTATCTCAATGCAATCTTACCAGTACTATTTAGAGTCATGCATGCTGGAATATTTCTTTTGGCAATCGCCTCTGCCTTTGGTCTCTTTATGGCAATTCGCGCTTTAGCAACTAAGGCTCAAATCTCGGCAAAACCGATTATTGTAGTCTATGGGATGCTGATACTGGCCTACTTTTTTAATATTATTCCACCAGTTCCGCTTGCGAAAAAGGAGATGGGCATTTATCGCTCTGTTGATAAAAGGGAAAATAGTTACTATTGCACTTTGGAGAGCCCACCATGGTATTCCTTTTGGAAAGAGTCGGAAAATAATTTTTATTATGCTCCAGGTGACTCAGTTTTCTGCTTCTCATCAATTTTTGCACCCACCCGCTTATCTAAAAAAATATTTCATTGTTGGTATCACCGAAATGAGAAGAACAGAAAGTTTACACAAACCGATAAGTTGGGTTATAAACTCAATGGAGGAAGAGCAAAGGGGTATCGAGGCTATACCTATAAGAAGCATTTACAAAAAGGACAATGGAAGGTTGCTATTAAAACCGATGATAACAAGACACTCGGTGTTATTCGCTTTACTATAATTCCCAGAGATTCTCAGAAAGAGATAAAAATGAAGCAGGTAGTCTACTAGTTGCAGCCAGGACAATTTATCCATATGCTCTTTCCTCATAACATATTTTAGGTCCATGATATACCTTGATAATGCTGCAACATCATGGCCAAAACCGGAGCCGGTTGCAAAGGCTATGGTCCACTATCTCAATGAAATTGGGGGAAATCCCGGTCGAGCTGGACATAGTCTTGCCAATGAAGCTGGTCATGTGGTCGATGATACCCGGGAGCTTGTCAGTGACTTTTTTGGTGCCATCGATCCTTTACGGACCGTATTTACTAAAAATGTCACCGAGGCAATTAACCTTGCCCTGTATGGATTATTAAGGCCCGGTGATCATGTGGTCACCAGCAGCATGGAGCATAATGCGATCATGCGTCCTCTCCGTGATTTGGAACACCAAGGTGTGGAGTTATCAGTAGTTCCCTGCTCTTCAGCTGGGCTTATCAATCCCGATGATGTGAGAAAAGCATGCAAAAGTAACACTCACTTAGTGGCGATAAACCATGTTTCTAATGTAACAGGGACCATCCAACCCATTTTCGAGATTGGACAATGGGTGCGAGAGATGGATTGCCTCTTCTTAGTTGATGCTGCTCAAAGTGCTGGAGTAATATCAGTGGATATGGAGAGCTGTTGTATTGACCTATTAGGATTTACTGGGCACAAAGCACTGTATGGTCCTATGGGAACCGGCGGACTTTTGATTGGACAACGGGTGTCGGAAGAAGCTTTTAGGCCGCTTTTACGGGGTGGAACTGGCAGCCGATCACAGCATGAGGAGATGCCAGCCTTTTTACCGGATCTTTTAGAGTGTGGCACACCTAATGTTGTGGGACTTGCCGGTTTACATGCAGGAATCTCCTGGATTGAGGAGGTTGGTATGGGTGCTATTAGACATAAGGAGATGAGTCTCGTTACCCAGACACTTACAGGTTTACAAAACATTGAGGGGGTGACACTGAATGGTCCCCAGGATGCTTCTTTGCAAACTGGAAATGTCTCTTTTACTGTACAGGATTTGAATGTTGCTGAACTGGGCTTGCGGTTAGATGAGGAGTATGATATTCTTTGCAGAGTAGGATTGCATTGCTCCCCGGCGACTCATAAAACACTTGGTACCTTTCCAGAGGGAACGGTAAGACTTGGTTTTGGCTACTTTAATGCATCAGAAGAGGTGGATAAAGTGGTTGATGCTATTGAAAGAATATCGCATTCTAAACAGGGGAATTAAGAAAAGATCTAATGGCTGATAAAGAATTTTCCGTAATCGTTCTCCATGCGACCAGCCATGCCTTACGAGCTGAAAAACTGCTGAAAAAAGAGGGGTTTGCCGTACGGTTAATACCAGTCCCACGGCATATCAGCTCTGATTGCGGTGTCTGTTTGCGGCTGCTACGTAAAGATGTTGCGGTAGCAAAGAAAATTTTGGAAGAAAAAAATATTACCATTGATGGAATTTACCAGATTTAACACAGATTATACAGTAGGAGTATATGCAGAAGTGCAAGGTAATGATTTAGTAAGACTTGAAAGTTTTAATGAGTATAGGATTACAAGCTACTTCCCAAGCGTACATCCGTTCAAAGTCGTGGTGTACTTCTGCGCTGCTTGCTATTGCATAATCTGGATTTAGACAAAAGAGGACTGTATGAGTAACGACAAAGCACCTATCAGGCTTACGACAATGGCCAGTGCTGCTGGTTGAGCATCGAAAATGGGTCCTGAGACCCTGGCGCAGGTTCTGCAGCCTCTCAGAAACGTGTTTGCCAACATCTCCTGTCCTGAGCTTTTAATCGGCTTGGACATTAGCGATGATGCAGCAGTGTATCAGGTTAGTGAAGATAAAGCTATTATTCAAACATTAGACTTTTTCACCCCTATTGTGGATGATCCCTATGATTTTGGTGCTATTGCCGCGGCCAACTCAATGAGTGACGTTTATGCTATGGGTGGAGAGGTGCTTTTAGCTTTGAATATTTGCGGCTTCCCCTGTAGTTTACCAACAGAGGTAATTAGCACCATCTTAAAGGGCGGCGCTGAAAAAATGGCCGAAGCTGGAGCTATACTGGCTGGCGGCCATACAGTGGATGATAAGGAACCAAAATTTGGACTCTCTGTTATGGGTGTTGTGCATCCCCAAAAGATTTTAACAAAATCCGGTGCGCAACCAGGTGACCTTTTGATATTAACCAAGCCCTTAGGAGTTGGTATTATAACGACTGCATTGAAAGCTGATCAAGCACAGAAAAATCATATGGAACAGGCTGTGATCAGTATGAAAAAGCTTAATAAATCGGCTGCGCAATTGTTGCAAGCTGGCGAGGTACATGCCTGCACTGACATTACTGGATTTGCACTTTTGGGGCATACCCATGAAATGGCTGAAAAGAGCGGTGTCAATATACAGATCACACTTGAGCAGATTCCCTTTTTAAATGGCGCCTGTGAGTATGCTAAAAATTGGCTCTTTCCAGCAGGATCAAATAAAAATGAGCACTGTTACCAAAAGGAAATTACCTTTGCTGACTCTATAGAAAAAGAGATGCGGATGCTTTTGTATACACCAGAGACTTCCGGTGGACTCTTAGCTGCTATTCCGAAAGATCGATTATCCCAGCTGCAAAAAGATTTTGCTGCGCAAAAGGAATCTCTCTGGGTTATTGGAGAGGTGCACGAGGGAAAAGGCATTGAAGTACTTTCTTAATCGCGCTATATCATGCTACGCTGAATAGTCGAGGCTTAAAAGTGGCGTAGCGATGGTCTGCCAATTCTAAAAACGCTAAAGCCGATCTTAAAAAGCGCATCGTGGTCTAAGATATTTCTTCCATCAAATACAAAGGCTGGCTTTACCATTGACCGATAGATTTTATCGTAATCGAGAGTAGTAAAGGAATCCCACTCTGTCAATACCGCGATAGCATGGGCATCTTTGCTCGCTTTATAGGGGTCTTCTTCAAAAATAACTTCACTGCCAAATTCTGCCAGGTCATTTTTTGCATTGACTAGGGCCTTTGGATCAGAGATTACCACCTGGGCCTTCTCTTCTAAGAGTCTTTTGGCAATATAAATAGCCGGTGATTCTCGTGTGTCTCCCGTGTCTTTTTTGAAGGCAAAGCCAAAGAGGGTGATTTTTTTGCCAGCTACGGTGTTAAACATCACCTTGATCATTTGACGGACAAAGCGCTGTTCCTGATATTCATTGATAGCTATGACGCTTTCCCAGTAGCGAGCTACTTCGGTAAGTCCATAGTTTTCTGCTATGTAAACTAAATTAAGAATGTCCTTTTTAAAACAGGAACCACCAAAACCAACACTGGCATTCAGAAACTTAGCACCAATTCGACTGTCCATACCAATAGCGCGTGCTACTTCACTCACATTAGCCTCAGTTTTTTCACAGAGGGCGGAGATGCTGTTTATTGATGATATTCGTTGAGCTAAAAAGGCGTTGGCCACCAATTTAGAGAGCTCCGCACTCCAAATGTTGCTGGTTACAATCTTTTCTTTAGAAACCCAATTGGCATAGATATCCACAAGCTGTTGACGAGCAGCAATACCACTCTCAGTCTCCTGCGATCCGATAAGCACACGGTCAGGTTGCTCAAGGTCTTGAATGGCAGTGCCCTCTGCAAGAAATTCTGGGTTGGAGAGCACCTCAAAGTGTAATCCCTTGTCATTGGCATTGAGTATACGTTCCATAGCTCGAGCAGTGCGCACGGGGAGCGTACTTTTTTCAACAATGATTTTGTCACTCTCTGAGGCTTGTACAATATTGCGAGCTGTCTTTTCCCAATACTGCAGGTCTGCAGCCTTTCCCGCACCTACACCAAAGGTCTTTGTCGGTGTATTAACAGAGACAAAAATGATATCAGCCTTTTTAATGTTCTCATCAATTTCTGTGGAAAAGAACAGGTTACGATTCCGTGCCTCTTTAACTACCTCCAATAGCTTAGGTTCGTAAATGGGAAGATCATCGGATTGCCAGGCTTTAATACGCTGCGCATTGATATCAACCACGGTGACATCGTGTTGTGGACATCGTGCTGCAATCATTGCCATAGTTGGTCCACCCACATATCCCGCACCAATACAGAGGATCTGTTTCTTTTCTGTCCCTTTAGACATTATCCAATTTCTCCTGTAAAAGACTATATAATCGCTTAGAATTTCTTAAAATATGTTATTTCGGGAAGTTATATCTATGAGAAAATTTAATACCTAAAATGAGAGATTTTATTTGGTAAATCTCACGTCATCCGCACTGCTCCTGGGATTCTTTAAATACTCACTTAACCTTGCAGGTTAAGCTCCGTTTTTAGCGCACCTATTAGTAGCACTACTGACGTAACCTTTCCGCAAAGCAATCACTCAATTTAGGTAATAGTTAGCGCGATGTAAGGGAAATGGGGATACAGAAAAGGCCCTTATCTATTAGGGGGCCAAATTCAATAGATAAGGGCATCAACGTACAACACTCCAAAAAGAGGAGGTAATGTGTTTTAAGAAGGTAGTTTAAGGAGGAATTAAAGAATATTCCATCCCAATAAATTTAATATAATAATAGAATTTTTATGATGTAAAATATTTTTTTTAATAAATGTGTGGTATATCATCAGGATGACTTTTAAAAATTCAATTGTACTTTGTCTCCAACTGCAGTAACCAAATTAAAGGGTTAGGACAAGTTGCAAACAAAAAAAGCTCTCTTTGTATAGAAAGAGAGCTTTTTATATATATAATACCGAAGGCCGGACTCGAACCGGCACGAGGTCGCCCCCACTGGATTTTGAGTCCAGCGCGTCTACCAGTTTCACCACTTCGGCATTAAATAATCCAAAGAGTGGTGCTTAAAATTACGTTATGTACTTTGTAATGACAAGGCTCTATTAATTAGAGAAATGGCAATGATGTCTATAGTGTCATATAAAACTGGATACAACAGTCTCAGATAGTTGGCTCTTAAAATGTGAGGATCGACGTACCGGCTACTCCTCATCTTCACAATTGAGGTTACTTATTGTTTCATCAATAATATCATCGGCATTGAACTCAATAAATTCACATATATCTTCAACATTCACCTGCCGATTTTGTTTGACATATTCAAGTATCGAGACGGCAGTTGAAATCATTATATTCCGTACTAAGTTCTCGTCGTATAGTCTGCAGTGGTTTCCCATTCCTGTGCCTTTAGTTCCAAAGTGAGTATGCAGCTTAGGTAATTAATTGTATCCTTTTTTAGACTGGTAAATCAATACTTATTTTATTCTTTATTAAATTTTTATTGATGATACTTGCTATCTTAATGCAATTGATGTTGAATATATTCATTCACATTTACATTGAATGCCTTAGGATTAAGAGAGACCAAAATTTTATAGCGATGGCCATTGGCCTCCTTCTGCTTCTCCGACAATTTTACTGGGATCGGTTCTGCCAATCGTCGACCATCATGGTCAATGAGCAACAATACCTCCGGAGCAAGAAGTTCTCCCTTGTTAACCTTCACAACAACGCCCAATTCATTGGTGCCAAGCTTTACAAAACTACCGACAGGGTAGATTCCCATATGTTTCATAAAGAGCTCGACGATCCTCCGGGAGTAGTCCTTGTCGCACCCTTTAAAAATGAGGATTAATGCCTTTTGCGGCGTCCAGGCCGCCTTGTAAACACGATCAGAGGTCAGGGCATCGTATACATCTGCCACTGCGCTTATAAGACCAACTTCATGAATTCGCTCACCAGTCAAGCCCAGGGGATATCCAGTTCCATTGTATCGCTCATGATGCTGGAGAATTATTTTTTTTGAAATATCCGATATTCCCTTTTTGCCAAGTATCTGTTCCACACCTAACTCGGGGTGTCTTTTGATAATTGCAAACTCTGTGTCGGTTAATTTACTAGGTTTATTTAAGATCTGCTCGGGTATCTTCATTTTGCCGATGTCATGGAGTAGACCACCAATACCAATTTCCAGAAGCTTATCATCAGGATATCCCATGGATTGTGCTAAAGAAGTGACAAGTACCGCAACATTTACGGAATGGACAAAGGTGTAGTCATCATACCCCTTAAGTTGACTTAGGCTAACCAGCGCATCGGGATTTCTCACAAGACTTCTTACAATCTCCTCTGCTGTTGCTTGGATACCAGCCAGATTAAAGGACTGAGAGTTGCGCACAGCTTTAAGGACCTCAGCAGCTTTTACAACACCATCTTTATGGATAGAGACAGCTTTAGTAAGTTCTTTGTAGTAGCGCGCCTCACGGTTATTTTCAATGGGTGGGGCTTTTTTCTTTTCAATGGGTTCAATAAGAAATTTGTAATTATTCTTTCGTTTCTCATTGATAAGGACACTCGTGATACCTCTATTTTTCAGAATTTCAATTTTTTCCATGCTGACAATAGGCTCTTTACTGGATAGGAGTAACGTACCCTTATGGTCGAAAATATCCTCCAGGTACATACCCACTTTTACATCATTGATGTCCAGTCGGCGTATAAATTTGTCATCGTTCTGTGCCAAGGGTATACCATTCTCGTTTAGTGTAATCAAAAAAAATCAAACATCCCTAGCAAACCCAAAAAAGCATATGCCACTCCGACTATATCACCCATATACCTACTGTTGGATCCCTTGAATGAGGTGATATTGTTGGAATATAGATGCTTTTTCCGTTACAATCTATATCCTGATTATATCATGCCCTATAAAAGGGTGTCAATAAAAAAGGGGAGCCCCAAAGGGATGGCAATAGGGATGCGCTTATTCGTAATTTATAAAGATTGGGATTGGGGAGATCTTCTTTACTTATAGCTCTAAAGAGCTAAACAGTAGGCCATTTGAGATTCCAGGGATTAGCCCACTGTTCGATTTTTTCTTCAAACGTATTAGTTGTAAAGAGTGCTCCGAATTTGGGAGGACAGATATAGTGATACTGTTTTTGATTGAGGGAGAATTTTAAAGCATAGGCGTGTAAATAGGTACGATCATAGGACATATGAGGAATTTTTTGATGATAGAGCGGATCACCGCAAATGGGGGAGCCAAGACTCTTAAGGGCCACTCGGATTTGGTGCGTTCGTCCAGTAAGCGGTTTAATCAAAAAGAGTCGAATACCCGGTGATACTGCAGTACTAAAGAATTGAGTGATGGCTGGTCGATCAAGAGATCGGACCAATTTCCATGCTCCCTTTCTTGCTCGTATCATAGTTCCTTTGAGTGTACCCTGTTTCTTTTTTGGCTTCTTGTCGGAGAGAGCACAGTAGAATTTTTCAATGGACCGACTCTGAAAAAGTCTTCCCAACTGTTGGGCAGCCTCTCGATTTTTTGCTAAAAGGAGCAAACCTGAGGAAACTGCATCTAATCGATGCACAGCAAAAAGCTGAGAACGGTTTAGCTTTTTTTTTACCTGGGAGAAAAAACCATCCCCATGAATATCACTATGAAAGGCTACACCGGCTGGTTTATCAACTACAAAAAAGTCATCTCTTTCATCGATTATGTTGAGCATACATTAAAATACAATACTACACAACCAACTCTGATACTGGTTCTCAATCAAAATTATATACTGATAAGCAACTCCTAATCTATAGCACATAACATATTTTTTTATCCTGAATTTAATGCCAGTATTGAAAGGAAATGTCTATGTCATCTGAGGTTCGTGTTCGTTTTGCTCCGTCACCAACAGGGTATCTTCACGTTGGTGGAGCGCGGACAGCTCTCTTTAATTACCTTTTTGCCAAACATCATGGTGGCTCCTTTATTCTAAGGATAGAGGACACTGATCGTACTCGCTATCAAAGTGATGCTCTCGACGAAATCTTTACCAGCCTTCGTTGGTTGGGGCTTACCTGGGACGAAGGGCCCGAGATTGAAGGCAGCTGTGGTCCCTATTTTCAATCAGAACGAACATCTCTGTACCGAGAAAAGGTAGATGCTTTAGTGGAATCGGGCCATGCCTATCCCTGTTTCTGCTCATCACAACGACTACAAAAGCTTCGAGAGGAGCAGGAAAAGGCAAAGCTTGCCCATGTCTCAGGGTATGATAGGCATTGTCGCAATCTTTCCCAGGATGAGGTTACAAAGCGAATTAGTCAGAATGAGCCACATGTGTATCGATTAAAAATCCCCGATAATAGGATTGTCTCTTTTACCGATATGATCAGAGGTGAAATAGAGTACAAGAGTGAGACTCTCGATGATTTGGTTCTATTAAAATCCGATGGGTTTCCCACCTATCACTTGGCCAATGTTGTTGATGACCATCTCATGGGGATCACCCATGTAATGCGCGGCGATGAGTGGATCGCCTCAACACCAAGGCATGTATTATTGTATGAAGCCTTTGGGTGGGATCTTCCCGTATTTGCTCATTTGCCAGTTATTTTGGCTCCTGGAGGAGGAAAATTGTCAAAGCGCAAAGGGGCAGCCTCTGTCCTGGACTATAAACGAGCTGGCTATCTTCCGGAGGGGTTGGTAAACTTTTTGGCGCTCCTTGGATGGGCTCCCGGTAATGACCAGGAAAAGATGTCATCTCAGGAGCTTGTTGATCTCTTTACTCTGGAGCGAGTTTCACCTAAGGCATCGGTCTTTGATGAGCAGAAGCTTGAGTGGATGAATGGCCTTTACATGCAAGAGAGAAGTGTGGGTTCCTTGCTTGAGGAGGCGCACCTTGTATGGAAGGAAGCGGGAGAAGTCTCCCATGAGCAACTCAAAGACATGGCTTATCTTTCTCAGGTAATTGGCTTGCTAAAGGATAGATCGAAAACGCTTAAAGAATTAGCGACAAACAGTTTCTACTTTTTTAATGATCCAAATTCCTACGAGGAGAAGGCAGTAAAAAAGAGATGGAAAGGTGATGCACTTACTGTGTTGCAATCCCTTACTTCTCTCTTTGAAAGTATGTCCAACTTTAGCCAGCAGAGCTTGGAGGATGCCTTTAATGATTATGCCCAAAAAAAGGAACTCTCCTTAGGAAAGTTGATACATCCAACGAGACTTGCGGTTTCGGGGGTGAGCTTTGGGCCGGGATTGTATGAGATGTTAGAACTCATTGGTCAAGAGACTGTGGTACGTCGTATGAAAAATGCGGTATTGTGGTTAGATAATTTTCAGAAAGAAAAGAACTCTTAACAGGGAAACATGATTCATGTCAAATAATGAAATAAAACAGGCTCCCAATTTTTTGCAGGAGATTATTAAGGAAGATATGAAGACAAACAAGTGGGATGGGCGTGTGGTAACACGATTTCCACCCGAGCCCAATGGCTATCTTCATATCGGTCATGCCAAAGCAATCTGTATAGATTATGGATTGGCTGAGGAGTTTAAAGGCACCTATCATCTTCGCTTTGATGATACCAATCCCAGCAAAGAAGAGACCGAGTATATCGATGCAATAAAAAAGGATGTTTCTTGGCTTGGTTTTGATTGGGGCGAGCATGAATACTATGCTTCGGACTATTTTGATAAAATGTATGCCTGGGCTGTTGAACTTATCAAGGCCCAAAAAGCCTATGTGGATGATCAAAGCGCCGAAGAGATCCGAATAAATCGAGGAACTCTTACTGAACCGGGAACAGAGAGTCCCTTTCGCAATCGTTCGGTGGATGAAAACCTCGATCTTTTTACGAGGATGGAGGCTGGAGAATTTGAAAATGGCTCGCGAGTCTTGCGGGCAAAGATTGATATGAAATCACCAAATATGAATATGCGTGATCCGGTAATGTATCGAATTCTCAAAATGTCCCACTATCGCCAAGGGAATAAGTGGAATGTCTATCCCATGTATGATTGGGCCCATGGTTTGGAAGATTCCATCGAAGGTATCACCCATTCGATGTGCTCTTTGGAATTCGAGGATCACCGACCGCTGTATGATTGGTTTTTAGATCAACTGGGTATCTACCATCCTCAACAGATTGAGTTTGCTCGACTGAATATTACCTATACGGTAATGAGTAAACGGAAGCTATTGGAGCTTGTCAGTGAAGGCTGCGTTGACGGGTGGGATGATCCACGAATGCCAACCCTCTCTGGAATGCGTCGGCGAGGATATACTCCAGAGTCGATACGAAATTTTTGTGAGCGTATTGGGGTTGCCAAACGGGAAAGCACCGTTGATATGGCCCTGTTAGAGTTTTGTGTACGTGAAGATCTTAATAAGCGGGTTCCCCGGGTAATGTCCGTACTCAAACCGCTTAAAGTGGTTATTGATAACTATCCCGAAGACCAGGTTGAAGAGATGGAAGCTGTTAATAGTCCGGAAGATCAAGCCATGGGAACCAGAAAAGTCCCCTTTTCCAAGGTGCTCTATATTGAGCAAGAAGACTTTGCCGAAGATCCCCCAAAGAAATTCTTTCGTTTAGCACCAGGACGTGAAGTACGATTACGCTATGCCTATTTTATCAAGTGTGTCGATGTTGTAAAGGACCCAAAAAGTGGGGATATTCTCGAAGTACACTGTACGTACGATCCTGAAAGTCGTGGCGGCAATGCACCGGATGGTCGTAAGGTCAAAGCTACCTTGCACTGGGTTTCTGCAAAGCATGCAATTGATGCTGAGGTGCGGTTGTATGACGCTCTTTTTAGTACGCCGGATCCTAGCAATGTAGAAGAAGGACAGGATTGGAAAAATAATCTTAATCCCAACTCCTTAGAGGTACTCACATCCTGTAAAGTTGAACCTAGCCTAAATAATGCAAAACCTGGAGAACGTTTTCAGTTTGAGCGAATGGGGTATTTTTGTGTAGACACCAATTATACTACAGAGGAGAAAAAGGTATTTAACCGCACGGTAACTCTGCGAGACACCTGGGCAAAAATCCAAAAGCAACAGAAAAAGTAGAAGAGATTTGACTAATTAGTCAAAATAATTTAAATTTGTACACCATATTATTCGGGGCTGTAGCTCAGCTGGGAGAGCACAACGCTGGCAGCGTTGGGGTCAGGGGTTCGAGCCCCCTCAGCTCCATAAAGGTCTCACGCATTATGTCGTGGGACCTTTTTTATTCTGTATCAGATCCTGTGGTGGTGTGGTCTGTGATGTCTTTGATGTTTATCGGTTTCTCAGTCACAATCCCACCTTGGCTTACCAAGGTCTGGACCTCATGGGAGTTGACCTTTTTGGTTGCCAAGAAGAAAAGGGTCTCTTGACTAATCATGTTGACATTGGTGAATATATCGGTAGACTTTTTCCAATCTGTTGGGTGATCCATATCTAATAAAATAAAGGGTATATCTTTTTCCATACAGATGGCACAGGCCTCTTCGGAGTCAGTGCAGTGAATAAGTTCAAAGACATTTTTAAGGGATTGCATTAATCCCTTTATAAAAAAGCTCTTTGCACCATAGATAAGGAGAATCTGTTTCTCTTTTTGAACACTAACATACGATTCGATCTCCTGAGGACTCTTCTTTTTACCTGTATCCTTTATCGCTCTGCGAGATCGGCGTTTCTCCTTTTGCATCTGGGAGAGTTGTTCTAACACCTCTCTTTTTTTATGTTCCAAGTTCATAATAATCAATTCGTTGCAAGTATATGAAAAATTCACTTCCAAAGGCCTATTATAAGGATATAATTTCGGCTCCAATTGTTCTATAAAAACATCTATAAAATTGCATCAATGATTTTATCATCCAGGGTGTGCACTGAATAAATCATAAAAATCCATAATTGGTATTACATTATTTTTAAAATCAATATGTTATAGATAATTATGTGCACTGATAGTGTACAAAAATAATGCTTTTGGTCACTTAAATATGGCAATGTGGCTATTTATGAGTTAATTTAGTGATACTTACCCATTACACAATCAGCTTCGCTTACGTAAAAGGTGCAATGAATTGGCTATGAAATTGAATATCTTTGGATATGTGGACTTTCGTCTCTTTTTGAAGGACTATTATGACCTTCAGAAGAGAGAAACACGGTATTTCTCATATCGATATTTTTCAAACAAAGCTGGTTTTTCATCGCACAATGTGTTAAAACAGGTAATAAATGGTGAGCGAAATATTGCCTACAATAGTATCGGTAAATTTTGCAGAGCACTCAATTTAACCCCCAGGGAGTGTGACTACTTCCGGCTTATGGTCCTTTTTAATCAATCCAAATTTGAGAATGAGAAGAATGAACTATTTAAAGAGATGTCTCAGTATAAAAAAGGCTCAAAAGTAAAAAAACTAAGTGAAATGCAATATACAATTTACAGTGAATGGCATCATGTTATAATCAGAGAGATGTTGGATTTTGTAGAGATTACCGATAATTACGAAAAAATTGCACGAGCCTTTTCGCCACCCTTAACAGCAACGCAGGTGAAAAAATCTCTCTTGCTTTTAAAGGATATTGGATTGGTGAAACAGGATGCTTCTGGGAAATGGATTCAAAATGATTCAATCATTAAAACTGCTCCGGAAGTTGAATCGCTCTCCATAAGAAATTTTAATAGAAAAATGATTGCCCTGTCAGGGGATGCTATTGAGAAGATAGAACCGCAACAGAGGGAAATCAGTAGCATGACACTGAGTGTTTCCAAAACTAAGTTTAAAGAAATAAAAGATAAGATACAGAAATTCAAGGATGAAGTTCTTAATGATATTGTACAGGAAACCTCTCCCTCGGAAGAGGTTTATCAGTTGAATTTTCAATTTTTCCCCGTTTTACGGAAGAACTGGCAACATGAGCGGGGGGTGGGCAAATGATTCAATCGTTGAAGCGTA
This sequence comes from Chitinivibrionales bacterium, assembly GCA_028278335.1. Taxonomy (GTDB): domain Bacteria; phylum Fibrobacterota; class Chitinivibrionia; order Chitinivibrionales; family JANQEN01; genus JANQEN01. The sequence continues at coordinate 49,338 of JANQEN010000240.1, read as the reverse complement.
GACATCTCTTCCTTGGAATGGTGGTAGTGCTCTATAGCCTGTTGCTCAACTCCTGTAGCATAGATGTTGCTGGAAGTGGTACCAGCACGGGGAATGCGAAAGTGGTAGGCACCTTATTAAACGAGCAGGGGAAACCTGCTACGCAAACTGCTGTCTTTCTCATTCCCCATGGGTACAATCCAGCAATTGAGGAACAGGGTGATGTTGTATTAGTCGACACAACAGATAACCAGGGACAATTTGAATTTACCTTTTCTGAGAGTGGAGCTATATATAATGTTTATAGCCGAAGTGCGACAAATTCATATCAATCCTTTACCCAAAATGTTGTCGTTAATAATGCTGTCAACACAGTTCATTTGGCTCCCTTAAACGAACCAGGGGCTGTTACCGTTGCTATTGATGATGATGTTGATATCACCAATAGTTATCTCTACCTGCCAGGGACACTCTTTTATCTAAAGCTACATAACAATGTTAATCACATCCCAGGAAAATATGAGGTGCACCTTAAAGATCTTCCCTCATCGGAGCTACCAGCCCTCTATTTTGCCCGGGAAGAAAACATTACTGACACAATACGTTTATCCGATGAGTTCACTGTTCAACCCGGTGACACTTCTTTGATTGGCACCTACTCCTTTGATGCTGTTTATAATTCCAGCAACTCCTCGCTATACAACAACAGTATCCAGTCTTTGGCCATTAATCGAAAGGGAACTGTTTGGATAGGACTTCGTAATGGATTAATCAGCTATTTCACCGGGGAAAAGTGGGCTACCTACCACAACATCTTTCTCAATAATCCACCGGTATATTCAATTGAAATTGATAAGTATAACTCAGTTTGGAGTGGCAGTGCCTTTGAGATTGTTAGATATAATGGTCAATATTGGCAAATCTACAACGAGCACTCCACCGGGGGCATTCCCTTTAGCAATGTTTACTCGATTGCCTTTGACTCAAGTAACGGAAAATGGTTTTCCAAGTATCCCCAGCACTATAATCGAACTGGCGGTGTTGTTCATCATAATGGTCACCGTTGGATAGAGTACAACTACTTTAACTCTCGGCTTCCCTCTGATTTTGTCTATGCCATTACCGTAGATGGGCATGGTGACAAGTGGATTGGTTCTCGTGGTGGTATCACAAAAATTGGCTATGGACAGTGGACAAATTATCATAAAGGAAATTCGGCTCTACCCTGCGATACCATATTCTCCTTGGCTGTAGATAAGGAAGGTATTGTGTGGGCAGGTACCTTTAGTGGGCAAATAGTACGATTAAGCGATTGGCAGGTTTTTGATACAACCAACTCATCATTAAGTGGGCATATTGTTCGCTCGATCACCTTTGATTCAAAAAATAATCTGTGGTGTGGCACAAGTAATGGCATTTTAACACGATATGATGGTCACCAATGGCGAAGTTTTTCCTGCTACAATTCGCATATACCCTTTTTATGCGGTTCAATTAATGATATAGAGATTGATGCCCATGATAATGTTTGGACCGCCACAGAGTATGAGGGTATTGTTGTATTTGGAAACAAAGCCTATTAATACAATAGAATAAATCGGGGATTTACCCCGACATAGTCACAGGATTGGGTCATCGCCCCCCCAGCAAATCCCTTTCCTGTGACGTTTTTTTTAGACTCTTATATACTGTTTCTCAAAAGTTTTGTCCCATGGTTATGACAAAACTTTTGAGAAACAGTCATGCCGCAACACAACATAGGACATAATTATTGAGAAGCGGTATAATTTTGAATCACAGACTCCTAAGATCGTTGAATCATAAACTCTTACGATTTTTGGCTATAAACTCCTACGATTTTGAGTCATAAACTCCTACGATTTTGAGTCATAAACTCCTACGATTTTGAGTCATAAACTCTTACGACTTTGGGTCATAAACTCTGGCGAAAAAAAAGAGAGGCCTAAGAGACCTCTCTTTTTATAGGAATTGTAATATCTAAAAATTATCTACCAATAGCAATTACCTCAGTGTTCTTAGAACGGCTTGTACCAATAATCTGGTATACCATCATTCTATAAACACCAGGTGCACAGCGCATACCATTATCATTCATACCCTCATAGTAGAAGGTGAATTTAACGGTGTGCCCAAGCTCAAGGAGCTTAATCTTACTCTGTACATCAGCCCAGCCCTTGCGGCCAGCTTCGGTGTCTGGGTAATTACTCTTATCAAGGATGTTAGGGTTAACCCTTTGAGTCACCAAATTGCCAACAGCATCAAAAACTATAATCATAACCTTGATACCCTTTTTCACAATATCAGGCCCACCAATTACGGTAATCTCGATGATGGTGCCACCTTGGTTTTGGTTGTAAATCCAATTGTAGAGTTCTTTAAAAGGTATAATGAAAACCAGATTAGGCTTATGAATATTATAGTAATTAAAATTAATTTGGAAAGGGTTTGGTCCAATATTAATATCACCTTGGCTACCTTTTACTTTAATCTGTACTTTTTGGTTGAGTGCGTGGGGTAAGTTGTTAAATTTGTCTGAAACTCCCACACTACCCTTGAGATGGTTAAAGTTAAACCAATGGCTACTATTAAGATCATTGCCATTGAGCATTCTGAACTTGGTCCAGCTGTTTTGCTGGTCATCGAACTGAGTAATACCTTTAAGCACCAAGTTTGGAGTAAAGGTATTGCTGCTATCTCGAGTCCACGCATTGATGTGAACCTCTGGCTTAGCATTTGCAACAAAGGGTGCATCATTAAGGTAGGAGAAATTCTCAGACACTGTAACGGTCACAACATCCTGTTTTCGATCATTGGGAACCTTTACCTCCTTAAGGACTTCCCAAATAACTGGGGATGCTCCATCCTGAACCTGGTAACCGGAAATCGAGTCAATCGTTGGAAGGTCCTCTAAGGTCAACTCCGGCCTCCATGAGGTCTGCGGTTGAGTAGGTTCAATTTCTCCAAGATAGAGGACTAAACTATCGCAACTGTCATTTGGATTGCCCGAAACAATTGAGTCAACCGTAAAGGAGTAAGGGTTTTTCTCTACAAGAATATTGTCTGGTGTATAGTTAGGATCTAAAACAAACTTTCGATCTAAGTACACTACAATCGCATCTAAAAGACCATTGCCACTGTAATCACGAGTGTAGGCAAAGGACATGCCCGGCTTTACCTCGATCTCTATATCAACAAAATTCGAAACAGTATTGTCATTCATATAGGTTGAAATGACTTTACCCTTCTGAGAAACCTTGGCTAAGCTCGGATCAAATATGATGACATCGGTTCGTTCAGGAAAATTGCTATAATCAACAAGTCCAGAATCGCTCCATTTATATTGCTCTGTATCAATGTAATTACCATACTCGTCATATCCATCAGAGATAATTTGGAAGGAGTTACTTTTTGGTGTGAGCTTAGGAACACTGGGTGGTGTCATGACTATAGAATCCATTGGTCCTGGATGCAAGAAGAAATCCTTTGTTGAGGCAGAAAGATTCTTAAGCTTGACCGTGAGTTTATGTTTTTTCTGGGGCTGATTTTTCTGTGTTGCAGCCCAGTAAAGCACAAAGTCCAGAGTGTCAATACCACCAACAAACCACTGTTCTAAAAGGGCATTGCGATTGAGTTGTGCCGTATCAATTCCGTTTGTTGAAAAGGTAGTTATACCAAAGGGAAGTGGTGGAGGACCAAAAAGAGTATTGCCCTGACCTAAAGTATCACGGTAGCTCGCCTCGTCATTTCCTTGATATTTCCAAATACCGGGCACTAAGCCATCTTTGTTGGAGATCTTAACTTCACCCTTAAAAACTTGACCGGCAATCCGCTGTGCTTCGGGAGTAATAATCTTAAATACCACATTGCTTGGCCCTGAGGCAACAAATTGATAGTCGCAAGTATCATAGCAGGTGTCATAAACAATATGAATAATCCCTGTATCTGGTCGGCTTGGGCTAAAGGTCCATCGAGAATTACTTGTTGGAGGCGTACTGTTGGTGGCAAGTGGGTCCATTGCCCATTTAACACTGAGTTCAATCCACTGCTTTGTATCTGACCGTTGACCTAAGGCAAATATGGTTGTATCCGGATCAGTTTCCATAGCAAGGTTTTCCATTACAATACCAGCAGTGTCCGAAGCAATCCGCGAGGTAATTCGAATGGCAATTATATCGTAGTCCACAGTTTCGACTTTGGTGGTTCCCGATAAAGTATCCTCTGTAGCATGGATGTAAGTACTTCCAGTGCTAAGAGTACCCTTGGTGATGGTGACTTCATCACTGGGACCGGGAGAGACCGTTACAACCTGCGTGTTATCACTATTCCAGGTTGCTTGGGTTGCTGGGCGAATCCAGTTACCCTCTTTGTCGCGAATAATACCATAGGCGATTTTTGTTGTCTCATTTGCTAAAATGCGAATGGGGTCCCAGGGTTGTGGATCAACAAGGTTTGCAATGGTACTATCATTTGTTGCTTCGATGTAAATCGAATCTGCTAACCCTGGAATAATATAAAACCGACATGTCCTTTCTGGATTTACCGGTAATGCAGGATCCACAAGCTTGACTGTTACATCAACGCTTTTACGGGCCTGTTTTGGATAGAGCACATTATTATTGCCATTGGTGCCACCAGTCAGCTCGGCAATGTCAGGATTGGGTTGGTTTGTCACCGCGTCAACAATTGACCAGGTAAGTTTATTGGCCAGATTCTGATCTGTTTCATATTTTTCAAGCCACTTGGTGTTTGCAAAGACTTTGGCATAGAGATCAACATTAATACCTGCCCGTATTACATTGGAGTCAGGGCGATTTTTGTAGGGAGTTAAGCTTGAAGGGTCACCGGCCTGGTCATACATAAGAATGTTGTTTGGTGGTGAGCTGACAATCACCGTGTCAAAGGCACTATCCCGAAGGTCTGCAGGATGGGTCCATTCAAAGTAAACAAGATCGGTAAAATCTGCCTCTGTGGTGTCATCACCAGTTGCCGGAGGATCTAAGGTTACCTCAAAGGGTATATTACCCTTTTCAAAGACCCATCTATCACCTATCCATTGTCCATTGGTAAGGGTGTACTCTTCGGCATCCTTTTTGTTAGCAGTGTTCATCTTAATTTTTACTTGCGGAATGGTGTCTTCGCCAAAGTAAAAGAATTTAAGGCGATAGGTTTGATCCTGCCAGGTCAAGGTGTCTGTTGGATCGGTTTGTCCCTCCCGATATACCTCGATATTGGCCTTGTGCCAACAGTAAAAACATTCATTGGTATAGCGTTCATCTTCGGTAATATCCAAATAGAAGTTAAAGTTAAGGGTAGTATCATGAGAGTTGCTCTGAGTTGCAAAGGTTGAAAGAACTTCAATATTATTTGGACCAATTTTAAGTGGAAGAAATCTATTGAGCTTGACCGCCCAAATTGTGTCGTTAACAGAGTCTGTGAAGATTGAATTGGCAATAACCGGAGGATTAAGAGATTTGTTTTCAATTGAAACAGATTGAGCAATAATGGGTTCGACTAAATTATTAACGATATTTTTAATAACCTGTGTAAAGTTAGCCATACTTTGGGGCCCTACTACAGCCATGGAACCATCTGTGTCATCGGCAAGATTAGTTAGTTCACCTGCAGAGCCATCACCTAAAAACACACCATGCACAGGAGCTTCCAATGCTTGCAGTGCATTTACTTGGGCTGTGGTATAGTTTAATCCAGTATTAGGTGCACCGTCAGAAATGAAAATGATGGCTTTTTTATGATCTGCCGGTACAATGTTGGTATTCTGCAGCCATTGAATTGCTTGGTCTAGAGGTTGTTGATAATTAGTACCTTCTGGTCCAGATTCAAGGTCGCTTTGTAGAAGGTCTACAAGGTCATCTAAGGTTGCAACATTATCGGAAACATCAATAGGTCTTTGTAAATGATCACCATTGAACCTTGAATTGTTTTGAATAATATTTGATCCAAACCCTATATATCCAGCTAGGGAATGGGGAAGAACATCTCTTTGCGTGTCAAATCCTGCTTCTAATGCATCATCTCGCAACCGGTAGGGGTCACCAACTTCTTCCCAGTTAGGGTCTGGGTATTGAACAGTTCGTCCATTATATCGATACATACTACCCGATAAATCTATGATATACACAATGGCAGTTGGTTGTACAAATTCAAAATCACCCATACAGAGCTTTAATGAATCTGGCGAAATGCGAGAAATATTAAAGGGGACCGGTTTTACCAGTGTATTCCACTCATCAAGATCAATACATTCGATCGCTGAGTCACAATCATTGATATCACTTTGCCAGGTATAGGCACAGAGTGAGTCTTCATAGGGATCTTGAGCATGAGTAGGCAGCATAAATGCCAATAGAGTAAACAAAACAGTAAAAGGAGTTAGAAAGCCCAATCTTTTACACATAACTGGTAGACCTCCACTTAATGGTTTTTATTATAATTTTTGTGTTTTTCGAAATTGGAGTCATTGCTACTTCTATTATATAGAATCATGTATGATTAATATACTTTAAAATCGAAAAAAATTGAATAAAAATTTGGTTACTATTATAAATAGTACCATATATAGTCGCAGGGTGAATAGGGGGGGTTCAAATTTTTATATATTATTTTAGATATATAAAAAGATTGAAATAAGCCAGGCTCCAAGACCGGCAATGTAAAATTGGCCATTTGCCAGAAGGTTAAAAAGTGCGGTCAGTCGATTTTTTAAGAGGTGTTGCCATTTCATAAAGAGCCATATGTGGCTTAAAACAGGTAGCTGTAGTAAAAAAGTATAAAAGGGTGCATTACTAAATCGGTATTTGGGAAAGAGCGATAAAAATGTTAATCCAATAAAGGTGATAAAGGAGAACATCAACGTTGAAAAAATAAGCTGTTTAACCTGTTTTTCACCAATAATAGTAATGAGCGTCTCCCGTCCCATAATTCTATCACCTTCAATATCACGAAGATCAAATATGAGAGAACGGAGATAGGAAAGATAAAAGGTCCAAAGGAAGACTGCAATTGTTGTTGGTGTTATGACAAAAATATTGGCTATAGCTTGAGGTATAAAGGTCACTAAAACAGCCCAGGCCAACGCTGCAAAGAGGTCCCGGGAGGTTGGAATGTCTTTAAGATTGCTGTATTTGACATACTTGCGGAGCGGGGGAGGGACTATGCTGAAATGGTAGATGATTCCTGCAAAGGTCGGCAGGAGCATAAAAAGAAAAAGTGCCAGGTTATGTAAAAGGCTTGTAAGGAGAAGAAAGCCGATACAGGAAAAGGTCAATAAATACAATTTCGATTTATTAGCGTTATAAAAACGATATCGGCTGACATCAAGGTGTTTATTTTTTTCTATGACCGCAAGGCTATTAAAGAGATAAATCGACATAAGATAGAGGAAAGCAATAGAGCCACCGGTGAGTGTAAAGGGAAGTTCCTGAAACGTGCTGGATAGGTAATACATAGCTACTCCCCCAGCTGCAACAAAAAAATTGAGGTTAGCAAAAACTTCTAAAAGCTGCGCTAATCGAGCAGGAACAGTTTTGTTGTTTTTTCTATTGAGAATAAGAAGGTGATCGGTGACCCGCTTTATCATCCAGGCTGGGGTAGAGGCGCCGGCTGTAATGCCAATATGATTATGATCTTTGATAGAGTCCCAGGAGATCTCCTCTTCAGTTTCAATATGAAAAGTGGGTGTACCATTTTCCTGAGAAATTTTAGCCAACCGGAGGGTGTTTGCGCTATTCTTTCCACCAACCACAATCATGCAATCTACCGCTTTGGAAAGATTGATGACCTCTTTTTGCCGTTTATCAGTTGCCGAGCAAATTGTCTTTTTTACTGCAACCTCTGCCTTGGGGTATTGTGCAATGATAGCGTTGGAGATCGTGTCAAAGGCTTGTCTGCTAAAGGTTGTTTGTGCTACAACACATATTTTGTTAAAATCAGGAAGCCTCTTTACATCGTCAATTGATTGAATGAGATGCCCTGCATCACCGGCATAGCCCATCAAGCCAATCACTTCTGCATGCCCTTCATCACCGGTGATGATAATGCTAAAGCCCTGCTTTCGATACTTCTCAATAACCTTGTGAACAGTCTTTACTTTGGGGCAGGTTCCGTCAATTATGTCATAACAACCAGTGGTATATTTTTCCTGTGTTTTGGGAGGAATGCCATGGGCACGAATAAGGACCGTAGAATCTTTGTTTGGCGGAGATTGTTCATTAAACATCTCCACGCCTCGTTCCTTAAGCATATCCAAGGTTTGATTGTTGTGAATAATTGGCCCCAACGAATAGATGGTGCTGTCAGGCTTGGCAGTTTTTTCTACAGCAAGATTAACTACCCGTTGCACCCCCATGCAGAATCCGGCGGTTTTTGCAATTGTAATCTTCATTATACAAAAATATAACAGGATTATTTTTCAAAGAGTTATAAAAAGTGCGAACATCCTATTTATAAAATGTGGTATTTGGGTCATTTTTTATGTTATTTTATAGTTAAATTATGAGAACTGTCGAAAAATTGAATTTTATTAGGCATTACAGAAATTTGCTTTTTAAACGTAGCCCAATTGTATTAAGTATCATTGGACTACTGTTGCACCTTTCATGTAAAGTGCCTGTTGAAGCACCTGTTAATCCGGGCACAAATTTCCCCCCAAAGGCAGATGCTGGTAATGATGCTACGGTGTTTCTTGGTCAGACTCTGCAATTACGGGGGACCGCCTCTGATGAGGATGGTCACATAATTGAATATGCCTGGCGTTTTGGCCCCTATCCTGAATGGATTATTACCTCTTCAGGAGACACCTCTTTTATTGTCGAACCGCCACCAGGATCGAAATATTTTGTATTTCGGGTAACCGATGATGATGATAATGTTGCCTATGACTCATGCAAAATTACCATACGAACGCAACCTCCACGAGGATATGCTGGAAGAGATACCACGGTACAAGTGAATGGTGCTATCCATTTACATGGTCGCGGAAGCGATGATTATGGTGATATCAAGGAGTTTGCTTGGAAATTTGGGTTGTCTCAGGATTGGGTCATTACCTCAACCGGTGACACAATTGTAAAGGCCGCTTCCACTGCCCGGATAGATACCTTTGTGATTCGTGTCAAAGATGGTGAAGAACAACTGGGGTATGATTCTGTTGTTGTGACCATTAAAGAGGATAGTATCCCTAATGTGCCACCAACTGCAGATGCCGGCCAAGATGTTGTCGTGATGGTGGATGAACAAATCCAATTACGTGGCGTGGGTAGTGATAGTGACGGTAGGATTGTTGAGTATGCCTGGAGAATGGGGGTTGGTCAAAGTTGGGCAGTCACCTCAACCGGTGACACAACGCTCGTTGCGGTAGCACCGGCCAGAACAGAAACCTTTGCCTTTCGCGTTAAAGATAATGATGGCGCCTTTGGCTTTGATTCTATCTTGGTAACAGTTAAGGAAGATACAACAAACATTCCACCGACAGCAGAGGCTGGCAATGACACCTCCCTCTCTGTCAATGATACGATTCGATTGCGTGGTGTTGGAAATGATCCTGATGGTTCTATTGTTGAATATGCTTGGAAAATTGGCGGCAGCGGTTGGCAACCCTGTTCTAATGGGGACACCAATGTGGTAGCACCTTCAACTGCTCAACAGATTCTTTGTGTTTTACGGGTTAAAGACAACAGAGAGGCTGTTGCCTTTGACTCATTAACCGTGACAGTCAATAGTATCAGTTTTGATCCTTGGATTCCCTCTGGCCCTCTGGAAAGAAAGGGAAAAATGGTCAAGGTAATGGGGAAGGGGTATGGCTTTTCCATGGGGAGCAATCAAGGTGAGGCAATTGAAAAGCCTGTTCACCGGGTGCGCTTTACCTATGACTTTTGGATAGATTCTACTGAGGTGACACAAAAAGAGTATGATGGTGTCATGAAAGCTGGCTATACTACCTATCAAACTCCTGATTGGTCCAAGTATGGTACTGGCGATACCTATCCCGCGTATCATATTAATTGGCACGATGCTGTACTTTACTGCAATGCCCTTAGTAAAGCCAGAGGGCTTGATACGCTCTATGCCTATACCTCAATTTCTGGACAGATTGGCCATGCCTGTAAACTTCGAGGCCTTTCTATTACCATGGAAGCAAATGGGTATCGTCTTCCTACTGAGGCTGAGTGGGAATATGCCTGCCGAGGAGGAACAACCTCACAGTTTTATTGGGGATCTGCAAGTCACAATGATTACGCTTGGTTTAAAAGCAATAGTGATCACACAACAAATATTACTGCTCGCAAAAAACCAAATCGCTATGGATTGTATGACATGTGCGGGAATGTGTTTGAATGGATCAATGATTGGCAGGACACCTATGGTGACTCTGTTGCAGTTGATCCAATTGGTCCTGAAAATGGTAGCATGCGAGTCCTCCGTGGTGGCAATGCCTTTGAAGAGTCTAATCGCGGAAGATCGGCTTTTCGATTTCCTGCTTATGCCGGCTATGAATTAACACCAGGCTTTCGAGTTGTCTTACCTATCAAATAGCTACTGTATAAGACAGATCTTTTTGTAAACAACCTGATCTTTACTATTAATTCGAATCAGATACATTCCGTTTGAGATATTATTAGATGTTAAGTGTAGACGATTTGTTTTGATCCCCTGCTTAGTACACATTACTCTTCCATCAAGAGAGACCAGCGACGCTTCCACATTGTCAACGATTGTTGGGAATTGTATTCTAATAAAAAGTCCATATAGTTTGTTTTGTGCATGAATTTTTATATCACCCTTTACCAGAGGACTTTGAGCATTGAGAGAAGTATTGTCCACATTGACGATAATTGTATCCGCTGCAGTATCACGAATATCTCGCGGATGTGTCCAGGAAAGCATAATCAAATCATTGTTGCTTGACTCAGTTTGTTTATTGCCAAGTATTGGGGCTGTAGTGGTAACTGTAAAGGGCACTATACCAGAAAAGATCCATTTTTCTCCATCCCAGCCACTGTTTTGAATTGAAATAGTATCACAATCACCTTTACTTACTGTTTTAACAATTACTTTGGTTGTTGGTAAAGTATCATTTGCATAGTAAGCGAGGTCTATTGTATAGGCATTTATATTAGTTGTTAAAGTGTCAATAGCAGTATTGCTATCTAATAATTGTATCCCTGCCCGATGCCAGCATTTATGACATGAACATGGAGGTTCATCATTGGAGACGTCAATATAGAAAAAATCAGCCCGCGATGTGTCAAAGCTTCCACTTTCCGTTTCAAATGCTGCATTAATGACCATTTCATTTGGACCAATTTGGAGAGGGATAAAATTGTTTAGGTAAACCTGTGACATGCTGTCATTAATTTCTTCAATAAAAGATAAGCTCGAGCTCATTGACGGTTTAAGTGATTTGTTTAAAACAGAGGCAGATTTTAATCTCAAAGGTTCAGAAGTTGTAACTACAATGCGTTCAACAACTTGTGAGATATACTCCATATTATTAGGGGTTACGAGACTGTATGTCCCATTAGTCGCAGTACACAAATTAGATAATATATTTGACGTACCTGTCCCTAAATGGATTCCATGAACGACGATTTTATTATTAATAAGTGTATCTATCTGTCCTGATGATGGTTCAAGCCCAGAATTTGGTTCACCATCAGAAATGAAGACTATTGCCTTAATATAATTCTCTTGAAGCTCCTTAAACCATTCTATTGCATAGTTGAGAGGGGCTAAATAGTTTGTTCCTTCAGGACCCGACTCTAAATCATTTTTTAACAGGGTGACAATTTCCTTAAATTTTGACACACTGTCTGTTACATCTGTTAATGGAAGAACGTGGTTTCCACGAAACCTAGGATTATCTAGGATAACATTACTACCGAAACCAATATACCCAGCCAAGGAATGGGGCATTTTTTCTTGTTGGGTTGAAAATCCACACTCTAAAGCATCATCACGAAGTCGATAGGGATCTCCAACGTTCTCCCAGCCTGGATCAGGATATTGGACAGTTTGCCCATTGTACCTATACATACTACCAGAAAGATCCATGATATAAATAATTGCGGTTGGTTTTATTGTTACATAGGACTGTTTACAAAAAGAGAAGTAATCACGAGGGAATCGAGATACATTCAATGGTATGGATTTAACAATTCCATTATAATTAGTTTGGAAAATACAGGCAAAACTATCACAGGGAATAATATAGGGAGATTGTAATGTGCAGAGAGAGTCATGGTAGGGGGCTTTTCCAATTGTTTTTAGAGCAAGTGAACCAATCACAAAAATAAAAATTATACTTATACGATAACTCTTCATTTATTCCTCTCTTTCAAAGATGAACGGTAACTGTTTTTTAATTCTTAATTGGAAACCAAAAATGAAATAAAAATGTTGTATACTTTTCTTATTACATTTTAAATGCATACAAAATAGCCTCCCTTTGAAAGTAATTAATTTACCTTCCTAACTAAACCCTGGTGGCTATTTTAAAAAAGGGTTATTTAGGGTGTCAGTGATTCTTAAAAACAAAATACATTGAAGGTTTGATTTAATCAATAATTGTTAATTTTCAATGTAGATTGTCTTTTCTATAAAAGTCGAAGTAGTTTTAAAAAAGGTTCAATAATTAATTTACAGAGCAGAATGTTTTAAATATGAGCGCACATATTGTATAATTGTAGAGATTAAATTCTTTTACGAAATGGCTTTTTTGCACTAAAACTATGACAACTTCAAGTAAAAGTATCTTTGTTCAAGACCTCTATAAACGATTTGGTGATAAACGAGTGCTCAATGGTGTAAACCTGGAGCTCAAAGAGAAAACTATTTTTGGTCTTGTTGGATTAAATGGAGCAGGGAAAACAACATTTATTCGGCTGCTTCTTGGGTTGTTGAATCCTGATCGTGGAAGTTGTTCAATTCTTGGTATCAATCCAAGCTCTCACTCACCATTATTGTATAAAAGGGCCGGCGTTGTTTTAGAACATAATGGTTTTTTTAGCAATTTGTCGGTCATGGAGAATCTCCACTTTTTTGCAAAAGCCCGTGATGTTTCTGAGAGTGAGCTTCATACCTATTTTGAAAAATACTGGCAAGAGACCGATATTGGCAAAGACAATCGCCCGGTAAAATACTTCTCCCGTGGTCAAAGGATGCAGTGTGCTCTGTGCCGCGCCTTTCTTGGTTTTCCTGAGGTATACTTTTTTGATGAGCCGGTTGTTGCCCTTGATATGGAGGCTTATAGAAAGTTTTGCGACTTAGTAAAAGTGGCACAAACAAAGAATGCCACCATATTGATTAGCTCTCATCAGTTGGATACCATTGAGGAGTTGTGCACTTCTGTGGGTATCTTGGAAAAGGGTGTTCTCACCATAGTTCAAGAGTTGGAAAAAAAGAAGAGCAGAGAGCAGTGGACAATTAAAACAGAATGTAATGATAACGTTAAAAAAGTCATTGAAGAGGTCACTGGGTATCCGACCTACTATAAAAATGAAAAATGGCAATTGGTCATTGCCAAGGATTCAGAAAATGTGGTGCCCGAGTTGGTTTCCACGTTAGTGAGTATGGGCTGTTTAATTAAAGAGGTAAAGCTTGACAAGATGAGCTTTCGAGACTCAATACAACAATACTATGATGAGAAAAAATGAAACAGATCCTCTTGATAATTAGCAAAGAGTGGGTAGGGTTTATTAAAAGTGATAAATGGATATTTCTCATTTATGGGATACTCATTTGTGCGTGGGGATTTCTCATTTCCAATAATATGCACTCTCTTTCATCAAAGACGGGGGCCCTGTGGCTAGCCTTTTTTTCAGTGATTATTAGTGGTAACTTTTCTAATACGGCCTTTGTTGCGGAGCGCATGTCTGGAGCGTTGGAAATCCTATTGACCTCTGGCTTATCGCGTAAATCAATTGTGTTAGGCAAAATCTTCTTTATTGTAATTATGTCAACTATTATGGGGACGCTTTGTTATTTTATAGCTTTAGGAGTTCGTACCGCAAAGGGGGATTCTTTCCAGGTGCTTATCCGATTAATACCACTATGGAAGATAATACTTCTCTATGCCTCCGCCTGTTTTTTAAACGCAACCTGTGGGGCATGGTTGTCAGTAAGGGTAAAAAGCCCGCGATTGCTACCCTTTGTTAATTTGATGGTTTTAGGGATTATTGTAGTATCTCACGAACTATTGTCATATAAAATTGGTCTGTCTCTTTGGTCTCTTTCAATGGTCATGACCTTTGTGGGTTTGATATTCTATCTGTTTGCTCTTAGGGATTTTAATAGTGAACGAGTGTTACAGCCCTTAGTGTATTAACGATGGAACAAAAGCAAATATTCTGGAGAGTTCTATCTCTTATGACGACCTAACACCTTATTGTCAACAACCGATACTTTGGTGTAATATCGTCCCTGGGAGAGGCCAATACTAATTGTGGCAAGGTGATGTTCTCGATTCCATTGGGCTACTGAGGCAAGTGTATCTTTCTTTATATCAAAAAATCCAATTCTGTTGTGTTGGTCTGGTTTACCTGCTTTTTCCGAAAAGAATTCTAATAATTGGTCTGCCTGGGCTCGTACTTTTTGATCAAGCGAATCGCCAGGATAGGTATATCCTTGTATGTCATATTGAAAAAAGGGTCTCTTTTTTGTGACATAAAAGGTGATGGTGTAGTAGGAACCACGGAGGGGAAAATGTTCTGCAATAAGACATTTTCTCATGTTCTGTAGCGGTATTGAAAAAGTTTGATGATATAGCCTTTGGAAAATTACCTGAGGGAGTCCAAAGGGGATTGGTTCAAAATCAAAGGGTGAAGGCGGGCAATTAGCCAAAGCTTTTGCTATACCTACCGAGTCTAATAGAGAGTCTGATGTAGAAAGGAGCACCTTTGAAATAGAGGACTCATGACTATGCAAATAGTGGGTTCGGTCTCTATACCAATTTAACACTTGACAGGGGATTATGTCTTTGATGATTCCTGTGTGAAGAATAAACTCTTTTAACATCTTCTGATATTCGGGTTGGGCAGTCTGTTGGTTGATTCCCTTTTTCCATAAAAGTACTTTGTCGATATTCGAATTGCTTGAGTCACCAGTGCATAGGGTGTATTCCTGTAGCAAAGACTTTTCAAGCTCATTGAAGAAGCCATCTTGCTGTTCATAGGGTTGTGAAAAAGTAAGGAGGGTGTGGCTTAGAGTCAATAATAGTAATTTGCACTTAGAAAAGTGTTTAAGTAGTATCAATGGATTAATAAATATATTCATAGGCACAAGTGTAAAGGGATTTGTTATAGTCTTTTAGCCTCTTTATATTATATAATTGTATAGAGGGATTATCGACAAAAAGAGTACTGGTTCATTCACCAATAAATCGAGAGGCCCAGGATCGTACTTCTTTACCATTAAGAACATGAAATCGACGAAGCTTACGAATGGTTTCGGCACTAAAGCTTGCCATCGGTACCCAGACAATTCGTTTTTTTAGCTTAGCAGCCATCCGTTTAATAAAGAGGTCTGGCTTTTTTTCAGCGATGTAAGCAATTGTACGCTCCTTTGAAAAAAGCAGTGCTCCGTACGTCAAGCGATGGGACAACTTTTTCATAGCTATGTTTTTACTTAACTCAAAAGCACAGGGGATTGGTCGGGGCGGAAAGAGTAGGGACAAACCACCGTAGGTACATCGTGCAATTCCTGGGCCGATCATATCCGAAAAAGGATCGGTGCTATAGAAGGTGAGAGTTGATTCTTCGTTATGTTCGGCATACCAGGTTGCATGTTGTGGGTAGTTTTCATCGTGGCCATCATCAAAAATGATAACCACCGTGTCCAATGTGCCCCGGGAGGGTGGGATCTCTTTTACATAGATATTTCCGGTATGCCAGTTTCGAATTGTTTCTCTCATATCCACGCCATCTTTTACTGAGGATTCGAATTTCTCAGTTTTTATTAAATCCTCACTTAATGCACGCTGAGCTTTGGCTCGTACATGGGTATTAAAAAGTTCAATTTTTCTATCCTCCGGTAGATGAGAACACATACCAAAAGGATTCCAAGCGTAGCGATACTTTTTTTTTCGTAATTCCGAAGGGTCTGGTTTTATAGAAATTGTTTTCCATACAACATCATAATCCTTTAGAATGTTAATTGCAGGTAGGGCCTCGTTTTCCTGAGGAAAGATGATTTTGTCAATACCAATAGAGAGGTAGTCATTGCTCTCTTCAATGGGAAGATAGGGATAGTATTTGGCACATTTTAGAATGTTTAGGGCATACTGATTTCCACCGATGCCTTTTGCGGTTGTGATAATATCAAAGAGCGTTGGTGAGAGCGACTTATCCATAATGGATAGATTTCTAAGAAAGGTCAATCCCCGTTGAATACGGACCGGAGATAGGTGCAAGGTATCCTCTTTTGTCTCAAAATAATTATCCCGTGTTTGACAGAAGAGATCTTTAATTGCTTGATTGATAGTGACTCGTTGTGCAAAAGGATCATATCGCTCACTCTCTGAAATACCAGTGATAAAAGGAAGCTCACCAAGGGCAAAATAGAGGTGGTCAGGGTTGATGATATGTTGGTGAACACGATAGGACTGCATCACTGGAAAGGTGAGGTTGTGAGTCTTCTCCATATTAAAATGCTTACAGAGAGGTATGATATGACGAAAGTGTACCAGTGCAAGGATGTTCGAATAGGTGCTTCGTAATTGATGGAGTTTATACGCGCTGTATTGGGCTGAGCGCTCTTCAGTTGGTGAGCAGGTCCTCTCTTTGAGTGCTGAGAGACAGAGTGTTGCGTACTCTTCAAAGCCCATGTTGTCAATGACATGGGCATCAGGTAAGGGGGGGAGCGGCTTTTCGGAAAAAAGCTCTGGGTATCCTATGCAAACACAGGGAAGGCGGTTTTGCTGGGCTTGCCTTACTCCTTCAATTGCAGGGTCACAGGGATCTGTCGGGAGAAAGAAGAGTGACCCATCTTGGCTATCCATACTTTGTAAGGTAATGGCAGAAATGTAGGGGAGCTTTGATACTGTCGTGGAGAGATGTTCTTCCAAGGGTTCGGGAAGGTCAAGGACAATACAATCAAAGCTGTTTGTGTTGCATAGTTGTCGCACGTAACTGCTCATGGCAAGCTTGCCATGAAGAATTGGTACCAGAGTTATTTCCGGTGATAGTTTCACTACTCCGGCTCCTCCGGAGAGTCGGGATTAAGCAAGTCGTTATCTGGGAAAAAGAGGTTACCCAGATTAACATCAGGAATGTCATCGTAGGGAGATTGATTTTGTGAGGCCTTTCTCTTTTCAGCTATTGAATCTAAATCTAAGGCTTCATTGCCGAGGATCTGCTTGATTGCATTTTCGAAGAGTTTTTTGTCCTCCTCCTGGGGCTGTTGCTTCTTTTGTTTTAAAGTGTAGCGGATGGCATTGATACCATCACGAATAGAGTAGGGCAAATCATAACCATGAGCCTGCTGTAAGAAGTCAACGCAAAGATTGAGTAGTTCTTCTTTGCAAAAGGGGATATTGTAAGATAAAATTTGTAGTTCATCTTCTCGAGAGGGGAAGCCAACCTCAATACCTGGCTGAAGGCGTGACATGATGTAATCGGGAATTTCAAAAGTTGATTCATCCTCATTCATAGTTACCGCAGCGCGAAACTCTGAGTGGGCTGTGATAGTAATTCCTGCGATTATCGATTCAACTGTTCGGCGGTAATCAAATAGACCAGCCAAAGAGGCCCAGGATTTTTCGGACATTCGGTTTCCCTCGTCAAGCACAGCAACACCACCGGTGATAACCGCCGATAGTAGGGGACTGGCATGATAGGAGATGGCACCCTGCTCTGATAGAACCGGTGTTACTAAGAGGTCTTCAGGGCGAGTATCTGCAGTACATTGCATGATGTAAATATCCTGTTTTCGTTCTTGTGCCGTTGCTATGGCCAAGGTCGTTTTTCCAACACCAGGATGACCAATGATACGAGGTACCAGGGGTAGATCGCGCTCATCAACGGTTAACCAGCAGGCAAGTAATTGCCGTTGAGCCTCTTCTTGACCAATCCACTGTGCACTTTTAGCATGTGGATGTGACAGGTGAAGCTCCACATTATCGATTGAGATTGTTTTCATCTCTCTCTATCCTCGGTTAAAATATTTTGAATTTATGTAATGGCAAATATAATAAATAACTCTATTGCATGATACTCTTAGCTACGTGGTGTGTTTGATGATGTCCGGAAATTCTGTAAGATAATTGTAAGATAGATTTGAGATCGAATGGCCAAGATCTACTCTTCTTTAAAAAGATCTTCCAGATCTCGATCCTCCCAAAGAAACTTTGCCTTGCCTTCCCACTTGTCTATTGAGACAGTGTTGAGCTTAGCGTCGCTTTTCATTTCAGCCAATCGAGTGTTTTTAAGATTGGAAAAGACCTGGAGATAGGAGTTGGCATTTCTCTGGTCACCCAATTTTAAGTAAAGCGAGAAGATAAGATAGACCACCTGCATCTCGATCTCCTCAGAAGGATTGTTGGAGGTTCTAAATGACTCTTCTGCAAATCCCAAAGCCTCACGAAGCACTTCGCGATTATCACCACCGGAATCCTTAATAATCTTGGCAATCCGTAAGGAGTAAGAGCAGAGTTTATAATAGCTGTAGGGTGACTCAAACCAAGCTTCAACATGAGCACGAAGCATTGAAAGGCGAAGGCTTGTGATAGCAGCTTCAAAGGTGCGAGGACGTTCGAAAAATTGTTCATAATCAGTGACACTTTTTAGAAGAGCCTTGCGCTCACCAATTTTTTCCTGAAGCATCATGATGATGTTATTACTGAGTTGAGATTTGCCACTCCCTACACCTGAGTGCCCTGATCGATTAAAGTCATTTTTGTCGGGTGATGCAAAGAGACACCGGGGGCAAACTGTAGTATAAATTATGGTATAGTTGATTGTCCTATGACCTGAGGCGCCTTTATAGGTGGGGACGATAAATTTATTGTAGATTATCTGTTGACTCTTAGCCTTTAATTCATAGCAGACTATATCATGTTGATTACAGACTGGACACTGCAATTGCAGCTCAAAGATGGGATCAATACCCTCTCCCTCCTCTTCAATAAGAATGGATTGGGATTTTTTCTCCTTGATAGCTTTGATGTTTTTTATGTCAATTTTTGGACCATAGGATCGGATATATTCGTTTACCAAATTGGGGTCATTAATCAAGGCTAGTAGTCGTTTTTTTACATCCGCAACATTTATCGCCATAGTATATTCCACATAACTTAATTAATTGATCCTTGGCAAAGGTGTTTTGTGAGAATGTAACAATGCCAGCAAGAATTCGATGTCCTTACTTCCTATTCACAGTAATCTCATGAGCTTAGTATACTATTATTGTTACTGTTCATCAACAGTGGATTTTATTTTCTCGTCAGCTATTGGCTCAAAATCCAGTGAACTTTCTATTGAAATAATATATTCACTGTATCCTTTATCCCAATCATAAGTTATTTTATACCCCTAATTTTATACAAACATTAATACTATTGTAGTGGGAGCATACAATGTATACAATTCAAACCCTCAATAAAATATCCGACAAGGGACTGGTTTATTTCCCTAATGAAGACTATACCATTGGTACAGAAGTAGAAAACCCCGATGGTATTCTACTCCGTAGTTATAATATGCACGACATGGCAATCGAGGAGTCGGTTCTTGGTGTAGCCCGTGCTGGTGCTGGTGTAAACAATATTCCCATAGCTCAATATACCGAGCGAGGTATTGTTGTTTTTAATACGCCTGGAGCCAATGCAAACGCTGTCAAGGAGTTGGTGCTTGCGGCACTCTTTATCTCTTCCAGAAGAATTTTCAATAGTATGGTATGGACTAAGGATCTTGTTGGAGAGGGTGACAAAGTTCCCAAATTGATTGAGGAAGGAAAAAAGCAGTTTGTTGGTCCTGAAATCAAGGGGAAGAAGCTTGGTGTCGTTGGGCTTGGTGCAATAGGCGTTATGGTGGCTAATGATGCCATGGCGTTGGGTATGGAAGTATGTGGATTTGATCCCTATATCTCTGTTGAAGCGGCCTGGGGATTGTCGCGGAGTGTTAAACGAGCCGAGAGTTTGGAAAAGCTTGTGGCAGAATCAGATTACATAACCCTGCATGTACCACTTAATGAACATACCCGAGGTATGTTGGATAAATCATTGCTATCCAAAGCAAAAAAAGGCACCCGTCTTTTAAACTTCTCCCGTGGTGAACTGGTGAATAGCGCCGATCTTATTGAGTCCCTAAATAATGATCAGCTCTCTGTGTATATTACTGATTTTCCTAATGAAGCCCAGTTAAAGACCGATAAGGTCATGGCCTTTCCTCACCTAGGTGCATCAACCTTTGAGTCTGAGGAAAACTGTGCTGTTATGGCAGTTAAGCAACTCCGTGACTTTATCGAGAATGGCAATATTAAAAACTCAGTGAATTTTCCCGACTGTCGGGTTGAGCGAAGCAAGGATACCACGAGATTGTTGATTGCAAACAAAAATATTCCTAATATGGTTGGCCAAATAACCTCTATGTTGGCGGAAAGTAAGATCAATATTGCAGAGATGCTCAACAAACATAAAAGCGACTATGCTTATACAATAATTGACACAGACAGTGATGTTACCACTAACTTGTTGGATAAAATCCGCACTATTGATGGCGTTGTGATGGTTCGCGCTTTAAGCAAATAGATTTATTTTGTGTGGTCTTTGCTAACCCCTCTTGTTTGGCTGGACCATACAATTTGATTATTCTTTTTCCATTTCGATAATGTATATTAATGGTTCTTCACCTATTAGTGTTACTAACGTATACCCGACGTTAAAGCCCTAATATGAAGCATGTGCCCGGCAAGAGTAGTTGCCTCATAATTCAAGAAATAGTTAACAAACTTAGTGCTGACTAGCTTACACGATTTCATGAAGATAGCAGTATAGACAGGGTATATGATTCACATAGCACAAGAGATATACGATCTATTTGAAAACCGTATTAATATTTTAGTTGTGGATGACGAATCGGTTGTTCTCAATGTTGTCAGGGATATGTTTTGCTCTCCCTTGATTAATCTCCATACCACTGATACGGTGCAAGAGGCCTATAAAATTATTGAAGAATCAAACAACCCTTGGCATTGCTGGATTTTGGACATTACTATCGGTAAAGAGGAGAGTGGTTTTGATATCTTGCAACGCTATCCTCATTTTCCCTTTGTGGTGATGCTTTCAGGATTAGGTTCCATGACAATTGCCACAGAAGCTTTAGAGCAGGGAGCTATGAAGGTTTTTGACAAGAGTCCCGAATCACAGGAACTTCTGTTTGATGATGTATGTAAAGCCTCCTCTTTGGGATTTATCCTTAATGGGAAGGGTACGAAACATATAAATACCTATTATTTACTAAAAAGTAATCTTATTCCCGATGCATCTGTGTGGGCAGATCAAGGCTATATGTCAAAGAGAAATTTAGAAAGAATCTGTGTCTCCCATTCACCCTTTACTCCGCGCTTTACCATACCTCTCTACTATACATTGTACTATGTCCTTTCATTAAGCAAAGAGCTTATTGCTCCAGAATATGATTTTACGAGGGATGACTCAGATCCTCACTTACAGGCATTTTACAAGCAACAGATAGAGTTTGTTGAAAAGAACTTTTCTCGCTACGAAGAGGTAATCCTCAAGAAGGATAATGTCACGAGTGAATCTTAGGTTCCAGCTCTTCTACTAAATCTAGCATTATTTCTTTAAACTGAGGAATGTCAGTTCCTTTATCAATAAATGCTCGAGCGCCTTTTTGCTTGAGCGAAGCGATTGTGTTTGGAGCAGTATGAGCTGACCACAGAATAATGTGGCTCTCTGAGTTAATTGACATGAGTGCATCAAAAAGCTCTTCCACATCATAATCAGGAAGCATCATGTCAAGAAGGACCATGTTAATGGAACTATGGTTTTCTGAATAAAACGTAAGTGCCTCTGTGCCGTTGGATTTGGTATGAACAGTAAAACCTAACTCCTGTAATGTATTGTTTGTTGCGTTCCGAACGACCACCTCATCTTCGATAACAAGGAGGGATACAGGATGGGTTAGGTGATCCAATTCACGGGTCCTCTCTCTCTTTGGTACCTCCACCTGTGATGAAGGAATATAGAGACTTATCAAGGTACCCTGTTGTAATTCAGATTGAATAGTGATTGCACCATTGTGTTCCTTGATTGTGCCATACACGGCTGCAAGACCAAGACCATGTCCGAAATCCTTTGTTGTAAAGAAGGGTTCAAAGATTTGGCCAATATTTTCCTTTTCAATTCCACCGCCAGTATCCTTTATCCCGATATGAATAAAGTCTCCCGGGGTTATGTCATAATCACTTTTTTTACAATAGGATTCATCCAGGTGGACCGTTTCGACAATAAATGAGAGCTCGCCACCCTTTGGCATGGCATCGCGACCATTGAATGCGCAATTAAGCAATGCATTCTCTATCTGACTAGGATCGCCAATAATGGTTGCTTTGGGCTCTAATATCTGACTTGTTATCCTTATTTTTTTGTCCAAGGTGCGCTCTAAAAGGGTGATAAGGTTGGTGATCATTGGTGGAACCGCAATGGCAACGCATTGATATGTTCCTTTACGGGCAAAGGCCAGCAGTTGCTTCGTAAGATCAGAAGAGTGATGGGTGGCGTTGATAATATTATCAGCAAAACCAAGGACCTTTTCATTGTCCCGACTTCGACCCTTAATTAGGCGAGCATTTGCTGCAATTCCAAAAAGTTGATTTTTAAAATCATGGGCTACACCGCCAGCCAATTGGCCAAGGGCCTTTAATCGCTCTGAAATTCGAAGTTTTTCCATTGATTGCTTTAATTGGAATTCGGTTTTTTTATGCTCCTCGATTACCTTTTCAAGATTAAGGTTGGCCTGGGTAAGATTCTTTGTTCGCTCTTGCAGCTGTTTTTTTAAAGACTCCAATTCAGTTAAGGCAACCGGTTGATTTGAAAGAATACACAGATATCCCGATTGGCTGGTGTCGACCTTTCTTATTGGTGTTATAGATAGTTGAATCGGTAAAAAGGTTTTATCCTTTTTCTTGAGGGTGCAGGAAATCTCCTTTACTTTGGCACCAGCTAAAAAGTCATCGATCAAGAATTCTGGTTTGTTTTTACCAGTTACTAAGGTATTGAATTTTATTCCAATCAGCTCCTCTCCTCTGTAGCTCAAAAGGTTCGTGGTCGCTGAACTTGCCACAGTAATAGTACCCTCAGGATCTAAAAAGAGTGAATTTAAGGGAAGGTCATTTATGCTGGTAATAAAATCTTGAGCATCCAGCGAAGTATATCTCTCAATTTGCGAACGGGGAAAGGTAGCGGTTAATACAAAAAGAATGATAACCGTATAAGAAAGCAATGGTATGTGAAAGTACACGACAATTGCTAAAATAAGAAGGAGCAAGGAGAGCACTATTGACCGTGGAGAATTCCGATTTTTTAAATAGGTGTAAAGTCCCACCACAATGAGTAAGGAGGAGACAATAATCCGTATATAGACTAGGTCCATTATTTCAAATCCGTTATATGTAATAGATTTCTTTCCTCTAAAATATATTCGGACCAGTGCTGCGCCCTTACAGAAGCTACATAAAATAGAGTGTATAGAATTACTGAGTTGCTTGACAAGCCTGAATTATAAATGATTTAATAATGCAAGAAGGGCAAAGAAGTCAATGAGTAAAAGCATAAGCGGCACCTCCTTAAACTTACCTAAAGCAACTTTGATGATTGTCCAACTGAGAAACCCCCAGATAATCCCTTGGGTAATTGAGTAGGTTAGTGGAATAAGTATGAGGGCTAAAAAGGCGGGTATGGCATCATCAAGCTGGTCCCAGTTGATTTTCATGACCGGCTTCATCATAAATACGCCCACAAGAACAAGCACTGGAGCCGTAGCAATGGAGGGAACCACTGAAAGAAGTGGGGAGAAGAAGATGAAAGGAAGAAATAAGACACCCGCAACAATGGCGGTAAGACCAGTTCGGCCACCCTGTTCAATACCTGTGGCGGACTCTATATAGCTTGTTCCGGAACTGGTTCCAAAGAGTCCTGATATGACTGTGGCAATAGAGTCGACTATCAAAGACTCCTTGACATGACGAGGTTCTCCCTTGTCATCTTTGAGGTCTGCTGCTTCAGCAACTCCCACAAAGGTGGAAAGACTATCAAAGAGATCAGTAAAGAGCAAGGCAAAGACGACCGGTATGAGAGACAGTTTTAGCGACGCGAAAAGGTTGAGCTTAAACAGAAGCGAAAAGTCGGGCACTGCAAGAAATCCTTTCCAATTCACCATAATCTCATCACCACCCCATATCCTTCCGAGGGGAATTGAAAGAATTGTCGTTATTAAGATTCCCAAAATGAGAGCTCCCTTAACTCGATAAACAACTAAAACTGCGGTGATAATGAAGCCGACTAAAAAGGTGAGGGTTGCACCATTTAGCTTTCCTAGTCCTATGAGCGTTGCTGGATTGGATACAATAAATCCTGCATTGTTCAGTCCGATAAAACAGATAAAGATCCCGATACCACCAGCAATGCCAAAGCGGATCTGCTTGGGAACTGCTTTCACAATTTTTGTGCGTACATTTAAAACAGAGAGCAATAGGAAAAACATTCCCGACCAGAAAACAGCTCCCAGAGCAGTCTCCCAGGGTACTTTCATACCAATGACAACAGTATAAGTAAAGAACGCATTGATACCCATACCGGGTGCAATGATAATGGGATTTTTTGCATAGACGCCCATTAATATGCTGGAGAATGCGCTCACCAGTATTGTAGCAGTTAAAACCCCGGAAAAGGGCATGCCAGTCGTACTAATAATTGCAGGATTTACAATAATGATATACATGGTTGTTAAGAAACTGGTAACACCTGCTACAATTTCAGTTTTAACAGTGCTGTTTTGCTGAGAAATCTTGAAAAAAGTATCCACTGAATTTCCTTTGCTTATAATTATACCGCAAAGCTCATTAAATCTTCTGCAAGAATGGTATTAGAGAAAACCTGTTGTGTTTCCTCAAGTCTGAGTGAATCGGAGGAGTCTGGGTAGAGATGAGTCAGTACAAGTTTTCTCACCTTTGCCTTCTGTGCAATGGTTCCACACTCCTTTGATATAAGATGCCCCGATGCTTTTGCTTCATTGCTTCCGGAGCATTCCAAAATTAAAAGATCTGCTTCTGTAGCAAAAGAGATCAACTCCTGGGAGTAATCCGTATCGCCTGATATCACTAACGAACGATTCTCTTCTGTAATTTTGTAGGCAAGACTCTCCTCTGTATGATTGGTTGACAGAGCTGCAATGATAAAATCATCAAAGATTATTTTATCCTCGATCTCACGTATTTCAATGGTAAAATATTTTGAGGGTGTTTTCCAAACCAGTGGTGCCACATGTTCATTAAAGAATCGGGTAAACCCTGTCGGACCGATAAAGATTAACTCCTTGGTGCGATTAAAGTGTGGCCATTGTAATGCCCAAATTAGGGCAAAGAGATCAGAAAGATGGTCCATATGATAGTGAGAGATACAAACCATGTCAATATCCTGGTAGGGGATACCAGCTTTGCAAAGTTGACGTAATGTACCAGCACCACAATCAACAAGAAGTTGGGTCGATCCAATTTTTATATAGGTGGCTGGAGAGCTTCTTTGCGTAGAAATAATGCTGGTACCGCTACCAATAATGGTACAGTGCATAGAGTTGGTTTCCTGTTAAAATAAAGTCAAACTGAGATTACTTTAAAATAATATGCTAAAGGGGAATCAATATGAAATTTGTATATAACAACATATTGATGGATATGAACGAAAGAAAAAGGGAGAATAGAGCTATTCTCCCTTGTAAAAAAAAGTGTTTCTATACTGTGCTTAGAAACTGGCCATGAAATAAAGGGCTGGTCTTAGATGCACCTTTTTGTAATCGTTGTCTGTGTCATTGTTAAAGAAATGCCATGCCCGGACACGGGGCATAATTTTTAAACCACCCTTGATTGGAAAGGCATACCGTGCATCCCAGTAGAAAAGGCTTCTTGTCACGACAACTGGCTCATCTTCACGATCTTTTTTTGCACCATACTTAATATCAAGCATACCCTTACCATACCCTGGTTTTACCCGAAAAGCAAGCTGGGTCAGGAGTCCGAAGGGTGCTGTTTTAGTAGTGTCGTAGCCAGGATCGTTTTCCTGGGAACTGTTTTTGAAACCATCAACTGCAATACCAGCAATAATAGCCAGCTGTTTTACTGGAGCAACCTTGATATCAATACCACCAGCTAAGGCATGGTTTGCTTCTTCTAAATCAGCTGAGCGATACATATTGGTTCGTAGGTGCATAACTGGTGTAATAGCTAACTTCTTACCCAATAATGAAATAGGTAAGGAGAAGATAAAGCGAAGCTGATCTTTTTTAAGTGCATCGCTCAGGTTCCCTTTTCCCGCACCTTCCGCAATAGTGTTCATAATGTTAAGAGAAAAGCTGGCCTCTTTAGTCTTTACAAAATTCAAGCCAAGGCTCAAACCCTTTTGTGAATTGTTCATGGCAACTTTCCACCATGTTTTACCAATCCAGCAATCTTCACCTTTGCCAAAGCACATTTCTTCAAAGGCAACCAAGTCAAGTACGGTATTGCCACTGACAGGAATAACACCACCAGCAAGAGAGACCATATTCAATTTCCATTTGAAATACATCTCTGGAATTGAAAGGACTTTATTTGCAGCACCTTCGTCACCGCCGATCACTTTTGAGACATTGTCGACGATATTATCACCGGCATAACCAGCTGGATTTGAAAGGCGCATACCAAAGCAGAGATTGTCACTCATAACAGCCTTCATTTTAAAGTTGAAAGCATAGATGTGCTGAAAATCTCCAGTTTTGTTTGACCATTCAGTGCCATCTTTTTTAACACCATCAAAGATCTCTGAACGCCAACGATACTGAACATCACCATTGAAGGTAACCTTCGCCTTTGGTTTCTGCTTTTTTTTGGCTTTAGCCTCGCCCTCGGCCAAAATAAAGGAACAACTTAAAAGAACAGCAAGTGTGGTAAGCGTGAATATCTTACGCATGGAAAACCCTCCTTAAATAGTTGATTGAATTTAAACAGAATAAAAATACAGTTAATTGAGTTTGAACACAAATATTATTCATCCTTTGTCTCTAATGGTAGTGTTGGATCTGATGCCCAGACCATAAATGAATCATCATGATTTTTGGCATTGGTGTAGCCTAAAATTCGCATGACCATGGTGAGATGGGCAGAGCGGATTCCTGAAGTGCAGTAAATGACAATGTCATCGGTTTTCTTGATACCAGAGGCAGTCAGCAATGCTTCAATTGCATCACCTGTTTTAAAGGTGTTGTCCGAATTGAGCACATTGGCAAAGAAAAAATGGATCGCACCAGGATAGTGGCCATCCCGTGGAGCATTCCACATGGGAACACCATCATATTCATCCTTCGTGCGGGAATCAATGATAACAGTTGAAGAATTTAGGTGATTTTTGACATATGCGGTTGTTGTGGTAAAACTCTGATCTAAGGAGGCAACTGAAAAGGTGGAAGGGATTGGCGTATTAACCGTTGTTTCTGTGGGATATCCCTGTGCTACCCAATTACGGAATCCACCGTCTAACATCTTCGCATTTGTTAATCCGGCCATCCAAAAAGTCCAGACCAAACGACCCTCCTGACCAAAACGGGCAGGGTCAGTGGCATCATTATCACCATAAACAACAATGGTCTTTGATGCATCTAATCCAAGTGTCGCCAGTTTAGGACTTAAGCTGTCCGCGGGTAGAATGTTTCCCCAACCAGGAACTTTAGGACTTGAAAAGGCGCGCATAAATGTTGTATAAGTAGCGTTTATAGCACCCTTAATATGACCCGCCTTATAAATGCTATCGTTTTTTGGTGGGAACCCACGAGCATCAATTAAAACTAAATTACTATTTGATAGATTGCTGTTAAGCCAAGAAGCATCAACTATAAGATCCTCAATTGGATCTGTCGGGACATTACTTGATACTGTTTCGCAACTAGTAAATAGCGAGACCAAAACCAATAAAAAAACTATTCCATAGATATAGTGTTTCATTTCTTCTCCAAATTAATTTAAATGTTAGAATTATGATGAGAGTGTAACTGTTTTACACGCTGGTTCCCATGGGGGGGTGCCATGAAAACATCTGTCAATCTAGGTTCCCTAAAGGGAGTGCACACAAGTCTGGTAGGGGTGTCCAAACTTGATGATGGTTTAGCACCCCTGAGTGTTAAAAAATTAACTTGGTGCAGCCTCGTTTGTTGCTACTATTTCTGCAAAGGATTCTGTTCGTACCCGAATCTGTTCAATATCTTCATCAGAGTAGTCACTGATTATCTTCATAGAGGGTATATTGATTTTTTCTAAAGCCATATCAATTGCCTTAGCTTCAACATTGAATCCATGACAGAACTGGAGTATGTTGTGCACCACGCCATCAGCACGATACTCTTTGACAGCTTCAACGATATTTTCAATACGTTCCGTGTTCGGTGAAAAACAGGAACAGTCAATTTTCATGTATCGATCTGCAATAGCTCTAATCATCCCATCCATATCCTCGGGCGTTTCATCTACAAGATCTCTAAAGTAGCGAAGACCAGTACAGGATTCATCGGCAACTATTTGCATACCCGATGCTTCTGCCACATAGTGAACCTTTGCATTTCCCAATGGCGATGGGGTTCCAGCAAATAAAATACGAGGGCCAGATTTCTCATAAGCAGAGATTCCCTCATTGACCCGCTGTTGCAGCTCCTCGATCAACTCTTCGCACTTGGTGTTAAATACCTCAATGTCCTGATTAAGAGAGACCTGTGCTACAAGCAGGGCATCTAATCCTGAAATTGGAGGGTTATCAAGTTTCCGAAACTCGTTGATCTTCTGCATAAGTGTTCGTTTTTTATTTACCAGTTTGACTTTTTCCTTGAGCTTCTCAGGTGTAATAGTAACACCGGAGAGATTTTCTACCATCTCTTTAAAACGGTAGACCTCTTTTAGCCAGAGTTCCTGATCAGGTTCACTTTTTCTTTGCGGTACCTCTAACACTTTTAACCCTAAAAGGTCCCAAGCTTTTTTCTTTGCATCACAAGTAGTTTCGCCAACTGCGAAATCTTTCAGTTTCTTATAGGGTCAGGTACCACTGAGCGCCATTCCAAAGGTTGAACGTACCAAGGGACAGATATCCCGGGGAAACATTTTGTCCGCATAGTTAACGGACCACCCCGAGCCTCCGCAAAGTGGAATTGGTAAAACATCCGCTGCGTAGGCGATCTCATCAGGAACATAAATACAAAAGGTTCCAATTGATTTACCGCCCTGATCACGATACTCCTTGATCTCTGCAACACGCTCTGCATGGCTTGCGTGTAAAGAGTGGTCAAAGTATTCCATGGAGCGGGGACGATTTTTTTGAGAGAGATGTGTGCGCTCATGAAGCTTGGCTGTGTTGGCCATTAGTTGGTCGTGGAGCTCGAGATTTACGCCAAGATCGGTCCATAATTGCCGAAAATCTTTGGACATATACTCCTCCTTAGTGAATGGTGAATAGCACCCCCAAATTTTAATATATACTAATCTTATAAAAAAATAATATGTTTAACTGGGCCATTCGGAAAAAAATCGAACAAATTTTTAATTTTGCGAATAAAATGTGACTTTTATTAATTTTTTATAAGGAAGAAATTAAAAATAAAGTTAGATTACAAAAAAGGTGAGTTTTAAATTTAACTTATTATTATATTATTGTAGATATTGTGAACTAAATTTGTGAATTTACTAAGAATAGGTTCAAATGAACTTTCTGAATGACTGGCGATTTCTCTCTGTCATGGCAATAATCACCTGGGGACTCTGGGGATTCTTCTCGAAACTCTCAGAAAATTATGTAGACTGGAAGTCAACCTATGCGCTGTTCTGCGTATCTGTCCTAGTATTGATTCTGATTATTTCACCCAAATCGATTGTGGTGTGCTGGCAAAGCAGACACTGCATTTATGGTCTTGCTGCAGGGATATCCTGTGGCCTGGGTTGCTACTTTTTTTATCGTGCCCTTTCAAAGGGAAATGCCAGTGCCGTCATTCCCATCACATCTCTCTATGTAATTGTTTCAGTCGTTTTAGTTGCACTCTTTTTAAAAGAGCCTATAACGTGGAAAAATGTCTGTGGTATCTTTTCTGCGATTGTTGCAGTTGTGCTCTTGTCAATATGAATATTGTTACTAGTAAATAAATTCGTCTTTGAATGTTTTTACTTTAATACTAACCTAAAACTTTAATTTTTCATAGGAGGCAGCATGCAAAAATTAGATATTGGTCTTAACGATGTGCAAAAGGTCTACTCTGGCGCAGAGGGAGATCTGTGGAAACTTGTTATGGGTGAACAGATCCACATTGGTGGATTTGCTGAATCAATGGTTTTGGCTCAAAAAGCTGGTGTGAAAGAAGGGGATAAGGTTTTAGATCTTTGCAGTGCTTTAGGTGCTGGTTTACGCTTTTTGGCAAAAAATTTTAAGGTTGAGGGCTACGGTCTAGACGGTACACAACACATGGTTGATCAAGCAGTGGCTTTAGACCAAGGTGAAGGTCTTGCTGATAAGATCCAGTATAAAGTTGGTGATGTTTGCAGCGTCCCTTGGGAAGATAACACTTTTGATGTAGTTTGGGGCGAAGATGCCTGGTGCTATGTTACTGATAAAGAGAAAATTATTGCTGAAGCTGCCCGTGTACTTAAGCCCGGCGGAACTTTGGCTTTTTCCGATTGGATTGAAGGATCTGCAGGACTGAGCCCTGAAGAGGCAAAACGAGTTTGTAACAGTCAGATGGGAATGACCTTTCCCTATCTTGAAACAGTAAAGGGGTATGAAGATCTTATTGCAAAGTATGGACTAACGCTCAAATCCTCAGAGGATTTAAACGATCACTTTGCCGAAATGATCGACCTCTATATAGCTTATCTTACCAAACAGCTCCTCTATGATGCGCTAAAAATTGTTGGCGATAACATGGAATTCTTCCAAGCCAAGGGTGCAGAAATGGGATTCTGGTCTGAAATGGCTCATGCGAAAAAGTTTAGTCGTGGACGTTGGATTGCTGTAAAGGAATAATAAAACTTCTCGATACAAGTAAAATGATAAGGTCACTCTTGAAGAAGAGTGACCTTTTTTAATCGTAAAATAATAAAACAAATAATGTGCACTAAATTAATAAAGTTTGGGCTGTTGTGATATAAATTGTATATATTTCAAATGTATGGTTGAAGAAGCGGACAATTTGTCATTTTAATTAAATAAATTCAAAAAAGATAGAAAAAGTGTGCAATATTGGTTAAACAGGAATAAATAAATGAATGAGTGTGTGCAATTAATCGAAGAATTTAAAAAAAAGGAAGTTAGTGTTTTAAAAGAGGAAAAGCAACAGGGAACACCTGTGGCAGCTCTCTTTAATCGACTCTTTCCTCCAGCACTTCTCTATGGAATGGGTTACCGTCCAATTCGCATTGTCTCTGGAACTACCATTGAGATGGAAAGTGCCTGTGAACAACTTATTCGTCCTGATGCCTGCCCTTTTTGCAAATCAATTCTGGGCAATTATCTTCGTGAAAGTGGTTTGCATGCCCTCACCGATATTGTGGTAGGGCTCATCCCCTGTGACCAAATGCGTCGAACCCTAGAGCGCATTTCCGTTGATATTGGTAAACCTGTTTTTCCTGTGCAGATGCCGGCCACTATATCTAAAGAATCAAAGGAGTACTATAGTGCTGGTGTTTCCTCTGTATGTGAAAACATTGCGGCCTTTGCCAATGCCACTATCGATTATGAAAAGGTGCGCGAGTATGAGCAGCATCGAGCTGATGCAGCATCACTATTAAAGACTCTATATCAACAGGGGAATGTTGACCCAGTTATTCTTCATAAACTGGGTACGCTTTTTTCCTGGGTACGTCCCCAATCCTTAAATGCATTTTTAAACGACCTTATTCCTTCAATCCAAACCTTTACACCTCATTCAAAGATTATTCTTCTTGGCAGTGTGTTGGGTGAAGAGGATGATACCATACTGAAACTGCTCTCTAAACATCATGTCTTTCCCTTGTTGCTTAATTCTTCCGGGCTCAATGCATTTGAGGGGATCACTCCATTAGAGGATGTTGCCGATGAGCAAATGGTTTCCCATTTAGCATTCAACATTTTTAAACAACCTGCTGGTATTCGTACACGGCCCAATTCAGCAGTCTATGAACGCATACAATATTATATAGACACCTATGATGTAACAGGGATCATTTTAAAGTCGCTTCTTTTTTGCGACCTCTGGTATACTGAAAAGGTGCGACTTAAGAAATCCTTTCCTCTGCCAACCTTAGTATTAAATACCGGGTATGGTGAAGGTATCGAAGGCAGCACAGCCACACGGATTGAAGCATTTTTGGAGACTATAGCATGAGTGAAAAACCAAAACGAATTACTGGGCAAGAGTGGGAAGCCCGCATGGCCGATATTCCTGCGGAGTATAAAGATTCCTGCACCTTTTTACGGAACTGTGTACCCGGTGGAGTGAAGTACCTCTATAGTCCACATGAATACTCCTGTCGGGGAGACCAGCTTTTATCTCGTTTAAAATTCGATAACAGCCTTGCTGCACTGAGGCTCTGGTCTTTTGTGTTTAGCGAAAAGGACCGACTCTTTTTAGCAAAAGAGAAGGGGTGGAAGATCTTTGCAGCAATGAAAGATCTGGGACAGGTACCGATCATCTCCTATGCAGTCCCTGAGACACTCACCTTTTATGCGGATGAGCTTTGGTGGGCACCCTGTTTTTCTGAGGAACCCCATCTCTTGGATGAAGCAGCCAAACTTGGTGCAACTGAGGAGCTCTGCTATATCCGTGCGGCCTTGGGAGCCTATAAAACTTTAGATTACTTTCCCAAACCAGACCTCTCCTTTGCCGGTGTTGGTGCCTGCTGTGATGATTTTTCCGCTATCATGCAACTAATTGAGTGGCAAAAGCATCCGATTCACTGGTGGGAGATTCCAGCTCGCTTCACTCCAGGAGACCATTTAAAGAAGACTGAGTTTGCAAAAAGCTTTGCAGCTAACTCATCCTATCAGACTAGTGCTGTTGACTTTTTGGTAGGCCAATATGAGGGGATTGTAAAAAAGCTAGAGGAGGTGACTGGAAAGCCAGTAACAGAAGAGGCTCTTAGAAAAAGTGTTAAAGGTTTTAATCAATTGCGAAGGCGAGTCCGTGAGCTGCGCGATTTGGTTTATAACACACCTATGCCACCACTCCCCAGTTTAGAAGCCTATTTAGCAGAGTTTTTTGCTATTCATTACTGCAGTGAACCTGAGGAGTCTCACCTGGTATTAGATGATATACTTGCCTGTGCACGGGAGCGAGTTGACAAAAATCAATCTCCCTTTGAAAGTGAACCGGCACGCATATTTTGTGTGACTCCACCCACTGATGCGGCTATTCTAACTTTGCTCAATGACCTAGGTGGTTGTGTGGCCGGTACCGAATACTTGATCTCCCACGCATTTTATGAACTTGACGAATCAAAACCGCCACTTCAGGCAATCGCTGAAAATTACATGGATGATCCCATGATCGGTTCCAGTGAGTTTCGAGCCCAACGCATTATTGAAGAAGCGAAACGATATAATGCCGAGGGTGTTATGATCACCGGGATATTCGGTGCCAGTCACTGCGCCTTTGAGGAACGAGTCATCTCTGATATGGTCACCAAGGAGTGTGGCCTTCCGGTGCTTGCCTTTGATGTGCCCTACTCGCCAGGACGACTGAGCGAACAGGTGGTCAATCGGGTGCAGGGATTTATCGAGTTGATCAATTCCTCTCGGGGAAAATCGATCTCCTTTACCTCTATGCCCCAGGAGGAGCCAGCCTATTTAGCTATGCAGGATCCCTTTGAGTACTTTAAAAATTCCATGTCCCTGGAGACCGACTTTGTCCGTGACGAGCAACGCAAAGGGCGAGGTATTGTGGGTATCTACTGCGAGTTTACCCCTCGTGATCTGATCCTTGCAGCTGGCGCGCTTCCAGTTTGCCTCTGTGGCGCAAACCAGCGGACTGTTGCCTCTGCCGAATCTGTACTACCTGCCAATCTCTGCCCCCTTATCAAATCCTCCTTTGGCTATATTCTTACTAATCGCTGCCCCTTTTATGTTGTCTGCGATCTAATTGTTGCTGAGACCACCTGCGATGGTAAAAAGAAAATGTTTGAGCTTATTGCAGAGAAAAAAGACACCCATGTACTCGAGCTAACCCAGAAGGTTGAGACCAAAAAAGCCTTTGAACATTGGCTTTCGGAAGTACAATCCCTTAAGGAGAAATTGGAGCAAAAATTTAATAAAACAATTACAGATGAGATGTTGCGTGAGTCGATTCATGCTATGAATAAGGAGCGACAGCTTCTAGTCAAAGCTCAACGATTGGGACAGCGCAAGCCTTCTATTGTGAGTGGAAAGGAGCTGGCACTACTGCGCTATCGCGTTGCTGGTATGCCCAGTCACCACAGAATGATCGAGCGTTTTATTGAAAAAGTTGAAGAGCGAGCCAAATCTGGCTTTACTGTTGCACCTTCCCATGCTCCTCGTGTTTTGCTTACTGGCTGTCCCACTGCCCATGGTACGGAAAAGGTGATTGAGATAATTGAAGAGTGTGGAGGTGTGGTTGTGGTGCAGGAGGCCTGCTCCGGGATTAAACCCATTGAGGAGATGGTCAGCGAAGCCGGTGATCCCTTAGAGGCTATCGCCCGTAAGCACTTTAACCTGCCCTGCTCCTGCATGACCCCCAACTCTGGGCGAACAGAACTCATCGAACGGCTTAGCAAAGAGTATCAAGCTAATGCGGTAGTGGATCTTGTTTGGCAGGCCTGCCATACCTACAATGTGGAAGCCTACTTTATTGAACGCTTTGCTAGGGAAAAGCTGGGTATGCCCTATTTAAAAATCGAAACTGACTACTCAACCTCCGACAAAGAACAACTGCGGGTTAGAATTCAAACATTACTGGAAATTGCTTAATTTCAAAAAAGGAATCAAATATGAACAATGCACAAGAATCATTAGCTGCCTTTGGAAAATTGATGAGCAGCACTGCTGCTGATGGATCAATTGACGCACGCACAAAAGAGTTGATCACCTTTGCCTTGGTAGTACATGCCCGGTGCACACCCTGTATGAAAATTCATTTAAAAAAGGTCGCTGAAATGGGTATCACCCAGGATGAGCTGGAAGAGGCAGCCTGGTGTGCCATTGCTGTTGGCGGTGCGCCTGTGAAAATGTTCTATAGTGATTATATGGAGCGTTATAAAGCCTAGCAGTAATTATTGGTAAATTATAGATAATTTGTATATTTGGGCGTGCCCCCGCTTTGGCGGGGTCGCCGTGGCTCTGGGCTACCTTTCAGTCGGTCCTCTCCCGCTTTACGGGATCGGACTGGCCTTTGGCCACCCTCCGCCTGGCTCACGCAAAAGATTAAAAGCGTTTTAGTGTTTCTTGCCAACAGATAAACTGCTACAAGGCAACATCGGAGAATTAATGAAGAAAGAAAGGTTTCTTAGTGCAAAATGGAATAACGCCCTTTCCATTACGTTAGGATTGCCAACGCTTGTTTTAGGAGTCCTAGGATTCTCGTCACCTCTATTTACTGAATTTTGGGATTTCATCGGGATGGTGATTTTAGGCGCATTTTACTGAATTATCGTAGAGCAGCATGCATCCATGCGGTTCGCATGGCTCCGTAAAACTAAATATTCTGACCACACATTTGCATCCAAACTACCCAGTAGGATAGTGCTAATTTTATACAATTTTATTTGGTGGATTCCAGTAGTTTTGCCATTTATAAAAGTTATGAGTTATCATGCTGGATTTATTGCCTTTTTTTTCATAACAATGGTGCGTGCCCTTTTAAATGTCTATCGCATTAATATGCTTCCCCCAGAGAAGGGTATACTGTTTCCCTTTAGGCAACCGTAAGATATAATTAAATTTGTCAATTTTAAAGAAAGGTATGTCCTAAATAGTTTGAGGTAAGGAAAGCAATCTAGGGATAAATCCTGTGCCAATTAATTCTGATGTAACAGCTAAAACCACAATAGAAACTCGAAATTAAAAAGGAGAGTCACATGAAATATCTAATGGTAACCCTGTTCATGATACTATACACCTTTACCCTGATAGCCCAGGAGACTTCTCCTTCAAAAGAGCTCTGGAAGGCCTTGACAAGAATGGATGTGGTGTTAGTCATGAAGGACACCAGTGAAGTCGTTGGTACACTCGCCTCTGCAGAAGGGGAGAATGCGATCATCGTGAAGGTTGATGGCAAGGTCGAAATGGTCAAAAAGGACGACGTGGCTGAATTACGTGGAATACCAGCAACAGATGAGGCTGGTCATGGTGGCATGCTCCGGTATTTAAAAAATCGAAAGCAGGCTGAAGCGCGACTCTTAAATATGGATCGCCGATTTGGTATGTATCTTGGATTTGGCCCAGGAATAATTGGTGTAGAATACGAGAAGGAGAAGTTCCACTCCTATTTAAGTACTTCCGTACTTTTGCCGCTCATGACTGATTTTAGTGCCGCTTCTGGGAGTGTTGGTGTGGGTGGTACCTACAAAATAGGAAAAAGAAATTTATGGAGCTTTGATTTCTTTGGTCATTTTAATCTTTTGTATTCAGATTGGTTTAGTGCTTATGAGGAGCGGTGGGATCCACAAACAGGCAGTTATATAAATCAGAGTGAGAGTAATCTAGCCTATGCAATTGGTGCAGGGGTGGGTTTCCATCTGACCACAGCTAAAGGATTGATCGTAAGTTTCAAGGTGCCGGTGCTGGGCGCTTCCTTTGGGAAAGAGATAGACGATCCCTCAGATTCGGTCGGTGCCTATTATCTCAGCAGTGTTGTCTCTATGCCCGCCATTGTTTTTGGCTACCGTTTTGGGGGGAAGAGAGAGAATTAGGATAGAAAGCATAAAATTATATGTTGACTTTTATTAAAAATATATGTACCTTATACCTGTACATGTCATTGGAGGTGTAATGTCAATATTAACTACTTATACAGCAGCCCGTGCTCAATTTAAAAAACTTTGTGATGAGGTAACTTCATCTCGGGAGCCAGTTATAATAAAACGTCGAAACGGTGAAGATGTTGCATTAGTTTCTGCAGATGAGTTAGAAAGTCTTATGGAAACAGCTCACTTGTTACAATCTCCTAAAAATGCAGCAAGATTAATCACAGCTCTAGTTAGAGCACAAAGAAAAGAAGGAAAACCAACTTCTGTAGGTAAAGTACGTCAGGAATTGGGGCTTGAGTAAAAAGAAGCAGGTAAAGAAAAAAATAGCACCAGCTCAATTAGAAGCTGTGTTTCAACCTGAGTTTCGTGAAGACTTGACATACTGGATCAAGGTGAATAGAAAAACTGCGCTTAGAGCTTTCGATATAATAGAAGCAATTATAAGAGATCCTTTTGATGGAATAGGTAAACCTGAGCCGTTAAAACATTTAGCACCGGGAGTTTGGTCAAGACGCCTAACACAAGAGCATAGAATTGTATATATGGTTTCTGAAAATAGGATTGACTTCCTACAGGGCCGTTTTCACTATTAGAAATTTCACCATTATCGATATGCTCACCTTGTTGAGTTTCTTTTGGAACTCCTAGTTGTTCCCCACTAGTCCCTCTTCACCCAAGAATGATAAAACACTTGCTTTTCAGTGTGAATGCGAAAATAATAGATTCCTTGTGAAAGAGAGGGGAGCGCAAAACCAAGACTCTTTTTAGGTCCCTTTGTGCCTGATTGAAAAGAGGGAGCCAGACCATCCCAGGTATCATTGCCATCACTGCTGATGTAGTAAGTGATAGGAAGAGAGCCCTCTGTTCCAAAGACTATCAATACAATAGTGAAGTATAGCAGTATGAAAATTAATCTATTCCATTTCATTTGCTTTGGTTCCTACATCTCATGCTTTAGCATTTATTCAAAATTTGATGCATGCTATCAATTGACTAACACGATTCTTCCCATAATCGGGTGGGTATGCTCTTTAGTCGTGATTGTAAAAAGATAGGTATACACGCCATTGGCAAGTCTCTTGCCAGGAGAGGGTAAAGTTAGGAAGTTAACTGTATATGTGCCAGCCTGTTGTCTATGCGGCGGTAGAAAATATACCTTTCTACCTGATCCATCATAGACTGCTAAAGAGGTGGTAGATTTTTTCATGAGCTGGTAGCGAAGAGACATATTTCTTCTACAAAGAATGATGATTTCATTTATGGGATTGATATTTTTAATGTTGATAACACTGTCAGCTTGAACCAAAATTTTTGATGAAAAGGGAGGGACGGTTATTGAGCCTGTGATATCATTATTGTCAAGGCTTTTATAAGCGATTGAACCTAAAGAGAAGATTTTTGCTGAGGTTGTTTTGTTGATAAATATCTTTGGTAGACCATAATGATTTTGTGGACTTACATTATTCGGTCGTTTGATAGGATCTGATTTTGGTGAATTGTCTGCCCAGTTGACTAAAGACTGCCAATGAGCAAGAGTATAATTATAAATGGTCCATTGGTTATTTCCAGTTCCATATCCGGATACCACTGAATCGGTATAGGGGTTGCAAAAGTAGTTATCCTGCATTGAACCATAGTTGTATTCTGGTCTATAGAGAAGACTTTTTTGTTCCTTTGAGTTTGCATAGCATATGTTACCAGAAAACTGGTTGCCTTGAGGAAGTGTGGAGCCCTTCTCTCCGTCAAGCTTCAATTGCGCAACTGTATTATCAAAGAGAGTATTGTTTTTAATGATACAAGAAAAGTTATTCGGTAAATAGATTCCATTAGCGCCACTTCCCACAATGGTGTTATTTTCTACAACACTTTCACGGAAATCCCCCAGGTATTCAAGCCAGATACCATGGCTGAGTGGATACCAGGGACCACAAGATTCGAGGTTACCGTGAGTGTTTAAAATAATGTTGTTGCGGATAAAACTTTTATTACAGTTTGTATAGATACCCCCACCGTCATTCAGAGTCCACATAGCTTTTTTAATGATGTTGCGTTCCACAAAATTACTATCGCTTCCTAAAAGTATCCCTGCATACCCTGTTTTTTCTATATAGTTGTTTTGCACACGAACATTTTTACTCAGATGCACCAAGATACCCACAGCGTGCCAGGGACCACTACCACCATACCCTGGAAAGGTGCCCGTATTTATTAGCGTATCATTCTCAATGATTGACTTGCCCTGTCGCCCAGAATTCTGGTACCATGATATCCCAATATTAAAATTGTTTTCAAAACGATTGTCATGGATATGTGAGCCAGCGATATCCCAGGTTGCCCGCAAAGCGGTTCCACCAGAGTCACTGCCAATTCCCTCAAATCGACAATTGGAAATGAAACTGGTTTTTGCAATTGACAGACCATAACGTAGTTGATGTTTAAACCATATATTGGTTACTGTGCCGCCTGCAAGTTCAATACCCTTTGAAAGGTAAGCTCCCTCAACAAGCATATTATTGGGATTACCATTGTTGGGTGGATAGAAGTAGACTTTCTTGGCATTATTATCATAATACCACTCACCAGGGGCATCAAGCTCTTCCAACTTATTGTCAATGTAAAACCCCCACCCTCGGGAAGATTGCTTTATCGAAATAATACTCTTTCCTTCAAGCTTTAAAACACCAGAGGGAGCATAGCTGGAAATACGTCGTGTTTCGAACCACCAACTCCAACGACGCCATCGTATCTGAGCGTTGTTCCAATATCCAGAAGCGTTATTAGGATGACTGGTTAAAGCAGCAATATGTATGATAGAATTCGTGCCATCGGAATTTTCGATAAGCGTATCAATACGTAACCAACCAGTATCAGGGTATCGTGCAAGGGGTTGGACAACACCATCGACAAAAAGTTTTTCAATTTTTTTGTCACAAGAAGCAACCCAGATAGACCCATTGTGGACTCGCCAGGATGATAGAGCCACACTGGCACAGACCATTGGTTTGGGAAGAGCAGTGTTTCCATAATGGGTAATAACCGGAGACGACACTTTCGATAGGTTCATGGAATCTCTAAAAGTATCACCACGATTGAGTAGTAACGTATCACGGGCTTTAAGTATTGTTCCAGAATGTGATAAAGTTTTAAATGCCTTACTTGGGCTCAAGCCATCATGCTGGTTGTCCCCTGAATTTGCCACATAATAGGTAGTGCTAAACAGTAGAGTCGGTACTAATAAAGGGAGTATAAGTGCAGAGCACAGTCTAAACTGTTTTTTTGATAAGTAGGTCATAATTATTATTAAGTATACATGATAACAGCGATATCTACTAAAAGTCTCATCATCTCTATTTTACAGCATTGCTTTACTTCTTGCAAGTAATGTCTCTATTATAATGATATAGTAATTCTAATAATATCACAAAGAAAACGGGATTGTTGACAATAAAATGCCATGTTGTTACACTAGGTAACACCACTAGAATTTTAAAACCAAAAATTATAAAAGGATTCCTGCACCACGATCATACCCCTTTGTTTAAAAATCCCTTTTACAAATGCTCTCATAAAAAAGGTGGCTAGCCAATGGCATTCAAACAAATTGGAGAGAAGGAGTATCGTGTTGGAGACAACCACCTTTATTTAGGTGATGATAATATTATTTATATCCATTCGGTTGGTATTAAAGACGTTGCTATTGCCGATGGCATGGCCAAGGCCTATGCACAGTTAGTATCGCTGCTTGATCATAAAGCATTGGTTATTGTTGATGCCAATCAAGCAGGAAAACCTTCAGCAGAGGCCAGGGAGATTTTTCAAAAAAGCATTCTAAAGCATGAAAAAACAGGCAAATTTTCCATCCATGGTAGTCACGTAGTTGCTCGGACAATTGCAAATTTTTTTATTGGTAAATTGCTTGGTGCAAAGATGCAATTCTTTAAAACTGAAGAAGAGGCGCTCTCTTGGTTAAAACAGGAATAACTTTTTTAGGAAAGCCCACGCAATGACCATTTCTAAGAAATCTCTTTCTCAGATGAGTATTAGTCTTGTGGTGAGTTTGCTATTACCCATACTAATAAGTATTGTGATTACCAGCAACTTTCAAGGGCGTATCTGGGAACATGAACCATTGCATACGGTTATTGAGGTCTGCGGAGCCTTTTGTGCTATTTTACTGGCACTCTTTTATATCATGCAAAGAAATGATAACACTCCAGCCTGGCGATTCTGGGTGATTGCAAGCTTTATGTCAATGGGGATAATCGATCTCTTTCATGGGAGTCTCCATCTAGAAAACACCTCTGTTTGGTTACACAGTGCCGCACCTACTATTGGGGGCATACTTATCAGTCTGGTATGGATACCGTCGCGTAAGGTTAATAAGCAGACTAAATCATTACTGGTTTTTGCTACACCCATATTGTCAATACTATTTGTGTGTGCGTCACTTTTATTGTCAGATATACTTCCAACTATGACAGAAACAGCTAATCAAGTTGAAAAAAATATCTTTAGCTATTTTGCTATCATGGTTAATGTCTATAGTGGCCTCTTTTATTTCCTGGCAGCTATTTGGTTTGGGGTAAGAATTATAAAAAAGCCAACGCTTGAAAGCGTATTTTTCCTTAACCTCTGTCTCCTTTTTGGTGCTGCTGGATCTACCTTTCAGTTATCAACCCCTTGGGATTATTCTTGGTGGCTATGGCATTTCTATAGATTCCTGGCATTTTTACTTGTCTTTGTAAATGCCTTATTTCTTATGCGTAAAGCAGAGCTGGACCTGCGTAATTCCACGATTGCGGCTGATTATGCCATGAAACGCATTGCTGACATTTTAGAGGTCGTCTATGCCTATGCACAGGGCGACCATAATCAAAACTGCACACTCACGGATAACAATGATCAATTTGATGCTCTGGGAATGGGTGTCAACATGATGGGTGATGACATTGAAAACACAATGAGAAAACTGCACTCTGCTAAGGAGCACTTAGAAGACCGTAATCGAGAACTTGAACATACCACAAAGGAGTTGCATCACTCAAACCAGGAACTGGAACAGTTTGCCTATGCGGCGTCTCATGATCTGCAAGAACCTTTGAGGGTGATTGTAAGCTATTTGCAATTTTTAGAACACTTGTACCTGGAAGGACTTGACGAAAAGGGTAAAAACTTTATCAGTAGATCGATTAATGCGGCAAAGCGAATGCAGGCCATGATTCAAAGCCTTCTCTCCTACTCACGTATTTCTACGCGAGGAAATCCCTTTTCATCGTGCAATACAAAAGAGATCATCCAAACAGTACTTGAGGATATGGATACCTTAATACAAACAAAAAAGGCGACAGTCAACTACGATGAATTACCTATCATGGTTATTGACAAAGAGCAGATTCATCGTCTTTTTTTAAACCTCATAGGAAACGCTTTAAAATATTGTGACAAAGATATGGCAACCGTAACCATTTCTGCAAAACAGGATAATGGTGGATGGCTTTTTTCCATTAAAGACAATGGAATAGGGATTGAAGGTGAGTACAAAGAAAAAATATTTGAATTGTTTCAGCGGCTCCATGGAAGAGGGAAATATGAGGGCACCGGACTTGGACTTGCCATGTGCAAAAAAATAGTTGAACGTCATGGGGGCAAAATTTGGGTAGAATCAGAGTTGGGTAAGGGATCGACTTTTTTCTTCACTTTGAGTGAGAATTTAGCGTAGATATGATATAATTATTGTGAATATAGATTATTGAAAAGAGAGGGTTGTTGAAATGGAAGAAGAGAAACAAAGAATGGAAATCCTTTTGGTTGAAGATAGTCCTGATGATGCTTTTTTCTCTAAGGAGGCATTTTCTAAAAGTAAACTAATGAATACAATGCAGGTAGCCACTGATGGGGTAGAGGCAATGAAGTATCTGCGCAAGGAAGATGAGTATAAGGATGCTAAAAAACCCGATCTTATTTTGCTTGATCTTAATCTTCCAAAAAAGTCGGGTATCGAAGTACTAAAGGAGATCCGGGAAGATACAGCCTTAACCGATATTCCGGTTATTGTATTAACTACCTCCAGTGATGATGATGAT
Organism: Chitinivibrionales bacterium; assembly: GCA_028278335.1. Taxonomy (GTDB): domain Bacteria; phylum Fibrobacterota; class Chitinivibrionia; order Chitinivibrionales; family JANQEN01; genus JANQEN01. Next base: position 6,052 of record JANQEN010000240.1, on the reverse strand, counting down.
ATTAGAAAAAGCTATCAAAATCATGCCAACTGTTTTATCACTAAGCCGGTTGATATCTATGAGTTCTTAAAATTAGCAGAGGAGATAGAGAAGTTTTGGTTTGGGGTCGCTCGGTTACCCAAAAGAAGAGACAATTAAGAGATTCCTATGGTAAAAGAGCAAAGCTCCTGATATTCAGGAGCTTTACCTTCTTGTTTTTTATTCACGTACAAAAGTACTAATCCATCAGTACAAATCGTTCGATCTTCTTAATTGCTTTGATCATAGTGCCCTTCTTTACTGGTTTCGCTTCCACCTTGAGAAAGTATATACCCGAAGCGATTCTATCCTTTCCCTTACGATTCCATACCAAAGTATGACTCCCTTTGGTCATGCGATTATTGAGAAGTGTGGCTACCTTTCTTCCCATAACATCAACAAGAGACATGCTTATGTGCATAGCAGTTGGCATATAAAAGCGCATGTTCAAATTCCCTTTGTTATGGAAATTGGATAGGCTAAACTGCGATCCTGAGTGTCCATTTATAATAGCGGTTGTGCCATAAATAAAGGAGTGAAAATCTCTTTTTTGATCTGCGCCAATGGGAAAGGTGCCCGCATTAGGGGAGCCGGTCAGCTCCCACTTATCTACTGCTTCTAAATAGTAGTCAATCTTATCAGTGCCGGTCTGAGCAGGAATTGAAGCTTTGTATAAATCCTGCCCTGAGGTCGTCAAGGCAACCTTCTGCCATGATCCTGTGCCGACTCGATAATTGAGATGGGCCTCCTTGATGCCAGACATGTCGGTGATTGTTGCCTCTACATTAAAGGGGCCGGTTTTATCCGTGTTGGACCAGAGGGTTGCCTGATCAAAGTATGGGGGTTGGTTGTCGGTATCCACAAAGATCGATAAATCGTCGATATACCAGTCGGCATAGGTTTGCATCATGGCTCTTGTTGATAGAGAGAAACGAAAGGCCACCTTATCACTGATATAGGGCGCAATTTCATGACCAGCACTAACCCAATCAGAACTATCTCCAAAGATAAAACGAGGATTCCAAAGTGGCTCCCAACTGCTTCCGCCATCGGAGGAGATATCCAATCTCAACTTGGACATCATGATCCTCTGGATATGGTATTTATGTTTGTAGGAGAAATAGAGTCGATGATTTTTTACCTCAGAGAGGTCTATTGGCGCTTTCATAGTCAATTGAGTCTCTCCGTCAACCGCTTTACCACTGTATGCTGCATGGGTAGGAGATTGCGCTACCTGATCTGTTCTATGCCAATTACCACTAACGTCCCATATAAGGGCAAAACTATCAACGCTTCCGGTATACTCGAAATCCTCATTATAGATTTCAAAGGGTGGTGGTGGTGTACCAACCATAAAAGAAATAGAAATGGTATCATCAAAATCGAGTGTGTCATGGGGTCCGTCAGCATGAAGAACCAAGCCAATTTTTCCCCGGTGTCCCTGTGGTGTCTTTGCATGGACAGCCACTTTAAAGGGACTGCTACTATTGCCAGCTTCTTCGTTAGGCTTTAAATCACCTACGGAAAAGCCAGTATTCGATATGGTAACATAGTTGTTTAATGAAATACATTTGATTGTGGTATTCTTTGCGTCTGCTCCACCAAGGTTTTTAGCAACGATGGAAAAATCAACACTCTTTCCTGGTTCAAGCTCGGGTAGGTTCTTTTTTAATACACTAATCCAGGGTTGGTTCATTTGGGGGGTTGCATTAACCGATTTTAATGCATTGACCCGTCCCCAGCCCAGTTCCTGGTTGGGGTAGGTTGTATAGGCTGGCACCTCATCACCATTATCAAGTAATAAACTATACACCATTTCAGAGGTTAGGTTCCTGTTTTTCTGAAACAGAAGTGCCACAACACCACACATATGGGGAGTGGCCATTGAGGTTCCGCTCATGAGTTTATAATCACCACCGGGAATACAAGAATTGATATCTTTACCCGGTGCGGAAATGTTTGGCTTTACATAATTCCAATCATCGCGAAACCAAAAAGAACGATCATTCCAAGGCGCTTTCTCTGGTGCGGGCCCCAGACTTGAAAAGGCTGCTCGCTTATCACTATTATCTGTTGCGCCTACACCAATAACATGAGGATAATCACCGGGAGAGGAGACAGAGCCGCTTCCTTGGCTACCGTTGTTACCATTAGCCACAAGCGGTACAATGTCAATCGCCCGCAATGTCTTGAACACTTCCCAGTAGTATTCACCACTAGAACCACCCCAGGAGTTTGAAACCGCCTTGATATCATCCTTTTCCTTAATATTAGCCATAAATTGCAAGCACTCAATTAATTGCGAGCTGGAACCAGACCCTTGGTCATTGAGCCCCTTTGCTGCAGCATACTTGGCACCGGGTGCCACACCAATATCATGCTCAAAGCTTCCCGGTCCATCGCCACCCAATATAGTGCCAGCACAGTGAGTGCCATGACCATGACCGTCACGGGGTTTTTCACTGCCACCTACCGCATCATACCAATGTCCGGACCATTTGTCTTTGAGTGCAGGATGTTCAAAATCGACGCCAGTATCAACAACGCCAATAAGAACACCTTCACCAGTAATACCAATCTCCCAGCATTTATCTGCCTGGATTTTTGTTATGCCCCACTCAATACCCTTGGCTGTTGCTGTTTTGTCAGAGGGGATGATTGGATTGATCGTGACAATAGCATCATCCAAAATTCGGGCAACATCATTGCGAGAGGCAATTTCCTTGATAACCGCAGGGGTTGCTTTTACATGAAGTCCATTGATCACCCAGAACTGTTTCACCTTTTCCACTGCCTCGGTTCGTTTGGAAAGAGTTGCAAGAAGTGGCTCTTGACTTTGCCTGGCAATGCTTCTGAATGTGTAAATCCTATCTAATACGGTGCTGTACTTCATTGACTTGAGGGGATAGCGTTCTTTCATATACACAATGCAGTCAATTTTGTCATTGGGTGCTGCGGTACTTAGAATTTCGGCAAGCTCCAATGAAATTTTATGGGCATGCACAGATGACATAAAGAGAACTAGTAGGATGGTAAGCATGTTACGCATCATTCCTCCACGGTTAAAGTTTTTATATTGTCCCATTTGAATGTATCCTTTCACTTTGATACATTTTTATTTTGGTATTAATTTATTGATTAGATATAGCAAGGGCTATAGGGCATAAAGTTATCCTGTTCCCCTGGTTGAGCGCTGATTGGAACGTGATATTCTCTCTATAGTCCTTTTTAATTTTTATTACTTATAGTAGTATGTTTTGTTAATCCTCTCTTATCCTAAAACCAGATCCTATTAACCCATGCACAGTGGTTCCTGCCCACATTGTTCGAAATAGATCAAAGGTTACTGCTCTAATCTGCTTGTTTTCAAGCTTGGTGTACCGGGCACCACTATAGTCAAACCACTCTTTTCCATCAAATTTGGTAAGTCCCTTGGATGTCCCAACAAAGAGAGTGTTAGTACCAGGAAGTAAGTATACAGTATGTATGGTATCGTTAAGAATGGGAGATGTGTTTTGTGCAGTAAAATTGGTCCAGGTGTTCCCATCAAATCGAGAGACACCATCTTTACAGCCGAACCAGACTATGGCGTTTTTGTCAATTACTACAGAGAACACCGTGTTCGATAATATCGCTGAGTTTTCTGTTGTAAAGGGTTGCCATGTATTGCCGTCAAAACGAGCCGCTCCCCGGTTAGTTGCACACCAGGTTACACCATCATTATCAGTATCTATTTGGAGAACGGTGTTTGAAGGCAAACCATGGGTTGTATCGTAAAGAATCCATGTTGATTCATGCAAAAGAGCACAGCCTGCATCCATCGTACTAAACCATGTACCAGTTTTTCTGTGTACGGCAATACTTGTTACCTGGTTAGATGGCAGTCCAGAGCTGGTTGTATAAAGAGTCCATTGGCCGTTCTTTAAACAGGCAGCACCCCTATCAGTGGCAAACCAGAGGGTGCCAAAGGAGGGAGTTGGTGTTTCTGGCGCTGTTATACTTTTGACGCGATTTGAGGGGAGCGGCGAGTTGTCTTTTGTATAGGAAAACCAAGCCTCTTTTGATTTGTCAATGCCACAGATGCCACTATTGGTAGCAATCCATAGGGTTTGATTAAATTTATTATAGGCAACATCGTTAATCATATCGCTTAAAATCTCGGAATTTTGAGTTGTAAAGTTGACCCATTTTAAGAAATCGAGAATTACGGTGTCATTGGAAATCACATCAAAGGCTTGAGCATAGGTAACAGACAGCGTTGGACCATTTCGTTTTCCATAGGAGATGGTGCTATTACGCATGGCTGGAACAGAGGGAAAGTCAATTTCAAAGGCTGAGTCGTTTATAGATACAGCTTCGTCAAGGTTGCGGAATAAGGTTGTGCCAAGAAAACAGAGGTATCCATTAATCGTATCAATGGTGTCAGCACAAAAGATTTTTACGAAACCAGGTTTTTTTAAGACACCAAAGAGGTCGCTGATGGTATCACCATGTTGAATAGAGAGGTCTGAAAAGAGAAACTCTGTCTCTTCGGTTGGGTGAAGGGCCTGAATATTATAGGTCCCTGAATGTGATAGGGCAAAGGTAAAGGCTCCTGCATGATCTGTTGTGTCAATGAGAGAGTCTGGGAGTGCACTTTCAATTGCCGGATTAAAATCAATGGGGAGCAAAGTGACAATGGTGCCAGTTTTTACATTCCCATTGATATCTAAGGTGAGTCCGGTAATAATCGAATTACCGGTGGTACTGGTTCCACCAGTGATTGATTGGTTTGAACAGGAGATATATACCAAAAGGATCGAAAATGTGATAGTCAGAGAAAGCAATCTAACCATTGGTCCCTCCAGTAATCTTGGTCACGGGGAACAATTGAACATTGAACTGGTATACCTTCTCGCTTTTGGTATCGGCATTAACAATATTCACAATCCGTTCTTTAAAGGCTTCAATTTCAGAGATCAGGACATGGTACCCCTCTTCTGAAATGCCCATGGTAATTCCAGACACATGTCGCTTTTCCACAGGTACACTTTCCAAAGCCTTTTCTGCCAAGCGCACCATTTGTCGGTTAAAGTTACGAATAGCCAGTGCCGTTATAGAAGAGCCAGAAGAGATTGCTCTGTTTGTCTGTTCATAGGTGCCATCACTCTTTTTTACCAGAAGGCGAAGTTTTAACAACAATTCTAAAGCAGCTTTTGCCTGGCCCGGTGTGATTTTTGGAAAGATCTTTGCAGCAATTGATTCATACTGATTCTTAAAATCATGCTGGCATACCAACTCTCTGATCACGCTGGTATACCATTTATCATAGTATTCATATAAATCTGATTCAATAATATTCTCTTTAACCAAACCGACCATAGATTTAAGGACAAGGTAGTGTTCCTGCTTTTCCTGAGATGTTTTTCCCTGGTTAAAAAGCACCAGATGCTTGAAGTAGATCGACTCTTTATCACTGAATGAAAGTGCTTTTGCAAATTTTTCTATCATGGGGCGGGTAAGATTTCGCTTGCACTCAATAACCAGTTTCAAAAAGACCGGTGATTTTATACCTGCCCGGGATGAAAAAAAGCGATATGAGAAGTAAGGTTTGTTTTGCTTACTCTCTGTGTAGTAATCGAGAAGAAATCTTCGATAATCAATGTATTCGAAAATTGATTTCATTAAAATTGTTCCTCATCCTCTCATATTGTTATGTTATTAGAAATATAATCTAGAATTTTGCTCTTTGCTGTCCCCAAATAAAATAAATGTATTCATTTTGGATACGAAATATGTAAATAATGAGTTATAATAGGCATTCTTGTGTATATTGAATGGTTGTTTGTGGATACGATATATATTAATTTTACTCTTTAGGGCGAAGCGTTGGTCTTAGGGTAAAAAGCGTTGGTCTTAGGGTAAAAAGCGTTGGTCTTAGGGTAAAAAGCGTTGGTCTTAGGGTAAAAAGCGTTGGTCATTGGGTAAAAAGCGTTGGTCATTGGGTAAAAAGCGTTGGTCATTGGGTAAAAAGCGTTGGTCATTGGGTAAAAAG
>JANQEN010000235.1 GCA_028278335.1 Chitinivibrionales bacterium | reverse complement strand
GGTATTGATAATTTTAAAATGATAGATGTTCAGTTTACACCACAGCAATATGAAGAAATGAACGGTTTTCTGAAAATGATTGAAAAGGACTTTAAAAACACTGCTCCTGTTTATGCTGAGCAAATGCTTCTGAGTCCTTCAACAGATGTATCTGTTTCCCATAGAATTAAATCTGATTTTACAAACGCTAACGCCAACATTGGACTTTCATCTTTGAACAATTTTATTAACTATACAATGGCAGAAGCAGTAAAGTTAGAAGAGCTGAATTACAAGCTATATTTATTAAACAGTAATGTTATCCCAACCAATATGCAGGGTCTCAAGGATCGATGTAAAAATTCATTTGAAGTACATGAGATAGAGGCATCCAGTCATTATCCGATGATTGAAAACCCTGTTGAATTCAATAAGGCGTTACAGGAAATTTTAGATGTTATTTAAGTTGAATAATCAACTACCCTTCTTTTCACTCAGAGATAATGCTTTGTAGATTCTATTGAGAGCCTCATTTGAAAGAGTAATTCCTGCCTGTGTGCTCTCAACGCCCAGGATTGTGATCTCAAAGTAGTAGTTCCCAAAAAAGGCTACGGTAAAGGCTCCACCCACAGATTCCTCATGACAGATGGTAACCTCCGGGGCCTCTGATAATGCTTTGCTGTCGGCACCCTTACCCTTTTGATCATTATGAAGACCTTTGGCTTTCCTGCTGCTTTTCATCTGCATTACCATAATATCAAGCAATACAGCACTGTCTTTTTTCAATCTCTGCTGGAATCCCTGAACAAGACCGGCATCAATATAGACACCGGCACCGCCATCTATCAGGTCATATAAATTCTGCGGCGTAAAGTGGCTGTAGCTCTCCTCGGCATAGCCCTTGGTTAATGCAGTTCGAATAATAGTGAGTTGATTTTCAGAAGCTTCCTTTGCAAACCCATCCTCAGGAGCAGTTAACAGCAGGCATAGAAAAAACAGTAAGGGTATAATATTTTTTTTCATAGGTCACCTCAGGATAACACGATCTCTTTAAGGTCAATATTCTCCAGTTTGCTCACACCCAACCCAAGGTCTCCAGATAGGGCAATATGTTTTACCTTGCTTTTCTTAATTGCCTTTTCACCCTTCTTCTTTCTCTGTTCATTTATCAGTTTATAATGAACCGCATCCATTGCTACCGGGTCAGTGGAAAAAAGGAGTCCACCATAGGTAAAAACACTGCGGGTCTTCCACATGGGGCCACCGTCATATACACCCAAAAGGGCGTCACAGATGCACAGCTTCTGCTTCTTTCGGATAGGCTCAATCAGGTTCAGTTCTGGAATGCCCGGACCGGTGCAATTATTCCAGTGAAAGGGCATCGGATTGTCAATGGTGCCATAGTGGTTTTTCAGGCTTCCCGTTATTCCTGCCATCATGTGGTCCTTAAGAAGGGAGACATTAATCATTGAATCAATCTGGTCTGTCAGAATACGGGAAAGATGAACTGTTTTCTTTCCCATAGCCATCTCTTTGGTATCGTATCCCGGGCAGGGTTCATTTTTCTCCCCCGTGGTACCCATCACACGGACTTGGCCTTCCTTTTTCTGAAGCGTTAACCCGGCAGCAATGAGCTCAGAGTCCATACGGTCCCAGATAGTGATATTCTGGCTCGGTATTCCCGCTTCCTTAAGCCCATCGGCAATACCACTGGTCACCCCGGAAAAATGGTCGGTAAAGGTAGTGCCAGCAACACCCCGTAGGCCAAGCGTATTAATCTTGATGCCTACGCGATCGCTTGAGGGAATAAAACTTTTCCAAGCATCAGCGAGGGTACTCTTTGAGGAAAGCTCGGTGAGCCCCCGTGCAAGCATCTCCTTTACTACTTCCTGGTTTACTCTCCCATCATTCTGGACCGCACCCTTGTGGCGTACGAGAACAACAGTGCTTCTGGAAGTTGGCGCGGCTACTGCCGATCCATTCATCAAGAGTCCGGCAGTGCCAACGGTCGTTATAGAAGCTGATTTGAGGAAATTTCGCCGGCTAGTACTTTGTGGTTGGGAAGATTGTTCCATACTAGTATACTCCTTAATAATATTCCGCATATTACTATGTTTTGATTAAAAAGATACCACTTTTTTGCTCATATTCCAATAGCAAATAGTGCCAAACAACTAAGGGATTATGCCAATAGTATTTTATTTTCAGGAGTAAACCAGGATCACGGATCCTGGCCACATACATTTGTTTTTTCTAATGTTAAGCAATTGGTTGTGACGCCCTTACAGAGCTTGGAAGAGTGGATGGATTTTCATTAACCCTGGGCGCGTTGCCCTGGGCTGGTATGTTTCGCGCTTTCAGCACTTTTTTATGTAAAACAGCTTTTGCTCTTTTGCGTTCGGTTAGCCATGACAAAAGATTAACCGAACAACAGATTGCTTCGTCACGTTGTTCCTCGCAATGACATTAAAGTTTGAGTTCTACCAATATGACTTTAATCAAGTAAAAGGTATTAGAGGGGTAGCCAGAGATCCAGTTGGGTGGGCTGTTACAAAAAGTTGGATTGCGCCGGGTTGAGCGAGAAGCAAAACCGGTGGAATGCTACTTTTTGCATTTATGATACAGTCTCCATAGATCCTGGCCACAGAGGTTTATTTTTCTCTAATGTTAATCACATGTTTATGTCGCCCTTACAGGGCTTGAGGGGGTTGGTGGAGGCTTCATTGACCCAGGGTTGCGCTTCGCTTACCCTGGGCTGGTATGTTTCACGCTTTCAGCACTTTTTTATGTAAAACAGCTTTTGCTCTTTTGCGTTAGCCAGGTGAAGGGTTTAGTCCCGCATTAGCGGGACCGAGGCGAATAGCCGAGCCCGGAACCACGGCGACCCTGCGGAGCAGGGGAACGCCCAAAAAATATCTTTTACTTCTAATAAATATCGCAAGTATTGATTAACATAGATCACTTAGGAACAGTAAAAACACATCCCTCCCCATTCTTAAGACTTCCCCATCCAAATAATATTTTTACTTATCAAATACAAAATAAACCAATCCAAAAATCCTTTTTATAATACACCATACATGTTTATATTATTTTTATATAAGAGTATTGTTAGCGTAGGTAAACATCAAAAAGATCTGTTACACGTTAACCAAAGAGGTGATGCATGGCAAGACAGCTCATTATCGGGTGTGCCCATGGACAAAGCGGCACAAAACGAGGAGATCCTGACCTTCCCTGGTTTAATAACAGCACAGAGGCCCATTATCTGCCCTATCTAAAGAATATACTCCGCGATTGGAGCAAGGTGGATGAGGAGTCTCTGTTTAAGGGCTACCTTTGGAAGAGTTGCATTGATACGGGCATCGAACTCATGCAGTCCGGGGCTATTGATGACTTTCGGGTACTCTGTTCACGGGGAACCTTTTTCGAGGAGACCGAGCGATGGCTTAACAAACACATTCGCCAATACCGCGACGAATTTGATGATCCCTATGTTGCCATGGTGGGCAAAAGCTTTGGCGGGTTTGATGCAATCCGAGCGGTTGCAGGCCTGAGAAGGAAAAGGCACTATCCTGCTATTCCAACAAACTTGATGGTCCTTGTTGATCCTGACGAGTCGCTCGATTTCAATGACCGTGCGCGAAAGGTCATTCCCGAAAATGTCGACCAGGTGATCACCTTCAGACAAAAGTCAAACCGCCCTCCCTTTCTTAAGGGGCACATCATTGTTGCAGAGGAAGGGAATACCCACAGCTTTTGCGAAAATGTTCAGATTGTCAAGGGCACCCGGTTTCCCTCGGAGGCCACCATATTTGCCGATGAATTGGTTACCCACTGGACGGTAGATGAATACATGTCGGAAATCGGCTACAACAATGAATGGACCGTTGCTAAACTGATTGTTGCTGGATTCCATGGCTCGCTCCCACACTTTCCTGAGGAGTAACTCTTTAATACATTAGCCCATCACTGCCATTGGTCCGCTTTTGTCATCACGCGCCTGCTTTGGATGATTGTGCTGCTCTTGTCTGGCTTTGGCACATCCTGGGCTAAACAATCATACCCGACAAAGAAAACTGTTGCGGTCTTTCCCTTTACTCGAAAGTGTTCCCATGCAGATGCGATTTGGGTATCCATTGCTGCGCAAAGAAAGACTATCGAAGAGTTATACAATCGAGGATTTGAGCCAGTCTCGCCAATAATTAAATCCCCAAAGCAAGATGCTGAGCTGACAATATCTGGTGAGGTTGTAAAAGGTGAATCTGGTCTTTCTTTAGACTTCACTCTTCTTGACAAACTCAAAAACACTTTGGCAAGGGATACTCTTTCTGGCACCATTGACTTTTTTCGATCTATGCGAAGTTATCTTGGTGTGGGAATCCTCTATGCCTTAAAGGTTAACGAGGACCATGACACCATTCATCAAAAACGACCAACCAACTCATGCAAGGCCTTCCTATACTATTGTAAAGCACAATCCTCTATTCGAGTTAAGAAAAACACTAAAGCCAAAGAGCAACTTTTAAAGGCTGTCGCAGAGGACAGAGGCTTTGCCATGGCCCTTTGGACAGTAGCAAAACTCTATGAGCTTGAGAAACACAAAGATAGCGCCTCTTACTATTATAAAAAAGCAAAGGCAATTGATCCAAGCCACCCGCAATGGCCCTTACCCGATGAGGGAAAAAGCAACATCATCACTGATCTCTTAAGTCAATCAAAAAAAAGCGCCTTCAAAGCACTTTGCAAGGGAATAGAATTCAAATCAATACAAACAGGACCTTCTGATTATTGTCTCTACCTTTGGATTGTTGATCCGCGACATAACACCATTGATGTGCAGCTTCAAAAGAGTACGGGGGGAAACTATATCTCCCACTTCTTTTCCCATACTCAATCAGTTTTGGCTATTAATGGAGGGTTCTTTGAAATGGACACACTCCTTGCGCTATCACCCTCAGGCCTTGTTATCCAAAACCAATCGCGCATAAATCCTAAAACAGACTTTGGCGGCTCCGGAGTTTTCTGCATGATACAGGGCATGCCAAAGATAATCTGGGCCAAAGAATATAACGCCAACATCAAAGCAGAAACAGCACTGCAGTGTGGCCCCGTATTAGTTGAGCCCGGTGGCAAAATGGGTATCTATTCCAATGATTTTAATCGACAGAGCAGAGCGGCCATTGGTGTTAAGGATAGTACCATTATCATAGCCTGTGTTGCTGGCAGTCAGGGCCAGGGCTTAAGCCTTTATGAATTAGCCCAGTTCCTTAGAACACCTCAAAAAGAGGGCGGTGCTGGTTGTGAGGCTGCGCTCAACCTTGATGGTGGCTCATCAGTACAGACAAGCTTTAGTTGTGCTGGAGTGGTTCTTAACAGCAGTGGTCTTTGGCCCATTAACAATGCTTTAGTGATAACAAAAAAATAATGGATATAACATCATCATTCCCAAACTCATCACAGTAAAACAGATAAACAGGTTTCAATGAACAACTACACCGAATCCACCTCACATATCCTTGTTGTTGACGATGAAGAACAGATTTGTCGTCTCTTTTGTACAGTCCTTGAGAAGAAGTATACCGTAGACTCGGCCCCAGGGTATAGGCACGCAGAGGAGCTGATTTCTCACAACTCCTATGATCTTATAATCACCGACTTAAAATTACCCGATGGCTCAGGTATTGACGTACTTCGCTATGCAAAAGAGAAGGATCCCTTTTGCGAGGTGATTATCATTACCGCCTTTGCCTCCTTAGACTCTGCCACCGAAGCACTCAATCTAGGTGCCTCCTCCTATCTGCTCAAACCAATTGCAATTGAGAGCCTCAATGCCCATGTTGACAAGGCCGTGGCTAATCGCGACTTCTACCTTAAAAGTCAAATGCTGAAAAACCATTACCATGCCCTTAGTCAGAGCCAAATGGAGCATCTCACCAACATGACCCATATCTATGAACTCTTTAGAAAGCTTCTACGCTCTCTGGATATTCGGGACATCATGAACATTATTTTAGAAAACCTCAACACAAAGATGCGGTCGGTCTTTTGTATGGTCGGGGTCAACATGTTTGGCTTTCCCGAAGTCTTTGCCATGTCCAATACCACCTTTCAAATTAGTAAAGAAAATATCAAGAAGGAAATTATTAAACAGTGGGGCCACCTCTTTCAGACCATTGATCAAGAGAAGTTTCAATGGCCAAAGACCACCTTCAACACCATTGGCTCTAACAGTAGTCAAGAGGAGCAGGTCCATGATCTAACCCCCATTGTGGTACCGGTTCTTTTTATGGGTGGAAGCAAAGGATGCATTGCCACGTTTCTGCCCACCGGATCAGAGCTGTCCGATGAGAAGCAGCAGTACCTTCATGTGTTCTCCTCTCTGATTTCCCCGCTCATTGAAAACGCCTATACGCTGCGCCACACCAAAAACCTTGCAGCAACCGATCCACTCACCGGTGTTTCCAACCATCGCTCCTTTCATGAAATGCTCACAAAAGAGATTGCTCGGGCAAACAGAGATCAGAGCGAGTTTGGTCTTATCATGCTTGACATCGACGACTTTAAAGCTATAAACGACACCTATGGTCATCAAGTCGGCGATGCTGTACTGCAGGATTTGTGCTCCCGTATTCTTGGTACTATTCGCGGTGAAGATCTTTTATCTCGCTACGGTGGCGAGGAGTTTACTATTATTGTTACAGGCTCACCCATTGAGGGGTCCTATGCTTTGGCAGAGCGGATTCGAGTGGATATTGATCAAAACCCAATTACCTTAAATGGCCACACCATTCACTACACCATTAGTGTTGGCTTGACTATCTACAATGGAAAAACCGAAGGAACCAAGGAATCACTGATCAAAGATGCAGACGATGCTCTCTACACATCCAAAAAGGAGGGTAAAAACAGAGTCTCTATAAAATAGGTGCCCTCCATTCTCAACTATTGCACAGAATGGCGTTTTGGGTTATTTTTCCACCGGAATAGAAAAATATCCGATATACAATTATACAAAAACCATTTCATGGTAGGTCTACATGTTTGAAATTTCTTCTGAGATGTCCTTTTCTGCGGCACACCACCTCAATGACTACCAGGGCCCCTGCGAAAACGTTCATGGCCACAACTGGCTTGTACGGGCAACTATCCGATCTAATGAGCTCAATACCATTGGCATTGCCATTGATTTTAAAATACTACGATCTCTTTTGTCTGAGGTTTTGGATGAGCTTGATCATTGTAACCTCAACAAACTCTTTGATACACAGAAGCTCAATCCATCATCGGAAAACATTGCCCGGTACATCTATAAGCAGCTTCAGGAAAAAATAACCGAACCCAATTGTACGGTGCATCGGATAGACGTCTTTGAAACCCCTGGAAACTGCGCCTCCTATTTTGAACACGATTAAGGTTAATGAAATCTTCTACAGTATCCAGGGAGAGTCAACCTGGGCAGGTACGCCATGTGCATTTGTAAGACTTGCGGGCTGCAATTGCCGATGCCTCTATTGCGATACATCCTATGCGCTACATGAGGGCACAGATCGATCTTTCGAAGATATTGTTAACACAGTAAAAAAGTACTCTCCTGCAATCGTCGAAGTTACCGGTGGCGAGCCGCTAATCCATAGAGAAACACCAAAGCTCTGCCAAGAGCTTCTTAAGCTTTGCCATCCAGTACTTGTAGAGACCAATGGTACCTTGGATATTTCTGTATTACCCTCAGCCTGTATACGGATAATGGATATCAAGTGCCCCAGTAGCCAGGTTGACGTACCCTTTCTTAGGGAAAACATTCATCATTTAAATAAAAATGATGAGTGTAAGATGGTCATTTCCAATAGAGAAGACTTTGACTGGGCAGTTGACTTTATAAAACAGACAAACCTACATACCCTCTGCACCACTCTTTTTTCACCTAACCATAATTGGCTTACTCTAAAGGAGCTTGCCCAGTGGATTCTCTCTGATCAGACTCCTGTTCGATTGGGTTTTCAGCTTCACAAGACAATCTGGGATCCTAATACACGGGGCGTTTAAATAAGGAATGGTATCCTATGAGCCAGAATAATCAAAACAAAGAAGCTGTTGTTCTTCTCAGTGGAGGCCTTGATTCAGCAACCTGCTGTGCCATGGCAAAAAGTAAGGGTTTTACCTGCTTTGCCCTCACCTTCGATTATGGACAGCGCCATCATGTTGAGCTTGAAGCAGCAAAAAGAGTTGCCACACACCTTGCGGTTTCTCAGCATAAGGTGATCACCATTGACCTCCGTACCTTTGGCGGTAGCTCCTTGACTAGCACAACAGCTGTTCCAAAAGACAGAGAGGACTCCGACAATGCGATTCCCAACACCTATGTGCCGGCCCGTAACACGATCTTCCTTTCCTATGCCCTAGCCTGGGCCGAAGTGCTTCACTGTTACGATATCTTTATTGGGGTCAATGCTGTTGACTATTCGGGATACCCTGACTGCCGACCGGAGTTTATTAAAGCCTACGAGTCTATGGCCAACTTGGCAACAAAGGCACAGGTAGAGAACAAGCACTTGACCATACACACACCACTGATTGATCTTACCAAGGCTGATATCATTAAGGCGGGCTCTGCATTACAGCTCGATTATAGTCTTACCCATAGTTGCTATGACCCTTCATCGGATGGTCTTGCCTGTGGACTCTGTGACAGTTGTCGTATTCGGAAGCAAGGGTTTATTGATGCCGGTGTTGCTGATCCTACGTCCTATCAGTCTTGATCGATTTTAAACCTTACTTGTATATATTAAGAAAACATCAACCCGACCTCACCCCCAGCCCCTCTCCCACGAGGAGAGGGTAGCAAAAGAAATGTGGAAATTAGTTTTTTATCCTAGTTATCGCATAACTGTTTGGCGCTTCGTTAACTCGCCCTGCGGGCTCGAACAAAACTTTACTTCTCCCAAACAGCTATGCGCTGCGATTGAAGGGGATTAAAATCGTTTAATACTTAAATTAAAACCATATTTTATTGAATGGACTATGGAATTGAATTTAGTAAAATCAAGAGTGCTTTGTAATTAGCTGCAGCAAGGAGTGGCTTTAAATGAATATCTTAAGGTGTAAAGCGACTGAGGCGTTCTCGAAGGTCAAGTTCTCGATAGGCTGGATAGATTCCTCGCCATATCCCATTTGATTCCTGTTGTAAATCCTTATCACTCTTCTCCTCAATGATCGGCAACCACAATTGGGTGTTGGGATAGAGCTGTCCAATATCAATATGACGATTATATTTCTTTAAGAGCCAGAGGGGCACCTCACCATCACTGTTACAAATCTGCCATAGGGTCTCTCCGCGCTCCACCTTTTTAGGCCTAAGCCCGGTAACTTTGTACTGACTATAAAAGTCCTCTTCCAAGGCCATATGATACTCTAAACGACGCTGTATAAACTGATCAAGGTCACTCTTTGAACCAGGTATAAGAAGCTTTTGATTGATACGAATAGTTGAACTTCTCCCCATACCATTGATACTACGGATACGCTGGGTAGCGATATCCAACCATTCAGCATAGTGGCCAAGGGTCTCATCAACGGTGATCCGTATTCGTGCACGATCTGTTTTGGGGCCCTGGTTTACATCCAATGCATAGATACTGGCATCAAACTTATAGGAGTTTTGAACACGTGGTGTGGTGGTTTGTGGCTCTGCATCAGCATAGGTCATGATGATATCCTGAAGCGTATCAGTGCTACTGGCCTTCTCTTTTTTCTCCGCGACAACTGTTTCCTTTTTAGGAGGAGCAACAACGACCTTCTCCTTTGTCGCAGGTTTTTCCTTTTTGACAATCTTTTTCACCGGTTTCTTTTTCTTTGCAGCAATAACCTTTGGAGTAACCTCCTTGGGAGCTCCAGGGACCCGTAGCACCTGTCCAGCATAGATACGATTCATGCGGGTAATATTGTTTTCCAAGGCAAGGCTTCGGGCAGAGACACCAAGACGCCGGGCAATGGCATAGAGATTGTCTCCCCGGCGGACGCGGTAATAGTTGGGCTTAGGAGGAGTAACCACCTTAAGCGAATCGGGAATACTTGTGAGGCCTGCGGTAATCTTTGTTTGTGAAAATGTAATCGGTATCTGGACTGTGACCCCTTTGGGGATCAGCTTGTCTTGACGAAACACCACCGGTCGGATCCCAGGGTTAAGCTCTCGTAACTTCTTTTTCGACACTCCCAAGTAAGATACCAATGTGCTGGGTTTCACAAAATAGTCAAGTGTAAAGCTTGTGTAGCGCAATCGTGGTGCAAAGGTGATATCAGGAAAATAGTGCTTTGGATTTTCTGCAATTTCACTGGCAGCTAAAAAGCAACTGTAGAAATTTTTTGAGGCAAACTTGAACATACGGCTCTTATGTTTTTGTATTATCACACCAATATCATTGGAGCCGACCTGAGCAACAGCTCGTTTCATACCGTAAAGGCCATGGTTATAGGCGGTAATTGCCAGGGGCCACGATTTTAATTGACTATAATTGTGTGACAACAGTTTTGCTGCTGCATAGGTTGATAAAATCGGATCACGCCGTTCATCAATTGAATAATTGATCGTCATGTAGGACTTTCCAGTGCTTCGCATAAATTGCCAGAGTCCTGCGGCTCCAACCTTTGAGTAGGCACTGGTCAAAAAGGAGGACTCCACATGGGGGAGAAAACGAAGTTCCTGGGGCAAATTGTAGTGTCTCAAGATTGAACTGATCGTATCAAGATAGGCACCGCTTCTATAGAGGCCTTCCTTAAAGCGATCCTTCTGTCCCCGCTGAAACCGAATTCTATTTGAAGCAGAAGCAATTTTGTGTTCAAGTCCCCGAGAGGTATAGAGCTTGGCAATAGCCTTCTCCTGTGCGGACCACTTGTCCTTAGGCATAGATTGGATTCGGCCTAGAATCGCCTCAACCTTTGCTTTTTCATTTTTGATAATTCTTTTTCTATGAACCCGAGCCTCGGTATTGACGGTTATCCTTTTATAAATAATAAGGGGATAGTCTCTATCATGAAGAAGGCCATCTTTTAGGGAGACTTCGGTATATATCTTTTTCCAAAAGGCGACATTCTCCTTTATGATATCCGGCGTTGGAAAGGGTTCAGCCTTTAATGAGGTAAGTATGCACAGTATAGAGAAGAGTAGTATCGTCTGTTTAACACCAAAGGGGGTATACCGTGTGTTCATAGAGTTACATATCCTGATGCAGATTTGTTTGGTGACGAAGTTTTAGTAAATTTTAATATACTATAAAAGAAAAAGGTTTGCCCCATTTTTAAGGCAAACCTTTTATAATCTTTGCGTGTGTGCTGAAGCTTATATGGCGCTTTTAAATGCTGTGCCAGGTCTGAACTTCACAGTTTTTGATGCTTTAATTTTAATTTCTTCACCAGTCTGAGGATTACGGCCCTTACGTGCTTTGCGCTTTGCAACGGTAAAGCTACCGAAACCGATCAGTTGAACACCCTTCTTTGTGTTCTTTTTAACATTCTCAAGAACTGAGTTGACAGCCTTTTCAGCATCTGACTTAGAGAGCTTGGTATCCTTAGCTACTGCTGCAATAAGTTCACCTTTATTCATTCAAACCTCCTCATGATGGGAAAGTGTAAATTGGTTAAAAAGTTAATTGTGTAATTAAATAAAATTACGGTAATGAATATACCAACAATTATTTACCTTGGCAAGAAAAAAAAATGAAGGCTCAAAAAAAACAACACCCTATTTATAATATAAAAAACAGCCACCTCCCCTACCCGGAGCAGAAGAGAAGAGAACCGCCAGAATATTATCTGTCAACACCAATCTCTCTTCAATGTTACAGCGATTTGTTTAGAGGATTCCACCATGTAAAGAGATCTGTTGAGGTTATGATGAACTTTTCCCGAAAAACTTTTGTAAAAAATTACTCCTGGCTTACCGAGTCAATCTGTCTATTTACCCAGTTTTCATAGGGTTTTGAGCGTCTAGTCCGCTTTCTTATGCGAGGCGTACTGCTGGTAAGCAAGCCCTCGGTGTCGTAAAATTTAGCTTCACCAGTTTCGCGACCACGCTTATAGACGATCTTTCCCATGAGTAAACCATTATCATAATAAAACTTTGCTAAACCATGGCGACGGTTCTCTTTGTAAGGTATTTCAGCCTTAAGAATACCGTTTTCATGATATTCTCGAACAGTACCGTCAAGCTCTCCTTTCCTGTAAAATGCAACAAATTCAAGCGCTCCGCTTGGATAGTATCCTCGAATAATCTGACGCTTACGCTTGCCTTTCATCACAAATTTTACCGAGCCATTGGGGTAGTATCCACGGAATACTTGGCCCGTAATTTCGAAAGAAATACCAAGAAGAAATAAGGATAGTGTCGTTATTTTAAGAAAAGTAAAGGGTGACTTGATCATAGTATCGTTACAAAAATGCCTAACAACAGCATCATAAAAAAGGGCAATATAATTCCATAGCTACTATATATAGGTAATAGAAAAAATAGTAAAAAGCAGACTAATTACCTATTTCCTTATAATAGTGACACTGTAAAATAGTTATCTTTTTAGGAGTATCCAAAAAATATGGAAGGTACACTAAATTTAATACCATACTGATAATGAGAAAATTAGCTCTGATACTTCTTTTTCTGACTGTGCCCATAGATGCACAAATTGATAACAACACCCCGGAGTACATCTTTCCTGATGAAACACCGGTGAAAAACTTACTGAATTGGAAAGTCGCCTTTGGCGACAGTTCTCACTGGCGTGAGAGCAATTATAATGACTCCTCTTGGCAAGATCATCCTGGTTTGGGGCTATGGCGAAACGAGGGTGAAAGTGGAAAGGGTGTGCGGTGGTATCGAAAAACCATTTTCTTGCCCCACTCTTTAGACTCCTTTACTGTTCTTGCCCTCTATCAAGTAGCTATTGTGAGTGCCAATGAGATCTTTTGGGATGGTACTCTTATTTCCAGAAATGGAATCCCTGCTCATAGCAGGGACAAAGAACAGACTGGCAAGTCTGGTCAGATTGTCATTGTTCCTCGAACTCTTACCGCTCCGGGAAAGCATGTTATTGCCCTACGGGTTTCCAATTATCACACCTTTTCTGGACTTGTAGAAGCACCACTGCAACTGGGATACTTTTACAAAATCCATAAACACCTTTTTCGCGTTCAGGGTCTCTCCATCTTTCTTGCTGGAATTTTTATCTTAGCAGCCCTATTCCATTTTGCAATACTTTCGGGACGGGGAAATCGATGGCCCTATGCACTGTTCGGAACCTTTTGTCTCTCCTGTGCGTTCTATATTTTAATTCGAGGGCTCCTGCGTTATTTTCAAATTGACGTTATATACTATTACCCCCTCGCTGCTATCAATGACATCCCTTGGTTTTTGATGATGGTGTTGTTACCAATCTTTTTTCTCTTTGAATTTAATAGCCCCTTTAAAAAAAGAGTCTCCGTGTATATCGGTATTAGCACCTTGCTACTAACCCTCTTTCCCCGATTGATAACCTACAATATCATTCCTATAAAATGGCTAAACCTCTTTGATCGAGCCAATCAATTTCATATCTACTTCACACTCCTCGTATCTATTGCTGTATCAATGTGGGCTCTCTACAATAAGAAAAAGGGTGGGCTCGGTGCTTGTATTGGGCTAATCATTTTTCTTATTGGTGTCTATTTTAGTAACCGGGCAAACGTGGAGAATGGTTGGGCTATAGGTTTCGTTATTTTAAACATTTTTCTTACCATCTCTCTCTCAAAGCAGATGGCTCAAAAAAACCGTTTGCATCAGGAGGCACAACTCAGAAGCGCCCGCTTAGAAATTGAGCTTCTTAAAAAACATATTCAACCCCATTTTTTATTAAACTCACTCAATTCAATAGTTGCCTGGCTAGAAGAGGATCCACCAACAGCAGCAAAACTTGTTAATGCCTTTGCCGATGAGTTGCGTATGCTCTTGGAATTCTCTAAAAAGAAACTACTTCTCCTATCCGATGAAATCCTTTTATGCAAAACCCACTTACGAGTTATGAGCCTCCGCCATGAAAAGAAGTACACCCTCTCTGTTCGGGGTTTCAAGGGGGACGAGCAGTTACCTCCCCTGGTCATTCACACCTTGGTTGAAAATGGCCTCACCCATGGATACAAAGGCAAAGATTCAGGCAGCTTTATCCTGACCTGTATTCATCACAAAAAAGATTTAGAGATCACCCTCTTTAATGACAGTGTAGTTGAAAAGGAATACTCTATTGAAAAGGAGGGTACTGGAATCCGCTATGTAAAAACCCGGCTTGAAGAGGCATTCCCATCAGCCTGGTCATTAGAATCTCGACCTGTTTCAAAGGGGTGGGAGGTGACAATACTGCTACAAGGAGCACTTACGTGAGAATTTTAATTGTTGAAGATGAAAAGGTTGCCGCACGAAGACTCAAACGTCTAACAAAAGAGATCCTTGGTGAAAAATTGGAGTCAGTACACACTATTGAATCCTTGGAGAATTCCGACCAGTTTCTTTCGAACAATCCCATTGATCTCTTGCTGTTGGATCTCAACCTCAATGGAAAAGACGGATTCGAACTCTTACAGCACACCCTATCCGAGTCCTTTCAGACCATTGTTGTTTCAGCCAATACTGATCGGGCAATTGAAGCCTATGAGTATGGCGTACTGGACTTTATTCCAAAGCCCTTTGATAAAAAGCGACTTGCAAAGGCCTTTCAACGGTTGGAATATGCAGACCGTATCTCAAAACTCACCGCAAAAATGCTCATTGTTAAAACCTATGGCCAACTACAACTCATCCCCTTGGAGTCAATTACACACATTAAAGGAGCCGGTGATTACTCGGAGATTCACACAGAAAGTGGTACCATGCACCTCCATAGCAAATCATTAGAGGCACTTACCCAAATACTTCCAGAACACTTTGTGCGTATTCATAAGTCATATATAACCGACTTTAATCGAATAAAAAATGTGCATATTTTCGGTGGTGGCAAGTATGAGTGTGAATTGGATCAGGATATCCGACTGCCAGTTAGTCGCACACGGTATAAGGAGATCACCGCTCTTTTACAATAATATTCTGATAAATGGTAAACCATCGTGTTTTATACCGAAACTAAGTGCATTTTACAGAATGTCTATTGCCTCACTGGTCATTTGCAGGTAGATTTAGTAATTCATAGTACTTACAATACAAGGTATTTTGACTTTAGTCATCAGGTTAATAGAAATATGAAAACACTCTTTAAAAAAAGTATCCTCCTGTTGCTGCTTATTGTCGGCACTTTTAGTTGGGCAAAGCAGGAGCAAGGCGAATCTGTTGATGTCCAGAAGTTACTATCAGAATCAAAGGTGCTCAAAGCAGAATCTGAAAAATTATATAGCATGGCTAAAAAGTTAGAACGAGAATCGAAAGATTTGCAGCAGAGTGCTGAAGAGCTTGAACAGGATGCCGAAGATTTGGAAGACAAGGCTCGTGACCTTTTACAACAATCCAAACGAATGGACGAGACCATTAAACTCTCTCGAAAAGATCGTGCAAAAAATAAAACCGATAATAAAAGTGATGTTTCAGAGAGCTATCTTGTTGAACAGGAGACGCTGTTGGCAAAGATGCGAAGCAATGCTGACGAGCTTTTAACAAAGGCAAAAAAGATTTCCCTGAGGGTTCGGGAAATGGCCGAAGCATCAGATGAAAAAAAGGGTATGGCTGATAATCTTACAGACAAGGCTGACACGCTGCAGCTGAAAGCCAAAGAGCTTAAAGAGGCTGCCGATCAACAAGAATAGATAGATAACAAATCACAGAGCTGTATATTATTTCTTTGAGTCCTTACTAAGCAATTCTTTTGCACGAGCAATCTGTTTTAAAACTTCCTGAGGGTTTGTTGATCCTTGACTCTTTTTCTTTTCAAGGGAGTGTTTAAAGTCAAACACTTTGCTGACATCTTCTGTAAAGAGGTTGCTAAAGATCTGTAGTTCCTCAGCAGTATAGGCATGTAAAGGTTTGCTTGATTTTTCTGCATTGTCCACTATGGCCCCAATAATACCATGGGCCTCTCTAAAGGAAACTCCCTTTTCAACCAAGTAATCTACCAAGTCGGTTGCAAGTAAAAAGCTATTGAGTGCTGCGGCAATCCGTTCTTTGTTTGGGTAAATCTTTGCAAGAGCAATGTTAAAAACGCCCAGCGCTTCTATACTCTTTTCAATCCCCTTTTGAAGGGGCTCCTTATCATTTTGCAAATCTTTGTTGTAGGTAGAGGGAAGACCTTTTATTACCAAAAAGAGCTGGGTTACATAACCAAAGATTACTCCCGGCACTGCACGGAGCAGTTCAAAGTAGTCGGGGTTTCTTTTTTGTGGCATAAGACTACTTGAGGTCGCAATGGTATCATCCAAGTCAATATAGCCAAACTCTTGTGACGCAAAGATAATAAAATCTTCCGAGGCCCGAGCTACATCCTGAAAAGTAAGGGCCAGAGCAAAAAGCGTCTCTAAGATAAAGCTCTTATCACTGACCGTATCCAAGGAGTTCTCAGAGCAGTGAGCAAAACCCAATTCATTTTTCAAGAGTTCACGATCAATGGCAATTGTTGATCCTGCAAGAGCACCAACACCAAGCGAGAGGCAATTGGTTCTCTTTAATGCATCCTTAAGTCGCTGCTTGGCTCGCTCCATTTGCCAAAAGAGGGTCATGATATAATGGGAGAAAAGAACCGGTTGTCCCTGTTGTAAATGAGTGTATCCGGGCATGATAAGGTCCGGATGCTCCTCAGCTTTTTCTATGACAGTCTGTTGAATCTCTGTCAAAAGATCTAGAAGTGCCTCGGTCCTCTCTTTTAACCAAAGCCGCTCATCTGTTGCCACCTGCTCATTTCTACTGCGTCCAGTATGCAACTTTTTACCGACCTCACCAACCTCTTCAATGAGCATAAGCTCAACAGCAGAGTGAATATCCTCAAAGCTTTCCAGGGATTCGCCGGCTTCAATACGCCTTTGGACAGTATCCAAACCGGATTCTATCGAGTTATATTCATCCTTTGTAAGCACACCCGCCTTTGCTAAACCCTTGGCATAAGCTAAGGAAGCAGTAATCTCTGTCTTGTAAAGGAAGCAATCATCCAAAATAGAGGCATTAAACTTCTCTAGTAGGGGGATGTGCTCCCGCGATTGAAACCGTTTTTCCCAAACTTTCATATATCAACTCAACTAAAATTCAGTTACTTTCTTTCCCTGTTTTGCCATAATTGCATTATGCGCTTTTAAACGAATAGCGTTGATGTTTATAAAACCTAAGGAGTCTTCCTGGTTAAATCCTCCCTCTATATCCATACTGGCAATATCCTTGTCATAAAGCGAACTTGGGGATTCACGACCAAGAATCTGCACGTTACCTTTGTAAAGCGAGAGTGAGACCAGTCCATCAATGACTTCCTGGCTTTTGTTAATAGCTGCCATTAAAAAATCCATCTCCGGAGAAAACCAAAATCCATTATAGACAATCTCGGTAAACTTGGGAGTCAGCATGTCCCGAAGGCGCATCACTTCGCGGTCCATGGCAATCCCCTCAATATCAACATGGGCAAGGTGTAGGATGGTCATGCCCGGTGACTCGTACACACCACGACTCTTGATACCAACAAAGCGGTTCTCCACAATGTCAATTCTGCCAATGCCGTTTTCCGAACCAACCTCGTTTACATACTCAAAGAGTTCTAAGGAATCAGTTTTTTCCACTCCCGTTGATTTATTAACCACCTTGACCGGTATACCATCTTTAAAATAGATATCTAAAAAGGTTTCCGCGTCCGGTGCATCCTTGGGACTTTTTGTCATGGTATAAATATGCTCCTCTGCTTGCAGCATAGGGTCTTCTAAAATACCCGATTCATGACTAACATGAATGATATTTGCATCTTCACTATAGGGCTTAGATTTAGAAGCCTTGATCTCGATCCCATGCTTCTCAGCATAATCGATCATATCAGGGCGTCCCTTAAACTCAGCGAGATACTCCTTATCTTTCCAAGGAGAAAGGACCTTGATATTGGGATCAAGAGCAAAGTAGGCCAATTCAAAACGCACCTGATCATTACCTTTCCCAGTCGAACCATGTGAGACATACTCGGCATTCTCTTTGTGGGCTATCTCGATCTGCTTCTTGGCAATCAATGGCCGTGCTAAGGAGGTGCCTAACAGATACCGACCTTCATAAATAGCATTAGCCTTTATAGCAGGAAAGATATACTCATTGACCAACTCACGCTTTAAATCTTCAACATATACTTTACTTGCTCCCGTTGCCAAGGCCTTTTGACGGGCAGCTTCTAGGTCTTCGTTCTGCCCAACATCAGCAATAAAGGCGATTACATCAAGCCCCTTTTCACTGAGCCATTTCAGAATAATTGAGGTATCCAATCCTCCTGAATAGGCTAATACTACTTTACTCATGACTTACTCCTACAGTTTTCCAAAGTATAAAGAAAAATAGTGCACAAAGCCCTAGGCTTTCTGCACATCATTATTAACACAGACTGCGCACACTAAGATGCGATACTATCCTCGAAGCGTCTGAAACTCGTACTCGATCTTTTTTCTGTTTCTCTCAGTGTCAATTATGACCAGAATGGTATCATCACCGGCAATCGTACCAAGAATTTCATCGTACCCTTCGCAGTCAAGAAGACTTGCAACCCCATCGGCATTACCGGGTGAGGTTTTAATAAGGATCATATTCTTGGTGCTCTTGAGCCCAATGACAAAAGAACGAAAAAGAAGCATGAGTTGTTCGTGAGACTTGCCCTTTGATGCTGATTTGAGCATCTCATATTTATACACCCCAGGGGCTATACGAACCTTGACCAATCCAAGCTCCTGAAGGTCCCGGGATATGGTTGCCTGGGTAGTCTCTACGCCCTCTTCTTTAAGCTTGTTCAGAAGCATGCTCTGATCACCGACATTACCTGTATCAATGATCGCTTTCAGCAGTTCCTGACGTCTTCGTTTTGAATTATTATTCATCATACATGCATAAATATACACAAAACAAAGACCATTGTCAACACGAATATGTGGACTTTGAACGAACAACCTCTGCAACAGCCTACTTATTTCCTACAATGCAATGATTTTAAATTCGCTATCACTGTTGCTATATATAAATAAAATAACCAATTATTTTATTTATATAGTAGTATAAACTTATTGTAATAAAATATCCACAAACTATTAACGAGACCGCACACAATACTATGAACACAATTATTGAACCGTTCCGTATTAAAATGACCGAGCCCTTACCGACCCCTTCAAAAAAGCAGCGAATCGCCGCGCTTAAAAAAGCCCATAGCAATGTGTTTCTTCTTGATGCAGAGGACTGTAGTATCGACCTGCTCACTGATAGTGGGACCGGAGCTATGTCTACCAAACAGTGGGCTGCTATGATGCTTGGTGACGAAAGTTATGCTGGAAGCAGCTCTTGGAAAAAGTTTTATGCCACAGTTCATGACATTACCGGATTTAAGCACATCCTCCCAACCCACCAAGGTCGAGCAGCCGAGAGCATTCTTGCGACAACACGCCTAAAAAAAGGCGACATCATTCCAAACAATAGCCACTTTGATACTACCCGAGCTAACATTGAATTTGTTGGTGCTCAAGCCCACGATCTGCTCTGTGACGAAGGTTTACAGAACAACTTAGACGCACCCTTTAAGGGAAATATGGATCTCAATAAATTGGAGTCCTGCATCCACAACTATGGTGCAAAAAGGATCCCCTTTGTTATGCTTACGATCACCAATAATACTGGTGGTGGGCAACCGGTCTCTCTACAAAATATGCGAGAGGTAAAGCATCTTTGCTCCAAACATGCTATCCCTCTTTTCATCGATGCCTGCCGCTACGCAGAAAACGCCTTTTTTATCAAGCAACGAGAAAAGGGCTATGCAGATAAATCACTTAAAGCAATCGCTAAGGAGATGTTTTCCCTTGCTGATGGGGCCACTATGAGCCTTAAAAAGGATGGCTTGGTGAATATCGGTGGCTTTTTAGCATGCAACAATGATCAATGGGCACAGGATTTTAAGAATCTTTTAATTCTTAAAGAGGGCTTCCCCACTTATGGCGGCCTTGCTGGTCGTGACCTTGAAGCTGCAGCTGTGGGCCTCATGGAAGCATTGGAGCTGGAGTACCAAGAATACCGTCACGCCACGGTTACCTATGTGGCCAAAGCCTTGGACACCCTCTCGATCCCCTATGTGCGGCCAGCTGGGGGTCATGCCATCTTTATTGACGCAAAGGCCTTTTTACCCCACATACCTCCATTAGCCTATCCTGGTATTGGCTTGGTAAATACGCTCTATACAGAGGGTGGCATTCGAGGAGTAGAGCTTGGCAGTGTTATGTTCGGAAAAATTGACAAGAAGGGCAATGAAATTCCGGCACCCTTAGAATTAGTCCGCCTGGCCTTTCCACGGCGGGTTTACACACAAAGTCACTTTGACTACATTCTTGAGACTCTTGACACCGTATGGAAAAAACGAGACAAAATCGGAGGTTATAAAATCACTTACCAGCCAACATTCTTACGACACTTTACCTGCCATTTTAAAAAGATACCCTAACCATCTTTTTCAATCACTCATGAACAGGAACCGCTTCTCATGACCCTAAAAAAAATCATCTCTCTCTGTATCATAGCCATAGCAATACTTCTAATCTACCTATTTTTCTTCTCCAAGAATCACAAAAGGATTGAATCAGCCATAGGAAAATGCGTTACACAAATTGAACAACACGAATCATTACAGGCCCTCTCCTTTGTATCTGATAAATACACTGATTCCTATGGACTCAACCGAGAAGCAATTAAGGGAATGCTCTTTGCTTTGAGTCAAAAGTGTGACAGCTTAGACATCTCCTTTACCATAAGCTCTATCGAGGTTTCAGATAGCCGAGCGTCGGTGCAGCTTAGTGCACAGGTCGATGCCATATTTTTTGGCAATAAAGAAAATATTATAGGTAAGGAGGGATACGAAGAACCTCTTCGTGCAGATTTGGAAAAGGAGGGGATTTTCTGGCGGGTAAAAAGCGTAGAGTGGTTGAATCACACCTCGCTACGAAACCTGATTCAAACACCCTACCTAAAAATTCTTCTATAAGTAGTAACTAAGCTTTACAGTTTATTTAATTTGCCACTTTTTATTCCAAAGTACCAAAAAGGGACTCGCAATAAATACTGATGAGTAGGTTCCGACTAAAACACCAGTAAGAAGCGCCACTGCAAAATATTTAATCACATCACCACTGTTATAGAAGAAGGAGAGGATCGCCATAACCACAACCAGGGTTGTCAAAGAGGTAATAATTGTTCTTGACAAACACTGATTGATGCTGGCATTGAGCTTATCCTCGAAGCTCTTTTTCGCGCTCATTGTACCAAGATTTTCACGAATCCGGTCAAACACAACAATTGTATCGTTGAGCGAGTATCCTATGATAGTTAAAATGGCAGCGATGATTGGCAGGGAGACCTCAAAATTAAACACCGCAAAAACGCCAATGGTAACAACGATATCATGAAACAGTGCAACGATCGCTGCAATACCGAAGGGTAAATGAAAGCGTATGCCAATATAGATGACAATACCTAACATAGAAAGCAATATAGCAAGAACTGCATTTCTCTGAAGCTCACCGCCAATTTTGGGACCAACCTTCTCTTCACGACGCAACTCAAAAGCATTTTCAGCATACTGTTGGGTCAGGGCATTTTTTATTGCATCACCAACCAGAGTTCCCTCAGCCTTCTTTTTAACGGTAACCTGAATCTCATTATCTGCACTATTGCCAATGGTTTTTACCTCGGGTTTTCCAAAATCTAAGGAGTTAATAATAGATTTAATCTTTGACAAGTCATTGATAATAGATTTTTCAAATTTTAGCTGTACCACTGTTCCACCGGCAAAATCAATGGAGGGGTTAGGGCCTTTATGAATACCCAGAAACACCAAGGTTACTAAGAAAAGGCAGCCGGAAAATATAAATGCCTTATTGCGATTTCCGATAAAGTTAAAATTTGGTGATTTAAAAAGCTGCATACATGTTCCTTATTGATATATGTTAAATGCTTAATTTCTTAATATCTTTTGACGCGGTAATCATATTGAAAATGACGCGGGTTACAAAGAGTGCTGTAAAGAGTGATGCAATAATTCCAAGAATCATGACCACGGCAAATCCACGAATGGGACCAGTTCCAACCCACATGAGAATTGCAGCAGTAAAGAGTGTTGTAATATTAGCATCCATAATAGTTACAAAGGCACGAGAATATCCCGCATCAACTGCACTTCTAATTGTTTTGCCTATGGCAAGCTCTTCACGAATACGCTCGAATATAATCACATTCGCATCGATGGTCATACCAATAACCAGTATCAATCCAGCAATGCCTGGAAGAGTCAGTGTGGCACCGCTTATACTTGCCATGATTGCAATAACAAATACCAGGTTCAAAAAAAGAGCGCCAATTGCTATTACACCAGCAAGTTTATAATAAACAATCATGAAAACAACAACAAGGACAAAACCAATTATACTTGCCATTACCGCTTTTTTAATTGAATCCTGCCCTAATGATGGGCCCACAGTCCGCTCTTCAATAATTTTAACTGGAGCAGGAAGGGCACCGGCAGTTAAAACAATTGCCAAACCCTTTGCATCTTCACTAGAAAAGCTT
This sequence comes from Chitinivibrionales bacterium, assembly GCA_028278335.1. Lineage (GTDB taxonomy): Bacteria > Fibrobacterota > Chitinivibrionia > Chitinivibrionales > JANQEN01 > JANQEN01. The sequence goes on along the minus strand of JANQEN010000235.1, from coordinate 67,290 downwards.
CCCGTAATCTGAGCACGGCCATGGGGAATCTTCTGCCTAATAACCGGTGCAGAGTATACTGTGCTATCTAAAACAATAGCCAAAAACTTGTTTACATTAACACCGGTCACTCGGGAAAAGCGCTTTGCCCCCTTGTTGTTCATCTCAAGATTAACAACATACTGACCAGCCTCCATTCCACCCTGAGCAATCTCCCAACGGGCATTCTTGATAATATCACCGGTAAGCTCGGCTCTTTCCTTTAAATAGTATAGCAAATAAAACTCATCATTACCCTGCTTCTCTAAGTCATGGCTCCAGAGAAAACAGCTACCACCAAGACCAGCACGCTTAAGAGCATCCTTCACATCTTTTCTTCCAAGGATTCCCTCAACCTTTGCACGGTCACGCTTTTTTACACCAATCTGATTGCCAACCCCAATAAGATGCTGAGAAAAGGATTCTACCTCAAAGATATCCTCCTCTGATACTTCTTCACCAGCGGCTGTATCTTTCTTAGCTTCAGCCTCTTCACCAGCAAAGAGCTGCTCTGCTTGCTCCTGAGACTCCTTGTCTGCAGCAACCTTTGCCTCTTCTGCTGCAGTAGTATCAGATTGTGTAGAATCTTTTGTCTCTTTTCCCTTAAGAACCTTATCGATAATTTTTATTGCCTTATCGAGTTCCTTAGGTTCTCGCACAAGCTTAAACTCCAACTGAGCAGTAGATCCAACAACACCCTTTGCAGCTTCCCCATCCTTAAGGCCGGGTAACTCTACGATAAGTCGATCACGGCCCTGCTTTTGGATAGTTGGTTCAGCAACACCTAATCCGTTGACACGGTTTTCAATGATTGCATAAGCTCTATCAAGGACATTCTTCTCCTGCTCCTTTTTAAGCTGAGAACGATCTATTTCGAGAACTAAGCGCATACCACCCTGTAAGTCCAATCCTAAGTTGATAACCTTTTTTAAGACATCGGGATTCTTTTGAACGATCTCCATGCGCTTTTCCGGGGGCTGCATATAAAAGGTTACCGAAGGATAGAGAAACCAGATAGCCAGTCCGGTAATTGCGAGGATTATTATAATGCTAATCGGGCTATTCTTCTTCATAGGTTTAACGAGCCTTTCACCATAGTTATCAAGTAATTGCCAACAGCGCCTTACTTGTGATTTAACGTATTATCTATCGTTTATCGTTATGTTAAAAATTCTTTTACCTTTTTTATAATATCAACGGGATTTTGTGGCTTAGTTAAATAGTCGTCACATTGCACCCGCTTTGCCTCTTTTTGGTCATGTTCCTGATTTAGTGCGGTGAATAAAATAACTATCGTATCTTTTGTATTGGGATTTTTCTTCACCCATTCACACACATCAAATCCGGTCATACCGCAGAGAATTACATCAAGTATAACAAGATGGGGCTTCTCTTTCTGGATAATTTCCTGCGCCTGTTTTCCAGAAACCGCCTCAAACACAGTATATCCTTCACGTTCTAAAAACAGCCTCAGAATCTTTCTGATTCCAGCCTCATCATCAACAACAAGAATACGATACGGTGTTGTGCTCATCGCTTAGAACCTTTACCAAAGGATTGTTCTTAATACAAGCGACGCCAAATGAGGATATACCATAATCATTCAAAATACATTTTTTTTACAAAGATAAGCAATTTGAAATTCTATTATAGAGATAAATAAATTTTATTATCAATTAAACAGATAACCATAACCACTTATTAATAAACAGATTTTTGGGATTTTTCCCTGAACATTTCTACATCAATTAACATTAAAATAAAACAGAATAATTTGAACCCTGAAGGTTGATAAAAATCTGAAGCCCTTTTATTTATTCCTTATTGAGATCCTGCTCTAAAAACTTAATTACATCTTTAAATTGTTCTTTGTTTTTAAGATTGAGCTTTGAAAGCGCCCTATGAGAGTCGAGCATTATTCTCCCTAATTTCTCCTGAGACTTTTCGGTCTCCGGTATTGTATCGAATTGGGCATTCTCAAGATTAACATCATGGATTATATCAAAAATGTTGGCAAAGCCAATATCCAAAAGGATCTCATTAATATTTTCACGTGTGGAAACAATAAGAGGACGGGGCCCTTTTTTTCTGATTGAAAGCTCATAGAGTTTAGAGATGAGGCCAAGATTTGTACTGTTAATATAGGTTGTTTCCGACAAGTCAACGACAAACTCATTGATCTTTGGATCCTCCATAACTTTGTCAAGAAATCGGTTTAAATCCTGGCAGGACTTGTAGAGCATAGCACCAACCATTTTAATAACACAGGCGCTCTCTACAAACGAGTAAAAAACTTTTCCATCTTCCATATCTTCCCCTAAGCCGAACGGGTGCGGTACTACATCTTCTTGAGATTGTTTATACTGGGAAGCAAGACAATAGGCTCACCTCTACTCTGTAATGCAAATTTACATCCGGTGAAACATGGTGATGATTAATTGCATGAAAAATAATTTGATTCTCTTTTTCATGCCAATGAAATGGGTTAAAAATTACTATACATTAAAAATGCGTGCATATTTTAATCTAATAGTTTGTAGAAGCAAATATAATATCCTCCAATGAGGTTTTTGTTTTATCTATGAATTGTATTATGGAACACCTCGTTTTTCCAATAGTATTTGCTCCTTTATTGTATTAAATCAGCCACAGGAGAGGTAGAATACTATTTTTTAGCAAGGAATTGCCCTATGAATCAAATTCTTAGGACTGTAAACAAACTAATATGCAAAATAACAGACTAATCGAATCGGTAAATACTTTCCCCACATGCAGCGGTGTGTATATCATGAAAGATCAAGAGGATCACTACCTCTATATAGGGAAGGCTAAAAATATTCGAAGTCGGGTAAAGTCCTATTTTCTTGACAAAAACGATGGTCGATACCAAATACCCTACTTGATGAAAAAGGTCGCAGCCATAGATTGGATTGCCACAAATAGCGAAACGGAAGCTCTGATTCTTGAATCAAACCTGATCAAAACCCATAAGCCTCCCTATAATGCTGATCTAAAGGACGACAAACACTTTCCCTATTTAAAAATCACCACGAATGAGCCCTTCCCACGCCTTATTGTTTCGCGAAAACTATTAAACGATGGTGCAACTTATTTCGGTCCTTACACCGATGCTGGGGCAATGCGACGAAACATGGACTTTGCAAAAAAGATCTTTAAGCTGAGAAATTGCAAAAAGAAGCTTCCTCAGAAATATCTTTCCCGGCCCTGTATCAATCATGCAATTGGCAACTGCAGTGGTCCCTGCGCAGGTCTTATTTCTCAAAAGGAGTATGGGCAACAGGTTGACCTTCTACTCCAATTTTTAAAGGGACAATCCAGAGAAATCATCACTCTTTTTGAAAAACGCATGGCTTTGGCCTCAAAAAAACTTCAGTACGAAACGGCAGCCTCTTTACGGGATCAGATTACACTGATAAAGAAAGCAACCAATACTCAGCGAGTCGATTTACGGACCCCACACACAGCCTGTGATGTTTTTGGAATTTATCAATCCGATTTTACAACCTGTCTCTGTATTCTATCTTTTAGGCAGGGGCTTCTTCTTTCGCGGCGACACTTTCTCTTTAAGCGAACAACCTGGGACACACCCTTTGCTGAACATGAAAATATCGTCCTCCGATACTATCAAAGCTCACTTTCGGAAATTCCCAAGGAGATTATTGTTCCAGAGAAACACTACTTCAACACAGCTCTTCTTAAGGAATGGTTTCTTTTACATTATAAAAAGAGTGTCAATATCATCAAACCCCAACGAGGATTTAAAAGAGATTTAATCGCTCTGGCGGAAAAAAACGCCCGTCTCTATATCGTTCAAAAAGCCCCGACACAGCCTGATGCGATTGCCCAGGAGCTAAAAAAAGCACTTAACCTCCCTAGACTGCCCCATACCATAGAAGCTTTTGACATCTCAAATTTGCGTGACGACTCCTGTGTTGCGGGTATGGTCCGCTTTACTCATGGCAAACCTGACAAAAACAACTATCGTCGGTTTAAAATTAAAACCGTCTCTGGCCAAAATGATTTTGCCATGATGATGGAGGCAGTGTCTCGGCGATTATCTCGTTTAGAAAAGGAAAGCAAACCCTTTCCAGATCTACTTCTTATTGATGGTGGAAAGGGACAACTTTCAGCAGCAGCCAAGGCACTGGAACCTTTCTCCTCCCCTCCGATGCTCTGTTCAATTGCAAAAAAAGAGGAGATCATTTTTTCTGCCTATACCTCGACACCAACTCGACTTAACCAGAGACACCCTGCACGAAAAATGATTGAACGTATTCGCAATGAAGTGCATCGCTGGGCAATCACCTATCATCGCACAGTACGGTCAAAAAAAATGTCCCACTCCAGTTTAGAAAGAATCCCTGGAATTGGTCCCAAGAAAGCCCAAATGCTATTAAAGGCATTGGGATCGATTAAAAAAATAAAAGAAAGCCCTCTTGACAAACTCACTGAAATTCCAGGAGTCACCACAGAATTAGCTGAAAGGATCCACCAAACCCTTATAAAAGCAAAAAAGTAATAGAGTCTCCCTTTATTCCAAAACATATTTTACTCCTGAGAAACCATACATCTCTATCAGAAAGAAACCACATGCTCCACTATTGGATTGCCTTAAATAGTATTCATGGTTTGGGACCAGCAGGAATAAAAAAGCTTTTATCTCACTACTCTTCACCAAAGGAAATTTTTGAAGAATCAGATTCCACACTCAGAAAGGATCTCTTTTTTTCTCCTGATGTAATTGCTCAAATTAAAAATCCTGACACCCTAGATAAGGCACAACATCAAGTAACATGGTGCCAGGAGCGAGAGGTCACAATTCTTTCCCTCATGGACAAACAATACCCGACCTTACTCAAGGAGACCTTCTCACCGCCTCCAATACTCTATGTCCGGGGATCACCGTCGCTTCTTTCTTCAACCTGTATTGGCATTGTTGGTATGCGGAAATCGGGGCCCTATGGAAAGCAGGCTTGCGAACATTTTGTAAAAGGTTTAGTTGACCGTGGTATCACTATTGTAAGCGGTCTTGCCTTAGGAATTGACTCAATTGCTCACCAAACCTGCCTTAACCAGGGTGGCAAAACTGTTGCAGTTCTTGGTTGTGGTGTGGATAAAATTTACCCTGCCTCAAACAAAAAATTAGCTCAAGCAATATTAGATCAGGGAGCAATTATCTCGGAGTTCCCACCAGGCACACCTCCCCTTCACAACCACTTTCCCCGTCGAAATCGAATCATTTCAGGGCTCTCTGCCGGAGTTTTGGTAGTGGAGGCTGCCAAGAAAAGTGGTAGCCTTATAACCGCTCATTACGCAATGCAACAGGGACGAGATGTTTTTGCTGTGCCCGGTTCGATTTTTTCTGAACGCAGTATGGGCACTTTTCATTTAATAAAAGAGGGTGCCATCCCAGTACGATCAGTGGATTCCATTTGCGATCATATTGAGGTGATCAGCCATAGTGCATTAAAATCTCCACCCCCATCAAAACCAACCGCACCCCCTCTGCATTTACTTAACGAAGAGGAAAAGAGACTTCTCAACACACTTTCTGACACACCACAACGAGTAGACCAATTATCGGAAACCATAAAAAAAGAGGTGTCTGAACTCTATACGCTTCTTTTAAATCTTGAACTTAAAGGTGCGGTCATGCAAGTTGCAGGCCAACAGTATGTTAAAATATAGCAAAAGATATTGCTGTTTCTAATGATTCATGATAGCATCGAATTAAAGGTTAGAAATTTTATAACGATTAAACATCAACAAATTTAAATCGTATTATATTTTTTAGCTATTGGAGGAGGAAAAACTGAGACACCCTTGAGATATTTAGGTTAAAACGAAAATAATGAAATTACCAAAAAAAAGTGGTCGTTGGATTATCGGGATTGGCCTTGTTGTTGCCCTCTATTTTTCCTTCACCGGCAGTGAAGGTCTATTAAACCTTTACCGTATTCACCGAAACATCAATGAGTTGGAATCTGAAATCGAACAGATGAACGGTACCATAGACTCATTAGAAATAACCATAGAAAAATTAAAAAATGACACTTCCTATATTGAAAAAATTGCCCGAGAAAAACTGGGTATGGCAAAAAAGGGAGAAAAAATTTACAAATTTGTAGAAGAGGAATAGGTTCAATTATCATGAAATCTGTTAAAAAATTATTCGATCCAGGACAACTAAAACCACGGTTCATAGGAAGAAACATAGTGACCGGATTCATTTTAATGATTCCCTTAGCAACCACTCTTGTTGTTGTTCTCTGGGTTTTTGACAAGGCAGATTCACTCATCCCGAGCATTTTTCATACGGTATTCCCCTTCTTTCCCCAAGAGTGGATTACTGGTCTTGGCCTCGTACTACTCCTGGTGATCTGCTATTTTGTTGGCCTGGCAGCAAAAAACTATATAGGGAGAATTATAATTGATACAGGAAACGCTTTCATTTCAAGCATACCTCTTGTCAACAAAATTTACCTTGGTGTTCAGCAAGTCATAGACTCTGTTGCAGGACAAAAGAAGAAGCTCTTTGAAAGGGCCGTGCTAATCGAATATCCAAAAGAAGACTCCTACTGCATTGGATTTGTAACCGCTGACACAACTGGAGAGATCCCACGAAAAATTGATCAGGAAATGGTCAGCGTATTTGTGCCAACCACACCAAACCCAACCAGCGGCTTTCTCCTTTTTCTACCTAAATCAGAAATCATTGAGCTTGAAATGAATGTGGAAACCGCCATTAAAACTGTTATGTCTGCAGGAATGGTTAACACCGACCATATTAAAAGTACCAATCACATGTACACACTGCCAAAGCAGCTTAAAAACTTTAACTGGATGGGCATATTCAAAGGGAATAAGGGTAAGTTACCTTCATCGGATCCACGGGATTAATATCAGGTCCTCTTGATCTATTCACCGAGGACTTGAATAAAAACTCTCCTTGAGCGGCCCCGGTTATCATGATCGATAACAATAATTTGCTGCCAGGTTCCAAGAACCAAGCTTCCTTTAGAAATGGGGATAGTCATGGATGGCCCCATAAAGGTCGCCCGAATATGGGAGAAGCCATTATCATCCCCCCAGGTCCGCGAATGACGGGACTCCATTGTGCTGGGGGCAAATCGTTCAAGTTGATCTTTGATGTCCTCATTAAGAGCTGGCTCAAACTCAGTTGTTGACACCGATGCGGTTGATCCAATCACACTAACGGTTACTATACCATCTGCAATCCCCGATTTTTTAACTAACGCTGACACTGTTGTGGTGACATCGTGGATATCTGAATAACCTTTTGTTTGAATAGTAAATTCTTCGCCATATACCATAAATCTCTCCTATTTAATAACCTATTTTTTCTTTCATTTATCCCGTTTTTGCTTTTGAAACATCCCTCTAACAAGATGATCCAATGCCAAAAATGGATGTTGCCATATCATGACAGGACCAGTAAAGCGCATCACCTTTTTTATCTGTTCTCTTTTATCATGGGTATAACAGTGGATTGAGCATTTACTACAAATCGGTTTTTTATGACCAAAGGGACACTGTGCTAGCTGATTCTGTGCATAGGAATGAAGGCTTTGGCATTCGTTGCAGAGAGAGTTTTTTGTTCCATGTTTTGATCTACAATAGACACCAACCATTACTTGCAGAGTCTTTGACTCGCGATGTTTTGCTGATGAAAATATCAATCAGGATAACCAATCACTGTAGAGGTCGGGCCTTCGATGATGAAAAAAGAGACGACGGGCATAGGATTTTTGTACTTTTTCTAAATCAATATCACAGACAAGTATTTCATCGGTGCTCTGTTTCGCTCGTGCGACCACAGACCCAAAGGGATCACAGACAAAAGATTCTCCGGCAAAATTGAGAAACTCCTCCTGTCCTACACGGTTGCATAGCGCAGTAAAGTATCCATTCTGAAAAGCAGCAACCCGCATTTCTGCTTCATACAATCCTTCTGGCCACTCCCCAACACCGCCAGCCTGGGGCACAATAACAAGATCTGCTCCTTTGAGACCAAGGGCACGCATATATTCAGGAAAGTGTCTATCATAGCATATTGCCACACCGATCGACCCAAAGGGGGTCTTGACAACAGGTGTTCCTCTATTGCCGGGTGCATAATAGCCCTGCTCGTGAAAATATTCATACTCTGTGATATGCACCATTCTAGTAACGCTCAGAATCGATCCATCGCAATTGATTATTGGCGATGAATCATAGGTGTGCTCTCCCTCTCGCTCAAAGAGATTTAACACAATAACAACCCCTAACTCCTTTGCTAAAGCACAAAAGCAATCAGTGATAGGGCCTGGAATGGTTTCTGCCTTTGCAAGCTCATCATCTGTGGCTGGTTTTTGTGGATAAAATAAAGAGAAGGCAAGTTCCGCAAAGCAGATTACATTCGCCCCCTGATGTGCAGCTTGTTTTACTGCATCAATTCCCCTTTGAATATTATCATCAATGGATTCCAATGCTCTCTGTTGAACCAGTGCTAATTTCATGCTCTCCTCCTTGCTATTCAAATCATTGCGTCTTTACTAACTTGTATTTAGGCAACCCTTATTAAAATATGTAAATTGAATTAGTTCATCAATTGTTCTCTCACATGAGTGTTACCCTTGTAAAAAATGTCTATGATCACGAGGTGATAAAAAAGGGTGATGAAATTGTCCATCAAATTAAACCTTAGGATTAAAGAGGTTGAGTCATTGGCATCCTCTGTTATAATTTATGGGATTATTGTATCACCAACCCCTGGAAGCTGGCAATGAAGATAAGTGGATTTTCCTTTGTAAGAAATGGCGAGCTATTGGGATATCCCATAGCTGAGTCTGTTCGGTCTATTCTGCCGGTTTGTGACGAATTTGTGATTGCTGTTGGTAATAGTGATAAGGGAGATCATTCGCGGGAGATCATTAAAAATATTAACAGTGATAAAATTAAGATTATTGACACGAACTGGGACGATCTGGAAAAACTACGGGGAAGTATCTATAGCCAACAAACCAATATTGCCTTAGATGCTTGTACCGGTGACTGGTGTTTTTATATCCAGTGTGATGAGGCTGTCCATGAGAATTATCTCCCTCTCATTAGAAATGCCTGCGAGAAATATCTTCACCATACTGCTGTAGAGGGCTTTTTATTCAACTATAAACATTTTTGGGCTGACTACGACCACTATATGAACAATCACAAGTGGTACCCCAAGGAGATCCGAATTATTCGAAATGGTATTGGTGTTCAGTCTATCGGCGATGCCCAGTCCTTTCGAAAGGGTGATGAAAAGCTTGACGTTGTGCAACTTGATGCAGAAGTTTTTCACTATGGATATGTCCGCCCTCCCCATCTCATGCAAAAAAGAAACCGAAAAATCACGGCTAACTATTGGGGGCAAAAAAAGGCTCTGGAGATGTTTAAAGAGGAGCTCTTTGATTTTGGCTCTTTAGAAAAGGTACCCCGCTTTTCTGGAACCCACCCAAAGGTCATGGCAGAGCGCGTTGCTTCCTTAAACTGGAAAGATCAGCTTGTTTACAAAGGAAAATCAACTGCAAGGCACAATCATGACCGTTTAAAATATCGGATCATCACCTTTATTGAACAGAAGATCTTTAGAGGGCGCTATTATTGGGGCTATAAGAATTATAATTGTATTAAGGACAATCCATTAAAGAAAAAAGGGCAAAGGATTTCTAAAAAAGAAGCTCCCTGTGTCTCCCTTATTATTGCAGTGTATGAAAAATCCGATTTTTTAGAAAAAATATTTATAAGTCTGCAAAACCAAAGCTTTGATAGTTTTGAAATAATTGTTGCTGATGATGGTTCGGGGCCTTCAATTAAAAAAATCATCGATCAGTATAAAAGTTCCTTTCGCTATCCAATAAAACACGTATGGCATAAGGATGATGGCTTTAGAAAAACGATCATTATTAACCAGGCTGTATCAAAGGCCGATGCTCCCTACTTGGTTTTCATTGATGGCGATTGCCTTCTTCATCATCGCTTTCTTGAATTTCACAACAAAAGAAAAAATCCAGGAGATGTGTTGGTGGGAAGACGGGTACTATTTTCACCCAAAACAACCAAAAGAATCACTGTTGAGGATGTAAAAAATGGCCACATTGAAAACCCTCTGTTCTGGCTTTGGGAAAATCGGTTTAAAGAAATTAGACAGGGTTTAATAATCCCTGGCATATTCCACCTTCGGAATATTCCCTTTTATAAGACACATCTATTGGTGGGTAGCAATTTCTCACTATTTAAAAAAGACTATCTCCATATCAATGGCTATGATGAGCGAATCATTGGTCGTGGTTTAGAGGACGACAATCTCTATGCTCGCTCTTTGTTGGCAGGGTTTACCATTAAGTCAATCGTCCATGAGGCGCTGCAGTATCACCTTCACCACTCCTTTGATCCGGTTCCCCACTCGCAGGAGGTAATTGATCAATTCCGAAACCCCGATTCCTTTTGGACTCCCTATGGATTGAACAAAGAGAAAGGGCCAAAGCCTCTGCAATGAATATCGGTGTTATTCTTCCAACCATCAACCTTTGGGGTGGAGTCAAACGGTTTTTAGAGCTCGGCAACCGGTTTCACACCATGGGACACTCCATGAGGGTTTTCACCCCTGAGGGCAAACCTCCAGAGTGGTTCTCCTTTAACGGTGCTACCTCTAAAATTCAAGACATTCATAAACACCCCTTAGATGCTCTTTTTATAACAGAGCTTCCCTTTTTACAGAACCTCTTAGATTCTTCGGCAAAGGTAAAGGCTTTCTACCATGTGTTAAAAACTGAAAACATCAAACCAGTTCTCAACCATAAGGATGTTCATATTTTTGTCAACTCCTCGAACCTCTACGACTTTGATTGTAAAAAATATGGGATATCACCTGTTAAGGCCTTTGGTGGTGTATCCATAACTGACTGCATACCTTCAAAGCGTGAACAATCGCAGGAGTTTATTGTCTTGACCTATGGACGATTATTGATGAAACGTAAGGGTACACGGTTCGTTATCAAAGCATGCGAGCGCTTGTATAAAAAGCATCGCAATTTAAAGCTATTGCTCTTTGACACGCCGGTTGACAAGAGATCACAGGAGCTAATCGATTCATTTTCCTGCAAGGTACCCTTTGAATTTTTACTCAATCATCCACCACAGGAAAACCACACCCTATTCCAGCGTGCAGATGTGTTTGTCATTGCTGAAAAAAATGCAGGGTGGTCAAATACTTGTGCCGAGGCAATGGCAGCAGGAACTCCGGTTATTGCTACCCGATCTGGAACAAAGGATTTTCTTTTCCATAATAAAACCGGTTTGGTTGTTTCTCGAAACTCCTTTTCGATTGGTCGAGCAGTAGACAAGCTTATTAACAACCCCAATCTGGCACAACAACTAGCAAAAAGTGGCAATGAAGAGATCAAAAGATTTTCCTGGGAACATCTTGCCCAGTCAATAGAATCATACTTAAAAAACACTATGGCCCAGGGATAATTATGAAGCTACGAATGAAGTTACCTCCCGAAAGGACCTTTGAACAGGTAAAAAACCACTTTGAAGTTGAAAGGGCAATAGCTGACTCGCTCAAAAGAGCTTCAAAGGAAGAACGTAAAAAAATTTACAAAACAATGTACGATGAGCTCTTTGCAAAAGTTCCTGATCATCCACGACTGCAAGCGCGACAGAACCCAGAGGAGCAATTAAAGAATAACCGGCGAACCTTTGTACTTGTAGAAAAATATGTATCTAAGGAAACAATCTTTGCAGAGTTTGCACCAGGTGACTGTAGCTTTTCCTGCTTTATGGGAGAGTATGTTAAACAGGTTATAGCCTTTGACATTTCTAAACAGAGTGGTGCATTACTAAGAAAGCCAAAAAATTTCAACCTTTGCATCTACGATGGATACACCCCAAGTGTTGCAGATAAGAGCATTGATGTTATTTTTAGTGATCAACTGATCGAACACCTCCACCCCGAAGATATGGTACACCACTTTGGGATTGTAAAAAAAATGTTGAAACCAGGCGGTCTCTACCTTTTTCGAACACCCCATGCTTTTTTTGGCCCCACTGATGTCTCGGCCTATTTTTCAAAAAAAGTCGAAGGATTTCATCTGAAGGAGTGGACCTTCTCTGAGTTGGCGGCAATTTTAAAGCAGCAACGTTTTTCCCACTCCTATGGTTTGTGGAGAAAGGGCAAACGATGTTTCAAGGTACCCTTAGTCTACTTTTCTATTGTTGAAAAAGTTTTGACTCTTTTTCCAAGACCCATGCGCAAAGTTATTGCTCGTTATTTCATTCCCATGAAATTGGTCATGATCGCGATCGCCTAGAACTGCTTTCATAACTGTTTTCAAGGTAGACAAAGATGATTTTTTATCCTGATGAGACGCTTTTTTGCAGGCATACTGGGGAGTATGGCGTAAAAAAGCAACGAAATCAGGGTGAAAAAGAATCGAGTATCCCGACAGAACATAGTTATGAGAGCAGTTCTAAGATTATTTATTTTTCCCTTGTAGATTCCATTTAATTATCTCCTCCCAGTTCCCCATCGTATAATGCTCTCGCGACTTTACTCCCACGTAAATATCCCACACCGAGCCAAAATCAATAAGCCAATTTTCTTTTCCTATATTGGGGTAGAGGTCGTGTATCATTACATTGGCTGCCATTGATGCTGAAATCGCAAATACCTTTCCACTCTTTTTTGCACCATAGTCAAACACAGCTTTTTTCATCTGATCCAGTTTTAAATAGCAATTCTGCGAAGGAATTTCAATAAATGTTTCATATTCTAAACAATGTTTATTAAGTGGTTTGAGGTGAGCCGGACCAACCAATACAACGTCCATTTTTCTTAATGTTTCTACCATAGGAAAAAATTGACCAGCTCTATTGGCATAGTGAAATACATCAGCATTATGCCATGAAATCGAGACAGCATACTCTTTACAAAAGGATGCTATTGCTTTCCCATCATTTCTAATTGCCATATTTTGAATAGCATAAAAGTAATCCTGAGCATGTATCACAGTTTCTCGCAGTTGCGTTCCCATTTGTGGAAAATATTCATGACCATCGCAATTTTTTCCCTTTTTGCCAAGCATGGCATTCCATTCACCATCACCAAAACGAGAAAAGGAGAAGGGGATTCCCTGATTTAGTAAATTCACATAAAAATCAAGAGATTTCTCTATCTGTGTCACATATCTATTCGCTAAATATCTGTTTGTCCATTTTTTAATCGACATGAATCTCCAAAATCAAAAATTGATCCTCAATTTAATTGGAAGATATTGAGACATAGTGCCTCTATTCGATTTAAATATATATTAACAGGCATTAATTCACTGTGGTGATAGCTTAAATATCCAAAACAAAGGTTTTACAATATTATGAAATCATGGGTGCTCTATCGCAGAATGTTTACATTCCTGCTACCTTATTTACCCTATTTTCTTACAACAATCCCACTGTCCGCTCTTATTGCCAGCACCGAAAGCGCGGGGATCTGGTTTGCAGCCACATTGCCCGGTGTTCTATTTGGGAATTATTCTCCTGATTTAACACAAATTCCAACTTTGAGTATTGCCACAATAAATGATTATCTCAAATATCAAACCTATACCTTGCTCACCGCAGCAGACGGCATCAGCCCCTTGATGATGGGCTGTCTCCTTATGGTACTTTTTTATACATTAAAAAATGTCCTTACTTATATAAATAATTTATTATCAATCCAGGTTTTTACTGGCTTTATAATGACTATTCGAGAAAGAATGTTTGCCCATCTTTGCAAGCTTCCGGTTAGTTTTTACGACAAATCAGAATCTGGTGCAATTATGGCTTTGATGCTGAATGAAGTTGAAAAAATCAAAGTCGCAGCCACAGGCTCAATTCAATCACTCTTTACCGAACCAATTCGGATCATTATCTCAATCACCCTTCTTTTAAGCATAAATTGGAAACTGACCCTCTTAGTTTTTATTATTTATCCTATACTTGGATTTATGATTGTGAAAATTGGCCAAAGCATTAAACGGAGAAGCACCCGAGAGTTACAGAGCTTCTCTGACATGCTTGCCTCAATGGGCGAAATTATCAGCGGCATCCGTATTGTCAAGATGTTTAATGCCATAACCTTGGAAATAAATCAGTTTGATCGAAAGAATTCGCATTACACCAAATGCGCAAGAAAATCTGAACGGATGCGCATGTTGACAACCCCCTTGACAGAGACGCTCTTTATGTATGCAGCCGCTGGCCTTCTTTTTGTTGGTGGGTATATGGCTGTTAGTCAGGGTGTTGACAATTTCTCTCCCGATGATTTCATCAAGTTTTTGGTGATTCTTTCCCTCTCTTATCAACCATTTAAAAAGCTCGCTGGGGTGAATAGCTCTATTCAAACAGGAATTGCTGCAGCCGCACGCTTTTTTAAAGTGCTGGACGAAGAAGAGGAGCCTCATGAAGAGAATTCGTCATCCATAAAAAAACCAACACTAAACAGTGAAATACGCTTTGATGATGTCTGGTTTCGCTACCCTGGAACAGAGCGATTTGTTTTAAAAGGGATCTCCTTTACAATAAAAAAAGGGGAAATGGTTGCCATTGTCGGTTCGAGTGGAGCGGGAAAGTCAACAATCCTCGATCTTATTCCACGATTTTATGACATAGAAAAAGGTACTATAACCATTGACGGTGTGGATATTAAGACTGTCGGTCTCAGAGCAATACGGGAGCAACTCGGTATAGTCGCTCAAGAAAATTTTCTTTTTAACGGCACCTTTAATGAAAACATTGCCTATGGAGCTTCCACGCAAGACCAAGAAAGAATAGAAGCAGCCGCAAAGGCAGCTAATGCCTTGAAATTTATCCAAGAATCACCGGATGGATTTAACACCCAAATCGGCGAGCGTGGTGTGGCGCTTTCTGGAGGACAGCGGCAACGATTGGCGATTGCTCGTGCTCTCTATCATAATGCGCCCTTACTCATTTTTGATGAAGCAACCTCCTCCTTAGACACAGAATCGGAACGACTTGTTCAAAAAGCTATTGACAATGTGGTATTGGACCGGACAGTCCTAGTTGTGGCACACAGACTCTCAACTGTGAAACATGCTGATCGGATTATCGTACTTGAAGATGGCAACATTGTAGAAACTGGCACCCATGATGAGCTTATAAGTAAGGGCGGTCGGTATAAGAAGCTGTGTGATATGCAATTGGTTTGAAAATCCTTCTTAAAAGCTATTTTTTTTAGAAAATTTATTAAGTTATAAAAAATATGACAAAATAGGTATTTACAGATTCAAAGGTTAATGCGAAAAATTATGGCTCCCATTGTTAAGGAGCCATAAAATTATAAAGGTGTAGTTAATATTTATTTTAATTTATGGTTTTATAATAAGCATGAAACATTACCATCCACCTCCCCACCCCATAGCACAAATTAAATCATTCCAACTTACTGGAAAAAAGGGCCAAATTGGTCGATAATATGCAACAAATTTATTATAATCATCAACACCAACCCAGCCATGTGAATTGCACATATGAAGCATTGAGTGGCCATAAACAAGTCCATCTAATACACAAAAGCCCCAACCAGGTGTCCCTTCAGCCCACATTGATGAGATTTGATTTGGTGGTAACTCATAAATAGTATTATCCGGCCCATTTGGTGAGACCATATGTTTAACCTTTTCACCAAAATAAGCATTCTTATAAAAATCAACCCACAAATAACCTTTTGTCTGGCTTGGATCAGGATAATCATATTTTTTTCTAATCATTTTTTCTGTTGCATATCGCTCTTCCTTAGTCAAATAAATCCAAGTTAATTCTTTATTCTCTGGATCAACACATATACCTGATGTTTTAATTAAAAGCAATGAATTGACTTTTTCATGATCAGAATCAGGTAAAAAATATCTTTCTTTAGATGCCATTCCATCATTTGACTGATCATAAAACTTAACGACATACTGATCATTTAAATGTTGATATTTCTGTACTACTACTTTTTCAGTATTTATTTCATTTCCAATTGACGTATCGGATGGGTTCTGTATTGAACAACCTGTGAGAAATAAAAATCCAAAAATGGAATAAACAAGCACAGCAGTTTTAAATGTTTTCATTTTAAATTTCCTTTAAAAAAAGTTTAGAAGTTCAGTTAGAATTACATTTTATTACTAATCCCTCCTTCCCAAATCAGTTTACAAATATAAAGATTTGTCCTAGTTTAAACATTTAAAACAATCTAAACATAAGCAACTGTTTTTATTACAATTAGATAAATATGGACAAGCAATTAAATGGTCTCACTGAACTTATAAACTAATAAAAAAGGTAAATCACTTGGTGTTCTTGATGCCATTTATTATAATACACTCAACATAAGAACTGCATACTATAATGTGCTTGCCGTTCTAAATGGGCAGGTTTGACTCCTATAACAAACCTGCTTTTTTTGTTTATTTATACAAATAGTAAATCCAATATTCATTTAAGCAGTAACATATTTTGTACATTTTTAACTGATTAAATAAGTTAATTAATATCTGGAAACTCCTTCACTCTTAAAAATTTTCTTAACAGCTCTTTACTTCTGGAATCAATATAGTAACAACCTCATATGTTGTCAAGTGCTATTCTATTTTTTTAAAAACTTTTATCAATAATAATATTTCATGAAGCTTTAAAAAAAATAAATAATTAGAAACGATTGTCTCATTAGCTTTTTATCTGACAATGCACCAAATTAATGATTCGAGAAATTTTTCTTCTAATTTGCCATGCTCTAATTATTATTCGAATTATTAGAGGTACTTGTATAAAATCCGCTTTTACTAAAACCATCTCTTCTGGCGTAGCCCTTTTAAAAAGCTGAAGCAGATACGAAAGAATAACAAGATTATAGGGTAACTGCCATTTTCTAATAAGACGCAGCCACTCTCGAGCCTGGATTTCAAAGGAACAGGAGGAAGTCACTTGGTTTTCGCTTTCAATAGTTACACAAACAAGTGGCTCTTGTGTAAAGGCAATATTTGAGTTCTTCTTTGCTTGAGCAATATAAAAATCAACATCAACCACCCATTTAAAATTACGATCAAAAGGAATGAATGCAGTGCGTCTAAAAATTGTGGCGCTTGGCACACCAATCATGCTTTTTCCAATTTGTGTGGAGGGATTCCTAAAAAAGGATTTCACTCTCTTCTCTGGTGTTTGAAAAATTCGCAATTGCTTCCCAGATGAATCACAAAGGCAAGAGCCACAAAAGGCAAAATCAACTGTAGGATTTACTTCCAATAAATTCACCATTTTCTTTAAAGCAGAAGAGTCTGCAAACCAATCATCATGGTGAAGGAGTTTAATATATTTACCCTTTGCTTGTCTAATAGACTCGTTCCAATTATCCGGTGTTCCCAGTGGTTGATGATTCTTGATATACCTGAGATGGGTAACTGACTTAAAAGACTCAAAAATGTTTTTTACAGAATCAGATAAAGAGTCGTCGGTGATGATAATTTCGTAATCAGTCTCCTCTTGGATGAGGATGGATTCAACAGCTCGTTTTAAAGTCATTGGCTGCTCAAAGGCGGGAATACAAACAGATACTAGTGGAGCCATATATCACCGTTACAATCGTATAGCATCCTATACATCCCTCTCCGGAATAGCATAGGGCTCAGGAACTCGATTCTCTTCTGTATACTTTCGTGCTTTTGAAAGATGATAATGATACACCCGAATTGAGTCCATGGGGTTGGTTATTTTGTATCCTGCGTTTTTAAATTCATAGGCTAATCGATTATCGCATCCTGGGGTTCCCGGATGAAAGTCAAGCCACATATTAGATTTTGGCTTTCCGCGAAAAATCCAACAGTCTTGCATATCCCGCCAAAAACGAGACTTGATCCGAGGTATACCAAGAAATTGCCCAGACAAAAAACTTTTTATTATTTCATAACGACCAAGGCAAAGAGCTTGGTCGTTGGACAGAGCCATGATTAAAGAGCTGTCTCTTGGATCAATAAAGCAATCTGAGTTAATAACGATATTAACATCAGAATCCTTTGATATCTTTCGAATCTCCCCAAAGATCTCCCTAAAGGAGGGTCTGTTCCATGCTTTGTTTGAAGCTAATTGTATCTTTTCACTAGTGATAGGCAGGGAGTCCTCTGTAAAAACAACAACCTCATGCACCCAGCTAGTTTCTGCAATCCTTTGTAAACAGTAGTCAACTTCTGCAGCACGTGGTGCATTGCTATCCCTATAATAATTATAAAAAACACGAACAACTCGGGTTGCATTCTCTGCTTTTTTGGTACTATCCCAAGCTCTTGCTGTTTGATTGTCAAGGCGAAGTTGCCATTGTGCCTCTGTTTCATACCAAAAACTCTTTTTTAGAAGAGAAAACCCCCAAAATCCGCCCGGAAAACCACTGGTAATAAATCGTCTTAATTGCTTGGTGTGACCTACGAATAGCTTTAGTAAAGATGGTTTCTCTCCCTTTGCAATCCGCCGCTCTCCTTCATGGAGCAAATAGCGAAGATGTTTCCTATAAAAGTGTTCTTCCGAGTTAACCCACATATGTTTCAAAAAAAAATTTTGCGGCGGTTCGTAGCTAATGCCGTATTTTTTTTGAAATCCATTGTGCAAAACAGGGGGTAGAGCCATAGCCTCTTTTTTAAAAAGTAAAGGATATCTGTTTCTTACAGCCCACTTTCCAGCTTTAACCACCTTGCCAGCAAAGTAGTTGCAGTACAACATGTTTACCACAGTAATTTCTTTATTATTTTCTAGAATAGATTGTAATTCTCCAGCATATTCCTTAGGAAAAATAAAGTCAGGATCAAAAAAAAGAACCCAGGGGTGTTTGCAAAAAGAGACTGCTTTTTCTCGAACAAGTTCTACATAGGGAACCCTGGGAATTTTTTGAATTGTTGCTTTGTGGGATTGAGCAATAGCGACAGTTTGATCAGTGGAGCCCATATCACACACAATAAGTTCATCAACCCAACTTAATGAGCTAAGTGCTTCACGGAGCCAATGATCCTCATTATACGTACAGAGTACCGCAGAAATTTTTATTTCTCTTGGAGGCATACTTGATTTACCATCTATACAATTTATCAACATTGCTCATTTCTGGTAAAATACATTTAAGTATTTTTCCCGGGAGCACTGGAATTATATTACCTAGGCCTGACATAGCTAAAATTGTGAGCAACAGATGAATAAACATGTTATCCAATACATACTCTTATTTTTCCTATTTGTGCCTTCTGTAAAGGGCGCTTCCTCGTCACCCTTTGAAGATATTCCCTATTTTTTTGGTGCAGATTTCTTGGTTAACCAACGTTTGGGCAATTACTTTTTTGATATCTCTAAAGAAAAGCAGGTCCTAAAAAAGCCAATATTGCTTCTCTATGGGGGCTGCTTGGGAAAACGATATAGTGTAAAACCATGGTTGCGATTCCAAGTTCAAGGACTATTTCACTTTGGAAGCCTTGATGTGGACACACTGCAAAAAACCGAGACCTATGGATACAAGCATGCGGCCTGTGATGCTGACATCCACATACTATTACCAGAGATTGACCCGGCGCTCCTCTACTTCTTTGTAGGAGGTGGCATTCATTACATGCATACCCAGATGGAATCTTCAAATCGAGAAGAGAGTGGATTGGATATCAAACGATTCCATCCCAGTGCTCAGGGTGGTGTTGGCATGGATCTTCGCATAGGCTCTGGATTCGGCCTCTCTATTTCTTATACCTTCCGCTATTGTGAGCCAGTGGCATTTGAAGATCAACGGGATATGCCAATTTCAGCAATTGAATATAGAGAACTCTTCCTTTCGCACATGGCTCAAATCAAGCTCCTCTTTGATGTTTCTATTGATTAAATCATCCAGCAATATGTACATCTCTATATGAATACGGTGACCATCATGAGCTTTATAAATAAAACAATCAACGCTATTATTGAGTTTGTGTAAAATATTCTGATGGAATTACCCAATAGGTAACGAATTTTATGGATACTGATCAAATTCGTAGATATTTAATCTATATAACAAAACGAATAGTTGAAAAGCCCATTCGCCTCAGGCGTAAAAGATTGATATATAAACAATTACACAGCACAATTTGCCTAAATTGATTAGTTAAAATAACATTCTTACAAAAATGTTGTTGCAAATTATTTTTTTTTACGCTATATTTAAGGCCATGAAAAGTATAAAACCCGTTTCAAGTGTAACTGTACTATTATCAATTATTAGCATTATAATCGTCCTACTTAAGAAAGGACGGGAAACGGGGATGTAGTACACCAAGACAAGAAAAATTACAAAAGCCCGTTTCCCAAGAAGGAGACGGGCTTTTTTTATAATCCCTTGGAGGATAATGTGAAAAAAACTGGTGCACAAATTGTTGTTGATGCCTTAATACAGGAAAAGGTCGATATTCTATTCGGCTATCCCGGCGGAGTTGTCATTCCCATTTTTGATGTTCTTTATGACGCAAAGAAGATTAAGGTTATTCTTACTCGTCATGAGCAGGGTGCTGCACATGCTGCAGATGGTTATGCTCGAGCAACAGGCAAAGTTGGTGTCTGTTTAGCAACATCCGGTCCTGGTGCGACAAACCTTGTAACAGGGATTGCCACAGCCTATTTGGATAGTATTCCCATGGTTGCCATAACTGGTCAGGTAAGTTCGCCCATGCTTGGAACCGATGCCTTTCAAGAGGCAGACATGGTTGGCATATCACGCCCGGTGACCAAACACAATTTCTTGGTAGATTCAATTGAAACCTTACCAATAATCATGAAACAAGCCTTTCATATAGCCCGCACAGGTAGACCAGGCCCGGTGCTGGTTGACATCCCCGCAGATATATCCAAAGGTTCTATGGAGGGATATGAATATCCAAAATCGGTATCAATTCGGAGTTACAAACCAAACGTTGTTGGGCATATAAAACAGATTGAAAAAGCCTCGGAAGCTATTGGAAAAGCAGAAAGGCCCCTTATTTATGCTGGGGGTGGTGTAATAATATCCGGTGCTCACAAGGAACTCCGTGAATTCGCTGAAAAATGTAGTATCCCGGTAACCACAACGCTTATGGGATTGGGTGGCTTTCCCGGAACCCACGACCTCTTTTTGGGAATGCCTGGTATGCATGGCACTAGGACAGCGAACTACTCTTTACAAAACACTGACCTTATTATATCAGTGGGTGCTCGATTTGATGATCGAGTTACTGGCAATGTAGAAACCTTTGCACCAAAGGCAAAAATCATTCATATGGATATTGATCCTGCTGCCATTTCAAAAATCATCAAGGTTGATATCCCTGTGGTTGGTGATGCAAAAAACATCCTTGCCCAATTAAACAAAATAATCAAACCCGGCGATTACTCTTCCTGGCTTGAACAGGTGATGCAGTGGAAGAAGGAGTATCCTCTTTCTTATGCATTAAGCAAAGACGAGATAGCACCACAGGCTGTAATTGAACGGCTATTTGAAAAAAGTAATGGTAATGCCGTAATAACAACAGAGGTTGGACAGAACCAAATGTGGACCGCCCATTACTACAAATTTGACAAGCCAAGAACACTGCTTTCTTCAGGTGGACTGGGTACGATGGGATATGGTATGCCAGCTGCCATGGGTGCAGCCTTAGCCTTAAATAAACCGGTTATTGATATTGCTGGAGATGGCTCGATTCAGATGAACATCCAGGAACTTGCTACTATCTCTTTAAATAGAATACCCGTTAAAGTTGTTATTCTGAATAATGGATATCTTGGTATGGTTCGCCAGTGGCAGGAGCTGTTTTTTGACAAACGCTACAGTTCGACCTGTCTTATGGCAGATGCAGAATGTGCAGGTTGTGAGGATATCACCAAGTGTAAACGTAAGTACATGCCCGACTTTGTGAAACTTGCTGGAAGTTATAACATTCCTGCCTTTAGAGCAGAACACCCTGACGAAGTAGACGAAGTACTTGAAAAGGGCCTTAACAGCGATGGTCCTGCTATAATGGAATTTATCGTTGCCCGTGAAGAAAATGTTTTTCCCATGGTACCGGCAGGACAGCCAATCGATAACATATTGGAGGAGAAATGACATCACATACCATATCAATATTAGTTGAAAACCATAGTGGTGCTCTTTCGCGCATAGCTGGCCTTTTTTCCAGCCGAGGATACAATATTACGAGCCTTAATGTCGCAGAGACCGAGGACCCTTCTGTTTCAAGAATGACACTGGTCGCTGAAGGCGATGAAGATATCCTTGAACAGATCGTCAAGCAGCTCAACCGTCTTATTGATGTAATAAAAGTATATGAATTTAGCAATGGCTCAAGTGTAAACCGAGAGCTTGTTTTGCTCAGAATTTACTTTTCCAAGTCCAACCGCTTGGAATTGGTCACCCTAATAAATATGTATAATGGTAAAATCGTCTCGGCCAATACCTCGACCATCATTGTCGAAATCTCCGGCACGAGTTCCGAGTTGAACGATTTTATCGCGCTGGTCCGCCCCTTTGGAATCAAAGAGGTCGTACGATCAGGTAAGTTGGCAATAGCACAAGTTAAATCGAAACATTAACCAAAGGATTAAATCATGGCAGTAATTGATTTTGGTGGCGTTAAAGAAGATGTCGTTATTCGTAAAGAATTTCCCGTAACCAAAGCTCGCAAAGTACTCAAAAAAGAGACCATTGCGGTAATTGGCTATGGGGTTCAAGGACCGGCCCAAGCACTAAATCTTAAAGACAATGGCATTAATGTCATCATTGGTCAGTCAAAGGCATTTAAAAAAGACTGGAACCGTGCGGTAAAGGATGGATGGAAACCAGGCGAAACACTCTTTGACATTGAGGAAGCTGTTCAAAAAGCTACCATTATTAAGATGCTAGTAACCGATGCAGCACAAATGAAAATATGGCCTACGGTTAAGAAGAACCTTAATCCCGGTGATGCTTTATACTTCTCCCATGGATTCTCTATTGTCTATAAAGACCAAACCAAAGTCGTTCCGCCAGATTTTGTTGATGTGATCATGGTTGCTCCTAAGGGAAGCGGCACCTCTGTTCGCCGAAATTTTCTGAATGGCGCGGGAATCAATTCAAGCTATGCAGTATACCAAGATGCCACAGGAAGAGCGCAGGAGCGCTGCCTAGCCATTGGCATAGGCGTTGGATCGGGTTACCTCTTTCCAACCACCTTTGAAAAAGAGGTGCACAGCGACCTAACCGGTGAGCGAGGCGTTCTTATGGGAGCACTAGCAGGCATCATGGAAGCCCAGTATGACACGCTTCGTAAAAATGGCCACACTCCTTCAGAGGCCTTTAACGAGACCGTTGAAGAGTTGACTCAAAGCTTGATCCGCCTGGTTGACGAAAATGGAATGGATTGGATGTATGCCAACTGTTCAGCCACAGCTCAACGAGGTGCATTGGATTGGAAACCAAAGTTCAAAAAGGCGACACTCCCTGTTTTTAAAGAACTTTACAAGCGCGTTAAAAGTGGCGATGAGACAAAACGGGTTATTTCGGTATGTGGTAAGAAAGATTACGTTACCCGTTTAGACAAGGAGCTTTCTCAGTTAGGAACCTCTGAAATGTGGGAAGCTGGAAAAGCGGTAAGAAATTTGAGGCCCAAACAAAAAGCAAAAGCTGTTACAAAACAGACAAAGGGCATCTCAGGTAGAAAGGCAAACTAAATTTACATAGACCCTCAATTAACTTTGGGGGTTATAGGACATACTATGAAAAACAATGTTTTTATTTTTGACACAACGCTTCGCGATGGTGAGCAGGCACTTCCAGCAAGTCTCTCTGTTGATCAGAAAATCCGTATTGCAAGGCAATTGGCTCGATTAAAAGTCGACATCATTGAAGCGGGATTTCCTGTGTCTTCGCCCGGTGATTTCAACTCGGTAAACACTATAGCAAAGCAAATTGAAGGGCCAGTTATTTGCGGCCTTGCCCGCACTGTAGAGGAAGATATCATAGCATGTGGTAAGGCTATTAAACCAGCGAAGCGTGGACGTATTCATACTTTTATTGGTACCTCAGCTATTCATACAAAACGTAAGCTTCGTAAATCGGAAGAGGAAATTCTTAATATTGTGACGAAAAGCATCAAGCTTGCCCGAAAGTGGTGTGATGATGTTCAGTTCTCTCCAGAAGATGCTGGACGAACAGGAATTGACTTCCTTTGCAGAATTGTGGAGACAGCCATTAAAAGTGGTGCGACCACTATCAATATACCCGACACCGTAGGCTACACCATTCCGGAACAGTTTGGTGGTATCATCCAAACTCTTTTTGATCGTGTACCCAACATTGACAAAGCGATCATTGCTGTGCATTGCCACAACGATCTTGGATTGGCAACCGCCAATTCAATTACCGCGGTAAATCATGGTGCTCGACAGGTCGAGTGTACGGTCAATGGTATTGGTGAGCGTGCTGGTAATGCAGCTTTAGAAGAGGTGGTCATGGCCATTAAGTTGCGTAAAGATCTTCTTCACAAAACTACGGGAATCAATACACGCGAAATCATGCGAACCAGCAAATTGGTCAGAGATCTCTGTGATATGCCTGTACAGCCAAATAAGGCGATTGTTGGAGGAAATGCCTTTGCTCACTCCTCTGGTATTCATCAGGACGGCATTCTTAAAGCAAAGAACACCTACGAAATAATGACCCCCCAGTCAATTGGTCTAAAGGAAAATAAGATGAACCTGACCAGTCGATCAGGCAGCCATATGGTTAAAACCAGATTGGTAAAATTGGGTTATTCCGATGAAGAGATCGATATGGAAAACTTTTACAAACGTTTCATTGCATTGGCTGACAAAAAGGGAACTGTCTATGATGATGATTTAATCACCCTTATGGAATCAAAGAACACCTCTGACTTAAAGGACATGTTCAAACTTGAGTATCTCAATGTTTCAAGTGGTACCGGTATGATTCCTACTGCAACGGTAAAGATCTCATTTAACAAAAAGATGTTTCAGGAAGCAGCCTGTGGTGATGGCCCTGTTGATGCAACAACGAAGGCGATAGACCGAGTGACTGGCTATACTATCGAACTTCAGGATTACCATCTTGATGCAATTACCCGTGGTCGAGAGGCACTTGGTCGAGTAAAAATTCGAGCAAAGACTGAT
Source organism: Chitinivibrionales bacterium (assembly GCA_028278335.1). Classification (GTDB taxonomy): domain Bacteria; phylum Fibrobacterota; class Chitinivibrionia; order Chitinivibrionales; family JANQEN01; genus JANQEN01. Next base: position 42,027 of record JANQEN010000235.1, on the reverse strand, counting down.
GAAGGTGTCTTTATTGGTACTGGCACCAGCACTGACATTGTCGAAGCCTCAGCCTTAGGGTACATGGACGTGGTGAACAAAGTTGCCCGCATGAAGAAGTTTGGTAAAAAATCATCTAAAAAAACTAATCGCGAACGTTAACAAAGCAAACTCAATAAATATTTAACTATACATACTATGAAAGGATTCTCATGAAATCGTACAACATTGCAGTAATGCCCGGTGATGGAACTGGCCCAGAGGTTTGTAAAGAAGGTATTAAAGTCTTAGATACGGCCTGTGCAAAATTTGATATCAAACTCAACTATCAAGAGTTTGATTTTGGTGGAGATCGCTATATTCGCACCGGTGAAACATTACCTGATAGTGCCATAGAGGAGCTTAGAAAATTTGATTCTATTTATCTAGGTGCCATTGGCCATCCTGATGTAAAGCCGGGTATTTTAGAAGTGGGAATTCTTTTAAAAGCACGTTTTGCTTTAGATCAATACATTAATCTTCGTCCTGTCAAGCTTTACCCAAATGTATATACCCCGGTAAAAGATAAAGGTCCTGAAGACATTGACTTTGTGGTAGTTCGTGAAAACTCCGGTGGTATTTATACTGGTATGGGTGGTGTTGTTGGTTATGGTACTGAAGATGAAATGGCAACACAGATTATGGCCTATAACCGTAAAACCATAGAGCGCTGTATGCGCTATGCCTACGAATACACACAGAAGAGAAACAAGAAAAAGCTGTTGACCCTTGTACACAAATGCAATGTAATGACCCATGTCGGTGATCTCTGGGTTCGTGTGCATGAAGAGATGGGAAATAGCGACTACCAGGATATCAAACAAGATTACAACCATGTAGATGCTTGCACGATGTGGATGGTTAAAAGCCCTGAGTTTTATGATGTCATTGTTACTGCTAATATGTTTGGTGACATTATCACTGATCTTGGTGCCATGGTTCAAGGTGGTATGGGTATCGCAGCTGGTGGAAATATTAATCCTGAAGGTGTTTCCATGTTCGAGCCTATTGGCGGCAGCGCGCCTAAATACACTGGTCAGAATTGTATCAATCCTTTGGCTGCCATCGGTGCTGCTCAGATGATGTTAGAAACGCTCGGTGAAGATGATGCAGCAAAAGCAATCGATGGCGCTGTGTATGATGCGTTGGCTTCAGGTAAAATCAAAGATATGGGTGCCGGTAAAATGGGCATGACCACAACCGAAGTTGGTGATTTTGTCGCATCACTTATATAATTATTATAATGTTGAAGTTAACAAAGTAGAACCAGTATGCAGGATGTAAACAAGCGGGTACGCATTTACGACACGACTCTCCGTGATGGAAATCAAGCTGTTGGAATTGGCTTTTCTCTTACCGATAAGGTAAGAATCGCAAAGCGGCTTGATGAGCTCGGAGTCGATTACATCGAAGGTGGGTGGCCCAACCCGACAAACACTGTCGATTATGAGTTTTATAAAGAGGTCGAAAAAACGTCCTTTAAGGCAAAACTAGCTGCCTTTGGAAGTACCAAACGAGCAGGAACCAATGCTGCAGACGACCCCTTTCTCCAAATGCTTGTGGAAGCCAATACACCGGTAGCCACAATTTTTGGAAAATCTTGGGATCTTCATGTGGAAAAAGTGCTTCGGTGCTCCTTATCGGAAAACCTTGATATGATCTCAGAATCGATTATATATTTGAAGGGCAAAATCGATGAAGTAATTTACGATGCCGAGCACTTTTTTGATGGTTATTTGCGTAATCCGGAGTATGCCCTAAAAACTCTTGTAGCAGCTCAAGAAGCTGGGGCAGATAGCATTGTGCTTTGTGATACCAACGGTGGTATTCTTCCGAGTGACTTCCTTAAGATTTTTAAAATTGTTAAGGAAAAAATCTCAACCCCTTTGGGTGTTCACATGCATAATGATACAGGGTGTGCTGAGGCGAACTCCTTCTTAGGTGTTGATGAGGGGGCGGTGTTGGTTCAGGGAACGATGAACGGTTTAGGTGAGCGTTGTGGCAACGCCAATCTATGCACACTTATTCCTGGCCTCCAGTTAAAGAGGGGGCACAAAATCATCTCTGATAAACAACTTAAAACTCTCTCTGAGATGTCTCTTTTCATCAGTGAGATTGCCAACATCTCCCATGATGTACGCTATCCCTATGTGGGTGAATCTGCTTTTTCCCACAAAGGCGGTGCCCACATCGATGGTGTTCGAAAGGCGCGTGAATCCTTTGAACACATTCATCCTGAGAGTGTCGGAAACACTCGACGATTTGTATTGTCTGATCAGGCTGGATGTAGCGCAATACTGGAGAAGCTTAAAAATCTCAGACCGGGGATTAATAAAAATGATCCCATGGTCAAAAAGCTTTTACAAGCAATAAAAGATATGGAAGCCGCAGGCTACCATTTTGAGGCTGCCGATGGTACTATTCAATTATTGGTACATAAAAATTTAGAAAAGTATCAGGAGCCCTTTGTTGTAAAAGGCTTTAAAGTATTGGAAGAGAAGAAGGCCAATGGTGAAGTGTACTCCGAGGCAACGATCAAAATCCAGGAGGGTGATCAATTTGAACACACTGCTGCTGACGGCGATGGTCCGGTTAATGCCTTGGATAATGCTTTGCGGAAGGCCCTGGCAAAATTCTTTCCCTCGATCAATGAGGTTACTTTGGAGGACTACAAGGTTCGTGTTTTAGATGAGCACAATGGAACAGCCTCAAAGGTGCGAGTGCTTATTGAATCGACCGATGGTAAAGAACGCTGGGGCACAATTGGTGTATCTACCAATATTATCGAAGCATCGTGGATTGCTCTGATTGATAGCTTGAAATACAAGTTGATGAAGGAAGAACGACAACAGAATAATTAACCCAGATTATGCAGTAGGAGTAGATGCAGAAGTTCAAGATTATGATTTAGTAAGACTTGAAGGTTTTGAAGGGCATATCTACAAGGTGATATGGCCGAAAAACCTGAAAGTTTTAATGGGCATAGGATTGTACTTCTGCGCTACTTCCAATTGCATAATTTGGGATTAACCACCCCTAAGGAAAGGCTGGTATATATGAGCGTAAACCTTGATTGGAAGAATCTGAGCTTTAGTTACATGGATACGGGAAGTTTTGTAAAGATCTCCTTTAAAGATGGTGCGTGGCAAGAGATAGAGTTGTGTACCAATCCGCAGGTAACCATGCATATTGCATCGACCTGTCTCCACTATGGCCAAGAATGCTTTGAGGGATTGAAGGTATTTACCCTCAAAGATGGAAGTATTGCAAGCTTTCGCCCTGAGGAAAACGCTCTCCGTCTTATTGACTCAGCCGAACGGTTGGTAATGGAACCACCTCCGGTAGAGCTCTTTATGGCTGCAATGAAAAAAGCGGTCCATGAAAATCGTGATTATGTTCCACCCTATGGAACCGGTGCAAGCATGTACGTTCGCCCTCTTCTTTTAGGTTCTTCACCACATGTTGGCGTCAATCCTAGCGAAAACTACGATTTCTATATGCTTGTTATGCCTGTTGGTCCCTACTACAAAAATGGCTTTTTACCTATAAGCGCCTTTGTTCAAGAGGCTTATGATCGTGCTGCGCCAAGTGGTGTTGGTCATGTAAAGGCCGGTGGTAACTATGGTGCTGGCATGAAGGCCTTTAAAGTTGGCAAAGAGAAGGGTTTTCCTATCTGTCTCTTTCTTGATTCTGCAACGCACAGCTACATTGATGAATTTAACACATCAAATTTTATTGGCATCACCAAAGATAACAAATACATAACACCAGATTCACCCTCGATTCTTCCCAGCATCACCAACAAAAGCTTACAGGTGCTGGCAAAAGATTGTGGGTTAACCGTAGAAAAACGACCAATCCATGTGGATGAACTGGATACTTTTGTTGAGGTTGGTGCCTGTGGTACAGCCGCAGTCATCACTCCTATTTATTCCATAACCCGCGGTGATAAAACATACACCTATGGAGAAAAGGATAACGCAGGAGAGACACTGACAAAACTTTATAATGAACTCCAGGGAATCCAATATGGTGACATTGAGGATCGTCACAATTGGATGATTCCTATAGATTAAAGTTATATTATTGTATATATTTATAGAATCTCCATTCATATGGGGGTGTACTGGCTTTCGACGTAGTGTGTAAAGCCCAGGCAGCATGTCGAGGATGTCGGTTGGCCTCGTTAATCATCCGGCACAATATATAAATGCAGAAGATCATTCTTATGCAATGGCTGCTTAATTAATAGCAGCAAACCACTGTAATCTGTGGCGTTCCGGGTTACTCTGGTTTAAGCTAGGACGCTGGGTATCCTGGGTGTATCGACTGGATACTGAGATTAATCGATACTGGTTTAGTGATATGTCTGTCTATCAATGTGTCATTAAACGAGACTTAAATGATAGACTAAGCATGTAGCGGCCTTGGTTGAGTGCTCTGCGGACAGGGGTTCGACTCCCCTCACCTCCACCACTTTTTTTTATTCAAAAAAGTTATATTTCTTTTGTTCTCACACTTTTTATTTATTAAATTATTACTATACTCTCAACGTACTCTAGTTATATGATCTCACCAATCCTTATACCCCAAAGGAAGGTTATTATGCTGAAACAAATTAAAAACAAACAGCATATTAAAAAAAAGATCAGACGCCAAGGTAAATTTCTCGACGCCATAATCTTCAGTCCTCCTGATGTAAAAGAACTTCTTCAAGCAGTCAACATCATCACCTATTATTTGGAATGTGTTCGTGATGTTGCCACAAGCAAACTTGATCGAGAAGAAAATATCATCAGAGCTATCTCCTGCACAGACAAATTCAAGCAACTGGTAACCCCACAACAAAACAATGGAAGTGGATTACAACCAATAAACGAGTTTGTTATGGAGGCCGATTCCATAAACGATATAATCAAAAAATATAAGCACTCATCAATGGATTTAGACCTGGACGAATCCTCAACCCTTTATTCAAAACTATTTCGTTTGCAGTATATCCTCTCGCTTCTACGACAGGATCTTAAGTAACCTACCCAGGATTACCTTTCGTAAAGAAGCTGGAGAAGCTTATATTTAACCCGTTTAACATAAATGGGGTCTAAGATCGCTGTATTCTCAATATCCCGTTGAAGTTGATAAAAATCTTCAACAACATCCTTTAAATAGTCAGAGCGAATCACATTATTTGTTTGCTCCAGCCATTTTACCGTCTCCTTAAACTTCTCTGCATACTTTCTACGATAGCCCTTTTCTCCAGCACTGATTTTTTTTGTTGCGGCAACAACGTTATTAAGAATTGAGAACTCCAAGAGGAGTGGTGCAAATCCCCGATCATACTCTCGTGAGCCCGAGCTCAGTGGCACATCAATATATATACGATCTTTACGGGATGTTAACCGAATGGGTTCTTGGTACTCAAAGTTTACAACCATATCACGGGATCGCTCAGGCCTTCCCTTTAGGGAAAATACTATTGGTTTTACTTTGTTGGCCTGCAAGTCACCAACATAGATTGTATTATCCTTCAGTGTCGCCCCTTGAAGATAGCTAATTGTTGATCCTGTGGGTGGCTCAATGGTTAGTACAACATTGCAGGTGGCAATATTTAAAATCTTTTCTACTTCATCACCAATGGTGGTTCCAATGGTTGCAATATTATCCTCCTCGATAAAGTAGGCTCGCCCACCAGTTCTGGAAGAGAAGGAAATTAAAAAAGATTCGTCATAATGCTGGTCGTACCCAAAGGTAGAAATTTTTACAGAAGAATTTTTATGCATCTCTTCAGCAAGGCCAGTGAGCTGCTTTTTGTCAGTTACACCCTTGTCTGGTTCGCCATTGGTGAGTAACAGGACATAGTGACCCGATGAGCGATGGCCTTTAAACCGGGAAAATTGTTCTGTTGCTTTTTTAAATCCATCAGAGAGGTTTCTGCTATTTTGATATTTGATACGGTTGATTGCACTCTCCGCATTCCTCCTATTATTGGGATTAAGTGGTTGTAAAGGAATGAGCGTCTTTGCATAGGCACTATATGTTATCAACCCAAACATATCCTTATCGGAAAGTCGGGAAATGATATTCTTTGCAGCAGCCTTTGCATGCTGAAGTGGCGCACCAATCATATGTTGGGACGCATCAACCAATAAAATAATCTGTAAAGGGTTACGCTCTTCTCGAGGCATGTCAGGTGTTTCAATAGTTAAGCCACAGAGAATTGATGCATCCTTCTCAAACCATGAGGCATAGAGCATTCCACCCCGAACACTTATCTCTTTATTTTGTGCGTGCAAAGACAATTGGCTCATTAAAAGGCAAACCACAATAACATATGTTTTAATGAATGTAACACCCTTATCCATATTTACTCCTGGATTCGATATTCTATATAAATCAGATTTAGATAGATAATATACTAGCTTTATTAAGCAATGCAAAGTGCTATACAGGAAATCACTCTTTTATCGAGTGATAAATTGATTATTTTACTTTAGGTGATAAATTGCTTGCAGTAATTACAACACTATTGTAAAAATTAATTCTTATGGAACTTTTTACTGTAACACTGGTCTAATATACATAAATTGAAAAAATCATTTGATTAACTATATACACTATTAGTCAAAGGGAAACCCTATGAAAAAGTCTATGCTTCTCCCAATTATCTTTGCAATAATTGTCGCTTCTGCCACTGCAATTATCTGTTCGGAAAAGGTTTTAGAACGTAGTAACCCAGCTCCTAAGTCCTACTCACATGAAAGCTATAGGGAAGATTGGAAAAGTGTTGATTCTCTAGCCAAATTGGGACTAAGTCGATCAGCACTTAGAGTTGTTGAAAAGATATATGAGAAAGCAAAGCAAGAGGAAAATGCCCCCCAATTTGTAAAAGCGGTTATTCAAAAGTTAAAATTTGAATCATACATAGAAGATGAATCCTTTGTAAAATCTATCTATAAGCTTTCGGAGGAGGTTAAAACAGCTCACTATCCTATAAAGCCAATTATGCACTCATTGTTAGCCTCCCTATATTGGCGATATTATCAAAACAATCGTTGGCGCTTTAGTGATCGCACTGCAACCGTAAGCTTTCAAAAAGAGGATATTAGTACGTGGGACATTAAAAGCCTTGTTGAGGCAACGATAAAGCACTACACGCTTTCCTTAAAAGAGACTGCATTACTAAAGAAAACTGCCCTTAATATTTATGATGAAATAATCCATGTTCAAGACTCCACAACACGACGGTTTCGTCCTACTCTCTATGACTTCCTTGCCCACCGGGCTGTGGATTTTTATATCAATGAGGAACATGATGTTATCAAACCAGCCTATACCTTTGAGCTTGACAATAAGAACTATCTTTCTCCCTATATGAAATTTACTAAACTTACTCTTTCGAATAAGGATCCTCTTTCAACAAAATATCATGCCTTAGAAATTTTACAAGACCTACTCAAATTTCATAGATCCGACAAAGATCCAGCTGCTCTTATTGATGCAGAGCTAAAACGACTGAAATTTGTTCGAGCCCATGCCATCTTTGACAACAAGGACGATCTCTATCTGAGCTCATTAAAAACGTTAAAAAAGAAATTTGCCAAACATGATGCCTATGGCGAGATCGTGTATGAAGAGGCCCTTGTTCATTTCCAACAGGGTATGCGTTACAGGCCCTTAGTGTCTGACACCAATAAGTGGGGGCTAAAAACAGCCCATGAGCTCTGCCAAGGTCTCATTACTAAAAGTAAAAAAGAGACCTTCGGTGTTGGCTGCTGTAAACATCTTGTTCAACAAATTCAAGAAAAACAGCTTCGATTTACCGTAGAAAAAGCAAGCGTACCACAAAAAGATTTTCGAGCTTTTCTCACCTATAGAAACCTCTCAACGGTGTATGTTCGCCTGTTGAGATCCGACCCCTTGTGGTTTAATAAGGTTTCACAAAAGTATCATGGCGCAGAGCTTGCAAAAACCATCCTCTCACAACCCATGGAAAAGGAGTGGAAAATATCCTTAGTTGACGATGGAGATTTTCAAGAACATGCTACAGAGTTCAGGGTACCTGGACTGAACCATGGTTTTTATATCCTGGTCGTTGGCAGTGACAAGACATTTTCTCGCTCAAACAATGCAGTCAATTGGACCAGCATGTGGGTTTCTAACCTGAGCTATATTCGACGAGATAAAAAGAAAATGGGTATTGAATATTATGTGCTTAATCGGACCACAGGAAAACCAATGCCTGCTGTATCAGCCCAACTCCTTCTTCAGGAATATGATTACAATAAGCGAGAATATAAATACAAAAAGGGGCCTCTTTACAAAACCGATAAGACGGGACATTTCCTCATCAAAGGAAAAAACAAATCATTACGATACTTTATAAAATTTGCTAAAGGAGAGGATTACCTTCACTCAGACAACGCATACCTTCCAGTGCCTTACAAAGCACCAGTAAAGAAAGTCGTTAAAACAGTTTTCTTTACAGACCGTGCAATTTATCGGCCTGGGCAAAGCGTTTACTTTAAAGGATTAATTTTGGAGTCTGAGAATGATAAAACCACAATCAAACCAAAATATAAAACAACCGTTACCTTTTATGATGCTAACCAGCAAAAAGTCGATGAAAAAACAGTCATGACCAATGAATATGGAACCTTTCATGGTGTCTTTACTGCACCGGTGGGTCTTCTTAATGGTAGAATGCGCATCACCAGTAAGCATGGCTCCCATAGTATTCGTGTGGAGGAGTACAAAAGACCTAAGTTCGAAGTGACACTTAATCCGGTAAAAGGAGATTTCCAGATTAATGACTCTGTTGTGTTAGGGGGCGTTGCAAAGGCCTACGCAGGATCGAATATAGATAATGCAACCTTCACCTATCGTGTGGTTCGTTCAACAAGCTTTCCCTTCTGGTGCTATTGGTGGCGTTGGTACTATCCATCTTTGACGGACATGGAAATCGCCCAAGGTAGCGGTAAAACCGATGAAAAGGGAACCTTTTCTTTTCGCTTTAAGGCAATACCTGACCACAGCATTAAAAAGGATTTTGATCCTCGATTTTCCTACATTGCTTCTATCGATGTAACCGATATCAATGGAGAAACCCGTTCAACACAAAAAAGTGTCACCATTGGCTACACAGCCCTTAACATGGAGATTAAAATACCAAAAGAGCTGGACCGTGATTCTAAGGAGAAGTTTGCTATTCAAACGACCAATCTTGATGGCCAGTTCCAGCATTCTCAAGGATCAATTATCATCAACAAACTTAAAGAACGCAAAAGGATCTTCCGTAAGCGTTTGTGGCAACAACCTGACAAACATCTTCTAAGTAAAGAAGAGTATTATAAATTTTTCCCTCATGATCTCTATGCCGACGAAGACAATCTTCAAAATAGAGAGAAGGGCAAACAAGTATTAAACACAGAATTCAATACAAAGAAGGACTCTTTACTTTCTCTTAAACGACTACATCGCTGGGAGCCTGGCCAGTATGTGCTTGAAGCTCATACCAAAGATTCGCATGGAAAGGATGTTAAAGCAATCCAATACTTTACCCTCTATGCAAAGCAATCTAACCAAGTGCCGACCAATAATTTTGCCTGGGTCACTACGACAAAAAAAGAGGCAGAGCCAGGGGATACAATAACCGCGCTTGTTGGTTCTGCGGTGGAGGGTGTTCATATGCTTTATGAGGTCGAACACAAAGGAGCCTTGGTACACAAAGAGTGGTTAACAATAAACAACGAGCAAAAAGCAATTTCTATTCCTGTCAAGGAGACCTACCGAGGAAATTTTACAGCACATTGTACTTTCGTCAAAGAGAATAGAAATTATCAACATGATATAGTCATCACCGTTCCCTATACCAACAAAAAACTAGACATAGAGTTCTCCACATTCCGGGACAAGCTTAGCCCTGGACAAAAAGAGACTTGGTCCATGAAAGTTAATGGCGCCCAGGGTGAAAAGGTGGTAGCCGAGCTTTTAGCAGGTATGTATGACGCCTCTTTAGATGCCTTTGTATCCCATGGATGGATGCTTGATCTCTACAAAAAATATTACTCCCAGCTCTCTTGGAGTTCAAGAAATTCCTTTTCTATTATGAATTCAATTCAATACGCTGATTCGTGGAACACCTACGTAGCTAAACCTCGACGTCAATATGATCGGTTAAAAACCTTTGGCTATGATTTAGGACAATACATCTATGACAGTTATGCTGGAGGTGGTGGTTATTTTCATGAGGCTAAAGGGATAGGTTACGCCCCTTCTGAAATGGATGGTGCTCCAGCACCTTCTGACATAGTACTAAAGGCTAGGGGTGCTGCAAAATTTAAATCATCTCCATCTGCACCCTTGCTTAAAAAATCTTCAACAGACTTGGCAACAAATAAAAAAGATCTGAAAAGTAAGAGCCAAATGAATGAACTCAATAAAGTACAGACTCGTAAAAATTTCAATGAAACCGCCTTCTTTTTTCCACAGCTTAAAACCAATGCTGAAGGCCAAGTAGAGATATCCTTTACTATACCAGAGGCTTTAACACGATGGAAATTTTTGGGATTTGCTCACACAAAGGACCTTAAGTTCGGTATGATCGAAAAAGAAATTGTGACTCAAAAAGAGTTGATGGTCATACCCAATGTTCCCCGGTTTCTTCGGGAAATGGACAACATTACCCTTCAAGCAAAAATCTCAAACTTGGCAAAAAAAGATCTCTCTGGCAAAGCACAACTCTCGCTCTTTGATGCCTTTACTAACAAGCCTATTGATACCAAACTTAAAAACAACAGCACAACTAAACCATTTACCACAAAAAAAGGACAAAGCACTGTTGTTTCATGGGACCTCCAAATTCCCAAAGGGTTACAAGCAGTTAAGTATAGAATCGTTGTAAAATCTGGCAGTTTTTCCGATGGAGAAGAGATGGTGCTCCCCGTTTTAACAAATAGGATTCTTGTCACTGAAGCACTCCCCTTACCAATCAGAGGAAAGCAGAAAAAGGAATATCTCCATGAAAAGCTTGTCAATTCAGGATCCTCAAAAACCCTCACCCATCACAAATTAACCTTAGAATACACAACTAACCCTGCCTGGTATGCTATTCAGGCTTTGCCCTACTTAATGGAATATCCCTATGACTGCTCTGAACAGATATTTAGTAGGTTCTATGCAAATAGTATTGCTTCACACATTGCCACCTCCAATCCGCGCATAAAAGAGGTTTTTGAGACCTGGAAAAAAACTTCTCCCAAAGCGCTTCTCTCGAACTTGGAGAAAAACCAGGAGCTTAAAAATCTTCTACTCCAAGAGACTCCTTGGGTCTTGAATGGACAGGACGAGTCACAACGAAAGAAAAACATCGGCCTACTCTTTGACCTCAACCATATGGCAGACGAGCTTCGCCGATCAAAAAATGCTTTACAAAAAATGCAGACCTCCAGTGGTGGATGGCCCTGGTTTCCAGGAATGCCCGAGAGTCGATATATCACCCAACACATTGTAACCGGAATTGGTCATTTGCTCAACTTGGACATTACCGCAATTAAAAAGAACACCTATGACTGGCGAATGGTGACCAATGCACTTGGCTACCTGGATGACAAAATGTATGAAGATTATACCTATCTTCTGAAACACTTTCCCAAGGAGCTCCATAAAAACCATCTTGGCGGAACGCAGATTCAGTATCTCTATGCCCGCAGCTATTTCCTTGATCATTTTAAACTATCTAAAAAGCACAAAAAAGCATTTGATTACTATGTTGATCAATCAAAAAAATACTGGCTAAAGAATAATCGTTATCTTCAAGGTATGCTGGCCCTCACTCTACATCGTGTAAAAGAAGATGTCTCTGCAAACCAGATAATGAAATCACTCAAAGAAAATGCAATCTTCTCTGAAGAGCTTGGCATGTATTGGAATGATATCACCTCTGGTTATTACTGGTATCAAGCACCGATCGAAACAATGGCACTCTTAGCAGAGGCCTTTGATGAGGTTGCCTCTGACCAAAAAAGTGTTGATGCAATTAAGGTATGGCTCTTAAAAAATAAACAAACCAATGACTGGAAAACAACAAAGGCAACCTCTGAAGCCTGCTATGCTTTACTATTACGTGGATCAGAGTGGTTAACCCAAAAGCCTGATGTAACAATTGATGTTGGAGAAAACACCATTGATCCATCATCAATACCTCATTTGAAAGCTGAAGCAGGAAGCGGTTATTTTACAACATCCTGGACCAAAGACAACATACATCCAAAGCTGGGAAAAGTCACTGTTAAAAAAAGTGGCCAGGGTGTGTCCTGGGGAGCATTATACTGGCAGTACTTTGAACAACTTGATAAAATAACACCACATAAAACCCCTCTCTCTTTAAAAAAGAAGCTTTTTATTAAAGAGAATAGTGCAACCGGCCCAGTACTCAAGCCACTTTCCAAGGAAGAGCAACTTTCTGTTGGCGATAACGTCACAGTCAGAATGGAGCTGCGTGTTGATCGAGACCTTGAATATGTTCACATCAAAGACCAACGAGCTGCCTGTTTTGAGCCAATCAATGTGATCTCACAGTACAAATACCAAGACGGTCTTGGCTATTACGAAAGTACCAAAGATGCTTCAACAAACTTCTTTATCAGCTTTATGCCAAAGGGAACCTATGTCTTTGAGTATTCTTTACGGGTCAGTCATAGCGGTGACTTTTCAAACGGGATTACCACCATGCAGTGTATGTATGCTCCTGAGTTCACAACTCACTCGGAGGGAGTTCGCGTAACGGTGGGCAAACAATAGTGTTACTTTTCAACAGATTGATATCTCTTACAAAGATGGCACCCTTCGTATAGGTAAAGGTGCCATCTTTTTTTACATCTAAAAATTTGTATTTATAGTATTATTTATATATTATTATTGTGAAAAGATTCAGAACTGTTTTAGCTAATTCATCATTGACAAAACTTAATGAACACACCCAATATACATAACAACTCAATCTCATTGCCCAAACGAATTGATCGAGAATGGGTTGAAAAACAACAACTACACACACAGAAACCAACGGGCGAGCTAAAACTTGACTTTGCAAAGACAACCACCATTGATTCGGCTGGCATAGCACTCATTCATTTTCTAAATAGTCAATTTACAAAAAGTGGATATAAACTTGTTCTTTCAAATATCTCCAATGAAATCCTATCGAATTTAGAAAAGTGGTCCACAAAATCTCCTCAGGAGCCAGAAACTTCACAAAGCGGCTTTTTTGCCTCTTTAGGAAGCAAGGCTATCAACGCCTCTCAAGAGCTTGTAAAGGCTGTATCTATCTTTGTGGAAACACTTTACTGGGGCACTTTCGGATTACTAAAAAGGCAAGATTATCGTCGTGGCGTTATGGGCGAGCAAATGTATCAACTGGGATACAACGCAACCACCATAGTGGGCTTGCTCTCCTTTATCATCGGTATTATCATGTCAATTCAATCGGTACTGCAGCTAAGGCAGTTTGGCGCTGATGTTTTTTTAGTGGCCATGATTACCTGGGGAATGGTTCGTGAGTTGGGCCCGCTCATGACAGCAATAATTCTTGCTGCACGCTCTGGTAGCGCAACAACCGCTGAAATCGCAACCATGTGTGTGCAGGAAGAGGTGGATGCTTTAAAAACAATGGGGCTAAACCATATCCAATTCATTGTGGTGCCCAAGCTGTGGGCTATTTCACTTACCATGCCCGTACTTGCCATACTCTCAATGGGATTTGGTATTTTTGGCGGATTTGTTGTAAGCACCTTTTACGTAAACCTCTCTCCCGACCTTTTTTGGAGTGAGATGGTCAAGAATATCTTTGTCAAAGACTTTATAATCAGTGTAATAAAATCAATTGTCTTTTCCTGGCTTATTATTTGGATAGGTGCATACTATGGTTTTAAAGTCCGAGGTGGTGCAGAAGAGGTCGGGAAAGAAACAACAGCATCGGTTGTCACCGCGCTCTTTGTTATAATTATTGCCGATGCAATATTCTCATTTATTTATGATATTAAACTATAGGCTGGAAGGTTAACACAAAAGTGGTCACCCAGACAGGTAGAGATATAAACGGCTCCAACTCAAAGGGACCGAAGCCTATCATAGAGATAAAAGACCTCGTTGCAAAGTATGGTGAGCGAACCGTACTTCATAAGATTTCAACGGCCGTTTATCCTTCTGAAATTAGGGTTGTTTTGGGAACCTCTGGGTGTGGGAAAACAACGCTGTTAAAAAACACCATTGGTCTGATAAAACCTTTTTCCGGATCTGTCCACATCTTTGGTCAAAAGATGGGCGAGCTTGACACGCCAAACACTATGGCCATCTTAAAACGGATTGGCATTCTTTTTCAAAACGGAGCACTCTTAGGTTCGATCACGGCAGGTCAAAATGTTGCACTTCCCTTAAAAATGCACACTACTCTTTCTGATGATATTATTGAAGAGATAGTTCATTTAAAACTTGCCCAGGTAGATCTTCCCCATGCTGTAAACCTTTTCCCTGGAGAGCTCTCTGGTGGCATGCGAAAGCGTGTTGCCATGGCACGCGCTCTTGCTCTTGATCCACCTTTACTCTTTTGCGATGAGCCTTCAGCAGGCCTTGACCCAGTAACGGCAAATGGCTTGGATGATCTCCTTTTGAAGATCCGGGAGACCCTTGGTATCACCATAGTAGTTATCACCCATGAACTATTTTCTATTAAGAAAATTGCTGACCAAATCATATTTCTTGACAAAGGAAGATTGCTCTATGACGGTCCACTAGATCAGGCCTTGCGTGTGGAAAAGGGGCCCCTTTACGATTTTTTCAATCGAACCGAGGAAGACCAACTAGAGCAATCCCAATCTGCCAAACCATTATTTCACGTGGAGAATGCATCATGAGTATCTCTCACGCCCAACGAGCACGACTTGGCATCTTTATGACCGCAGGCGCTGTATTGCTCCTCTTTTTTCTTGCCATCCCCCTGGGTTTCAAACTTGCCGACAAAACAGAGCTCTACTTTTCTCTTTTTGACAAAGGCGAATCTATATCAGGACTTGTCGAAGGTGCAGAAGTGCGGTACAATGGTGTCAAAATAGGCAACATCGAACATATCCTTTTAGACCCGATTAACTTCACTTCAGTAAAGGTAGTCTATCGAATAGACAAGAATAAAATTAAAATCACCAACGGCATGCAAGCTCAAACTGGGCTCATGGGTATAACCGGTCTTCTCTTTGTCGAGCTTACCGGAGGGCATCCTGATTCAACAGAGTTAACCGAGGGATCGCAAATTGAAACAAAGCCATCCCTAATGCATACTATTACCGGGAAAGCTGAAGTTATTATTGCCAAGGTAGAAATTTTACTCAACCATCTCAACGAGCTTACTAACCCAGACAGCCTTGCCTCAATCAAAAAAATTGTCGACAATGTCGCCGGCATTACCCAATCAGTTGACCACTTCGTCAAGGACGTCAGCCCTGATATTAAGGACATAACCAGTTCGGCAAGCCGTACCATGAAAAAAGTCGATGCAATTTCCGGTGACATTAAGAACATAACAGGAAACATCGACGACAAGATAAACTTTGATCATGTTTCAAACATTCTTGCCCAAATAAATACAACTGCCATTTCTATGAAAAGTCTCTCTGAAACATTAGACCTTACGGTTGCTCAAAGTAGAGAGGACATTTCGGTTTCTATGCAAAATCTGCGGGAAGCGCTGGAAAATGTCAATGAGCTTTCACGCATTCTTATGGAAAATCCCTCCCTTATTATTAAAGGCGACAATCAAAAAGAGCGGAGAATTAAATGAGAAAACAGTTCATACCGTCAATTCTTTTGCTGGTGCTGCTTCTACCGCTGTTTCTCCTTCAATGCGGTAATATCCCTATTAAAAAATTCTATATCCTCAACTATGAGCCAGAGCCTTTACGAAACAGAAAACTAACCCGTCCCTATCCCTACTCAATTCGAATTAAAGACTTTGACATTGAACGGGCCTATGCAAAAAAGCAGATTGTTTATCGGAAAAGCCCCTATGAGTTAGAATATTACTATTATCGTGAATGGGCAATTAAGCCGACTCTTATGATCACCGATGTGATACAAAAACACCTAGCCTCAACAGGGCTGGTGAGTAATGTGATACGTCGTCTTGATGAGGGAACCGCTCCTGACTACGAATTATCGGGCACGGTTGAGGCAATTGAGGAGTATGACAGTGAAGAGATTTGGTTTGCCCACTTAGCCCTCCGTATTGAGTTGATACGGGTAAAAGATGGTCATACAATCTATTTTAGACGATTTGACAAACGAAAAAAGGTACATCAACATAATCCAGAATTTGTTATTAGTGTGCTTTCGCAAATAATGGATTTTATTATGAATCAGGCACTTCATGATATTGATGTGGTACTTGCCCAAGAGTATGGACTCACCCACAAAAGCGACACACAACAATCACAGGATACTTTACCTTCTTCTGGAGATGTAGGTGAGTAATACAATTGATCAGAAGTTGCCCTCTTCTTTGATTACGAGAACCATCTCTATTTGGGTCACTTTGATAGTTGTGGGAGTCCAGTTATTGCTGGCAAAAGAACCACCGGATCTTCCTGGTCAAGAAATTACCGATGAACAATATTTCGAGTTTAAGACATCAATTGACAGCATTGAAAACAAAGTGCCCCAAACATCTACCAGCTCACCAACCTGGTTAGATCAGGCAGCAAAGACCTGGGATGCACCAAATATCTCCACTCAACTTGCCGAAGATAACGAACACCAGATACAAATGGGAAAGGGTGCAATATTTATTCCTTGCATGTCTGAGCCAACAATGGAGCCAGATGTTACAATTCTTAACACCAGGGGGAAAATAGTTGTCACAGGGAAGGGTGGACGAAAATATAGTCTCCCCCCAGATGAATATCGCGTTATTATTGGCAGTGGAGACCGAAAGCAGAAGATTGAGGAACGAGCTGTTGTTACCGAAGGTAAAGTGACGACAATTGTTCCAACCTGGTCAGGCCTGGCTATTGAAATAATAAATGAAGACAACATACCCTTTCGTGGTGAGTATGAACTTGCTCGCATTGACCGCTTTGAAGCCTATGGTCGAAGAACAGGTAGAAATCCCGATCTTGGAGAAAACTTAAAGGTTTGGCTATTACGACCAGGTGTTTATAAGATCATTGGTGTTGGCGAGAACTACAACACACTAAAAAACTTTGTAACCGTTCGACTGCTTCCTGGTGAATTTACTCGATATACCCTTGTTCAAGATGAGAATACTCTTGAAATTTTGGGAGGTGGAACCGTTCAGATGAAGGCTGAAACTGATATAACCTCCTTTTGGAAATACGGCATTGATGTTGGCGGCAGTGTTGATTTCAATTTCGAAAAAGATCGTCATAATGATACAATTCCAGTAAATGACGTTAATTTATCTCTAATATCCCGGTTCAGACTAAAATTTAAAAAAGAACCCTTTGATTGGGACACGCGCTTCAAGCTTGATGAGGGTGTGAAAATTGAGAAATTTGACCCTTCATTATTACGAAGTTCCCCCGACGAATTACGATTGCGGTCTATTTTCACCTGGAACGTTCTTTCTTGGCTTGGCCCCTATGGTAGGATGGAAGCAATCACCGGTGTCATCCCACAACGAGTAAGAAGACCTGATTTGGGGCCAAATGATCAGTATTACTTTGTCTTGTTTGATCAATCAATGAATCCATCCATTGCACCAACAATAGATTCAATTGGAGAATCCTATAGAACACAGCCCTCCTTCTCTCCAGTCACCTTTGAAGCGGGAGTTGGTGCGAACATGAATATGCTGGGCACTCGATACTTTGAGGCTCGAATTTTAACAGGATTAGGTTTTACCTATGAGCGTTATTGGAATGAAAAAACAATTGGTGAACGAAAAGATGTTGCTATATATATTCAAGCAGACTCTTTAGGTGGCCACCAGATAGGGTTGAAAAGAATAATTGACAGTTCTAACAATACTATATTAATTGAGCAAGATGAAGATCGTAGCGACCTTGGTCCAGAGATTCTACTTAATACAATTCTTAGGGTAAGCAAAGTGGCAACCATCGAATCAGAGCTCAAATATTTTGCGCCCTTTAATCGAATTGAACTCCCTGACCTATATTGGCGCCTTTTGGTTAGCTGGCGTGTAATTCGTATGGTAACCCTTGATTATGAATACAAATACACCCTAGTACAAACCCGCGAAGAGACCCTTCAACAGAATGAATCCAAGCATCGAGTCTTAATTAGATTCTCCTATACCAGTAGATAGACTAATTCGAATACTTAAGAGCAGTCCGTTTAAACTGGTCCTCTGCTTTTATAAAGGCCTCCACAACAGCAGGATCAAAGTGTTTACCTGAGTTTTTGCATATAATAGAATGGGCAATGTCAAAGGAGATCGTTTTCTTATAACACCGTTTACTAATCAGCGCATCATACACATCAGCGAGGGCCATTAACCGAGCATCTAAGGAGATATTATTCCCACACAATCCATAAGGGTAGCCACTGCCATCCCACTTTTCATGATGTTGATAGGCTATCTCACAGGCCAAACTTAAAAAAGAGTTCGATCCTAACTGCTTCTCAGCCCAGTGCAACGTGTCACCACCAAAAATTGTATGCTTCTTGATGACATCATACTCTTGAGAGGTTAACTTCCCCGGTTTGAGCAAAATAGAGTCAGGAATACCAACCTTACCTATATCATGAAGCGGTGCTGAGCGATAGAGAAGATCGATCCGCTCCTCATCGAAAACAGTATCAAAGTCATCTTCGCGACTTAAAACTTGAGCCAAGCATTTTACATAGGATCGTGTTCGTTCAATATGCCCACCTGTTTCAGGATCTCTAATTTCAGCAAGGCCCGCCAATGATAAGAGGGTCACATCCTGAGTTCGCTGCAATTCAATGGTGCGCTCTTTTACACGCTCCTCTAAAATTTTGTTCGTCTCTTTTAGATGAGATATAAACTGACCATGGAGCGCTTCATAGCGAATCGCAGCCAGAGCAGAGTCAACTTCATTTTTTAAGGAATCTATACTAAAGGGCTTACGTAAAAAGGACCGAGCACCTAAATTTAAAGCATTGGCCATCAGCTCCATGTCCGCCTGACCGCTGATTAATATAAAGGGAATTGAGTTGTTCATCTCCCGGCACCATCGCAACAGATCCACACCCGTTTCATTGGGCATGCGAATATCGCTAATAACCAGGTCAATTTTTTGTGTCGATAGATGCTCTCGCGCTTCAGCAACATTCTCAGCAGCATAATAGGGAATTGGAATGTCCTCCATGATCTCCTTCAGTAAGGACAATATGCGAGGGTCGTCATCTATAATAAGCACCTGTTCCTTGCTACCAGAGGAAACCGGGTGATTTCTTCGAACATATTTTTGTTGAGGAAAGAGTGTTTTTCGTGAGTCTAAAGTAATCAAAGCAATTCCAATTTGTAAAGGATGTGGTGATTTTTTTCTTTAAAAAGTGTTTTAATTATACCAACTAATTGAATCAATAGCAATACAATTATTGGAAGATTTTTCAAAAAATTTTACTGTTTCTACTTATTTTTATCATTCTAACATCCCACCAACTCATTTTTATATTATGATGAAACCAACATCACTTTTTTCAAAATCATATCAGAATGAGAATTTACATTTTCTGTAGAAATAACAAGAAAAATTTATGAACAAATCATTTTTTACATTAAATTTTAAACATGGATTTAAACCATTAAACTGTAGGCAATTGAGTTTTGTTGACAAAACGTTTTGGTCACCTGTAAAGCAGACCTAACTTTTTTTAGCTTAAAAAATCAGATCAAAGGCAACAATATAACTCATTATAATTAAACAAATTAAAAGCTTCTCAAGTCCATCCAATAGCCGATTCAAATTTATTTTATTTAAAAAATAAGTTGCAAATTATTAAAATTGTCGATATATTAGTAGGACATTTGTTGAAATAAATTCGTAAATAATTGAATTTTAACTATAAATATTTTTTTCTGGAGGTTCTTCCTATATGCAACTACCCAAGTCCCGAAGACGCCAAAAGCTTCGTGAGAAGAAATGTCAATATCCTGGATGTGGAAAAATTTTCTTTGGAATTCACATATCAAAGTACTGCCCAGAACATCGGCAGGATCGATATCGGATTCGCAAAAGAACCAAGCCAGAGGATGTTAACATTAAGAACCAAACCTACAAACACAACTACACCGAAGTTGTGACCATGGTACTCAACTGCGCCTTGGAAGAGTGCAACAACCAATTTGAAGTCAAAATTTATCCCCGTCAGTACGTTTATCCCAAGTATTGCCCGGAACACAGGAATGAATACAAAAGAATTCGTCACCTTGAGAGAATCGATCGATTCGACCTTATCGAAGAGATGAAGAAGCAAGGTGAGAGTGGCGATGTAGAGGCCATTCTTGGCAATGTGGATGAAGAAAGCGGCACCAAAGAGGTTGAAGATATTGTCGCCTAGTTACTATTGAGCTTTAGAAATTATGATAGGGTGAAGACAATTGTCTTCACCCTTTTTTTATCGATTTTTCCTATTCCCCTATTATATAGAGAATACACTTTTATTATAGAGGCCTCACAAGTTATTTTTATAAGATTATATTACCTTAAGGTTTAACTCTACAATTATTTACTGTATGAAAGTTGTATTTTAATTTTGCTATGAAACAGTATCACCTTGAACTTCATAAGGGCGCTAAAGTTGTAGACGCCTTTTTAAAAAAAGTGTATACCACTATACATGTGGATGGAATTGATAAAGCAAAAGAGATGTTCCAAGCACATCCAACAATGGTGACCTGCTCTCACCGGAGTCATCTGGATTATCTCTTTGTTGGCATTGAACTGAGTAAAGCAGGGCTACCCAATCTGCGTATGGCTGCCGGCGATAATTTAACTGAGATGCCAATTCTTGGCAAAAAGCTGCAATCCTTTGGCGCCTTCTCAGTCCATCGGAAGCGATCACATAGCAGACGGTATATCTTTGATTTGACAAAAAAAGTTGTTTCAATGCTTGGTAATGGAGACAACATTGTTGTTTTTCCAGAGGGTGGTCGAAGTTATAGTGGCCAAATGATGATCATGAAAAATGGTGTCCTCGCAGCAAATATCTTTTCCCAGTTTCACAATCCTGATAAAAAGCACATGTATCAGCCAGTTACCATCTCCTATGAAAAGATCCCCGAGCTTCCCTATTTTGGTGTTTTAGAAAAGGGTCGATTGCTAGTGAAGAGAAAAAAAGGGCCGCTATCAGGAATCAGAGGAAAAGCTCTCTATTATGGTTCAGACTTCTACTCCTTTTTTAAACTAGCTATGGCAAGGAAGTTCAACAATCAGTTTGGTGATATTTACATCGATTTTGGAGAGCCACTTTTTATTAAGGACATGGTAAACGTAGAGGAGCTCTATAATAAGGATGCTCGCAATGAATTTTCTGCTCATAAAGAGGCAATTGAGCAGGTAAGTGAGATAATTCAGAAAAAGCTCACCAAACTCTATCGAATCCTTCCTGTACATGTAGTCTCTTCAATTATTGCTCAAACAAAAACAGAGAGCACACAAAAAATTGAAACACATATACCAAAAATTCTTGATCGAATCCAACAGGAAAACCTAAATGGCAAGAGTGTTACTCCCTTGGCAGCAAAGGAGATTGTCGAAAAAGGGGTGAATAATCTCAAACGATTGAATGCACTTTCCTGCAATAATGGTATACTTAAAATAAAAAGTCTACGCATTGTAAAATATTACGCAGCAACTCTTGGTTAGCAAAGGAGGCTCTCAGTGGCCTTTTACCAATACCTCAAAAAAACCACCGTTATTGATCTAAAGTCCAATGACAAGGTGGATGCCCTCAAGGAGCTTGCTCAATCGCTCCTTCGTGTCATGAATATCAGAAAGCATAAGCCCATCATTGATGAGATGTTGAGACGAGAAGAGGCTGCCTCACAGTTCATCGGTCAGGGAGTTGCCATTTCTCATGCAAGCCATACAATTAAAAATGATTTTGCCATTATCGTTGGTCGTAGCAATACGGGTATTAATTATGATGCTGCCAGAAAAGCCCAGGCTCATATTATCGTGTTTGTGCTATCAAAATTAAGTAGCGAGGAAGATGCACATTTAGAGCTCCGCTCAGAAATAGCCTCTTTTTTTAAATCAGAAATTATTCAAGAAAAACTTCTTTCAACCGACCAAAGCGTTGATATCATGGACCTTGTCTCATCCTATGAAACCAAGGTTAACAGCCGTGCATCAGCAAAAGCCTCTATAAAAAGTAAAAATGACAATCCCATTATTATCTATGCACTCCTTTTAGCACGAGAGATTAAGGCAAGTACGGTCATGTTTTTCGCCGATACCGTAAAAGAGAACGATTTCCTCAATAAAATCAAAACAAAGAAAAATGTTATTGTCATTACGGAGAACAAATCCCGTTTTGAAAAAGATGATTCCCGTTTTTCTGAGTTGATAAACCTTCCCTCCTTTCCCTCTTCCCGAACAGACCAAATTAAAATCGGTATCCTATTAGCACTATCTCGCTCATTGATCAAACGGAGTGACAAAGTGGTCTGCGTCTCCGGAAATGCTAGTATCGGTGAATTTGATACTATTGTGACTATTAATGTGGAAAAGGAGTATGAGTTTTATTTTAGTACAGCCCGATCCATTCTTCCTCCTGATGTCCAACCGGAAGTCTTAGAGCGAGTCTTGGGTTTAGCCAGCGAAATTGCAGTAGAGGGACGAGAAGGTAAGCCAACCGGTACTATTTTTGTGTTAGGTGATACAAATTCAGTGAATGTCTATGTGCGTCAGCTCATTATAAACCCCTTTCGTGGATACAGCGAAGCGGAGCGAAATGTTTTAGATCCTGGTCTTGATGAAACAATCAAGGAGTTCTCTAGCATTGATGGGGCATTTATTATCACTGGTGATGGAATCGTTCTATCAGCTGGAAGTTACCTACGACCACCCATGGAAAACGAAGTGGTTGAGCGCCTTCCCAGTGGATTTGGTACACGTCATGCGGCTGCCGCTGGTATCACCGCCTGTACTGGGGCTTTGGCAATCACCATTTCTGAGTCAACTGGAATGGTCACCATTTTCAAAAACGGGAACATTGTTCTTACTTTGGCCAAACAGGTGCCTCAATCCAAGGGGATGCTACGATAGTCAAATAACAGTCTAAGTTGTTGATAAATAAACCATTGTCATAATAATGGCAACATAACAATAACGCAAACCTCAATTTACAAAACATACCTTCCCTATGGATAGAAAAGTAACTTACGAGTTTAAATGCATAGCTGATTGCATAACCGATGAAAAGCTGGATGGCTATCGAAAGCCTGCTGCTTTAGCAGAAACGATGCTTCAGGAGGGCTCAGGCCCAGGAAATGATTACATTGGCTGGTTAGATCTGCCTGAAAATGTATCGTCACAACAAATTGCAGCCATTCAATCAACAGCAAAGGAACTTCGAGATTCTATTGATATTCTTATTTGCATTGGTATTGGGGGATCCTATCTCGGTGCAAAGGCGGCCATTGATTTTTTAAATCCTGCCTTTGAGGAGTTAAGAAAGCCACAGGTAATTTTTGCAGGCCATCATATGAACTCTGACTATCTATCAGATCTATTGCAACTGATTGAAAAAAAAGAGGTTGCATTAAACATTATCTCCAAAAGTGGTACCACTACCGAACCGGGAATTACCTTTCGTGTTTTACGAAAGGCCCTAGAGGATCGATACGGCAAAAAGAAATCCACAAAGCGGATAATTGCCACCACTGACCCTAAGACTGGTGCCCTCCGCGAACTTGCAGTGCAGGAAAAATACACCACCTTTGCCATACCTCCAGATGTGGGTGGTCGCTACTCGGTGCTAACACCAGTTGGGCTGCTTCCTATTGCCGTTTCTGGTATAGATATAAAAGCACTTTTGTCAGGCGCAGCTCAGGCAATCTCCTTTTGTAGTGGAACCACCATCGAAGACAACCTTTCTATGCAATATGCTATTAATAGAAACATCCTTTTTAGAGAGGGAAAGGCAATTGAGGTACTTGCTAGTTTCCAACCACAGCTTAATTTCATTGTGGAGTGGTGGAAACAGCTTACTGGTGAAAGTGAAGGAAAGGATTATACAGGAATTTTTCCAGCCATTTTAAATTATACTACGGATCTTCATTCAGTTGGACAATGGATCCAGCAGGGTGCGCGCAATATTTTTGAGACCTTTTTGTACCTTAAAAAAACTAATACCACCATTAAAATACCCGATTTTAATGACAATCGTGATGAACTTCAGTATCTCTCAGGTTCAAGTTTTGAACTCGTTAATGAAAATGCCTTTCGTGGAACACTCCTCGCTCATATGGATGGTGGTGTTCCCGCAAGTATAATCACCGTTTCTGAGCGATCAGCTCAGGCCCTGGGACAGCTTTTTTATTTTTTCGAAAAAGCCATTGCTCTTTCCGGTTATCTTCTGCGAGTTAACCCCTTTAACCAACCCGGAGTCGAAGCGTATAAGAAGAATATGTTCGCCCTACTTTCAAAACCGGGATACGAAGATGCTGGAAATAGACTAAAAACTCGATTAAAGGATATGGGACTATGAAATCATTCCGCCAAACATTAACCTTTGACATTCCAGAGAGAAGAGCCTACATCAATATTACTCCTCAAGTCCAACAATGTCTGGACAAAAGTGGTATAAAAGAGGGACTCTGTCTGGTAAATGCCATGCACATCACAGCAAGTGTTTATATCAACGATGATGAACCGGGTCTTTTACAAGATTACGATGACTGGTTAGAAAAACTTGCCCCCCATGAACCAGTAAGTCAATACCGCCACAATGGTTACGAGGATAACGGTGATGCTCACCTCAAAAGGCAGATCATGGGAAGAGAGGTTACTGTTGCTATAACCGAGGGAAAATTCGATTTTGGGCCCTGGGAACAGATTTTTTATGCTGAATTTGATGGAAGGCGTAAAAAAAGAGCGCTGGTAAAAATAATTGGTGAATAATGCATGCAAGCTATTGTTATTAAATAAATTAAACACGTAAAATTCATTTATTTTATATTTTGATATAACTTTATAAATTACAAGGCGTTACTTATATATGAAAACAAAATTATCCATTGGTGTAATCGGCGGAAACCAAATTGCAGAAGAGGATTCTTTGCTTGCCTTTGATGTGGGAAAACATATTGCCCAAAACCAAGCACTCCTTGTTTGTGGTGGCCTTGGAGGAACCATGGAGGCTGTCAGTAAAGGAGCTGCAGAGCATGGTGGCCAGGTGATTGGAGTTTTACCTGGAGATGATAATAAAGATGCTAATCAATTTGTTTCCATAGCCTTACCCACGGGAATGGGTATAAATCGAAACACCCTTGTTGTACGATTCTCCGATGTTCTCATTGCATTTCCTGGCTCCTTTGGCACCTTAAGCGAAATTGCCTTTGCCCTTGCTTTAAACAAAACTGTAATACGCATGCCCGGATCGTGGGATCTTGCAAAAATCGGCAAAGTTAATAGCGCACTTTTAAAAGAAGCTTTTGAAGCACATCAGGCAGTAGGGCTTGCTTTAGCAGCAATATCCTAAAACAGACAATAAAGGCATAACTGCCTGAAACAAAACAAGTTATAGAATTATAATATTTTTAAATTACCCTTTAAAGCCCTGAAATCCCTTGCCAAAATTGGTGTCCTGATATAATTTTCAATGTTTATTTTGTATTTTTCTCAATTTTCCTCTTTATTGAGTGAAATTTGACTCAACTCTTGAAAAGGAGTAGACCATTGAAAAACCTGAAAAATGTCCTTCTTAATCCTGATCAAAGCACAAAACTATGGGCAATGTGGATTTGGAACAAAACCATCTCCGAAGAAGAACTTATGAACCAGTTCAACTCTTTTGTTGAAAAAGGATTTGGAGGATTAGCAATTCGGCCATCCCGCGACATGTCGCCGACCTATCTTTCAGAGGAATTTTTCAGGCTCTTGAAATTGGTACTTACCTCCGCAAAAGAAAAGGGTATAAAAATTCGCATTGCCGATGACTTTTCTGTCTCCTACAACAATTTTTTCCAATCAATCGCTGAACAAAACAGTAGTTATCGCGGTCAAATGCTTAAACTTGTTCATCACCAAGGAGTTGCGGCGAAGGAAAGCTTTCATTATGATTTTGAAAAAGGTGTGGACTATGTTGTTCTTACGGCAAAAATGAAGGATGATAAAATTCACCCTCCTTCAATTAAATCCGTCCCCTTTGGACAATCTGACACATCAGTGACCTGGAAAGCTCCGGCTGGTGATTGGAAGGTCATGGTTTTTAAAAAAGAGTGGTACAAAGATCCCTTTTCAAACTATGTACCAAATTTTTTCAATCCTAAAGTAGCCCATGCCTATATACACAATGTGTTAGAGGTATACAAATCGACCTATTCAAAATTTATACCCTCTTCTTTTGAAGGATTTATTACAGAGATGCCAACATACATTCCAGCGGACAACAGAATCCCCTGGGATGATGATTTAATTATTAAGTATAAGTCACGATATAAAAAGAACTTAATCAATATCATACCGGTGCTCTTTTTTGAAGTTGATGATAGCTTTGCAAAGAATCGCAGCCATGTTTACAACTTCATTTTACACGCAATGTATGAACGCTTTTCAACAGTATTGGAAACCTGGGCTAAGAAAAATCGTTTTTATCAGTGGACCCTATGCCCTGAAAATGATATTGATGGTCCGGAAAACACCCTTAAGGATATGATGACGATTCCCAATGCACCACTTGCTGCTGTTGGAATCCAAAACCAAAACGGAACAGCTAAGAATTATAGCATTTTGCGTACCCTGGCAAATAGTAACCAGGTTGAATACAACCGCGAATCAGTTGCGGTAATTGGACGAAACACCTCATGCGCAAGCACGACCCTTCAAGAGCTTAAAACAGAAGTCGACAAGTTAATTACTATGGGAGTCTCAAAAATTATTCTTGATGGATGTTATTTCAACATTGATCAACGAAACTACATCAAAACTCCCTTCAATCCATTTTGGTATCATCCTGAATGGGAAAGAATCAATACACTCTGTGATTATGTTGCGCGAATGAATACTCTGGCAAAGGGAATTCAGCGTAAATGCCCTGTTGCTGTTGTTAGCCCGTCCCTCTCTGCAATGGCTGATTACTTTCCCTCAAACAACGAATCAATAACAAAGGCTCGAATTGTTTTTAATAAAGTATTGGATGCCCTCCTTTCAGAAAACATTGAATTTGATGTAATCAGTGAATCCTTTTTAGTAGGGTGCAATGTTTTTAGTGATGGAGAGTTTGGAAAAACAACCAAAAATGCCCTGAGAAAGGGACATTACAAGGCAATTATATTCCCCTTCTCTCGCTTAATAAGCAACAGTACCTTTGTGTTTTTAGAAAAATTATCAACTAAAAAGGGAACCATTGTTTTTATAGATGAAGCGCCACAGGGTAATTTTGATGATGGCCAAAATGCCTCCTTTGGTGCCCGTGTTGCACGATTAACCCGGCCAAAAAATAAAAACATCCATGTGTGTTCGATTCACGAATTTCTTAACAAAACTGCCACCGACTATCCAGCTATAGATATTAGCACCGAAGGAAAACCTTGCAAAGATATTCACACAACCTTTGGGACCAAAGATACCTACACAACGTGTATAATTCGGAACAACTCTACTAAAAATGATCATTTTGTAACTGTTACCATCCCCAAGGTTAACCATGTTTATTTGGTAGATTGTGACAACCCCCACTGTTATGAAATCGATCTTGATGACGCAGAAGATGGACTTAACTCATTTAAACATAATTTCTTACCCCAACAAACCACTGTCTTTATTTTTTCATCCACCAAAATTCCCGGTCTTGATTCAAAAAAGGGAAAACAACCCTCCCTTGAGATTTACCAAGAGCTGAGTAAAAAATATCGAGTGGTGTTAAAGGATCGCTGGAAGTTCACACCCACTAGCTTTAATTCACTTCCTCTGGCAACCTGGAACAAAAGAATTGGACTCAGTCGTGATTCCGGTGGATTCTCACATTACTATGAGTCACACTTTGAGATTGAGGATATCCCCAGTACCTGCTTTCTAACTCTCTGTGGCTTTAATAATGATGCAGAAAAAAATCGACATCTTGAAGTTTCAGTTAACAGTATCACAATCAAGCCCTTTGAAATTAAAGAAAACACCGAAGAAGAGCAATCAAACGAATCGGACTTCGCCATTGATGAATTTTACGGAAAGAGCTCCCCTAAATACAATATTAAAGATATGATCATGAAGGGAATAAATCGAGTTACCGTTAGAACCGTTGGTTCGATTGAGGATCCTGCCCCTGTAAAATATCCTCCAGTGATTTCTGGTGACTTTGCCATTAAAAAAGGCTCCAAAGGATGGATTATCAAAGAGTTTAATGCGGATATCAATTATGGTAGCTGGACTAAATACGGTTATCCATATCTTAGCGGCAAGGGTGTTTATGAACAACTTTTTGAGATGCCCAGTGAATTTGATAAAATAATTCTTCGATTTGAAAAAATATCTGGCACTGTTTCAGTTGAGGTGAACGATAAATCTTTTGGGCAATTAGACTGGCAACCGCTGGCTGTAGATATTACCGAAGTTGTTGAACCTCGACGCAATGTTTTAAGGATTGAGGTGCAAAACACCATTGATAATCTTATCAAGATGAATGGAAGACCCTCAGGATTGATCGGTGAGGTGTACTTAGATATTTACTAAGCTACAATCTTTGAAGAATTATTTTTGAAGCAGCATGTGCATTGGCTATCACATTCCAAACCCCGCCACCAGGTTTGTTCCAATGGCCTGTTTGATAGAGATTTTCCAAGTGTGTTACAACAGGTAACTTTGCTTCACCGTACATATCTTTTGTGTTTTCAAAGCCATAAATAGCTCCATCAGTATTGGCGGTATACCGCTCAAAGGTTGTAGGAGAGCCAAGCTCAGTAAAATCAATAGCCTCTTTAAGTCCGGGATATATAGATTCCGCCTGATCAAGCATGCGTTCTGCCAAAATTTCTTTCTCGCTTTTCCAATCCGAAGCATAGCTTTTTTGGACAAAATTCATTAAGGTGAGCGTTGGAAAATCAGAATCTTCAATGGTCTTTAAGAAAATGAGATGATCGATTTTCTCCTTTTTATTTTTCATGATGTTGGAGAATATTGTGCCATGATCATGAGAATCATACCAAAAAATGATATCTCGGGGTACTACACCGATTTTTTGGGGATTCATGCCATAGTAAGCAATCACACTGGAAACGGAAATATTCAAGTTAGACACCCGCCTTTGCCAGCGTCGACCACGTAAGTTTTCCTCCAGCAGATTGAAGTGCAAATCATAGGGTGTTATATTTGATACCACAAGATCAGCTTCATACTCCTCATCTTTAGTAGTACGCACAAAGCGAACTCGCTGCTCTTCACCACTAATGGAAAGAACCTCACTTCTTGTTTTCACTGCACCACCCCTATCAGTAATCACTGAAGCCAAAGCATCGGCCAGAGTAGAGAAGCCTCCCTTGCAGTAGTGGGAGCCTTCAAAGAAGTGGACCACATACATCATGAGGTAGTACAAAATTGAGCCGAAACAGGGTGACCCTCCACAAAAGGGCCATTGTGCATAAAAGAGAGAGCGAAGTGTTTCGTCAGAAAAGGTGTCCTCAATATATTGTTTATAAGAACGATTATGATACTTATAAATAAAATCAGCATTATTTTGAACAAAACTACTTTCAAAATCAAACTCAGCATCGGATATTTTTTGATAGAGATATTCAATTTCCTTGAAAAAGGCCTGCAAGTTGTCTCGCTCATGGGGAAACTGTGCAGTAAGAAACTCCTTTATCTCATCCTTTTTCGAAGGCATATCCATGGATCCTTCAGGGGTAGCCATACTAAACATCTGAGGAAACTCGATCGTTTCAACCCTGTTTTCAACCCCGAGTTTTCTTAGAAGACCCATGATCATTCCCTCTTTAGCCATGGCCACAGAGTGAATTCCTGACTCAAATACATACTTACGACGGTTAAAATTATGGGCATACCCGCCAATCTTTTGGTGCTTTTCCAGCACCAACACCTTCATCCCTGCGTGAGCTAAAAAGGCTCCACAGGTCAATCCGCCAAGTCCGGACCCAATTATAATCGTATCATATTTCAATCGCTTAGGCCTTTCGCAGTTCTTATTTGTGTAAATTGTCGCCTAATCAATAAAGGGTATTGTCTCATGTAAAAAATACCATTGCTCAAGATGATCTTTCAGAACTTTTTCAAGATTTTGATACATTTTTTGGATGGGGTCAGCTTCGTCTCCATCTATAGCGAATAATTTTAATTGATAATGATTACTATCGGTCCGAACCATAAAAGCGTTCACAGTTGAAACTGACCGTCTGGTATGTTTGATGAGTTTATCCAAGCCTGCTCCACCAGACACTTTCCTATTAAAGAGAGTTACCGGGCGACTATACTCAGTCTCTTCATCAAATACAGAGAGTAAAATTTCTTTTCTCCGCAAGGCTGCTGCCATATCCAGGGCTGCCATTGTTTTTGGTTTACCAATTTCAATAATCCCTAAGGGTCCAAAGAGTCCACTCTGTTCCATGGTTTGGGCATAGGTATGGACCTGTTTAGAAAAATTGTCCGTAGTAAAACGAAGCACACAATTGATAGGTAACTTATGGGCAGAAATAGAGGGCACGACAAACTCGACCGCACCAAAGTGGGGAACTGCAAGGAGCACTCCCTTACCTGAACCAATAAAATCCTGCAGTTGAGCAACCGCCTCTTTTACATCGATTCTCTCCTGAATAAATTCATAAAAAAAGCGTGTGTCGCCACAAAAAGCATATACCTTTTCAAAATAGTGAAGAATTATATGCTCTTTAATCGCCTCGATAAGGTTTGGTTCATGGGGAAGATTAAAGCTTTCTAGGTTGGCACATATCAGTTCCGATTCCTCTGGATGCTTTGCATACCAAGCCATTCCCTTTTCTAAAAAAAGTGCGCGCACATCTTCGGGGTTTTTTCCAGGTAGTGTTTGTAATATTTGGGGTGATTGTAAATGTTTACTTAAACTCATAATTTATCCACAGCAGAAAGCCGACAGCCAAGAATCAATTGACTTAGCTAGCAATATTTTCAATTAAAAACTTTTACAAAGGGTTAAAAAATAAATATATTGTTAATTCGTGGGTTAATTTATTATTCTATTGGGTAGTAAAGTAACCCAAAACACTCTTGATATATTAGCTTGAAATTCATATTCACGCAAATGCTATTTCCATCAATCCAACCGAGGTTAATAAAAAAGGAATTGCATTATGAAAAGCATTACCGATAGTGCCTGGTTAAAAAAAGCAATGATTCATATGGTCGGCATGCCGCTGATGAGTAAGTTCAACAAGGCAAGCAAAGACACAGAAACAACACAAAACACATTATTGCGAAATATTATAGAAAAAAATGCCACCTCCTCTTTTGGCAAGGAGCATGGGTTTCAAAATATCAAATCCGTCGATGAATTTCGCCAGGCTGTACCTATACGAGATTTTGAGGGGCATCGGCCCTATATTGACAGAATGGTAAAGGGTGAAGCGGATGTTCTCTTTTCCGGAAAGCCCATCTCATACAATACGACCAGCGGTACAACCGATAAGCCAAAGTTTATACCGGTTTCTCAAGACTATTTTGTCTCCCACAACCAATACAATCGTCTCTGGTTTTATAGCTGTCTAAAAGATAATCCACGCCTCTTTGACGGTCATAGTCTCTCTGCGGTTTCTCCTGCTGTTGATGGCCATGTAGAGGATGGTACTCCCTTTGGATCGGTTTCAGGCGCGGCATACCAACAGATCCCAGGCATTTTAAAAAAGACCCACTCCGCCCCATACTCGGTGGTCTGCATACGAGATTACATCAAAAAGTATTATGCACTCATGCGCGGTGCGCTTGCTCGAAACATCACCTACATTGTCTGCCCCAGCCCATCAAATCTGCTTAAGTTCCATCAGACTGTTGTGGAGAATATGGCAGATCTCATTCGTGACATTCATGATGGCACACTGAGGCAAGATGTTCTTGCCGAGGTTGACAAAGAGGACCAAGCAGCAACAAAAGCCTTTTTTAATCATTCCAATCCAAAACGGGCGAAAAAACTGGAAACCCTTTTTAATCAGCATGGTCAGGAGCTTAAAACCCATCACTACTGGCCCAATGTTGCCTGTGTCAACACCTGGAAACAGGGTAACTTTGCACGACTCATTCCTGCAGTTAAAGAACTTTTCACCGAGTCTACCGCTCTTCGTGCCTTTGGGTATCAGGCAAGCGAAGCACGGGCCGGACTTGTTTTAGGTAATGATTGGGACACCTCAGCACTGGTCACCAATATCTATCATTTTGAATTTATTGAAGAGCAGGATCGGCATACAGATAATCCCAAGACACTTTTAGCCCATGAACTTGAGCGGGAAAAGCGCTATTTCATTCTTATTACTAATGACAGTGGCCTCTACCGTTACGATATTAATGATCTTATCGAAGTCTCTGATTTTTACAATACCATCCCCTTGGTAAAGTTTATTCAAAAAGGCGAAGGCATAACCAGCATCACCGGTGAAAAGATCTCTGAATTGCAAGTCATCCAAGCGGTCGATGACATTGCAAAACAGATGGGTATTCAGATAGACTTCTTTAATATGTACTGTGATGAAGAGCTGGGAATGTACACCCTCTATGTTGAGTTCGCGACTCAGACCTCACGGCATGACAAGGATGCCTTTATTGCAGAATTCGACATTCGATTACGAGAGATTAATCCTGAGTATGAGATCAAGCGGGGATCGAAACGATTAGAGGCACCGGCCCTAAAAGAGCTGCGCCCCGATTCCTATAATCTGTTCAAAGAAAAACTGATCAGTCACAAGCATGCCAAAGACGGGCAGTATAAGGACTCCTACCTACGAAAAAAGCCAATCTTTAAAAAGATTTTAGAGGAGCTATCACTCTAATTGCTTTATTGTAACATATGGCAAGAGCAAAACCTCCTTCTCGAATAGATTTCCTCTCCCCTCTTTCAGTAATTCCAGGGCTTGGTGATCGACGAGTTAGGGCACTAAAAGAGTCTGGTATAACAAATATTGGTGACCTTTTATATCACTTTCCACGTCGGTATATCGATCGATCGGTCATCACTCCCATTGGCATGTTAGAGCAAAAGTTAGATCAGTATTGTACAGTCATTGGTACCATCACCAAAACCCGTTTAGAGCCCGGTAAGCGTAAACGGCTGCGTATTCAAATTACCGATGAATCAGGAAGCTTCGAAGCACTCTGGTTTCACGGAGTCTCCTTTTTTCGAAAGACTCTATCTACTGGAAAACGTCTACTACTATATGGAAAGGTTGGCAAATATGTCACCTACCAGATGGTACATCCCTTGGTTGAATCCATTGGTAGCGACAAACATGCTGCAGAGGTTCCTTATTTACCGCAATATCCGCTCTCTACTGCTATGCGAGATGTAACGCTTCACCAAAAACTACTCTTTAAATCGATCCAATGGATACTCAAACACATCAAACACTACCCACAAAAATTACCCAAGAGTATTGAGCAAAAAAAGCAATATCCCCCACTTGCTGAGTGTTTAGCACAAATTCATGTTCCACAAAATCTTGAGAAGCTTCATAACTATTATGCACGACTCAAGTATGAAGAGCTTTACCAGTTAGCCTTAACCCTTCGTTGGAGCAGACGAAAATTCGCTCTCCCTGGCCGATCACTTCTTCACGGCGGTTTTCTTGA
Source organism: Chitinivibrionales bacterium (assembly GCA_028278335.1). Lineage (GTDB taxonomy): Bacteria > Fibrobacterota > Chitinivibrionia > Chitinivibrionales > JANQEN01 > JANQEN01. Next base: position 8,032 of record JANQEN010000235.1, on the reverse strand, counting down.
ACGTTTTAAGAAGATCTTACCCTTTACTCTCTCTCCCTCACAAAATGATGCAATAGAGACACTCTTTGCTGACAGTGCATCTTCCCAACGGATGCATCGCATGCTTCAAGGAGATGTGGGCTCCGGTAAAACGGTTGTTGCCTTTGCAGCATGCCTTCCAGCACTTCATGAAGGTTGCCAAGTTACCTGGCTTGCACCAACAGAGATCTTAGCAAGACAAACATATGAAACTGTATTAGAATGGTTAAATCATTATAATATCAAGGCAAAACTGTTTATTGGTGGAATGGCACACAAAGAGCGAAGCGAACTGTTAAAAGAGTTACAATCAGGCGATCTTCCTTTCATTATAGGGACCCATGCTCTTTTACAGCCAACCGTTAACTTTGCTCGATTAGGCATGACGGTGATCGATGAACAACACAAATTTGGTGCGCAACAGCGACTCAGTTTACAACAAAAGGGCCCTGCTGCGGATTTTCTACTTATGTCTGCGACCCCAATACCGCAAACATTAGCCCAAACACTCTATGGCGATCTTGATATTGTCACAATCAAGGGTCGACCAGGAAGAGGCAAAGCAGTAAACACCCACCTGGTACCAGAGAAAAAACGTACTGATATGGAAACTTTTATGCTCAAAGAGATAGAGCAGGGTGGGTCTCAGGTCTTTTATCTTGTTCCACGAATCGATTCGGAGAATGAGAAAATGGTGTTAAAAGATGTACACTCCGTCTATGAAACACTCCACTCAGGAAGATTTTCACACATCCCCTTAGCACCACTCCATGGCAAGCAAACCTCGCAGGAAAAAGAGAGAATCATGTCTGAGTTTGCCAGAGGAGACTTAAAAATGCTCATTGCGACCACCGTTGTTGAAGTTGGCATCGATGTGTCAAACGCAACGATCATGGTTATAGAAAACGCAGAGCGTTTTGGCCTCTCTCAATTGCATCAATTGCGTGGACGAGTTGGACGAGGTGAGAAAGAGTCTTATGCCTTTCTCTTGACCAATGACAACCCCGGTGATTTGGCCATGAAGCGATTGAAAAAATTTTGTCAAATCCATGACGGGTTCCATCTTGCAGACCTGGACCTGAAAATGCGTGGTCCTGGTGAGGTTGTCGGATTTCGTCAATCCGGTTGGGATGAGCTTAGTATTGCCAACATTCTCGATGACGCACCACTCTTTAGAGAGATTCAAGAAGACCTTAAAACCATTTTGCAAAACGAAGAATGAAGAGTCTTTAAATAAATGTAAAAGAGATTGACAGAGCTCATTTAAGGCTTTAAAATTAGAGTGTTACTTTAATGACAAGGTGCTTTACATTTAGTTATGAATAAGGGAAGACTCAATCCTTTGGTTCTCATTTTTTCGCGTCGTGACGAAACGCGTAGTATGCTTACAGCGGGGCTTCTCCAAAACAACTTGAGAATCATTGAAGCAAGCAACTCTTATATTGCCGGTATTAAGGCAAACCAATATCTCCCCGATCTGATCATTGCCGATATTACTAAAAATAATATTAAGGATTTTCTTTTTCTCTCTCGGCTTGAACGCTCTTCCCGAACCAAAGAGATTTCTGTCATCATTTCCGTCTCCTCAGAGGTGCGAACGGCAATCGATAAAATCAACAAAGAAGCTGGTCTTGTGCCAGACAAAAAGTCGACAGAACGGGTTCACATTGTTGAGTACCCCTATAATTTTAATTATCTTTCAAAAAAGATAAAGCGTATTCTCGCATCCAAGGCACAGCAATCATTGCAAGAGGAATCTTCCGAAGAAAAAACCCATAGGATACTGGGTAAACGACTCCTCGAATTAACAATCCCAGCACAAAACAAGCTTCAACTTATTGAAAGCACCGTTGACAAACAGTGGGCCTTTCCCTTTACAATGGTTCGATCATTAGAGATAATGGGTTCAAAAAAGAGCTGTTGCAATGAACTTGCTCGTTGCATCGAGTCAGACGTGGCTGCAGCCTCTGCGGTGTTGAGTATTGTAAACAAAGTTGCCTTTGCTGGGCGATATGGTCGTATCACTAATGTCAAGAATGCTGTTGTTAGAATGGGTTTTAATCAGACACGAAATATTATGGCGAGCCTCTCCCTGATTGACATCTCGCCGGATATTCACTTAAAATTCGGATTCAAACGCTCTGAATTCTGGATGCATTCTTTGGCAACTGCGGTCATTGCGGAAAAGTTATGTCAGAAGACAAAAATTAAACGCCCTGAGCTCGCCTTTATTGCTGGCCTTATTCACGACATCGGTAAAATCCCCCTGGACAACAACTTTACTCAAATTTTTTCGACGCTCCTGGAAAACACGACAAACAACATTACATCCTTCTATGAAGTTGAACGAGAATTGATGCAGATTACCCATACCGACATTGGCCACTTTTTTACCTCCAAATGGGGTTTTCCTCAGAGCATCACCCTCTCAATTTTAAATCATCATCAGCCAGAACGGATCCTTAAAACAAAACTTTTCTCTGACCGCTTATTACAGGAATCGGTTTTTGTGGCAAATATTTTTGCCAAGGCCATGCGCATCGGCCACAGTAGCGATGAAATTCTTCGAGCCATTCCCGAGAGCATGCTTAAGGATTTACATATTTCCGGTGGCCCAACAGAGCAGTTTAATAAATTTGTCATTAACAAGGTACGACAATACTATGAATATCTCAAGATTTCCGTAGATGACCTTGCTTTTCGCGAACCGCAAAGAGGGACTCAAAAGATCCCCATTTATATTATATGCAATAAAAAAGAACGCTATCATCCCCTCATTCTTGGCTTGCATAGTAGTGGCTTTTCTATTACCTTTAAATCAGAGATCCCCTCTAAGATTCCCCACAAAAGTGCCATTGCCATTATTATTCCTGAACTGGAAAGCACGCTTAATTTGACACTCACCGGCGATGAAGGAGATCCCCATAAAAAAGAGCCATCCCTGCTAAAAATCTTCCTATTGGATAACGCAGAAACAAAAGAGCCGCGAAAAGACTTTACAAAAAGTAATATCGTCATGATCAACAGTCATACCGTGGATCTTAGATTTATCCTGCAAATTATTGAAGACTACTATTTCGCCACCACGATGTAAGACATCTTATCACTCTAATCATAGGTCACCCCATCATCTGTCCATTACAAAGTATATTTAAGGTTTAGAATAATTGTCTCTGGATAACGATACATCCGGATTGATTTTTTATTGTTAGATGAGGAACAAGCCCATGCCACACATCACACTTGAATACACTGATAATATTGGAAAAAAGGGACCCTTCACCGCGCTCTTTACCAAGCTTCATGACATTTTAGTTAAGGAGGCCTCTGTTAATATTGCTAATTGCAAAAGCCGAGCAATAAAGCTTTCAGACTATTACATTGCTCAGGGAGACCCTAAGAGTGCTTTTGTTCACCTCGATCTTTTGCTCTTGGCTCCCAAAAAAGAGGAGCTGGTCAATTCAATCGGAGACCATTTTTTAGCCATTGCCCAAGACTTCTTTTTAGACACCCAAGCTGCACCTTCCATGCAAATTTCCGTGGCTATCAACCAAATATCAAAGACTTCATACTTTAAAAGCGGATAATGGTTGCCCTGTGTAATGATTCTGCATCACCACTTTTTCTCGCAAGGAGAAGATTATGCTTATTCAGGAAAAAATTGCTCAAGTAAAAGAAATTCTACAAGAGTTTGATATTGACTGCTGGATAACCTTTGTCCGGGAAAGTAAGATCAATGGTGATCCTTCTCTTGTTTATCTTGTCTCTTCTGATGTTACCTGGCACTCGGCCTTTATCATCACAAAAACCGGTGAAACAATTGCTATAGTTGGAAAATACGACCGGGCAACTGTCGAAGAGCTTGGGGTCTATGACCGAGTTATTGACTTTGTTGAGGGTTTAAAGGCTCCTTTTCAAAAGGAGCTTATGCGCCTCAAACCAAGGCAGATTGCTCTAAATTACTCCGAGGGAAGCGAGATCTGCGATGGCTTGACCCATGGGATGTATTTAACCATGGTCGATCTTCTTTCCGAAATTGGTCTGGATAAGAATATCATCTCTTCGGAGAAAATCGTCTCTGCTTTGCGCGAGAGAAAAACAGCAACTGAAATTGCTCATGTCAAAGAGGCAATCACTCATACCCAAGACATTTTTAAGGCCGTCTCCAATTTTATCGCTCCAGGAAAAACTGAAGGTGAGATTGCTGACTTCATGAAAAAAGAGGTGGAAAAGAAAAACATCGGGTTTGCCTGGGACGCATCGGTCTGCCCATCAGTGTTTTCTGGGCCAGAAACAGCAGGAGCCCACTATGCTCCAACAGAGCGGATCGTTAAGCGAGGTCATGTATTGAACATGGATTTTGGTGTACTTGTCAATGAGTACTGTTCCGATCTGCAAAGAACTTTTTATATCTTAGAGGAAGGTGAAAACGCAGCCCCACCTGAGGTATTGCAAGGATTTAATACTATTGTTGATGCAATTGAAAAATCGAAACAGGCAATGAAACCGGGCATACTAGGCCGAGAAATCGACACAATCGCTCGCGATTGTGTTATTGATGGTGGCTATGAAGAGTTTCCCCACGCCCTCGGTCATCAGGTTGGTCGCTTTGCCCATGATGGCACAGCTCTTCTTGGACCAAAATGGGAGAAGTATGCACAAAAGCCACTTAAGCCATTAGAGGCTGGAATGGTTTTTACTATTGAACCCCGTCTTACCATTGCTGGTCGTGGTATTGCCACAGTTGAAGAGATGGTTCTCGTTACCGATGAGGGGTGTGAGTATTTGTCAAATCCTCAGAAAGAGATTATTCTGATTGGATAACATCGACTAATATAAAATGGAAAGGATAATCCAATTATTTCATCAAAACGAACCTATTTACATTTTTGGATAATAATTCTACTTACACTACTTTTTTTATCGTGTACTTCAAAGTATGTGAAGGTATATCTAAAGGATGGTCGCTCGCTTGTTGGGACCTATCACCGTTACCGCTCTGCTTTAAGTGGCAGCGAAAAGGAGATCCTGTGGTTTAATAGAGGTGGAAGAAAAATAATTTCATCGGAAACTGATTCTATTGTTATCGATTTCCTGGTGGGGATTCCCTCCACCGACAGCATTGGTTGGATCTTTAAAATTATTGATGGTCCAATTAGTGCTTTTGCAACATCCCCTGATCGCTCTTCCCACACTTTAAATCATATACAGAAAGAGGATGGCCCAATCGAGCCCTTTACAAGAGAAAAGCTTTATGGCTATATTGCAAACAACAGTAGAGCCACAGCATTGTTTAAAGAAATTTTTTCAAAATCTGACACCCGACTGCAAAAAGAGGGCGCCATCGAGGCCATTGAGGAATACAACAACAATCGCTTCTCAAACCTAAAAACAGTGGATAGTTTATCTAAATTGTTGGAAAAGGAGAAGGATTTTGAAAAGCAATCCCAGCTTGCCGATATGATCATCTCTTTAGACTCGACAAATTTTATTGCCTTTGAGCTGCTTGGTGATTACGAAAAAAATATCAACCAAAACATAGAGAAGGCTTATCATTATTATCTGAACGCTATTCGATTCCATCCAAGAAAATTCGGTTTTACCGAACTTAAATACAAAATTGACTCACTGAATAAAGAGATGATCTATTAGAGTTAATTACTGCTATTGAAAACAAATTTATGACAATTGTCCAACACGTTATCCATTAATACAATTGACATAATTCTTCAGTGCAATTTAAATGCAGAGAATGTATAATATTAGGGGAGTATGATTCACTGGGATTATGCAAAGTAGTTCTAGCCTACTTATTTTAAACAATTGAATTACCGATAGATGCGACTTACTATAGGAACCAAAATTATCCTGGGATATATCCCAGTCTTTATTGTAATCATTATTATTACACTCTTTACCTTGCTTCGCTTAAATGAGGTAAATCGAATCAATAATGAAATCATTAGTCGAGATCTTGTCATCAATAAGGCGGCCGAAGGTTTAATTGATATTTTAATTGCCCAAGAGTCTTACGGACAACGCTACATGATTCTCAAAAGCAAAGATATTCTCTCCTTGTATTGGAAGCGGGACCAAGAGTTTCTCTCAAGCTTTGAGCAGATTCAGGGCCTTTCTAAGGAAGATCAGTTCAAAGCAATTGATAGTATTAAGCTGTTTCATGACGAGTACAACCTCTATTTTGAGTCCTGTCTTAAAGAGTATGATTCAACAGAGACTGCACTATTTGAACATGCAGACAGACAACGAAAAAATGCCTTTAATAAACAAACAGTGCTCCTTAACAATTTGGTTGTCCAATCAAAAAAGAACCAAATGGATAAAACTCGGGGAGTTGGTGAAATTGGTAAAGCAACTTTTCGTACGGTTACCATCGTATCCATCATTGGTATTGTATTAGCCTTGGCTATTGCCATGATTATCATAACCGCTATACGTCAGGCAATCCAGACACTCAAGGTGGCAGCAGGAATTGTATCAATTGGCAACTTTGACTATCTACCATCGGTCAAGAACAAGGATGAGTTAGGGGATCTCTCCCGATCTTTTAATGAAATGGCAACCCGCCTAGCTCAACTGGAAAAGCAATATATGGACTCTAGTCCCTTAACAAGGCTTCCCGGCGGTGTCGCCGTTGAGAATGCTGTAAAGGATAAAATTGACAATCAGGAGCCCTTTGCCTTCTGCATGATGGATTTAGACAACTTCAAACCCTTTAATGATCGCTATGGTTATAGCCGAGGGAACGCGGTGATTAAAAACACCGCACGTATCATTCAAGAGAGTTCCCAGAAATTCGGCTCACCTACTGACTTTACTGGTCATATCGGCGGCGACGACTTTGCCTTGGTCACCACGCCAGATCGTTTCCAGGATGTTTGCAATGATATTATAACAACCTTTGACAACCAAATCATTGATTTTTATAATATTGAAGATAAACAGAAGGGATATATACAGAGTAAAAACCGCCAAGGAAAATCGCTGCAATTTCCCATAATGACCATATCGATCTCTGCTATAAACAGCGAGAAAACAGTGGTGCACAATTATATTGAAGTTGGTGAGATTATCGCAGAGCTAAAAAAATATGCCAAAACCTTTACAGAGAGCAACTTGGTAATTGATCGACGAGGTGGTAAAAAAAGGGATAGTGAGGCAACGAGTGGTTAACAAATTTAGACACAGCATGTTCACACCACTTTTACTGTTATTGCTTTTTGTACCCATCTTTCTTGGATGTGCTCCCAGAACGGTTGTTGTCAAAAAGCAGCCTAACCTGTCCGAGGTATATTATGGCTATAGTGGCAAAAAAATTCTTGATGAAATCCACCGCTTAGAGCGACTTATTGACGGTATTGACATTATGGTACCAGATAGTGGCGATTCCACCTTGTCTACCGAAGAAATCGTCCAGCGACTCTTTGAACTCTCCATACATCGCAACAACCCCGTTCCCGATTATGCCAAAGCCTATACCTATGCAGAGCGGCTTTACAAATCAAGGGTTAAAAAGAAACTCTATTACCTCAATTGGGGTCGTATGTTAAAGTCCTATGCAAGCCTTTCTACTGCAAAGGATTCATTGGAGTTTGAAATCCATAAAATCTCAGAAAACACGCAATCACTTCGCTACTATTCAAAAAACAAATCTCGCCGGATATCAAATCTGGCAACGACAATTGAGGATCAGGAAAAAACAATCGAAGAGCAAAAAGAGATCATCGCTCAACAAAAGGAGACCATTGAAAAACTTAAAAAGCTCGATATAATGATGGAGCAGCAACGGAGTAGAATCGAATAGTTTCTCCACTTCTCAAATCCATCCCCGACAAAAGTTTAAGCAATGATAGCATCACTCTGATAGGTCAGCATATTCCTGACCCATGAGTTATTTTTAACCCAGATTATGCAGTAGGAGTAGATGCAGAAGTGCAAGATTATGATTTAGTAAGACTTGAAGGTTTTGAAGGGCATATCTACAAGGTGATAAGTC
>JANQEN010000228.1 GCA_028278335.1 Chitinivibrionales bacterium | reverse complement strand
GCTCTAAGGCCGCTCTTAGGTCGGATACCATTTTTCCCTCTTGGTAATCAAGATAAGTAGAAATAAGCGGAGCCGCTTTTCTACCAGTGGGACGATGTTTTCCTACTCCCTTAAAAGGAACAACCGCTCTACCATTGACCGTAGGTGGCACTGCTCTTCCAGCAGCATTCTTTTCCATTGGGCACTTGTTAGGATTCATGGGTATCTCTCCATTGCTTTTTGATTAACCCGAGTGAAAGGGCACTGTCTACCGTGTAAAGGGCACGCTTTACAACAGGCATGTCGATCATCTTACTATTGAGTGCAACCACCCCTTTACCCTTCGCCTCTGCTTCCTCATAGGCTAAGACGATTCTCTGGGCCTTTTCAATCTCCCTATCAGAGGGGGCAAACCCTTGATGCACCACCGGTATCTGTCGTGGGTGGATACAACCCTTTCCTTCAAAACCTAAGGATTTTGAGTTTTGGGTGCTTTTCAACAATCCCTCATAATCATTTACGTCAGAATAAACCGTATCAAGCGCCTGTATTCTTGCAGCCTTTGCTGCATTAAGGACATACCCTTGCGCCCAGGCACTCTCCTTGCCTTCGGCTGTTCGCTCTACACCAATGTCGGCAGTATAATCTTCCAAACCCATAGTAACAGCGACCACATTCTCAGAGGAGGTAGTGATCTCATAGGCATTAAGTACACCCAGAGCACTCTCTATCACTGGCATAAGAAGTACTTGGTGCTTTATTTTCTCATTCTTGAGTATAGATTCAATTTTTCTATCCACAGCCAATACATCCTCGGCTCTTTCACATTTGGGAATCATCACAAGCTGCACGTATTGTGGTACAATAACTTCTAAATCTTCTTCCCCCAAAGGAAAGGGGTTGATGCGTACCATACACTCAGCACCATTAAAATCAACCGAGCGAAGTGCATTGCGAACCATAATGCGGGCAGCATCTTTTTCAGTAGGAGCAACGGAATCCTCTAAATCAAAGATAACCCCATCAGCCTTATATAACCCAGCATTAATTAGGAGGTGTGGGTGGTTTCCCGGAATGTACAAACGAGATCGTCTAAACCGACCCTTTGCGCTTATTTCTCGGGTATCATAAATGCGTTCTGGTAGGTAGCACTTTGCAAGCTTTGGATCTGCACGTTTTACCGCAGTCTCGATCCGTGCAGCAAGGGCAAAGGGAAGTGCTCCAGTATCTTCTAAGATGATTTTGGCATGCTTTACACCCAGGCCAGCTAACACTTCTGTTGCCAAAACTTGGATTGCATCACCATACATTTTTTCGATTTTACTTTGTATATCGACAGTAAGACCGCCACTCTCCTTGAGTTCCAAGCTTACTCGACAGTCAGAGCGATATTTCTCCTCCCGTGGTCCGGCAATTACCAAAGATGCCATGATTGTCTCTCCACCTAAGTTATTGTGGGTAAAAACATGAGGGGAGTCTCGTCTATTGTTCCCCTCATAAAAATAACAAAACTGTGTTGTTGCAGCTATGCGTTTCTCAATTTTTCCCGTGTATATTGCAGTAGTCCTCCAGCTTTACTAATCTCAAGAATCTGGGGAGGAAGTTTGGGAAAGGAGAAGGTCGATTCTCCTATAGAAATAGTGCCACCTTCGATATCCAAGTTTACAGCGTCGCCCTCTTTGAATGCGTCGATAGCCTCAGAGCACTGGATAAGAAGTAGTCCCTGGTTGATAGCTGCACGATAAAAAATACGTGCATAACTACGGGCAACAATGGCTTTGATCCCCACATCCTTAAGACCTAAAACCGGCTGCTCGCGAGAAGATCCACATCCGAAGTTCTTACCGGCAAAGAGAAGGTCTCCCTCTTGTACAGCACCGGAAAAGTCAGGATCTAAGTCTTCTAAAAGGTGAGGCCGAATCTCTTCGGGCGTACTGCATGAATAGGTATACTTACCCGGAAAGAGCATATCTGTGTTAATGTCATCACCATATTTCCAGACCTTCATTACACAACCTCCTTTCGAGGATCAACAAGCTTTCCTGCAATTGCTGACGCAGCAACAGTTTCAGGGCCTGCCAAGTAGATTTCTGCCTCTTTACATCCCATGCGTCCCTTAAAGTTTCTGTTGGCAGTGCTAAGGCATTTCTCCTCAGGGGCAAGACAGCCCTGATGCGCTCCAAGGCAGGGACCACAACCGGGTGGCAAAATCATTCCACCAGCCTTTGAAAGCTTTGAGATAATCCCCTCATCAATTGCAGCTTCAAAAACCTCCTTTGAAGCGGGAAGCACGATAAGGCGTGATTCCTCAGCAACACTCTTGCCATCAAGAATTTCTGCAGCTGCCCGCAAGTCACTTAATCGGCCATTGGTACAGGTACCAAGAAAAAATTGATTAAAGGCGATCCCTGCAGATGCTGTAACGGTTTTTACATTGTCAACTTTATGGGGATGAGCAACAACTGGTTCGATCGCACTTAAATCATAGGACAACTCCCTGTCATATGAAGCATCACTATCTGCCCACACCGTTGTGTAGGAAGTATCGGCAATCCCCAGAGAAGCAAGGTACTCTCTGGTTACCTCATCAATAGGAAAGGCAGCTACCTTGGCACCCATCTCTACACCCATGTTTGCAATAGTAAAGCGATCTTCAATAGAGAGAGAGGCCACAGCACCGTGAAATTCTACCGAGCAATAGTTGGCACCGTCAGCACCAATATCACCAATAATGGTTAGGACAAGGTCCTTTGCAGACACCTTTGAAGGCAGCTTTCCCGTCAAAGTTACCTTGATAGATTCGGGGACCTTAAACCAAGTCTCCCCACGAAGCAGTAGTGCTGCTGCTTCAGTCCGGTCAATCCCTGTAGAAAAGGCTCCCAATGCTCCATAGGAGCAGGTATGGGAGTCACTTCCCACAATGATTGTTCCCGGAAGAGCCAGTCCCTTTTCCATGAGCACTTGGTGACAAATCCCCTCACCCACATCATAGAAGTTTTTTATCCCATAGGTTTTTGCAAACTCACGGGCAGTCTTGTGGTTTATTGCGGTCTTTTCATTTGCCGCAGGCACCACATGATCAAGAATGATAACCGGCATGTCTGGACGGGCAACACCAAACTCCTTAAGGTCTTCCTTGATCTTTCCAACAATTGCAGCTGTATTATCATGGGTCAAGAGGTGTTCCGGTTTTACCACCACTATCTGACCGGGTACAACCTCTGCTTGGCCCGATTTTGCTGCAAGGATTTTTTCAGCAAACGTTTTTCCCATATTGTAATTCCTTTAGTTCAAATTGTCATTGTTTAGCAGATATACTTAAGAAGTGATATTCTCTCTAAGAGTATCCGCTAACCATTCAGAAGTCCACCTTTGCGGTAGATGTTCATCTGTACTTCGGAAAAGGCTCCAGGCACTGTTTCACCAGTAGGAAGTGATACGGTTTGTGCTTGAAGGTCAACTTCGATCTCCTGACCATTTTCCAAACCACTACTAGTTAAACCAGCAGTGACAATGGGAAAGCCCTTGTTAATGGCATTACGCTCATAGATTGCACCAAAGGATTGGGCAATCACCAGGCTAACACCCAGGCTTTCAAAGCAATCAACAGCCTGCTGTCGAGAGGAGCCAGCACCAAAGTTTTTACCAGTGACAACAATATCACCGGGTTGTGCTTTCTTAGCGAAATCTTCCCACCCTTCCAGGTTGTCAAAGGTATATTGACCCATTTCACTGATATCAGTGATAGTCAGGTAGCGGTTATGATAAATCATATCAGTGTCGATATTGTCTTTGTCAATGAGCCACACACGACCTTTAAAGGTTACAGGTTTATCGCTGTTGTCAACACCTTTCTCAGCCATAGATCCCGTTGATGTACTCTCCTGTTTTGCAAAGAGTACCGGTTCTGCTGGGATAGAGTCGGCTGTGACAATTGTACCGGCAATAGCCGAGGCAGCTACAACTGCGGGAGAAGCAAGATACACTTCGCCCTTACCTTGTTTGCCGGCAAAGTTACGATTTCCCGTGCTGATGGTCACTTCACCAGGTCCATTCTGTCCAATCTGCCCCGCAGCACAACCAGCACAACCGGCATTTCCTACTAAGGCTCCAGCCTCTTTAAAGATCTCGATAAGACCTTCATCAAGACACTTCCGCCAAACCTTATCAGTACTGGGAACGATCTTTAGCACAACACCGGGTGCAACCTTCTTACCCTTAAGAATATTCGCAGCAACTTGCATGTCCTCGAATCGTCCATTGGTGCAAGAACCGATAAAGGCAGAGCCAATCTTTTGTCCAACAAGAGTTGATACTGCAACCACATCCTCAGGGTGACCAGGTCGTGATATCTGACAGGTCAGTCCCTCAATATCTATTTCAATGGTTGAAGCATAGATTGCATCTTCATCAGCTTTTAACGGCTCGATAGGAGTACCACTTGCCCTTTGGCAATGATCGATGACGTCCTGATTGGGGGGAAAGAGTGTAATAATTCCAGCCATCTCTGTTGCCATCGAAGCAATAGTGATTCGAGCAGAGAGATTGAGATCATCAACAATATCGCCATACACTTCTGCTGCATATCCTAACAGACCATTGGCACCAAGTTTCTTTAACATGGCAAGGGTAATATCCTTTGGAGAGGCCTGTGAAGAGGGCTTTCCCTTGAGGATTATTTTTAATGAGGGTGGAACCTTAAACCATACCTTGCCAAAGGCAAAAGCATGGGCTATGTCAACATCTCCCATTCCCTGACCAAAAGCCCCGATAGCACCAAGGATATTGGCGTGTGAGTCGGTTGACACAAAGGTCGACCCTGGAAGAGAGAGTCCCTCATCAATGGCAAGGTGGGTTCCGATACCGGCATCAATATCATAGATTGTAATAGCATGTTGGCGAGCAAAGTCTCTACAGATCTGTTGATTTGTGGCATACTTTTGATCTGAACCACCGGGATTACAGTCAAAGGTGAAGGCAGTCTTTTTGGCATCGTCAACACTGAGGCCGTTGTCTCTGATATTCTTGACCACATTGGCCCCACCAAAATCACGGGCTGCCCGTACGTCAATAGCAATGTCAACGATATTGCCCGGTGAAACCTCTTTGCCAGAGTGGGAGCCAAGGATTTTTTCAATTATTGTTTTTCCCATGTCAATGCTCCTTTTACTGAATGAGTTGTCCTCCCTTTAGCATAACTAAAGGGTTGAAGGTGGCAAAATCAGCCTGATGAATAAAAACCGTCTCAATAACTTGCGGCCTACCATCACCCTCTTTGGCATGACAGATGATAGTATTTACAAGCTCCTCAGAGGCACCCATTTCTGCGGCAAGGATTGCTCCAGAAATAGGGTGGCGAGCACATTTTCCACTATGACTCTTGCGATAGCCATCTTGCCCATTCTTTTCAATCTCCATAAGCTTTCCCACATCGTGAAGGATCCCACCAGCAATAACCCGGTCAAGATCTATAGCATAGGGTAGGCTCTCGTAACCGTCAATCTGTGCTTGCGCTAAGGCTAATGCACCCTCGGTAACGGCAATGGTGTGTTCAACAAAGCTTACACCACGGGTTTCAGTGAGAAGGGTGAAGGGCATCTTCTTAAGCTCGTCAACACTCTCCCAGGCCCCTCGTTTACAACCTTCTGTCCAAATATCAACGACGTTATCTCTCAGCTCTTCACTCTTAATTTTTTCTAACAGAGACGCAAAAAGCGTCTTTATATCACTTTGGGTAATCATGGTTGCACTCCCTATAATTTCGCGATTATCGCTTCAGTTACTTGATCAGTTGAGGCCGCACCCTGCTCTAATGCTTCTGGTCCACCTCTTAATTTAAGCATGTCATAGGTAAAGCCCTTACCCTCTTTAATCACCTCGGCGATTGCAGTACGAATTTTTTCAGCCTTTTCCGATTCACCAATATGATCAAGCATCATGCACGCTGAAAGCATCATTGCCATTGGATTGACAATTGAGGGTTCCAAGGTCTCATACTTGGGTGCAGAACCATGGGTCGGTTCGAAAACGGCAACCTCTTCGCCAATATTGGCACTACAAGCAAAACCAAGCCCACCAACAAGTCCGGCAAAACCATCTGACACGATATCGCCAAACATATTTCCTGCAACAATAACACCATAGTCTTCGGGATTCTTTGTCAGCCACATCATCTGCGCATCGATATTGGTATTCCACAACTCAATGTCAGGATAATCCTTTTGGATGCGTTTTGCTGTTTGCAGCATCATACCAGAGGTTTCTCTGATAACATTAGGTTTTTCACAGATGGTCACTGATTTGTAGCCAAACTTTTTTGCGTATGCAAAGGCACTGCCGACAATTCTGTTGCAGGCATTTTGTGTAAAAAGCCGAGTTGAAACAGCTAACTCTTCCGGAGGAACCGATGCAAAGGCTTTAAACTTAGGATGAGTATTAAGAGCATCACGAACTTGCTGAGGAGGATTGGTCCATTCAACACCACCGTACAATCCTTCTGTGTTCTGTCTAAAAATTACCACATCCACAGCAGGCTCCTCAATGGTACCACCCGGTCCCCTACGAATGAAATTTAAGGGATTTCCCTCAAAGGAACGGCAGGGACGCATACATACGTCAAGATCAAACTTTTGGCGCATTCCAACAATAGGACTGTAATAGACATACCCTTTGTCAGCCAAGGTTGGATCAAGTTCCTTTGCAGCCTCTGATTTGGGTTTTGATGTAATTGCGCCAAAAAGACCAATTTTATGCTTGGCTAAAAGATCAATAGTGCGATCGGGAAGGGGGTTACCTTCGGAACACCAAAATTCCCAACCGATATCTGCATGAACGTATTCCGCCTCAAAGCCTACCTTGTCAAGAACCTTAATTGCTGCGGGAAGCACGACCTTTCCAATACCATCACCGGGCATTGCTACAATTGTCCTCTTGCTCATAATCAATCATCTCCTTTACTGTTAGATGGTTGTAATACAGTTTTTTATAATTGATTCCACTATATCTAAACAACAATCAATGTGCTCTTTTTCAACGATAAGAGCTGGAGTAAACCGAATTACATTTTCCCCGCACCCTAATAGGATAAGCCCTCTCTGCAAAGCTTCATTAAGAATTCGGTCACGCAACTGCATCGATGGAGCTTTACTTTTCTTATCGGTGATAATCTCCATACCTATCATAAGACCGATACCACGGGCCTCTCCAATAATAGGATATTTTCTCTCAATTCGCTTTAGACCTTTTAGCAAGTATGTACCCATTGTTGCAGAGTTTTGAATCAAGCCAGCTTCTAATAACTCTATGGTTTTTAAAGCGGCAGCACAGGCTATTGGGTTGCCGCCAAAGGTCGATGCATGCGCTCCAGGGGTCCATCGCATTACCTTGCTTTTAGCAATGATCCCGCCTAAGGGCATACCAGAGGCGAGTCCCTTGGCAACACAGATGATATCCGGCTCAATATCGAAATGCTCGGAAGCAAACATCTTTCCAGCTCTTCCCATACACGATTGGATCTCATCTGCAACCAGGAGTATACCATGCTTCTCTGTTAAAGCACGTAATTTCTGCATGTACTCTTGAGGTGGAATCACATAACCGCCCTCGCCTTGTACCGGCTCAATAAAAATTGCTGCTACTTCATCGGGGGGAACTGTTTTTTTGAAAAGAGTCTTTTCTATGTAAGAGGAACACTCAAATTGACATTTACCATAGGTTTTTCCAAACAGACAACGATAACAGTAGGGAAATGGAATATGGGTAACATCGGGAAGCAGCGGCGAGAATCCCTGCTTTTGAATGATTTTACTTGCGGTAAGAGAAAGGCCTCCCAGAGTCCGCCCATGAAAGGCGCCAAAAAAGGATATCAAACGACTCCTTTTGGTACTATGACGAGCCAGCTTGATAGCCGCTTCAATTGCCTCGGTCCCGGAATTGGAAAGAAACACCCGTTTCTTTGATTTGCCTGGAGCAACCAAGGCAAGCTTCTTAAGCAGGAGCGAAAGCGGTTTATGCGCAAAAATCGCTCCTGCATTATGTATTAATCCTTCTGCCTGCTTTTGAATGGCAGACACAACTTCAGGATGACAGTGTCCTGTTGAACAAACAGCAATACCAGCGCAAAAATCTAAAAATCGATTGCCATCAACATCAATCAAGCAAACCCCTTCACCCCGTTCGGTGACAAAAGGTTTGTTGCGAACATAGGAGGTAGAGCCGTGACTGAGATCGGACTTCAATAGCTTTTTAGATTTGGGACCCGGAAATATCGTTTTAATATCAATTAATGTGCTCTTTTGCATGTTACCATTCCTACTTAAAGTACTTATGGTTTCCAAATATTACGGAGCTTTTTTAAATCCTTCCCACCAAACTTTTTATCCATCTCTTCAGCGAATTTGTCATACATCTTAGTTGTATAAATTTCATGGGTCATATAATCGATTGCCATCTCCACAAGACTATGATGGGATGTATACACTCCTCGAACAGTGTCTTTCTCCCCATCAATGACTCCTTGTAAAAGATTTGAGCGGTCTGTTACAATGGAGAACATCCTACCACCCTTTTCTGTCTCTAAGATGCGCTCAATACCATGATTATAAATAGCACCCTTTACCGATAATTGCATGGCACCAAATTGAATTATGGCAAGTTTTTTAACATTTCTTTTTTTCAGATAATCCATGATCAGTTCAAGCTCAGAATCCCATCCTAAAAGGATAATCTCTTTTTCTGCTGCACTGATTAAGTTTTGAGCTCGCTTCATAAAATCGGCATAATCATGGACGTTCCAAAGGTAATCTGCAACAGAATCACCCAAGGATGGCAAGTTCTTATCTAAGAAGTCAAGTGTATCATTAAAATCATTTTTCTGATTTTTAAGAAAGACTTTAATGTTCTGGGGAATATACTTTACCGGCTTCCCTGAAAGAGGAGATACAACTGACCGCGCTAAAAGTTTCGAGACCACTTCGTAAATCTTAGAGGGAGGTATTCCGGAACCCTTGGCAATTTCATATCCCGTAGCAGGACTATTCTTTAAAAGTGAGAGATATGCCTTAGCCTCGTATACCGAGAATCCAAGTCGTCCAAGCTTATCTATAAGTTTACTTAAATCCATAGTCTTTTAATTTGTTTACTCGGGATATTGAATTTCTATTAAAGCCAATATATATTATTCACTACTACGGTAGTTATTAAGAAATATAATATGTGATGAAGGCTAAACAAAGGAGACCTATTGGACGGGAATGTTCTCAATGTAGCAGCTTTGCCCCATGGATCTCCTGTCCATTTATTTAAAATACCAGAAATAATTTTTTATCATTGTTAGTAAAGTAATTCGCTTCATTTATTTTGTAAATTCATAAATGAAAATTGAATAAAATGACCATATTCTTGAGTAACCAAATCGGGTAAGATCTTTGGAGGCTACAATGAGAATCAAAGTAAATAAAAGCAACTGTACCGGATGCAGATTATGCACGCAGATCTGCGCAATGGAGCATTTTAACGAGATTAATCCTAAAAAAGCCGCGCTTCGTATTGAGGCAAAATTTCCTGAGCCGGGTACCTATAAGCCATTTGTGTGTATACAGTGCGGTAAATGTGCTGAGGCCTGTCCTCAGGAAAGCATTAGCCAAAATGATATCGGTGCTTTTATAGTTGATAAAGAAAAGTGCATTAATTGTGGTGTCTGTGTTGAGGTCTGCCCCAACAGTGTTGTTTTTCAACATCCAGATCTTGACCATGTCATTATTTGTGATTTTTGTATGAAGTGTACTGAGCTCTGTAATACCGATGCTATTGTCAAATGGGAAAAGTCCAATGCGACAAAGGAGGTGGCCAATGGCTAATGGATTAGCAGGAACAACCCTTCGAATCGATCTTTCTACCGGTGATATCAAACGAGAACCTACTGACGAAAAACTCTTTGCTGACTGGTACGGTGGTAGAGGAGTCATTACAAAAATCTTATATGATGAAGTCCCCCGAGATGCAGATCCCTTAGGCCCAGAAAATGTCTTTATCATGACCGCCGGTGTCATGAGTGGCTGCTTGATTCCCGGAGGAGCAAAAATCGAATTTGGATCAATCTCACCTTTGACAAATGGTCATGGCGATTCAAATATGGGAGGTCACCTTGGCCCCCAATTAAAATTTGCTGGGTATGATTTGGTTATTTTCAAAGGTATCTCTCCTAAGCCGGTTTACCTTTATATTAACAATGACACAGTGGAACTTCGTGACGCTAATGAGTATTGGGGCATGGGATCTTTAGATTGCGAAGCAAAGTTTAAAAAGGATTTGGGTGAGGAGTTTGAAATAGCCACCATTGGCCCTGCTGCAGAAAATGGTGTTCTCTATTCCTGCATTACCCATGACTTTGGAAGGCAAGCCGGAAGAACCGGCCAGGGAACGGTCATGGGGTCAAAAAAATTAAAGGCCATTGCGATTAGTGGAAACAAGTCAATTAAAGTGCATGATATTGCCGGTCTGAAAAAACAGGTAAGTGATATCATTTTACGCACCCAAAATCACCCAAATATGGAGCCCTGGCAAAAGTATGGCACCTCCTTTTTTATTCGATGGGCCAATGACAATGCAGTTATCCCTACCTATAATTATAAAACAACCCACTATGAGGACATCGACAAAATCGATGGAGATCAATTGGTAGATAATTGCTTGGTTACTCACAAAGCCTGTTTTGGCTGCTGGATGAATTGTGGGAAGTATGCTAAAGCATCAGTTCCTGGAAAAAAGGAAGTTTACTTAGAAGGCCCTGAATATGAGACCGGCTCACTCTGTGGACCCAACATTGGTATGAAGAATATTCAAGAGGTCTCCTACATTAATTGGCTTTTTGACAACCAGGGCATTGATACGATGTCCGGTGGTGGTGTCATTGGATTCACCATGGAGTGCTTTGAAAAGGGATTGCTCACTACCGATGATCTTGAAGGTCACACCATGAATTGGGGCTCTCTTGACGACATAGAACATTTAGTCGACATGATCGTTAACAAACGTGGAATCGGTGCAACTCTTGCAAAGGGGACAAAACGAGCCGCAGAACATATTGGCAAGGGTAGCGAAAAATTCGCTATGCAAGTTAAGGGTCAGGAGATGTCTGGTTACGATGGACGATGGGCACCGGGTATGCTACTTTCTTACATGACCGCTGATATTGGCGCCCACCATAATCGTTCCTGGACTATCACTGTTGACATGGCAGAGGGACGAGAAACAACTGAAGGACGAGCAAAAATTGTTGCCTACCTGCAACATATTCGTCCTCTCTTTGATGTGTGGTGCATATGCCGCCTTTTCTGGGGCGAATTGGATATTACTCCTGAAGAAACCGTTGATTCGCTTAACCTTATCACTGGCTGGGACGTCTCCTTTGACGAGACACTCCGCACCTCAGAAAAAATATGGAATTTAACTCGTTGCCACTATATTGAACGAAACAAGAATAACGGCCGAACCTTTGACTATCCTCCTGCCCGAAGCTGGGAAGATAAGATTACCACCGGCCCAGGAGCGGGCAAGGGAGTTACCAAAGAACAGGTAGAGGAGTTACTTGACGACTACTATGCTGCTCGTGGTTGGGATAACAACGGTAACCCAACAAAGGAGTTGTTAGAAGATTTGGGAATTGACTTCGCTGCGAAAAATCTGGAGAAGGTCGGATTCTTAGGAACACCAATACCGGGTGGCATTCCAAAGGTTCGCGGTGAGAAGTATAAGCCGAAGGCTTTTTAACCCAGATTATGCAGTAGGAGTAGATGCAGAAGTGCAAGATTATGATTTAGTAAGACGTGAAGGTTTTGAAGGGCATATCTACAATGTGATATGGCCG
>JANQEN010000153.1 GCA_028278335.1 Chitinivibrionales bacterium | reverse complement strand
GCCTTACTTGGTCACTTCGTTCTGCTGGGTAAGGAGGTGAAAATCCTTCGGATTTTATTCTACTGTATTTTTGCCCGGTCTTCTATAGCGAAGAAAAGTAAGCACTCGGAAGCCAGGGATGGCTGGAGAGCACTGTGCCGAAGGCGCAGCCTGTAAGGTGTTTGCCAGGATGGCAAACATGAAAAGATGCCACCCCGCAATCGCACTTTATCGCACAGATATTTGGTCGCTCGATAACTCGCCCTTTGGGCTCGAACAGATCTTCGCGTTCTCCAAATATCTATGCGGTGCGATTGAAGGGGGAAAAGATCTTTCTATGGCAGTGATATTATGAAATCTACAGGGCACAGACAAGCAGCGCCCCTACATTTATAAAGAGGTGATGGATCGCGTCGCTGCGCTCGCGATGACAAATATGATTTGAACTTCATCAATCTTTTAATCTTTTGCGCCAGGGATGTATAGTGCGGCGAAGCCGGTGATTTTTGCAGAGCAAAAATTACTGGAGCGAACGCGGAACCCGGAGCAGCCCGGTTCGATTGGTGCAAAAAAAATAATATTCAAATCCCGATTTATCGGGAGGCGTTAGCCGAGAAGGCGCCCAAAAATTCAAATTTGTGTTATTGCAAAAAAAGGCGCCTTGAAAAATCAAAAGAAATAATTAGCTATAGGTGTTTAGAAAAAACCGGTCACCGTAAGCACCCCACTGCTATACACACCACCATACTCTGTTTTCTCTTCATCACCAATACCAATTTGTGCCTTAATGTCAATGGCCAGGTTGTCATGGAAGCTGTATTCAATACCAGGAATGAGCATGGCTGATTGGTCATTGAGATTACCCAATCCAAAGAGGGTGGCATTAAAATAATCCAAAAAATCTTTGCGGAGCCCTACCATGACATAGTTTTGACCAAAGCCTGCAGCATCACCACCAAAGAGGCTCATGTACTCTCGGGCAGAGTAGTCCTTAGAGTCATGTCGGCCCAGGCCATTGTAATAGTATTCCAGTAAAAAATAGAGGCCATTGGGGAAGTTGTAATCCAATCCAGCATCAATTTGTGCGTAAAGAGAATCTACGTCAGTATAATCTAGGTTGGCATGTTTAGGATTGATAGCTGCAGCCTCAGCCCAGACACCCACACTGCCGATTTGTCCAGCACAATCAAAGCCAGCAATAATCTTTGGCGGTAGTCCAAGCAGTTGTCGGTCGGCATTCATAACGCGCATACCACTAAAGGAGAAATCAAATCCACCGAGGTTACCCTTGAATCGAAAGCCTGCACTGGAGAGTTTTAAATCCGCCCCCGGTGAGGCGACCAGGGTAAGGCCACTGACCGAGCCAAAGGGAATCTCTGCGCGGATTGCATTGACACCCATTTTGGGAGCGGTAGGATCTATAGGGCTTTTCTGGTTCCACACATCGGTTGGATTGAAGCCGTAACCCGTGCCCCAGGCTATCATCTGTCTACCAATAAAGAGGTCGAACTTTTTAAAGTACAGCTTTAAAAGAGCTCGATCCAGTACTGCTTTGTCCTTAGGATAAAAGGATGAATAGGGTAAATATCGTATAAAGGGGTCAAGATCAACACCGGCCATCATACCAAGTAAGGTTGAGTCCATAAGTCCCATAGAGTCAATCATCATGAGCGGACCTGATATGAGCCCCATCATGATGCGTTCCATGACCGATCCCTCTTTAAAAGATTCATTAGGGTCTAAGGGTGCATTGGAGTGGGTAAAGAGCACATGGGTTTCAATACCACCGCGCTTGCCAAAGTTCCATGCCCCTTCTAAGCGAACTGTTGCATAATCGGAAAAGAGCTCATCTTCGGAAAACATAAGTGAGGTTTTGCTCTCTAAGTATCCGCCCAATTCGAGGTTGTCAAGTCCCTCTGCTCCTAAAGAGATAGCAAGAAGCAGGAACAGTATATACTTTTTCATGATAAATCTCCTGCTGGATCTACTTTCTAAGATATCGTTCTGAGAACATGGTAGGGTCGAGCTTAAGGTCAAATTCTACGCTCTCCACCTTCATCACTGTTTTGCTGCCCTTGAGAACATTTTGCATTTCAATGCTCTCCATGGTCCAGTACTTGCCCTCTTTTTTTAAGCCGTGGACAAAGAGTTTCTTCCACAGCTCATCATCTTCATCATACATATGGGCCTCAACCATCATAAACTTCTCCTTGTCAACCCACCCAACGATTTTAGAATAGCTCCCATCAGTACCTTTAGGTACCATTTCAATTTTATAAGACAGGACGCCATCCCTTTTTTCTTCGCCCACAAGTTTACAATTGTAGTCTTCCCGGCGATCCTCGGCTGACATGTCTTCATAGGAAAAGTCTGAGTTATTGACTGATTGACTTTTCTGACCACTGGCTATTTTTCGGATGCGAGCGGTTCTTGGTGAGTAGAACCAGATATCATCACCGTCATTGAGGGTCAATATTTTCATTCCCTTGATACGAGCAGGGGAGTTGTAGACCATAAGTCCCTTATCACCTTTGTCAATGGAGTAGCTCATCAACTTGGAGATGTTTTCACGGCCATCTGCTTTGGTCACAATTTGGGTCATTGCCATTTTTGAGGAATTGGCATTCTCATTCTCCTCCATTTTGTCGAGTATCTCATCAACGGTTATGGCAAAGCTTGTGAGTGACATCAATGCTACCATTAGTAGAGTTATTACCTTTTTCATTATTTCCTCCTTTGTTAGGCCTTTACTTTATAGTTTTTAAAGATTTTTTCAAACACAGTTATGATTGCGGGAAGCAGAAACGCTGAGCTGATAAAACAGGAACCCACACCAAAACAGAGCACCAGACCCATACTGGCAATACCTTTGTGGGTAGCAAAGGCCATTGAGCCAAAACCGATCATGGTGGTTAGCGAGGTCAGAAGGATTGCCCGGCCAGTAAAGTGCATGACTGTGGGCACTGATCCCCTCCCTTCTATTTTGTATCTATGGAGAATGTGTACCCCGTCGTCAATACCAATCCCGATAATCAATGGAAGTGCCATGAAATTGACCATATTTAGTTTTAAGTCAAAGAGCGCCATAAGTCCCATCATCCACATGGTGCCCACAAAGAGTGGAATGATCGCAAGAATAGTGAGGGTTGGTGATCTAAAGTCAATTAACAGAATGATAATTATGGCAATTGCTCCAAAGAGAATAGCCTTGCCCCCCTTCTCCTTTATTAAATCAATGTAGAGCAGAGTAATTGATGGTGTGCCGGTAATTTTGTCGTCGATTTTGCTAGTCATTTTAACAAATTTACGTAGTACTTTCTCATTCCAGATATTACCCTTGGGATAGATTGTAATGAGCATCTCTTTTGTCTTCGGGTTTATGTAGCGCTTCCGAATCTCCTCGGGTAAGTTGTCTAAGGTGACAAGATCGGTGGAGCACATGGTGGTGATCTTCTCTTTAAGAACACCGGCCATGATCTTTTGGTACAGAGACAACTTGTCGGGATTGTCAAAAATATCCTTTACCTTTTGGGCAACGGCAAGTACCATACTCTCGGTGTCTTTTTTGCCGACTATGGCATCGCATTTTCTAATGATTTTGTTGTTTTCTCCACTACCACTAATTGAGAGCTCACCGATCTCAACAATGTTTTGGTGAAGACGAACAAGTTCGCTCTCTAACTTTTCTGCATCCTTTTTTGTAAATGTGGTCGGGATTGGCAACTTTTCAATTTGCCCTCTAAAAGGGGCAATCAAAGAGGCGTTTTTATTTTGAACCGATTCACTCTGAATAAACTCGGTTATTCCCTCTACTCGGCCAATGAGTTCTGTTTTATTACCCATTTTCTTGAGCTTTTTGATAGTTGAGCGACACTCCTCTTCTGTGGCAACGCTCAAGAGTGCATAGTCCGGGGCCATCTCAAATTTGCTGAGAATACTATCCTGGGCAATGACAGAGGGAAGGCCGTCTGGTTCTAAGGCCATCATATCATATTCAAACTTAACAGTCTTACCACCTAAAAAGGATACATACACCGTAATTGCTGATATGACAATCACCGATAGTGCCACCGGCAATTTGGTCATGCTCTTGCCAGCGCTTTCTAAAAAGCCAAATTGGAGAAAGTTGGATATAGGATTGGAAGAGCTTTTTTTTCTGGCCTTGGCTTTTCTATTAAAGAAGACAATTAAGGCAGGAAGGAGTATCATCATAGCAAGGAGGGTAACCACAATACCGGTACCAACAGCCCTACCCATGTTCTCCAAGGACTTCATGCCCGTGACCGCAAGCATATAGAAGACTGCCGAGGTGGTTACACCCCCGGTTACAACACCGGTCCCAACCTTGTTGTACATATCGTTAATAGCATCAGCTACAGAGAGTCCCCGTTCTCGACCATCCTTAAATCCGGATATAAAATGGATACCAAAGTCAATACCCAATCCAATGAGCACTATGCCAAAAGAGGCTGACATCATGTCAAGAAATCCCCCAAGTACAATATTAAGCGCCCCTGTCACCCAGATGAGGGCGATTATCAAGGTTACGACCGATAGGAGGGGGTTCTTCCAGGATTTAAAGGAGCCAATAAGAAGGACAAGAATGAGTACTAAGGCAATGATACTTGACCAACCAAAATCTCTTTTTAAAGCGTCGTTTTCGTCAATTTGCAAAATGATCATTCCAGAACGACCGATTTCGAGATCTTTGTTTTCCTTTTGAATTGTCTTGAGTGAGTCATTAATACAGTAACCAAGCTGCATAAATTCATCAAAGTCATTCATGCTAACTGTGGGTTGGAGCATCATCAGAAGCATAGTGTTGTCCGAGGAGATGAAGTACTCCTGGCCAGAAACAAACTCGGAAACCACCTGGGCAACCTTTTGTGAGTCGGGGTTGTCAATGTATTCACCAATACTGGCAACTAGTTTTTGCATACCCTCTAGCCCTTGAACTGCCTGATCCTCTCCGTCAAGGGATGCAAGGTTGTCCGCATCATTGACATATTCCTGTTCAAAGTTATTGTTGATATTCTCGATAAATTCGGGGAGGGAAATAGCAGAAAACATATCAAGGGTATTTTTAAGATCCTTAGTTTTTTGGATCATTAAACCATGCTCTAAAATGAAATCATTATCAATTTTGTAATCGATTCTTTTTACCAGAGGCAGGGTGTCATAAATCACACCGGGCACTGGGTGTTTTTTAAGCATTAAGCCAAAGCGCTGTTTTGTACTTAATTTCTGATCCTTACTAGGGTTGACCACGGTCACATCCTCTAATCGCTGCGCAATGGATTCGGCGCAGGATTTCATTCTCTCAATATTTTTATCCTTGCTTTCAATGGTGATCATGACCGTTGATGCTGAGGAGTAATCTTCGATAATCTTCATGTACTCCTTAACCTGTGGGATGTCCTGGGGCATCATGTCTGCTATCTGGGTCTTCATTTGCAGTTGTGAAGCAAGATAGAGGGCCACCATTGTGATTACAACACAGAAGGCAAGCAGCAGTTTGTTATGCTTTGCAGAGAGAGCTGCAAGCCAGTTATAGAACTTTGTTCTCATAAAGAACACTCCTCATTTTTATTGTGTTAATAGTAGTTGTTTGCATCTTAAAATTGTACCTCAACCCGTAGTGCATAGAGCAATCCAGAACCACGCGGCGAATCTGAGCCCTGTATAAAGAAAATTGTATTTACATTTTGTAGCATATTATAATAGAGCTGGCCTATGCCTATAGTGGTCTTGCGTTCAACATCATAGATGAGGCTTCCAGAAACGGAGCTTAATTCGTTGATTGTGTAACGCACAGACCCAAAAAGATTGTGTTCACCCCACACAGAGTATTGCCAATTGTACTGTTTGTAAAGATATTCGGCAACAAAAAACCACTTGTTGCTTATGGAATAATCAATACCAAACATGGTCTCCAAATAGACATCATCCGATTGCGTAAGAAAGTGTGAGACGATCTCTCCGTAATAGCCAACACCAAGATCGCCCTTAAAGGTCGCTCCAACAACTGTTTCCCGTTCGTTGTTTGTAGAGCGCGACTCCTCTTTATTACGGAAAATAGCCACTGCACTAAAGTCAATATCAAAGAGGGTCGTAAAAAGTTTAGCCGCCACTGAGACATCACGATTTTGAAGCGGAAGCTCCGAAACAAAATCAATACCCGCCACATTGGAAAAAGGGATCCGGATGGTGGCAATGTCAGTTCCTCGACGGCGATAATTGATGTCCTGTAGTTCGATTGTGGAGAAGACATCGATTGGAGAGAAGATAAATCCCTTACCAAAGTTTATAATTTGGCGGCCGATCGTAATATCAGCAAAGGGAAGATAAACCGATAAGTAGAGCTTTCGTAAATCAAGTAGAAAGGGTGCATTTCCAAAGGAGAATAGTTTGTAGAGTTCTAAGATTGCATTAGCTGAGTCACCGTTGATAGAGTCGGGCATATAGCGATTGATCATAGTTCCATAGGGGAGCAAGCAATCAAAGAGCCCTTCAACCTTACCATATTTGCGATTACTGTTTTTCATATTCAGAGAGAAGACACTCATACCAGTAAAGTCAGCTTCATCTTTTTTACTACTGTGGACTGTGTGCTGAAGTCCCATGTCACTATAGAGGGAGCCATGAAAGTTCAAACCCGATTTTGGTGTTGCCCCGCTAGTATTGTGATGAGTAAGAAAGAGAATAAGTAAAAATAGTAATGTCTTTTTCATAATACTGTTTGATCTTTGTTTTAAGAAGATGTGCTATCGTCTCAAATAACGCATGGAAAATTTCTCTTCCTCCATTGGTTTGTCAAACTCAATGTTACGCATTTCAAACACTGTTTTGCTATTCTTTCTAAGTTTGTTTACCATCTCAGTCTTTACGGGAATGTTCTTTCCCTTTATGATCTTCGTCTCTAAAACAGAGGCTACCTTTAACAATTTCCCACTTTTTGCGAACATCTCCTCTTTTAGAGCAACAAAGGTCTCTTTGTCAACCCACATTTTCCTTTTATAGTAAGGGACCTTTTTTACCTTTGCATCCAGAACAATAACATAACATTGCCTGTTGTTGAGTGGCTCTTCGTCAGCCAAAGATATGGTGTACTTTGTAGACAGGGCATCGGATTCCAGAGCGTCTTCGTAGGAGACATCACTTCCCATCATGCCCTCTTTAAGCATATGGCCTGATATTTTTACCACATCCTCCTCCTCTGGAAAGTAGATCCAAAGGTTGTCGCCAAGCATGAGATACTTGGTTCCATTGTCCTCTGGGTTGGTAAATTCGACAATCGCCTTGGTTTCTTTACTGTTGAGTGCCTCCACATTAAGAGTCTTGGTCCGCGCTTTTTCCTTAACAAAGATGGTCATTGACCCTTTATAGGAAATGCTAGCATAGTCGCGGTGATTGTCCATTTTGTTGAGTATCTCTTCACCAGTTAAGGCCCAAAGAGATGGTGCTATAGTAAGGAGTAAGACCACTCCACAGGAAAAATATTTATTCATTGTATTCTCCTTTGTCATAGTTATGTTACACACTTTTGATTGCATCAACTGCGTTCATCCGAGAGGCTCGCCAAGCTGGAAGCATTGAAACCAGTGCAGAAACAACAATCCCGATGAGGAGCATGTTAAATACACTGGCAGGACTAATGTCAAAATAGAGCACGCTATCTATGGGATAGTTGAATGAGCCAAGCATGGCGGTCATATCAAATCCAAATATGGCAAAGTAGGTGTTAACTCCCATACCAAGAATAATGCCAACCACACTACCAAAAAATCCTAAAACCGTTCCTTCACAGAGAAAGAGGAGCATAATCTCTCTCTTTGAGATCCCCATTGATTTTAGAATCCCAATCTCTTTACGGCGCTCTAATACCACCATCATCATAATATTAGTAATAATAAAGGCACCTAAGAAGGCGATGAAAAAGTAGATCACATTGTAAATGGCGCCTGCCATATTCACCATTTGAGCCCATTCACCATGTTCGGACCATGCCTCGACAACTAAAGATTCGTCATCAAGTAGATTGGTAATTTGCTGAGCAACTGCAGCAGATTTATTATGGTTCTTAAGCATCATTATGATTTGCTGTGTTCCCGATCCAGTGCGAAGAAGCTTTTTTGCGTCGGCTGTTGTAATCTGAAAGAATTTGTCATCCAGTATGTTTAATCCTGTTTTAAAAATGCCCACCACAGTAAATTTTCGCAAATGCAAAGCATAGTCTGCTCCCTGGGTCATAACTTTCAAGGTACTTCCCACCGTAAGATTGAGGGCTTCGGCAATTTTTGCACCGATGATTGTCTCACGCTCTTTTTCTATATAGCGCCCACCCTCTTGAATGGAATTTTGCAGCATGAGCAGATCTTTTTCCACAGCAGGGTCACCGGCAAGAGCAACAACTGTTTTATTATTCCCTTCATTACTAAGGAGTACACCAAAGTTGATTCGTTCAGTTATTAATCTAAGGTGTCGTTCTATGTTTTCATTACCTTTGATTATGTCAATTATTGCCTGAGGATTTTCAATGTTTTCGGTTACTGGATAGAATCGAGATTTTTCGGAAAACTCCTTTGTGGTAATACGAATATGGCCGGTTTCATTCTTTGTTGAGTTCTTTACAATTGATTTGAGCATACCTCCAGCAAATCCACGAAAGAAGGTGACACAGAGAATGGCGATAGTTACTGAGGTGATTGCCAAAATTGAGCGCCTTCTATTGCGATGAATATTTCTAAAGGCAAGTTTTATTAAATAGTTCATTCTTTACCTCCCTAAACACAGAGTATACAATCGGAAGTAGCGCAGAAGCACAATTCTATGCCCATTAAGACTTTCAGGTTTTTCGGCCATATCACCTTGTAGATATGCCCTTCAAAACCTTCAAGTCTTACTAAATCATAATCTTGCACTTCTGCATCTACTCCTACTGTATAGTCTGGATTAAAAAAAGCGAATTGCTTGGATAACTGACATGGTTGCGGCCTTGCGAGCAGGATAGATACTTGCTAAAAAGGCTGTTGCTATACCAAAGAGAAAGGTGCCGATAATCAGTGGTACGTTCCACTCACCATATATGGTGCCCCAGTAGGGAAAACCTGCAGTGTCCACATACATGTCTTTATAAATAACATCTAAGGGATAGCCGACTGTGGTTAACACAAAGATGGTGATACATCCTAAAAGGACACCGACAAAGCTTCCAAAGAAGCCAATCATGGTACCTTCTAACATGAACATGCGGACAATCTCTCTTCCTTCTAAACCAAGAGCCCGCAGCACACCAACCTCTCGTACTCGCTCATAGACACTCATCAGTACTGAGTTGACAATACCAACGGCTGCAATCAAAAGGAAGACCAAGGTCATACCAACACCCCAGGCCTTTTTCTGCTTGACAAGCTCAAGCACTCCAGCACCGAGCTCTATAAAGGTATAGGTGGCAAGCTTTGGAAATTGCTTGTCAATATAGGCTCGTACCTGCTTCATGTCCTGTTCCAAGTCATCAAGATTGATTCGTCGTTTTAGCTGGACATTGAGTTCGGTGACGGTATTTTCTAAATCCAAGAATGTATTGGCATCCTTAAAGGTGATATAGGCACCACTTTTATTCAATGTTGGATCGGTTGTGTGAAAAAGACCGATCACAATAAAGTCTTCTGCATTGTGACTCTCATATTTTGTCAATGCAAAAAGAGTGATATTATCACCAATAGCAACATTCATATCTCGTGCTAGATCTTTGCCAAGGATGATCTCATTTACACCATGTTCACTAAAGTAATTACCTTTAAGATATTCCGTTAAAGAAAACACCATGCTATCCTGCTTTGGCTCAATGATCGTTCCAATCACTGGCATTGACTCCTCATAATTGGATAGTTCTCCTAAAAATTGAGTCCGTGGCGCACAAGCTTTGACCCGCTCATGACCAGCTAAGTGTTTTTCTAAGGCTGCAATGTTGGTTAATCCGTAGTTGAGCGGAAAGGATTCTCGCTCTTTGTCAAATTCTGCGGTATGGATTTTAACCGCTGATGTAGAGAGGTTGATCATATTGTCAATTGAGCCTCGATCCAACCCACTCATAACGGAGTCCATAAAGAGGTAGATCCATAGGCCAAAGGCTATGACAATACCGGTCAACAGGGTGCGCCACTTATGGCGCAGAAGGTTTCGAAAGGCGATCTTTATGAGCATGTTCATAGGTTATCTCCTTTCATCATCAGCAATAGCACCATCTTTTAACACAATAACCCGTTTGGCGTGTTCCTGCATTCGCGGGTCGTGGGTCGAAAAGACAAAGGTTGTTTGCCGCTCCTGATTAATCTTTTCCATAAGAGCGATTATCTCTTGCGCTGTTGTTGAATCAAGGTTGGCGGTGGGCTCATCTGCTAAAACCACAATGGGGTTTTTAACCAGTGCTCGCGCAATAGCAACGCGCTGTTCTTGACCACCGGAAATTTCTCGTGGTAGTCTATGGGCCATCGATTCTAAACCAACAGCCTTAATGATATCCATCGCTTTTTCTGTGATTTCCGACTGATCCATCTTCTTTTCAATCACCATAGGCAGCTCAATATTCTCTAATACACTTAGTACTGGAATTAGGTTATAAGATTGAAAGATGAATCCAATGTTTTCCTTACGATATTGAGAAAGAGCTTTTTCATTGAGGGTGCCCAACACCTTACCATCATATTCGATATTACCGGACGTTGGTGTGTCTAAACAGCCGATGATATTGAGTAGGGTTGTCTTACCGCTACCCGAAGGGCCCACAATAGAGAGAAACTCACCTTTGTCAATATTGAGGTCGACACCTCGCAGTGCAAAGACCTTCTGTTCACCCTTGGTAAACTCTTTTTTTATCTCTTTTAGTGTTAGTATCGCCATATATCACTCCTTTTTAAAACAGGATTTTTCTAGCTATACGTCATCGACAATATTGGAATTGCCTGTTTTCTTTGCCAGTGCCACCGAAAGTGCTTTGTTCATCAAATGTGGTGTCTCTGAGGGTACAAGAATCATTGAACCCTTATTCTTAACCGCATCGATCAGCATGTTCAATGAGCGCAGCATGATTGCCTCTTCATTTCCTTTATACATTTTTGAAGCCTCGGCATACTGCTTTGATAGTTCAACTTCTGCAGAACCTAATAGAACTCGGGCGTTTTTCTCCCGCTCTGCCTGCGCTTCTTTGCTTATGGCATCTTCGAGGTCCTTGGGTACAACAATATCCTTTATCTCCACTGAAAGAGAGGTGATGCCCCACTGATTGGTCTTGGCGTCAAGGATCTTTTGCAGCTCCTCACCAATGGCATCTCGGTCGGTTAACAAGCGAGCTAGGGTTGTTTTACCAATGATATCACGGAGGGCAGTTTTGGCACTTAAGGGAACAGCGTTGCGATAGTTTTCTACTTCTAATCGAGCCTTGGAAGCATCCCATATCATCCAAAAAATGATGGCATCCACATACACAGGAACCGCATCCTTAGTTAAGACCCGCTCTGCAGTAAAGTCTGTGACTGTTGTTCTACAATCAACATAACCATAGGGAATATCCACAAAGGGGATCAAGAAAAAGAGCCCGGGACCGCGAGTTTTTGAGAGACGGCCAAAACGCAAAACCGGTACTCGCTCCCATTCAAAGGCAATCCGCACCGAGACACCAAGCAGGATAAACACCGCTACAATAATAAGTGCTGTGCTTTGAGGGATGGAACCTAGGGCATTCAACTTCCAATAGGTCCCAGCACCAAGTAGCAGCAGTATAATATTTACTGAATAGCGCTTTAGGGCAAAAAGCTTTTTCTGTACCATCCAGAGAAATGGATTAAACTCCCGGGTCTCTTCATACTCTTTTGTTTTACCTTTCATTATATACTCCCTATTTTTGATTTTTTCTCTCTTTTTCTATTTTTTTTAAGGTAGCAAAAGCCTCTTCTGTTTTAATAGAAAGGGCTGCAATTTCATCTAAGAAGGTGCTACACAGTCGGCGTAATCCTTTTTCTTTTTCAATGGGATCAATTGTGGCTTTTTTGTCAGAAATAAAGGTACCTGTGCCTTGCTGGGTGTTGACGAACCCTCGCAACTCCAGCTCACTATAAGATTTTGCGATTGTGTTGAGGTTCACCTGGAGATCAACCGCCAGTTGTCGCACCGTAGGAAGTCGTTCACCTGGTTCTAAAATGGCATTAACTATCCCATAAATGACCTGATTCACAATTTGCCGATAGTATGGCACCCCACTGGAATTGTTTAATGAAAATTTAAAGGCCAAGTTAGTCTCCTAGTGTTGTATTGTAATAGTCAAATAGTACAATGATATTATAGTACATTTCGCGATGCTTGTCAACACTTTTTTTATTTTAGGTTAAAACCAAACCTTCCAAAAATTACCACTTGGATTAACAGGGCAGAGCTTTTCACAGGATGAACAGAGCCTCTTTGCATATATATAATGAAATAGTCCAAAAAGGCCAATGTAGAGTATGGCAAACAATGGCTTGCGCCTTAGTCCAATAATTGCGACAATCGCAGAACCCAAAAAGCCAGTAAAAGCAAGAATGCCCTCTTTTTTTCCCAATCCTGAAAGTGACTCCATTATTCCTCCCTTTTCTTTATAGTTGCGATAATTGACTCCAGCATGTCTATATATATCTGAAAATCTCTTTTTCCTCGCACGGTGATTGTGTAGGTTGTTTTAGGTCGATTTTTAACAAACTGTTTCTTAATACTGATATATTTTGATTCTTCAAGCATCTTCATATGCATACTCAAGTTGCCACGGGTTAAACCGAGTGCATGAATCAATTCACTAAAATCAGCCTTTTTTTGTACAATGAGTATGGACATGATCTTTAGTCGAGCAGGTACTTGAAACACCTTTTCAAGATGAGCCCTATTCTCAGACTGGTTTGCCTTTTTTTCCATTTTCTACTACTCGCTCTCTTTGGTGAGCTGATCATTGGCTGAAGCATTGTCCTCCTGGCTATGCTCCTTGAGAAGCTGTTTGTAACGATTATGCATTAAAAGACCATGCACTATGGAAAATATGCCAAACACAACCGCCGCATAGGCAAGTCCATATCCCGAAAGAAAAATAAGTCCGATTCCACCAGAAATTAGATAGACATAGCCAGCAAATTGAAATGACTTTTCCAGGTATACAACACCGAGGCTGGTGAGCAGTACACCGATCCACATGGCAAGGGTTGGTAAAATATAGAAGGGTTGGCCAGATTTGATAAAGTAGATTGAGAAGAAAAAGCACATTGTCTCTAAAGGTATATCTATTTGGATAAAGGTTTTAATAGCGATACGTTTATAATAGGTGATCAGGCTTATGTCATGTGCTTTAGCCTGTTTTAATAATGTGCCAATTGTAATGCAACTAACAAAACAGAAGAGAGCAGCCCAAACACTCCAAAGAGCAATTTTTATCTTAGGGGTCAAACCATAGGTTTGTAGTAGATAATAGGAGAGGATGCATCCGACAATTACATGTAATCCAGCGAAAGCCAAGATGGTCCCGGTACTATATACAAAATTAGTGAACATTGATGCTCCGGTTGACCGATTGATGGTCTCTTTGATGAGGTTGAGGTCTTCCAAAGCCTTTTTCGGGGATAGGGATTCATCCATAGCATACTCCAGTTATGGTAAGCTTAATTTAATTACAAACATGTTTGTGACACAAACATAATAATACTAAAAAAAGCATCCCCTGTCAATGGATTTATACATTTACACCGCTTCTCAAAAATAATGTCCTATGCTGTGTGGCGGCATAACTGTTTCTATAAGAGTTTTGTAAAAATCATGGGACAAAACTTTTGAGAAACAGTATATAAGTGGCTATCTAAAAATTATTGGAAATAATAAACCTTGAACATCAGAACATAATGGTCCTTCAGGACATTGGCTCGTGTTCATGGGGTTTCATAATTGCACCGCGGGAATTAACACCGTTTATACGTACATCCAGTGGTTTGTCAAGCTGAATGTGTTTAACGTATTCAGACGTATACACTGTTTTCTGCTGTGCCAACCAATCCCATCGGATAAATTCTTCATCTTTTTGTCGAGGGATATGCAAGTAGGCCATGCCTAAGGAGGTTAGGTTATGAAAGAAGTGACTTCCTAAAGAGGGGTCTATGATAAAATCTTCTAAGTTAGTTTCAATAACTATGCGAGCCTTAGAAATTTGGTGCCACTCAACGGGAACACCTAAGGATGGATCGGAGGTTCCCCATCGACCAAAACCAATGAGTACATATTGCTTGTCTGCTTCAATAAAGGAACGATTAATTCTTCCCACCTCTTCTGCTATGATTCGCGTTTTTGATGGATCAAAATTTTGAGGGTCAAGGTAGACAATATCGTAGATGTTCTTGTAAGCACCATTACCCATAGCATGGTTTGAGGCACAGACCATCTCTTCAATAGAGATGTCATCGAGGTTGGTCTCTGTGTTCTCTTTGCCAACAACCATCGGTCGAATCTGTAGGAGGTAAAACTCGGGATTTTTCTTTTTGTCCTCATAGAGATTAACGGCAAACTCTATTTCTACATGGGACCCAAAAGCTTCTTTACCAAAAGTCAACACTTCGTTGATAAGGTCAGGGAGCGGAAAAAGATCATATTTTAGAATGTTGGCAAAGGTTACTACCCGTGGACCATCAATTGAAAGGGTATCGGAAATAGTATTGTCCTGCGCATTGTAGGTGCTCCCAACAAAAAAGAGGGTGCCATCCTTTTCAGCATCGGAAAGGTCAGTTTGGATGAGACTGAATTTTTCATTGTAATTAATTGACAGATTGGGATCAGCACTATTTAAGATGCATATCCGCGATTGTGACTTTTTCATAAATTCAGCCGGTGATGCATAGGGTGGTGCAATTTGGGGATACTTAGGTGAGAAACGGTAGCTTTTGCCCCCTTCGACAATATTCATGCCGAGGCCTAAGGTGAGCTCGACAACGCCCTCGTCAGCACGCATATGGGATATTGGATAGTAATTATAGGATTGTGTTATACCGGAGATAACCGGATAAAATCGGTTGTTATAGTTTTGGCCAACAATCTGTTGTATGATAACCGCCATCTTCTCCTCTTCAATGCGAAAATTCATGTTCCGCACATACTCTTTTGGTGAGCGATAGAAGACCGAGGCGTAGACCAATTTAATTGCATCACAAAGTTCCCGCAGTCTGAATCTAAGGTGGGGATTGTTGTTTGGCAACATATAGGTCGAATACAGACCAGCAAAGGGCAAGGATTGTGAATCCTCTAATAGACTCGATGATCGCACCGCAATTGGGTAGCTGACCTTTTCAAGAACTACTTTTAAGTTGAGTACAACTTCCTCTGGCAACTCTGCTTTAAGAAACCTCTGAGCAATTTTATCATTATCCTCTTCTGAAATGGCAAATTCCTGGAGGTTGTTGGCCTTTACAAACTCTTCGAAAATGGTACTACAAAGTACTAACGATCGGGGAGTCCTCACTTCAATGTTATCAAATTTTTCATGGAATTTTGTATGGGCCAAGAGGGCATTAAAAAAGGCTATTCCCCGGGCTTTTCCACCGAGTGAGCCAGTGCCAAGCTTTACAAAGGAGTTTAGTGAGTCAAACTGAGTTTTACCAAAGTCACCGATGACGCCAAACTGATTCCGTCGAATTACCTTTTTTATCTCCCCAATGATATGCTCACGGAGCTCTTCAATTGAGTCAAAGTCGGATACCCGTTTAGGACGAATGGTTTCAGCACAATCAAATTCAGTTCGTGCTCTAAGCCATCGTGAAAAATCATTACGGGTTGCATGATACTCTAAGCTATCAGCCGGAATGTCTGCGAGTGCTTTTTCAAACTCAAAGAGATTAGAGGCTTCTGCCACAGCAAGTCCTAAGGAATCTTTAAATACAAAATTGCCGAAGCCAAAACGATCCATGATGAATTGTCGGAGGTCTTGCACTAAATTGTAGGAATGCTTAAAGAGAAAGTCGAAACCAAAGTGGTAGGCAAGTTCCTTGTTGTCAAGATTGGATGACTGCATAAGGATAGGTAAATCATTGATCTCTTCCTTAAACTTTTTTGCCAACTTGAATCCAGCCCGATAATCAATGCTACCTTTACGGGGTAATCCCACATCAGAAATGACACCCAATAGATTTTTTTTGTACTTTTGATAGAGTTCAATTCCCTCTTCGTAGGATTCGGCCATGAGGATTTTTGGCCGTGCTCGCATTCTGAGAAGTCGGTCAAAATCATTGACCCCATCAAAGATGAGTTTGCGGGTTTGGGTCATTATTTCGGTAAAAATGATGGGAAAGAAAATCGACGAGTATCGTGGTGAATCTTCCACAACCAAGATCACCCGAACACCGTATTCCAGGTCCTTGTCAACGTTGTTCACGTCTTCCCAATATTTGATTATGGCAAGAAGTATCCGGGCGTCTCCCATCCAACAAAACACTTTGTCAATAGCAGCAGAGGTTTTTGGTTTTGTAAAGGTCGAAATAGCCATCCACTCATAGGTTAATAATATAACTGGCGTACCGGGCTTCATCTCCTTGACCCGCTTGCCAAACTCGTCAACATCCATATCATAAATACGGGGCATGGTAATGACCATGTCAATATCATTGCGCTCCAGTTTGGCCAATCCCTCTTCTGCACTGGCTGCTTGATGAATTCGAGGAATAAAACGAAGGTTAAGATCAACGTAATCGGAAAACATTCTCTCTGCAAGACCACCATCTTCCTCGAGCACAAAGGCATCATAAAAGTTTGAAACCAGAAGGATGTTGGTGACCCTTGTTTTCATTAAGTCATGGAAGGTGGTATACTGAGAGTCAGAGTCGTCTTTATATAACCTCATTGGTACCTCGTTATAAAAGGTTGTCGGTGATAATGCCACCTCCTAAAACGCGATCACCATCGTAAATCACTGCTGATTGTCCTGGTGCAGCTGACTTAACTGGTGTGGAGGGGAATACCCGATAGGTTGTGTTGTTCATAGCCTCTATACGTGCTTTTACTGGTCGAGTGTTATAGCGCACCTGCACCTCGTAGTCATCACGTTTTTGATCTGGAGTTGTCTCAAAGAGAAGATTGGTTATATCAAACTGTTTTTTAAAGAGAAAATCTGGTCCACCAATAACAATTGTATTGGTTTGGGGATTGATCTGGGTAACAAACATTGGTTTTCCATGGGCGCCAATTCCTCGACGTTGTCCAATCGTATACTTATGAATACCCTGATGCGATCCAACAGTTGCCCCCTCCTCATTGATAATGGGCCCCTCTCTGTCTACTACATAGGTGCGTAAGAAATTGGCATAGTCCCCATCGGGAATGAAACAGATGTCCTGACTCTCTTTGCGCGTTGCAACGGGAAGGGCAAAGTCAGTGGCCAGTTTTCTAATTGCCGGTTTATTGAGGGTCCCCAAGGGAAAGAGGATCTTTGTTGCCGGTGATTTATAAATACAATACAAGAAGTAGGATTGATCCTTTTTGGTGTCATCTCCGCGATACAACACACCATCAATGATTTTTGCATAGTGACCGGTTGCCAGATAATTACATCCAAATTCATCCATTTTTTTAATGAGATAATCAAATTTAACAAACTCATTACAGCGCACACAGGGATTGGGTGTTTTTCCAGCTTTATATTCAGCAATAAAATTGTCGATGACTGTTGTTTGGAATTCATCAACAACATTGAGGGTATAATGGGGAATGTTTAAAATATCGGCAACAACCTTGGCGGAGCGAGTTGAGTCAAAGCCGCAACAGGATTTCTCTGTAGGATTAGCAACGGTGTCGTCAGCAATGAGCTTCATGGTAACCCCAACAACATCGTAGCCCTCTTGCTGTAGGAGTGCTGCGGTAACCGAGGAGTCAACACCGCCACTCATGGCAACCAATACACTTTTTTTCTCTTTGCTACCTGTCACCGATTTGCCCATCAATAGTTGTGCTTTGCTGATATAAAATTATCTCTTCTCAGATCAGCAGACCATGGCAGTAAATTACATCATACCCTCAACACTCACAATGGTATGATATATATTTGATAGCTTAATTACTATATAATAGAATGTGCAGAATGCCTTATATCCCAAGGGATTCATGAAAAAGCGACTATAATCATTAACACTATTTGGTGAAATATGAATGTTCCAAAACATATTGGTGTTATCATGGATGGCAATGGCCGTTGGGCTAACAAACGCGGACTTCCCCGTACTATGGGACACCGGGCTGGTACCGAAGCAACCCATGCTATTGTAGAGGCCTGTGGTGAGTTGGGAGTTGAATATCTGACGATCTATGTGTTCTCCGCAGAGAACTGGGGACGGCCTCGCAAAGAGGTCCAGTTTCTTATGGAGCTTTTAGTCGAGATGATCCATAAGGAGATTCGTGAATTAGACGAAAAAAATGTTCGACTCCATACTATTGGGGAAACTTCCAAGCTGCCCCCCAGAACCCATCAAGAACTGGTTAGAGGAATTGAGAAGACCAGCACCAATACAGGACTTAACCTTATTCTTGCCCTCTCCTATGGTGGAAGGAATGAAATAGTAAATGCCGCAAAATCCTTTGCTCGTGATGCTCTTGAAAATCCTTCGCTCATTGATTCACTTGACGAAGAGGGGTTTAAAAAGCATCTGTTTACTGCTCCCTATCCTGATCCAGAACTTATAATTCGCACCGGTGGTGATAATAGAATCAGCAACTTTCTTTTGTGGCAATCTGCCTATGCAGAATTTTATATAACCGATGTCCTGTGGCCGGATTTTCGTAAGGAGCATCTGGTTAAAGCCTTTGAGGATTTTAATAGTCGCGAGAGACGATTTGGAAAGGTAAAAACCACTAAATGAACTCTTCAAACCTCAGAAAGCGTCTGTTCTTCGCACTCTGGGCAATTCCTTTAGGATGGTGGGTTGTCAACTCAACCCTCTCGCTGTTACATCTTCTTCCTGATTCTCTTTTAAATCAATTACCCTTATTAGCCAAAACGCACATCTACCCAGCCAATGTTTTAGCGGTTATTCTTACCTTTATGGCTGCTCAGGAATATTTTTCCATGCTTAGCAAGCTCTACCCAAAAAATGGATTCTGGATAATTTATATATGGCTCGGTCTTCAGATACTCTCCTACTATGTACCAAACAATTTTCTCTCCATGAAGCTTGACACCTACATATTGCTTATATTTGTTGCCTGTGAATCGATTGTCTGGGGAAAGAAAACCAGCCGCTGGAAACGGGCTAGTTTACTCTTTAGCGGTACAACTTTTATTTTAATTGCCTGCTTCTCTTTACTTGGGTTTTATGGCGAAACTTTTCAAACGGTATTTCCCAATCGATTTGAAAGCCCCATGCTTTCACAATTAGGTGTTGTCTTTATTGTTGGATCGATCTTTCTCTGTGACTCGGCAGCCTATTTTGCGGGCTCCCTTTATGGTAAACACCACTTCAGCTCAATCTCCCCTAAAAAAACAATCGAAGGAAGTGTGGCAGGTCTTATTGTGTCAACCATTACGGTTGCTATTGGCTGGCACTTTTTTGCCAATGATAAATATCCTTTGATTATCGGAATTTTCCTCGGATTCCTTTGTGGTCTCTTTGGACAAATCGGTGATTTTCTGGTCTCTCTTATCAAGCGTTATTTCGATGTAAAAGATTCTTCCAATATTATTCCTGGCCATGGTGGCATCCTCGACCGTTTTGACAGTGTCTTCTTTGCTGCGCCAATTATCAATGCCTATCTTATCATTGTGTGTAGGGTGATTCCTTAATGAAAAAGATACTGTTATTAGGCTCAAGCGGGTCCATTGGACAAAGCACCTGTAACTGTATTCGCAGGCATCCTGAGGAGTT
The DNA here is from genome assembly GCA_028278335.1 of Chitinivibrionales bacterium. GTDB lineage: Bacteria > Fibrobacterota > Chitinivibrionia > Chitinivibrionales > JANQEN01 > JANQEN01. Next base: position 4,560 of record JANQEN010000153.1, on the reverse strand, counting down.
TACCTTGGTGGGTGCCTCTGTCAATAAGAACATCACAGCCTTACAGTCTCAAATAGAGGAGTTCTCACCGCAAGCGGTGTGTGTTAGCTCATCACAAGAGGCAGAAATCATGATGCCTCAATTCTCAGGTAAAGGTACATTTTTTACTTCGCTAATTAAATTGGTCGAAGAAACGGATTTTGACATTCTGGTAAACGCCTTAGTCGGGGCCGTGGGATTTGCCCCAACCGTTGCTGCTCTTAAAAAAAACAAACGGGTTGCATTAGCAAACAAAGAGAGCTTAGTTATTGGCGGTGATCTCATCACTAGCCTCATTGCCGATGGGTATGGTGAGCTCATTCCTGTTGACAGCGAGCACAGTGCCCTTTTGCAGTGCATTACTGGAGAAGAGCGCTCCTCTTTAGAAAGCATAACCGTTACTGCATCGGGTGGCCCCTTTCGTCAAACTCCAATAGAGCAGTTTTCGTCGATCACCAAGGCTCAAGCACTCAACCATCCCACCTGGGCCATGGGAAATAAAATTACTATAGACTCTTCCACTTTGATCAACAAAGGTTTTGAGATAATTGAAGCGCACCATCTCTTTAATGCCTCCTATGATATTTTAAAGGTGCTCATTCACCCCCAATCCATAATCCACTCCTATGTCACCTTTCACGATGGTGCGGTTATAGCCCAATGTGGACTTCCCGATATGGAACTACCCATACAATATGCACTGAGCTATCCAAAGCGACTTCCTATAGCAGGCAATCGACTAGATCTTGCTGCATTAGGATCACTCACCTTTGAAGCCCCCGACCTCAAGAGGTTTCCCTGTTTAAAGCTTTGCATAGATGCAGGAAAGGCCGGTGGTACGCTTCCAACGGTGCTCAATGCATCCAACGAGATTGCAGTACAACTCTTTTTAGAAGAGAAAATTGGCTATACAGAAATACCAACATTAATTGCAAAACAACTAGATAACCATGAAAACCAAACCGTTGAATCGGTTGAACAGATACAAGAGATTGACCATACTATCAGACAACAGCTATTAGATTCTATAAGATAGATTTGGTGGCTCATTACAAAAAGAGAATGAAACTATGACTTTCCTCCTTCAAATTTTAATTGGCATCTTTATTTTGGGAATCTTAGTCCTTATACATGAGCTCGGTCATTTTACCGTTGCAAAATTGAGCGGCATTCGGGTGCTCTCCTTTTCAATTGGCTTTGGAAATATCCTTTACAAAAAAACAATTGGCGAGACCGAATATCGTATCAGTGCTATCCCCTTTGGTGGCTATGTGCATATGGCAGGAGAACATCCCGAAGATGGCCATGAGGGAAGCGATGATGAGTTTACCCAAAAACCAGTATTAATTCGTGCGGCTGTTGCCCTTGCTGGGCCTGCAGCAAATGTGATTATTTCGGTTGCTCTTCTCTGGATTATCTTCATGATTGGTATGGAGGAGCAGGTTACCCTAGAGAAACCGGTGATTGGCTCTATTGACAAAGAGTCTCCAGCTGCAATAGCAGGTTTTCAAACCGGTGATAGTATTCTTACTATGAACGGATCATCCATATCTTCTTGGGATAAAATTCGCTATCATTTCACTCTGCAGGAAAAAAAGTATACCATCTCCTATATGCGGGATGGTGTTATAGAGGAAAAAGAGCTTACCATGGCCTTTGATGAGGAAGAGGGGATTCCCCTCTATATTTTTGGTGGACTTAATCCAGTATTTCCTCCAGTTATTGGAAGTGTCGCTCCCGGATCTCAGGCTCGAAAAATTGGCCTTCAACCAAAGGATCGCATTGTTACGATTAATGGTGAGAAGATCCACACCTGGTCACAGATACCGCAAATTGTCTCAAGCTTTGACTCAACAGCCGGTCCTTTACAGCTGGCAATAGTACGAGATGGAGAGCCATTAGCTGTTGAAGGAACACCTGCCTATAATTCAAAGTATAAAAAATTCATCTTGGGTATCATGCCTTCAACCCAGAAGAAACGATATGGCCCTGTTGCAGCTATTCCACGGGCACTGGATAAATCCTGGGAATACACAACCATGATCTTTCGGATTCTTCCTCGAGTTTTTTCTATGCGTAAGCAGCTAGCTGGTCCTGTTGGGATTATGCACATGTCCGGTCAGATGGCTCTTATTAGTATTGTGGGACTACTCAATCTGATGGCGCTTATTGGGATCAACCTTGGCGTCCTCAATCTCTTTCCCTTAATCATAACTGATGGGGGAGTACTCTTTTTTCTGCTTATTGAATCCTTTCGAAAAAAGCCTCTTTCCCTAAAGACGCAATTGCTTTTAAATCGTATCGCGATTGGCTTTTTTATTACCCTCTTCCTTTTTGTTACTTTCAATGATATTGAAAGGATCCTCCGGCTCTTTAATATCTTCGGAAGATAAATAGGAATCATTCGATAAGTAACATGAGCAGTTCTAATTCAACATGATCTTCTCAACCAGTTTTAGTCCCTCATAGTTCAACTCAACAAAGTAGAGTCCAGAGGCAACCCTTCTTTGAGTAGTATCAGTCCCGTCCCAGGTGACTGTTTGGATTGATGATCTTTCATTTCTCAATGGTATTGTTTTAATGTGTTTACCAGAGACGTTGACAATTCGCAAAGAGAGGGTATGTGGGTTAATGTTACCGGTCAAAAAGATGGTAATGCTATTTCTGGAAAAGACCTGAGTTGTGATTGAGGCAACAGCCTTTTTAATCGGGTGCCTTACAATACCGCCAACTTGATCCATGACTGCGGCACACTCCTTTACTGCTGTGGTAGCTACTGCAGCGCGTACCGTATTTGTAAAGAAGGGAAAGTTGTTTAGCCCACCTGGCGCATCAACAGTATCACCCAAGGTGTGATAGACACCGGAGCTCATCTCCCGTTCCATGCCATAGGCTGCTACAAAACCTTTACGCCAAAATGATGCATGATCGGACCAGCCATTGATCTGATCCATTTTGCTGACTACCAGATCCAGCTTTGTGTAGGTAGAGGTCGCCCTATCAAAGACCTGTGCCAACTCATAACAGCCAGGAAGGCCCGAATAATAGCGAATCCGAAACTGCTCGTAATTGTTGGTATGACCGGCCATATCGTAACTAATGACTCCCAGGATGGTGTCACCCCGCTGTTCTGCCTTCTTTGCCCAATGAGCACTTCCTAAAAGTCCAACCTCTTCAGCATTGAAGCCCATATAGACTATGGTGTGCTCGAAATTGTAGTTTTGCATGACCCGGGCAGCTTCCAAAACCATTGTCGCACCGGTTGCATTATCGTCGGCGCCATAGTTTGTGCTTCGCCGAGGCATGGCATCTGGGTGCCCCCCAACAAGAAAATAGCGGGTGTAAGAGGGATACTTTTTGCCCAAACGAATACCAACTGGATTGGGTGCATTGTAGCTGCTACTGCCAATATTTTGAGCAAAAACAGAGTCGCAGCCATATTCCCTTAAGAGACCGCAAAACCAGGGTACCATTTCATCCCTATTAAAACTATAGCTGGCATGACGGGATTGTATATTCTGCATATGGAGGACCATTTTCCTGAGTGTATCCACCGAGACTGCATCTACCATATCCTGAATCAATTGGTTATAGGTCCAGGTTTTTGGATCATATCCCTTAAATCCGATCGGTGGGGCATCTTTAAAAACAGCTCGATCAAACTCTAAATAATTTTTTTCTGCCCGTAACTTAAAAAGGGCATCCTCATTTTCTTTTGGAACATGTACCAAATAGCAGCGATGAAACTCCCTTTGTACATCCATTCCCGTATACTCGGCTAAAATAGTACCGACCTTGGCAACCCGTTCACGGGTTTCTGCTACAGGCCAGACAAAGTAATAGTCCTTGCCCAAAGGGGCTTTGTCTAATATTTCTAAGGTGATCTTCTGTTTCTTAAGTTGTTCGATTTCCTGGTCTGTTGCTAGTGCAATATAGGTTTGCGGTGCAGCTTCCTCAATAATATAAAGATCAGTTGTTTTTATGTCCCCAGAAACAGCAATGAGGTTCTCTTTTGCAAGAATAGAAATACCAAAAAATAGAAATACAATGAGAATAGATGGTTTCTTCATGTAATGCCCCTTCGTTATGTGTGAAGATAGTGTTTTCAAATCAAAGTTAGGTTCCTATATTATACATTTTTCCTATAATTTACACAACCTCACAACGAATTACGTAATTATCAATTGATGTTTTAACGCCTAACGGACTTCTCCAAAAACAGAACTCACATAATAAATTAAGCTTCGTATAACAGTACTTAATAGAATCCAATGTCAAAATAAGCGATTAAATGGCTTGAATTTCAGACTTGAAATGGGTATAATTGAAATGGGGGTCAGCAACCCAATTCTGTAGGGCCAGAGTAAAGACCTAAATGAAGAATTTAGGTCTTTTTTTTGTAGTTTCCTGAAAAAATATGGATGTCTATTATTTCTGATTGCGTAACTTGGCTAAGTATTCCAAACAAGTATTTAAAACTAAGATCGTCGGGATTCTGCCCGACAGCAGCCATACTTTCTTTGCTTGTGCAAAGAAAGTATG
>JANQEN010000128.1 GCA_028278335.1 Chitinivibrionales bacterium | reverse complement strand
TCATTGGGTAAAAAGCGTTGGTCATTGGGTAAAAAGCGTTGGTCATTGGGTAAAAAGCGTTGGTCATTGGGTAAAAGCGATGGTCATTGGGTAAAAGCGATGAGAATATTTTTCAAATTTGATTTGACGCATATCCGAGATTATATATTATTGTATAGGAACACTTGATTAAAAAAGATACACTAACCACGACACGAATGATCCCATTAAGGGGGGATTAATCTGTATAAAAAAAGAAAGATACCACAAACTTCGTGGTATCTTTTTTAATTGCCTGGGATGTGTATGAGATGTTATTTACTTATAAAAATGGGTGTGTCCTCTTAGCATCGCTTAAAGTCCACACCCTCTATATAGCATGGGATGTCTTAATTAATAACTACCAATAATTATTCTACAATAACCCGTTGTGTAAGCTTGGTATCATTAACAGTGATCTTTGCAAGGTAGACACCCTGAGCCAGTGAGGCATTTTCCCAACCGAAGGTATGGTTTCCTGCAGCAACTAATGTTTCTGAAAACCTATTGATTTCTTTTCCATTCAAAGCATGGAATGAGATTGAAAAGACACTGTTCTTAGGAACTGAAATTGAAAATCCACTCTTATTTAATTTGTGAAGTGTCACAACATTACTGATAGGTTTTTTAATCTTATGAACAATTGGTGTAGGGCACTGATGTTGTTGATTTCCACCAGCAGCAGCAATTTCTGAAGAGGAAGGGCGTTTTTTTACTTGTTTGTTAGGTTTAATTAGGTATTTTGGATTCCCCGCATTATTATTTAAAGCATCGGAAAGCTTTTTACCTCCATCTTTACTCCAAACACGGATGTATTTGACTTTGTTTCTGTCACACCAGCTCTTAAAGGCGCTTTTGGTATCGCGGGTTGAGAAATTACATTCGATGATCATGAGCTTGTAAGCATCACACTTATCACAACCGTATTTGCTCCAATGTCTGTTGAGTCCACTCACGGCGGACGCACAGGGTCCTCAACCATTGAACTGGGTGTGTACAAGCACATGCTTGCCCTTGGCCAGCTCCTCGTAAAGATCATAGGATTTTCCATCCAGGTCTTTGAACTGGACGTTACTAATTTGTGCAACAGCAAGAAGAGCAAAAGCCAATACTCCCGTTGCGATTTTGATTGATTTAAACATAAAACCTCCTAATAGTAAGTGGGAAATTGAGTAGATTATGTAGCAATTTTGAACCGTTATTAAATAAAAAAAGCCACCCTTGTAAAAGAAGGTGGCTTTGGAATTCTATACAAGATGTAATAGCTCTGTTATATGAACATGCTTGAATTGCTTTCCGAGTAAATACTAATGTAGTATTGATAAATAATGAGTGCATTAAGTAATGCTACCTGATTTTGTTGATACTTTGATTTGAGATTTAGGCTGCCAACCTTTGGTTGTAAGCTATCTCAATTAAATCGTTTCAATTGTTTCATCGTAAAATCCAACATATTATATAAAAATTAAAAAATTCTAAAGATTATCAATAAAATTCACAATAGCTGTGATCTTATGTAGCTTTATCTATAAATATAAGAAAAAATTTTGAAAATTGTGTGAAAAAGTGTTTTAAATAGTAAAAAGTCAGTAATTATTTGTTCTTAAAGCAAATTGTTGTGATAAAAAATTGAAATGTGTATAATTTTGTTACTAAATCTTAAGCAAAGATGAATAAAAAGTGTGCTTTTGGTAAAAAGATTAATTAAATTATAAGTGATAATTCAGGAATAAAATTAAAATTGATGTATTCAAACTTTCATCAAAGGAGTAAGCTGAAATAGAGTATACCTGTGTAAGACCGGTCGGGTAGTGCATAGACTATACAAGCGAGGGATTGTTACCATGAAGAAACAAGAATGTTCTGTCAGCCAATCTTTTTATTCGTCCATCTCAGTTAGTCTCTCCTTTTTTGTTAAATTTCCTCTTTTTCACTATACTCAATTTGCAAATTCTCTTTTTATTTCAATAGATTTTTATCCCATGGTGCTAAGCCACTTGGAGATGAATGATTATATCCGTACAGAAATAGTGTAATCGTAACCTAAGAAATAAACCTGCAAAGGAAGTTATAATGGAACCAATAATTGTAGATGCAAAGGGACTGTCCTGCCCAAAACCGGTGGTTATGTCAAAAAAAGCATTAGCACAATTGGCAAAGGGGCAGAAACTTGTTGTGCTTGTCGATAATGATGTGTCTCTGGTAAATGTAGAAAATTTTCTTCGTGCCCAAGAGGGTGAGGTGTCAAGTCAGAAATTGGATGAGGGTGATTTTCGTATAGAAGCACAATTTCCTACTTCTCAACCGTCTCAATCAACAACAGAGAGTTCAACAGGAAAAAATATTGTACAAGACGAGTATGTTATCGCTGTAAAGAGCAATACCATGGGTTATGGTTCCGATGAATTGGGGGCAATTTTAATTCGGGCTTTTATCAATACCATTCCAGAGATTGAACAGCTTCCCTCATCGGTTCTTTTCTACAATAGTGGCATCGAGCTGGTGTTAAAGGATTCTACCGTTTTAGAAACTTTGTTGGAGTTAGAGGAGAAAGGTATCTCAATCATCGTGTGTGGGACCTGTGTTCAACATTATAATCAAAAGGATAACGTCGGGATTGGTACTATTTCCAATATGTACGATATTATGGAAATTTTAGCGCAAACTAAAAAAGTCATCTATCCCTAATAATACAACTTTTTTTATGAAAGGAGCGGTTTAGGATGGTAAAAAAAATTGGTAGGTTTTTTGCCTCACGCCTAGGCATCATTACGGTGGGTGTGATTATTGGATTAACAGCTGCCATTTTACAAAAGCTTGGCAATCCACCTAATATGGGAGTCTGTGTTGCCTGTTTTCAGCGGGACATTGCTGGGGCATTGGGGCTGCATCGTGCAGGTGTTGTACAATATATTCGCCCCGAGATTATTGGATTTGTTCTTGGATCAATGATAGCAGCGCTTGCTTTTAAGGAATTTCGTGCGCGGGCAGGCTCGGCTCCCATAGTTCGGTTCATGCTTGGTCTCTTTGCTATGATTGGAGCATTGGCCTTTTTAGGATGCCCTTGGCGGGCCATCCTTCGTCTTGCCGGTGGAGATGGGAATGCGCTTATTGGTCTTGCTGGTCTCTCTTTGGGAATTTTCCTTGGAGTGCAGTTTCTAAAGGGTGGCTATAATCTTGGGCGATCTCATAAAACCTATACCTTGGTAGGTCTTATTCTTCCTGCAATAATGGTGACTCTTCTCTTATTTCTCTTAGTCAAGCCATCCTTCATCTTTTTTAGCAAAAAAGGACCCGGAGCAATGCATGCACCACTGGTTATCTCTCTGGGGGCTGCTCTTGTTATTGGTTTTTTAGCACAGCGCTCTCGTTTTTGTACCATGGGGGCAATTCGTGATGTGGTTCTTATGGGTGATTTTCATCTCTTAAGTGGTGTTATCGCGATGGTGATAACCGCTTTTGTTGCCAATCTTGCCTTTGGAGCGACTAAGTTTGGTGTTGTTGCACAACCCATTGCGCACAGTAGTCATCTGTGGAACTTCTTAGGAATGATTTTATCAGGATTGGCCTTCTCCTTAGCTGGCGGGTGTCCTGGGCGTCAACTCTTTTTAGCTGGTGAAGGTGACGGCGACTCGGCTACCTTTATTATCGGGATGATTGTTGGCGCAGCCGTAGCGCATAACTTCACCTTAGCTGGAAAACCAGATAAAGTCGTTGAAGGTGTCGTTTCTACCGGTGGCATTACCACAGCTGGAATGATTGCCGTAGTTGTGGGAATTCTTTTCTGTTGTTCTGTTGGTTTTTTTATGCGTGATAAAATGGATAAGGGGGTGTAGTATGGCTCAAACAGTTGATGTTCGAGGGCTCTCCTGCCCGCAACCAGTAATTGTTGTTAAGAAGGCGATAGATAAGGGTGAATTTCCATTAACAGTATTACTTGACGCAATGGTCGCTTGCGAAAATGTCAAGCGCATGGCAGAAAGTATCGGGTACTCTGTTTCCGTTGAGGAAAAAGAAAACGAATTTCTTCTAGACATAAAAAAAGGCACAGTATAACAATACTGTGCCTGGAATTTCATTTTTGTACGTAGCTTTTACGGCGCAAATTGAACAACCTCTTGGATCTCCTGGGTAGTTATTCCTGCTTTTTCAAAAAGAGCCTCAACACTGGGCTTGTCCGGAGCATTCCAGCAGCACAGTGCCTGTGCTTTGTCTTCGTCAATGTAGGCGTTGTCCATAGAGAGCTGACTTCCAACGGAAGCATCAATGACAGCCTTTCAAGATGCCTGTACCTGTTCTTTAGGCATGGCCGGCAGCGTAATAAGAAACTTAGGCATATGACCTCCTTCGAATAAAAAAATGTAGTAATTATAGAGTTAAAATTAAATGTAAAAATTTTCCTTATGTGATAGTATAAAGATACCACAAAAAGAGAAAAAAAACCAGTAAAAAATAATTTACAAACTTTGTAACTGCATGATAAAGAATAAGATACAAATGTCAATGTGGGTGTATTAGTTTAAAAAAATTGCCAAGGAAATGAAAAAGTATGAGAAACTGTCATTTTTAACACATTTCCATACAAAAAAGTGTTGGTTCGATAATTTTGAATGAAAAATTCGTAAAACTATACTAGAAATGATAAAAATTTTAGAAATTGTATGGATTAATTGACTATTTTATGAAATAATTGCTTGGATACTTTGAAAAGGACCGAACATATGATTACCTGTGGTATTGATATTGGATCACGATCGATTGAAGTGGTGCTCTTTGATGGAGCGCAAGTTATTGAATCTGCTAAAATTGACACTGGAGCAACACCCACGGAAAATGCAGAGAACACCTTTTCTACTCTTTTAAAATCTGCGGGAATTACCAAAGAGGAGGTTGGTAAAATTTTAGCCACCGGTTATGGTCGCAATTATTTTCTCGGTGCTGACCGAGTCGCTTCTGAAATTTTATGTCATGCTGCAGGAGTGGTCTATCATTACCCATCAGTACATACCGTTATAGATATTGGTGGCCAGGACTCAAAAATGATGCAGATCGGTGCCAATAGCAAAGTGCTCAACTTCATCATGAACGACCGTTGTGCTGCTGGTACAGGAAAATTTATTGAGATGGTTGCAACAACTTTGAGCCTACCCTTAGAGGAGACCGGGAAAAAGGCCTTAGAAACTGATGAAAGTTGTGAGATATCCTCAATGTGTGCAGTCTTTGCAGAATCGGAGATTATTGGCTTATTGCATAAAGGTGTGCCAACTCCAGTTATTCTGCGGGGGGTCTTTAAATCAATAGCTAAACGCATCCTTGGTATGGCTGGCAAAGTGGGTATTCAGGATGACGTCGTCTTTACTGGTGGGGTTGCACTCAATCCCGGTGTGCGCGAAGCCCTAATGCAAGAGTCAGGATATGACATTAAGGTTCCTGGGGAGCCACAATTTACCGGAGCACTGGGTGCTGCCATCATCGCTCATCGTGAGGCAACACAATAAATAGATAATCACCATTGGTTTTACAATGTAAAGAATATCTCAGCCCTAAGGTCTTAATGGGCATAGGATTACAGGCTACTCCCCAAGCGTACATCCGGTCAAAGTCGTGGTGTGCGTCTGCGCTACTTCCTTTTGCATAATCTGGGTTTAAGTAAAATTATATGCGCATAAGAATAATTCTGATACTTTTTATTTGTTGTATGGGTCTCTTTGCTGGGGCTACTCAGAACAAAGAAACACAAATTTCCCATGTAAAGGAAAATAAGGATTTTGATTTTTTCAATGTTCCCGAGATACCCCAGTCTATTCTGTCTCGATTACAGCAATACAATTCTGTACGGCATGTAAATTTTTTGGAATGGTTACCTGGTGGGCAATCAATACTCATAAATACAGATCTTGGTGAGAGTATGCAGCTTTACACCATTAAGCAACCAGGAGGTATGAGAGAGCAGATCACCTTTTTTCCTGACCCTGTATACTATGGAACCTTTTGTCCAGATAAGAAAAAACAGGAGCTACTCTATACCATAGATGTTGGGGGAAATGAAAATTATCAGATTTTCAATTTAAATCTGAAGAATGGTGCTCATGCTCTTTTGACTGATGGGAAGTCAAAATATGGTAGACCACTTTGGTCCCATCGGGGTGATCGTTTTGTCTATTTTAGCACTAAGAGGAATGGTAAGGATTGGGATATCTTTATCCAGTCAAGAGATGAGAATGAAGAACAGCTCCTTATTAAAAATGAGGGTGTTTGGGTACCAGTATGCTGGTCTCATGATGATTCTAAACTAATTGTCGAACACTATGTCTCCTCAAAAAAGGCAACCCTATACATCTATAATTTAAAAAGAAAGAAACTTACTGCAATAAAAACCACCGATAGTTGTGTCTCCTTCGGTGGAGTCCTATGGGCCAAGGATGATAGGGGACTCTTTCTCACCGCTACTGAACAGAGTGAATTTCTTAGCCTGCAATACTATGATATAGAGCAATCCAAAATGATAAACGTGACCAAGGATATTGCCTGGAATATTGTTGACCATGCTCTTTCTCAGGATGGTTCCTGTGTTGCTTTTGCAGCAAACTCCCATGGTTTTAGCGACCTTTATTTTTTAGATACTAAAAGTGTTGCCTATAAGAAAGTTGAGGGAATTGACCAAGGTAGAATATATGGACTCTCCTTTAGCCCAGACTCACAGAAATTGTCTTTGGTCCTTGCTCCTGCAAATGGGCCGCCGGATATCTATTCTATAAAACTTAGCGACACAACGCTTCATCGTTGGACCACCAGTGAAGCGGGCGGTCTTCCGACCACTGATTTTGTTACCCCTACCATTACCTCCTATCCTACTTTTGACTCAGTTGGCGGTAAACCACGAAATATACCACTTTTAGTATATACACCAAAAAAAACAAAACAACCTCCGGTGCTCATTTACATTCATGGTGGACCGGAGAGCCAGTTCTGGCCGCAGTACAAAAGCCGAATATCCTATGTTGTCAATGAGTTGGGTGTTGCTGTTATGGGTCCCAATGTTCGTGGCTCTGCAGGATATGGTAAAAGCTATATGGAGCTGGACAATGGCTTTAATCGTGATAAAGCAGTAAGGGATATTGGGGCGCTTATAACTTGGCTGAAGAGGCAACCCGAATTTGACTCAACAAGGATAGGCGTGCTTGGTGGTTCCTATGGAGGATTTATGTCTTTGGCTTCCATGGTTGCTTATAATGATCAACTCGCCTGTGGAGTTGATATCTATGGTATCAGTAATTTTGTTACTTTTCTAAAGAATACCAAATCCTATAGGCGAGATTTACGAAGGGCCGAGTATGGAGATGAGCGAGATCCAGAAATGGAAAAGTACCTTGTGTCCATATCCCCGTTAACGCATTGTGATAAGATTACAAAACCCTTATTTGTACTGCAGGGTGCCAATGATCCCCGTGTTCCCCCGTCAGAATCAAAACAGATGGTTGACAAAATAAGTTTACAGAATGGTCATGTTTGGTATCTTCTGGCAAAGAATGAGGGGCATGGCTTTAGTAGAAAGTCTACCCGGCTTTATGTTGATGGAGCTATTGCTCTTTTTCTTAAAACTTATCTTCTAAAGTGAGTTTTTATTCAATCAAGCGTTTTCAGCAAAGGTTTTGAACTGATTCATATAATCCAATGACTGTTTTTTAAACATCCAGGGACAAAGAAGCGTTAAGGCCCAAACAAATCCTTTGCATCGAAAATCACTTTCAAAGAGCCACTGTGTGGTTGTTTCATCCTTTTCTAAAAACCAATTATCACATCTATTCCAGACATTCTTTGCTTCATAGATTGCAGAAAATCGATCTGGGGGATTGTACAGAACAATTGTTTCAATCATGGCAACCTCTTTTTTGCCCATTTGGTAGAGGAGTTTTGTTTTTGCACCCTCTTCATAGAGGTTGTCACTCAGTGGTTCAAAGCTCTTTAATCCTGGCTGCCACTCTTTAAGATTATCGGGATTGTCAAAGAGTTCAACCACTCTCTTTCGTGGAAGATTAACGGTGATTTCCAACCGATATTTCATACGCTCTCCTTAAACTGTCCCATTTTTTCCAGTGCAAAGTGATTACCAATAGCATTGAGCTTTTAAAGCAGCCTTTCGCTCTTTACCGATTGCGTCCCAATGTAAATTCAGAATAGCTCCTTCAAAGGAATAAAGGTAATAACAGAGCGGCAGTGTCTCTGTTGGATAGAGCATTTTTAATCGCTTGTACGCATTGACAGGACCAACTGAAATAAGGTCTTCCTTATCGAAGATATTTACTTCGTTGAGTCTTTCAGCAATTGTTTTTCCGATATTTTTTAGCTTACTCAATTTATATGTTCTGTCCATGGCGCCTCCTTTTGCTTTCTAATTAATGAAAAAGCAATAAATGTACCGAAAAAACTAACCTTGAAGGATCATTTGTAATGGGAAATAGTTAGAATAATTAAATTTTCATAAGCATTTTTGTTTAAATTCTATGGTCAGAATTGTCTCATTATAAATATGCTTTTGGAAGCAAGAATAGAATAACTCTTAACTTTTATTATTGCCAAAAAAGAGCAAATCAAAGTATACTTAGGCATGAAAAGGTAACATTTTATTTTTAACATAGTTGCCTTTGTTTTTTTTATCGAAACGCAGAAAGTGTGTTACCCATGGAACCCCTCACCATCATTCATCCAATTCATGACCAAGATCATTATTTAGTTCCCTTTATGCATGCTCTGGGGCTTGCCGATGCCTTTAAGGGCGAGCTTGAAATTGTCGATGTTCGCGGCAAGCATGCACAGAGTGAAATCAGTATCCGTAAAGTATTTGAGCGGTGGGGTAAATTGCCCCTTCATTCTCAACGAGGTGAAGTAGCAAATATCCTTGGTTTTCATGTTAAAAAAATTGTAAAAAGTGGGAGCTCTAAAAAGGAGATTGGTAATCGTTTGCGTCGTCACCCTCACGATATATTAGTGCTTGGGGTAACAGATCAAAGTGGTCTTCATCGATGGTTTGGCCCCCATTTAGTCGAGTATCTCGTTGATTATTTTCGGCAAACAACATTGTATGTTCCCATTGGAACCAAACCCTTCGTGAATAAAGAGGATGGCAATGCAACGATTAAGAAGGTTATCGTTCCTGTTGCTGAGATACCATCACCGGAGCCCTCTTTTCAGCTTCTTAATAGAATTTTAGATGCAATTGGTGGTGATACACCTGAGGTTGTTGGGCTTCATGTAGGGGATGAATTTCCGCTGGTTTCTGCGCCATCTTTGGAGGGACTCAACTGGAAAGAGGTGTGTATGCACGGTGCTGTAGCAAAGCATATTGTTTCCTGTGCAAAGGAGGAGGACGCCGATTGCATAGTCATGACCACCAATGGCCGTGATACCTTTAAGCAGAAAATCATGGGCAGTATCACTGAGCAGGTTGTTCATCATGCTCCCTGTCCTGTGCTTGCTGTGGCAGTCCACTAAAGCTGGGGATATTTATAGCCATTTAATACAAGAGCCCTTTAGATACATTTTTTAAATAATGTATATTTTAGTTCGTTTATTTTTTTATTGCAGCGTAACAAATAACCGATATTTCAACCACCTGGTAATGTTTGACCCCATTTTTTAGGAGTAATTGGGATGCAATCACTGCTTATCCCTTTTTTTTGCTGTCTGCTTCTTTTCTGTTTCTGTCAGAATAGAAAAGGCAATAACAAAGCAGAGGAATCGAAGTTCAATAGTTCCTTTAACGAAATAATAGAGGAGGCTCAAACTCCTCTTTGGCTGAGTGAAAAGGTAATGCCAATTGATGGAGAGATAAAAAAGGGACCCTATAAAAGAGCACGGAAAGGTGTTGCAGAAACAAAGGAAGTGCTTGGTAATTATCTTTACTTAACAAGACATGGTCAGGGTCATCCCTACCATCCCTTTTGGAACTATGTGTTGGGCCTCAATCTACTCCGCATCAATGAAGATCAGCTTGCCTATAAGGCGTTGTCCCAGTTGATTGATCTTCCCGATACAACCGTGTATACCAACACAATTAAACGACTTACCACATTGGATGAACTTAAAGAGCTTCCCCGGGCTTTACGAATCAGGATTTTGGCAAAACAGGGATTTGTTGAACAAACACAAACTGCACTCCAAAGGTATGTGCCAAAACAGAACTATGCAGCCTTTAATTGCGCGGTTGCAGCAATGCTTATTGGAGAACATGACCAGAGCATTGCACTCTTACAGAAAGCATTAGAACCGGATATTTTTATTCGACTCTATAAAAGGAGCTCTGCAACTGCCGGTGCTGTTGGCATGGCCTATGCCATGGGCAGGTATGAAGAAGTCTTTTCTCTCTCTGAGTGGATGATAAAACTTGGTAAAACTGTCACTGATAAGGGATATATGAAATTTGATGATGAGGGCAAGAGAGACTCCTATAGCGTTGACCAGTGGGAGAGTAGTTTTGACATTGTTCAATCCTTCCGAGAACTCGCGTTTAAAGCGAAAAAAGGTGATACCTTTATTTGGAAGGACCTTAAAGATGGAAGCTATCATGGATCCTGCCGTGGCTTTATAGACACCCTTTCTGTTTCAGTGCTGGTGCGCGACGGTGTTGTCTCTCACATTGAAGTCATTTCCTGTCAAGATGATCGCCCCTTTACAACAGAAAAGATCATACCCAAGCGGATCATGGACCAGAAAAGCTTAAAAATCGATGCTGTAACCAGTGCCACTATTACCTCCTATGCAATTGTTGCAGCTACGGCCGGGGCAGTGATTTCTGCTCGAAAATAATATTTGAACCCAGATTATGCAGTAGGAGTAGATGCAGAAGTGCAAAATTATGATTTAGTAAGGCTTGAAGGTTTTGAAGGTCATATCTACTAGGTGATATGGCCGAAAAGCCTGAAAGTCTTAATGGGCATAGGATTGTGCTTCTGCGCTACTTCCTATTGCATAATCTGGGTTGAATGAAACGATACCTATACATCAAGGAGTAGAGATGGTTGCATCAACAAAAACCTGGATTGCCAGTATATGCTTACTCATACTGAGTCTGTCCCACATCTCCCAGGGAAATTCGGTACAAAAAGAAGATGCCAAAAAGGACAAAAAGGCAAAGTCACGCTTTGTAGTTTCTGGAGATGTTCAGTATCGGCTACGATATCATTTTGAAAAGGGTAAGGACGCATTGGGCGTCGGGACTGAAGAAATTGGTGATTATACTAACCACTATGCTTGGAATTTCTCTTTGCAAACCTCTGTTTATAAAAATGTGGGTTTTGGCTTTCGCCTCTCCAACCCCAAGGGCTCAGCCACAGATCTTATCGATAGTAACCTTGGAAAAGTTTCTAGCACTCCCAGTAAATTCATTGCTATTCCAGAGGCCTATTTTCGATGGCAGAATAATAGAGTGTCTCTATCCGGGGGTATCATACCGGTAGCGAGTAATACAACCCTTAGCTTGGCAGCCTTCGAAACAAGGCAGTATGTGCATGCGATAACCTCCTGGAATAACTATACCAATGGGTCTCAAACTGGGTTGAACGTAGGGTTTCTCTTTGTAAAGAGTAAGGATGTCTCCTTTGGCATGGATTTTCTTTCTGTTATTGCTGCCAATAATATTGATGAGTCAGAGGAATCTCCTTCGCGGGCGCTAAAAAATGATCAGTTGCGATTTGTTCTTTCCATGCCACTCTCTCTTTTAGAAAACAAAGTAGCATTACTTCCGGCACTGCATATGCAAACTAATGTGTATCGATCACCTGATAAAAAGAAAGAGGAGGCCAACCATTCTCTGGTTGGTGGTATGGATGTTGCCTTAAAACCAATAAAAGAGCTCAGCTTTAATTTAGGATTAGCCTTAGGGGGCTATCGCAATGATTGCCTTGAGAATTTTGATGGATATGATACACTTAAGACAGCACCTTTTGGATTATTAACAGTCGTCAAGGTGACTGTTAAACCAGGGTATGGCAAGGGTAATGTGATTTTCAAGCTCAGCAGTGCAAAGGATCGAGAGGACCCTTTAGAGGTCTCAGAGAATATGCTTCGATGGGATATTAAGTATGGATTTCCTCTAAACAAACTGACCATTATGCCCAGACTCCGTATTTGGTATAGCTACAATTCAGATACCAATGATGAATCAGCCACAACCAAACTTCGACCGGAACTTATTCTTCGAGCAAAATTTTAGCACACCATTATTGTTATAAGAAAGGAACCGATGCTACCAACTTTACGTAAATCACTGTTACCTTTTTTCCTGCTGTTTTGCCTCTGTACGTCCCATAAACCCACTGCGGTTAAACAACGATTTTGGCGAATGGGTACGGTTATTGATATCACCATGATTCTTCGGGGTGATGGTCCACAACGAGCAACCCTTCAAGAAGGTGTTGCTGCCACATGGAATAGTATTGATTCACTCTTGGCTCGCTGGGAGCAGCATTTTTCCCAGAATCATAAAACCTCCGAGGTTCGTCTTCTCAATGAACGGAAACAGGCATCGGTTTCTGTTTCACCAATCCTTGCAGAGATGATAGCAATTGGACAAAACTACAGTGATAGTTTAGAGGGGGCCTTTGATCTTACGGTGTACCCCTTAAAGAAGCTGTGGGGTTTTTTTGATGATACTATTGTAAAGGTCGTTCCTGATGCTTTTACGATAAGACAAACGCTTGACTTTGTCGATTATACCAGTGTGTCAGTTAACAGAGAGAATAACACCGTATCCTTTACTGATAGCAATACGGTTATTGATGTGGGTGGCATCGCAAAGGGATTTTCACTTTGTGCTATGGATCGTTTACTTTCTGCTCGCGGCTTTCAGGACTATCTTATTGTGGCGGGTGGTGATATCATCTGCCGTGGTTCCCGCATCGATGGGAAGCCTTGGAATATCGGTATTAAACACCCCCGACAATCAACACCCCTAGGATTATATCGATTAGAGCAGGGGAGTATTGTTACCAGCGGTGATTACGAGCGATTTTGGATGAATGACGATATGCGGGTGCATCATATTTTTAATCCGCTAACTGGCTATAGTTGCACTAAAAATCAAAGCCTTACTGTGTGGGGATTGGATCCTATTGTGGTTGATGTTTTAAGTACCGGGCTCTTTGGGAGTCCTAAAGATTCTATTTTAAGTTACATAAATGCTCGACCTAATCTTGAGTGTTTGGTGGTTGATAGTGTAGGCACTATATCAGTTAGTCGGGGGTGGGAAAATAAGATTCAATTCGATCCTTAGAAAGGATATTAAAATAGCATAAGAGTTCAACTATAGTTATATTATTTATAACAGAGGCTGATTATGCAGGTGGTCAGTATACTCCAAATAGATAGATTCCTCTTCCTCAACTGAGGAATCTAAGATTCATGACGAAAAAAGCAAAATTACTCTAATTAAAACCATAGGGGGGACAGTTATGGGTACAAGGCAATCTGATTCCCGAAGAAAATTTTTAAAGCAGTCCGTTCAAGCAGCAGCAGCAACAGCAGTCGTTCCTGGAACAGTATTGGCTCAAAAACAGCCACGACCAGACCCAATTATTATCAATCCAAAAATTGATAATCTCCGGGTTGTCTGCTGTCATGACCCAGCAATGGTCACCGGAAAACCAACCACCTATACAACCATTGCCGGGCAAAACGAACCGGTGGTTGTTGAACGGGTGCAAGCGAATATCAATGCTATGGCTATGAAACTTGCTCAAAAGGGCACACCCAAGGAGGCCTGGGAGACCATTTATCAAAAACCGGCCAATAAGGAGTGGTCTCAGGTAAAGGTGGCAATCAAGGCGAACTGTAAAACACTTCGCAATCGCAATGATCCTATGAATAATCCCCGCCTTGCAGTACTTGATTCTATCTGTAAAGGATTAAACAGTATAGGAATTCCCTTTGGTAGCATAATCCTCTACGATGATGACGATGAAGACGCCACAATTTATACAAGTTTTTTGGGTAATGGATTGCCCTCGGGTATCAAGGTGAGCCGGCGAAATAATGAACTTGGAGGCGAGAAAATCACCGCCGCCATTCCAGCACCATACAATAGGGATGGTAAATGTACTAAACATATTGCCGATGGCACCATTGACATCTTGATAAACGTTGGTATGAACAAAGGGCATAACAGTACCTGGGGAAATGCAACTATTACTATGAAGAATCATCTGGGAACCTTTGATCCGCGGCCACATGAAACCAATAGGCTCTTTGGGATCAATAAGAGTGATGCCATTATTGGCGGCAATCCTGTTCGGCAGCAGCTCTGTTTTGTCGATTCACTCTATGCCAGCAGAAGTGGCCCCTCGGCTATTCCAGACTTTTGGCCCAATCGCTTAATCATGGGAACCTTTAGCCCGGTGGTTGACTATTTGACCATTAAAAAGATCCGGGAAGATGTTATGGGCTTGAGCCACTCAGGCAGTGTGGTTAACCGCTATCTTACCGAGTTTGGGTATTCTGTCGGAGATGTGACTGATCTTGTCAATGTTGACCCGGTACCAATCACAACACCTAAGCCGCAAAGAAGAGGCCATGGAACCCAACTTTCTCTATCTCTGCCAAAGCATTTGACTAACAGACCAACCGTACGATTCGATCTACCAACAACAATACGGCCTTTGCTTATTTCAGTGTACTCCTTACAGGGAAAAGAGATCGCTTCGATTATCCCTTCAGTAAAAGAGGCTGCACGGGTAGAAGCCCATTGGGACGGCCGCAACCAGGTGGGACGCGTCGTTGGGTCCGGTACTTACGTTGTTACAGTAAAGCAGAGTGGTCGTGCTTTTTCAAAGCAAATCCACATTACTCGTTAACATGATTGATCCTTAGTCAATTTTCTGAAGGAGGAAAGAATAGCTGTGAGATTTATTTATAATTGGATTGTGATTGTTTCTCTATCCTTAGGTATGTATACCTGTGATGACTCTCCCTCTGGAGAAACGCCAGCAAAGGGACTTACCGGAACCATTACCGATCTTTCTGGTATAGCACTTGAAGGTGTTACTGTTTCTTTGGCTATTAAGAACATTTCCACCACTACCGATGCCAAGGGTATGTTTGAATTATCTACTGGCCAGGTAATGGGCTGGCAAGAGATGGATGAAGTAATCGATACCTTAAAAATTTCTGATACAGAGTATCTATCAAAAAAACGATATGTCCGTAGTCTAACCGAAAATATCTCCCTAGTAGTTTGGGATAAAGCTTTTCATATTGACGCCTTTGGTGCTTGGAGAGATTTCCCTGAATACTTTGTCACCTTTGATACTGAACAACTCTATGAACTTATTGATGGTGGGGATGAGAAATATATCAATCAAGGTCTTATTGATGGGATTAATCAATATTTCTCAAAAAGCACTGGGCAAACCTGCGATGCGATGGTCTTTAATTTTAGGACGAAAGAAAAGGCCCAGGCAATGTATGCCACTCAAATTGAAGAGGTTATAACTAAAATTGTATTACCAGAGTTCGATGAAAGTGTTGCTCTTGGAGAAGTGATTGGTGGTGGTGCAAACTTCTATGCCCATTTTGGCCAATTTGAAGTAGAATTGATATTGCAAGGTTATGGTGATTCACAGCAAGAAATCCTTAAAAAGGATGGGGTTACCTTTTTAAAGGCATATGAAAAGGTTATTTCAGGTAAATAGTCTAGAATGAATAGATACTACCACGATATGAAATATTTTCATCAATGATATAGATTTTGTGTATTTTGGGCGTGTCCCTAGCAAGCCTGGGCAGGGCTTGCTTCAAGCTTCGTGTTCACTTTGGTATTTTGGCTACGCCAAAACACTGCTAAGGCATCTTACGCATTCCGCCCATTATACTATTCTTGTACTATGTTAATAGTTGGAAAGGCCTTGCCATATATTTTTATAAAGAAATTAAAAACAAACCCATCTATTTAAAAGACAATTTGTGGTGTACTAAGAGGTGAATTTAATATATTACTATTCATCTATATTGGAAAAAATGATAACAGCTTGGGAGAACAAGTATGAAAACAGGATATGTTAGTATTATAGGAACGCTCGTATGTGCACTGTTATTGGGGTGTGGCGGAAAAAAGACGACCTCCTATTCGGCGCGGCCAGCAACACAGAAACCAGTTCGGCAGGTAAGCAAACCAACACCAACAGCTCAACAGAGTACTCCAGCATCGCGTCCTCGGGCACAACGCTCTCTCTCTGTACCAAGACCTTCACAGCAGATTCCTGAGGATAAGGTCCTCCTGGTTTTTATTCGTCCAACCAATCTTTTTGAAAACACACAAGAAAAAATTAATGTGGATGGACAGCCTCGGGTTATCAATCCAGCCCGGGAAATAGTCTCCTTTTATGTAAACCCGGGAAGGCAGTATCTTTACTCTCACACCGGTACAGCACCGGCAATTAAGTCGAAACTGAAACAGGGAAAGGCCTACTATTTTTATAATCCCGATGATGCCCGGTCACAGGTAATGCTTGGGGACTTACTCTACGATAAAGAAAACTTTGCCGGTGCCTTGGGCGCTTACCGCAAAGGCACCAAGCTTGATTCAACCCTGACCGATCACTATGAACGCTATGCAAAGGTTGTGATCTCTCATGGTAAGTCAACCGAGATTGAGCGGGTTATGAAAAAGGTGATCAGTTTAGGACGGGCCGATGCCACCACCTTTTTAGGATTGGGCAAGGTGTATCAAGCTAAAAAGCTCTATCCCCAGGCCATAGCAGAGTATCAAAAGTGCCTCGATCGGGAGCCAGAGAATGTGGATGCCATGATGGCCATTGCTGATTGTAAAGCAAAACAGGGTAAAATTAGTGAAGCGATCCATCTCTTTGAACAGGCCATTCCACTTAATCCTTCCTCACCTAACGAGTATAGAACCCTTGGTGATCTTTACAAAAAGCAAGGTCAGCCGGACAAGGCAATGCAAGCCTATAAATCCTTTTTACAAAAGGGTGGAAAAAGTAGTGCCCTGGCATTTGAAGTGGGAAGTTTTGAATTCAAACGACGTAACTATGTTGAGGCGGTTACCTATCTTGCCATGGTTAAGGGTAAAAAGGCAAAAACGTCGGACTACTTGTTACAGTACAGCGAATCACTCTATCATGCTGGAGAGTTTAATAAGGCTGTGCCACTCTTTAAAAAGGTAATTGGCTATAAGATTAACCTTCAGAAGAAGCAACTTGCCATGTATCTTCTTGCTAAAACCTATGAACAGATCGATGCACAAAGTAAAGCGCTCTATTGGTACAATCGCATAGCCAAGACACAGAAAGCTCCCAGTGCCGAGGTGTCTTATAAGCGCGCCTTTCTTAATGAAAAGACAAAGAAGAGCGAATCAATCAGGCTCTATCAGCAAAATGTTAAACGTTTTCCCCGAGATTATCGTAACTTTCTTCGCTTGGGTATTCTGTATGCTCAGAAAAAAGCAACTCTTTCCAAATCTGCGGTCATGTTAAATAAAGCTGTGCAACTTGCTGATACAGTCGCAGAGGCATGGATTGAGATTTCACGGGTCTATAATAAGATGGGACGCAGCAGTGATGCAATTAAGGCGAGTAAAAAATATCTCTCCTTTAATCCAGACAGTCCCGAAGCAAATGCGCGGTTGGGCGTGGCTTTAATCAGTAAAGGTCGGATATCAGAGGGTATCCCCATCTTAGAAAAGGCCTATGCAGCAAAACCAAATGATCCTAAGGTTGTTATGGCCATGGCTAAGGGTTACAAAAAGAGCGGAAAAACCGCCCAGGCTCTGGAGTACCTTTTAAAAGCAGAACAGATGCAGCCCCGGGATGTGACAGTTAAAAAACAGCTTATCAACCTCTACAAGCAGACCGGTAAGGAGTTTGAGGCACAGGAAAAGCTCAAGGAACTTATTAGTATTAACCCGGATAATGCCCTTCGTATAGAGTATGCAACTATTCTTAAGAAGCAAAATCAATTTGACGAAGCTGCCAATGTTATTGAGGACATCCGCGCGGTTGACCCTGAAAATATCAAAGCACTCCTTCTGTTGGGTGATATTTATTTGGCCCAGGAGAAGTATCCCGATGCACTTGATATCTTCAAAGAGATAACCTTTATTGACCAAAACAATGCCTATGCCGTTTATAAGCAAGCAGAGGTCTTTTTAGCGCAAAGCAAACCACTCTGGGCTGAGAAATATTATCAAAATGCCCTAAAAAAGAACACCCGCCTTGCTGAAGCCGAATATGGTCTTGCAAAGATTGCCAAGCTTCGGAACAACAAATCTCTCTATCGGCAGCATGTACTCAAGGCCTATCAACTCAATCCCAAAAACCCGGAGATTAAGGCCGCTTATCAAAGTATTAGATAATGCGATAATGGCGTTATTTGGTGTTTGCCACGAGGGTTGACATAAACAAGATACACCCATCCTCATCCCCAATCGCGGAATGCATCCTGCGCTGCGGGATCGCTGCTCTCCCATGGCGTGAGAGTAACAAAAGAGGTATTATTGCCACAAGCTTCATCTATTCTGTTTTTTAAAAATTTTTCCCATAGGGATATGCCGAAGGCATGGAGGGGATATAAAAGGTATTTTCCTTGCCGGATTTAAAGGCCGGAGAGGCCTTTCCATAAAATCTTTTTTCAAATTATTTCAAAATGAATAAAATACCTAATTGCGTTTAAACCATTATAGTTTATCAGGGCAATTAAAAATATGTGATATATTTCAACGGAAATAGGCAAAAAACATTAAATAATTAACAATTTAAATGCGATATTATGTAATTTTATTAATGATCTAATGGTGGGATCGGGCCTTAACATTAAAAGTCGGGGGACTTTATGGGGAATTCCAAGCGGGCCTGTTGTATTCTGTCGTTTTTTCTGTTCATTTCATTTGCCAATCCTATTTTAAGTCGTGTTGATTTTTTTACCACCGGCCAAGCAATTGGGCTTGGTGTCATGGCGGACTCGCTTTATTTGGGAGCCTCCTTCATCTATCAGGATAGCTCCAAGGTGGTAGAGGTTGCCTTTGTCAATACCGATGCGCACTTTGAGGGCCGTCTCTATTTTATGGTGCCTGGATTTACTGATTCTGCCTACTATCTTTTTACCAATAAACCGGAAAATCACCCCACTGACCCGACCCGAGTAAACCTTACCAATCTATTTGATATCCCCGTTGGTTCAAAGATCTACTTTATGTATAAAGTGGGAAACTATTCCCCCAAATATACCGGTGAAAACATTGATGGTGTTGACCTCTATGTGTCCAGGGAATCACATTTCTATCAGGGAGAACGAGATCATCGCTGGGCTACAGCTGGGCGTATCAATGACAATACTGGTGCACCAACCGATTCTGCAGATTTTACCTTTGAGGATGATCCCAATGGAGACCTCGACTGTGATGATATCATATTTCGGGTTACCGGTTTAGGTCTCAATATTGAAGAGCAAATCCCGGAGATTGACAGTACGGTTGTTTTTGATGCAGTGGGAAATGGCATTGCAGATAGTCTTGTTATCTACTTTAAGCAGAATATAGATACTGCTTTGATTAAAGGAATTGATCTTTTATGGCCCCAGGGCGGTACCTCCTTTTCCTTGGATCTTTTCAGCCTTGCCTTGGAGACACCCCGAATCGTTTCCCTTCCATTTCAAATGCCTACTCCAACTATCGCAACTTCAGGTACAGGAAGAACCTCCATCACCTTTGACTCTCTTGGAGTAAATACAACAAAGGAGGCTGATGCAAAGGATGGCATCGGTCCGCTTCTTAAAACACCGGCCTTGCTGGTGCAGCGATATGCTCCTGGCAATGATACCTTTTATGTTGCACTGACCGAAGCTGTCGCTGTTTCAGAAATAATGAATAGAGCCTTTGTTTTGATTAAAAAGGATACACAACGGGAGATCGAACTGACCCTGCTTGATCCAGCCACTGATCTTGGAGGGGGAGATTCCCTTATGTTTGCCATTGGCAACTTGGGTAATGATGCTCCAGAATCAGGGGACAGTCTAAAGATTCTCTCCACAGGACCTGTTAAAGATGATCCCCGGGGAAATCGTGCTCATAAGGATAACACACCGGTCCCCATTAATCTAATTGACAGACCGGTTTCTGTGGAAGTTGTTAAGGGATATTATTTTGATAGGACTGCTGATGGGTATGTGGATAGTCTTTTTATTGAGATTGCTACTGATATTCCCGGTGGCCTTACCAGCGGCCTCCTTGATGAGCTTGTGCAAAACGCCCTGTCCTTGCCAAGCTTTCGAGACTTTACTATAGAGCGCTATGCCCTTTCTGGAAGAGGGTTTTATCTTTTAGTTTCCGAAAGCAAACAACATGCTCCCCAAACCTATGTCTCTTCTGCAGACATAATCACAATCTCGGCATACACACTTTCCAACAGTGCGACAGTGACCGCAGGCACCGCAATAATTATTGACCGTGTCGCTCCAATTATTCATTGGCAACCACGCAGTGCAGTGTTGCATGATTATCATGTGGCATCGAAAAATGATACCCTCACTGTCAAGTTTTCTGAACCGATTCAGAATGTGTCCTCAGAGGAGCCCTTCTATTTCTATGCAACAGCAAGTAGCTCTTCTTACTCTGTGCGACTGCGTCCACTAAATCAACCAACCATTGATGGTATGACCTTTGAAGTGACCACGGTTAGTGGCGTCTCAGATATTGTTGATGGGGATTCCCTTTGGATACAGGGAGTTGATCGAGTGGTTGACACGGTCGGTAATGGGCAAAACAACCCTCAGAATAGTAAGCGTCGTATCTATGTTGAGAAAATATTCGGTACGGTCACACTCAACCGTGGTTACTACTATGATCTCAATGCAGATGGGTATGTTGATAGCATTCCTATTGCGGTAACCACCGATATTGAGGGGGGGCTCACCAGAGTGATGGCTGAAGAGATTGCTGAGAAAGCACTCGCTCTACCTGATTTTCGTGATTTTAGCCAGACCAAGGTTGGTTTGGTTTCTGGTGGTTATTATCTCTTGGTATCTGAAGAGCAGTCTCATAATCCACAAACCTCAGTAACAAATGAGGATAAGCTGACGGTAATGGAGCATTTTTTACCTGGGGGCGGAAAAGTGGTAGCTGGGACAGTCCCCATTTTTGATAAAGTCGCTCCTATCATTCGATGGGATAGAGGGGATGCGCAAGCAATTATTCATTTAGATGGAGAAACTGATGACTCGCTTATAGTTACCTTTACAGAACCAGTAAAATATGTAAACGCCCAGATTCCCTTCTATTTTAAAGTGAGGGGTAATGGTGCAACCTATACTGGGGAGCTTGAAACCTTAGAACAACCAGATCCAAATAAAATGATATTTGAAATTAAAGGATGTAGTCATAATAAGGCAATTGCACCGGGCGACTCAATTTGGATCCATGAGCATGATAGGGTTGGTGACCTCTGTAAGAATGAGCAGGGTAATAACACCACCAATTATCAGAATAATAGGAGCAATACCCGTCGTGAAATTGTCGTTCTCAAGAGACTGCTCCCCTTTACTCTTATTCCTCGGGCCGTTACACCAGTTTCTGTTGGGAACATTACACAGGAGGGTTATAAAATTCCAAATCGTTTCTTTAATTTTTTAGACCGATCCGATTTGAATTTGACTGAGCAGGGTGGTAACTCTTATGGCATGATCATCATGGTCAGTCCCGATAATGAGGAAAATGTCTTTGATGGCTTTAAGCTTCAGGCTCAGGTCACGATTCTTGACGCTCTGGGAAACAAGGTTGTGTCAGGAAAGGAGATGGGCTGGGATGCATCACGGAAGCGTCTTGTCTGGGTGTGGAATCTTAAAAACCATAATGGACGATTTATCGGCTCCTCTGCATATGTATGCCTTATTGACATTCAGGAGATATCTCAAGGGCCGGATCGCTTAGGAATAAATGAGACGAAAAAGATTGTCTTGGGAGTGCAGTGAGATTTTTATGAAGTAATAAAGGAATACCCCATCCCCCTATGAGTTTTAATGATCTTAGATTTTTTATCGACCTCCCTTAGCTTATGTCTAATATTTCTGATATGAGACCGGACAGTTGTTTCACTAATAATACCGTTTTCATCACCGGTTATAAGAGGCATTAAATCTTGATGGGTGAATAGCTTTTTAGGCTCTTTACTCATGGCAGAGAATATCATTGAATATTGGATTAATCTCAATATTTTGAAAATTGTAAAAGATCAAAGGGCATTCAAGTGACTTATGTTACTACTACCCTGGAGGCCAGGTCATTGATCTGCCACCAAAGATGTGCACGTGGATATGGGGTACGATTTGGTTGGCATTTTTTCCTGAGTTAACTACTAAGCGGTAGCCATCGTCGGTGAGGGCAAGCTCTTTTACTACTTTGCCCACTGCAACAAAGAGTGATCCCAGGATATCAGCCTTTTCAGTAGGCACATCATGGATTCCTTGATAGTGCTCTTTGGGAATGACTAAAATATGGTGTGGTGCCTGTGGGTTAATATCCCGAAAGGCTAGAGTCGTTTCATCTTCATACACCCTATCCGTAGGAATCTCACCCTTGACAATCTTGCAAAATAAACAATCATCCATGTTAACTTCCTTAGATTTTTTTTATGGTAGGGGCTCTCCGCCCCTAAAACCCGGCAAGGAAAATACTTATTATGTCCCCCTCTGCCTTCGGCATCTCCCCTATGGGGAGATCGAAATTCATCCTTATTACTTTCATAACATGAGAATGGTTTAAATTAAAATATACTTTTTTAACTTAGGAAGGGGGAACACGTAAGATCACCCGAGCATTTGTTTTTATAGAGTGCTCTCAATAGCTGGTTCACCGGTTAGGTGATACAGATATTGAGAATGCAAACTGTTAAACAAAGTGAGGGAAGCTTACGGTGGGGGGAATACATTCCCCCCGAAAAAAAGAGTTTAAACAATTCCTCCATGTTCAAAAAACATCCCGTGATTTAATTTATAGAAACAGTTTTACAAAATTAAAAAGGAATATAATCCTGGGGGCGTTTTGAACGACACTGACAGGTCTACAAACTCATCAATTGGAAAGATTATTGTCTTTTCAGCTGCCTCTGGTGCAGGAAAAACAACACTTTTGGACCATTTGCGTTCTGTCATGCCTGATTTGGTCTACTCCATATCAACAACAACCAGACCCCCTCGAAATCATGAAATCAATGGTGTGCACTATAATTTTGTCTCGGTTGAGCAGTTTGAGCAGATGATCAAGGATGAGGCCTTTGCCGAGTGGGCAAAGGTGCATGAGAATTATTATGGTTCCCCTAAAAAATTCATAGATGAGGCAGTTGTAGCGGGTAGCCACGTGGTAATGGATATTGATGTATATGGAAAAAAAATATTTGATGAGACCTATCCTAATGCTATGGGAGTCTTTTTAAAACCACCCTCCTTAGAAGAGCTTGAGAATCGTCTGCGCAATCGCAGGACCGATTCTGATGAAGTAATAGCAGTACGTCTTGCCAATGCAAAAAAGGAGATGGCCTTTGCCAGAAGTGAAGGCAAATATGAGTATGTGATTGTAAACGATTCACTGTCCCGTGCCCAAGAAGAGGTCGTCACCTTAGTGCACCGTATTATCCAGGAATAGTGCTCTCTCATGGACCTCGTTACCGAGAAATTTGTTTATACCTTTCCATTGAACGGAAAGGTGATTTCTATTGGCCGAGATCATGACAATGATATTGTATTAGGAGCCTTTGGTATATCAAAACGCCATGCCGAGATTTCACTAAAAGCACGCAAACCGCAGGTACGAGACTGTGGTAGCTCCTTTGGGGTGCGAATTGATCAGGAGTTGATTTCTGAGGGGAGTTTAAAAAATAAGTGCGCCCTGGGAATTGGTATTATTGAATTTGATGTAACCATCCAAAAAGGTACTCTTACCTTAGAGCGCAGGATCAAACCGTTAGAGACTAAAGACCTTCCCGAGGTTGATACTAAAGATACCATCCTCATTGGTCGTGATTCAAGTAGCTCCATTCAACTGGTACATCCTTTGATATCTCGCTTTCATTGTTCCATAGGGCGAGAAGATAGTGGTGATTATACGGTCTCTGATCGGGGAAGTACCAATGGTACCTATGTTAATGGAAAACGGATCAATCGAATCGCCCTTGCCAATGGAGACATTATTCAAGTGGGACCCTTTCGCTATATCTTTAGTGAAGGGAAGATAGTTAAAGCTGATGATGCTAAGAAAATACGGGTCGAAGCACGGAACCTCTGTTTAAAAAAACGGGGAAACAGATTACTTGATCAGGTCTCGCTTACGGTTCAACCCGGGGAGTTTGTTGCGATTTTGGGACCCTCCGGTGCAGGTAAAACCACGTTAGCCCGGGTGTTAAGTGGGCATCTGGATCCTGATTCTGGAAATGTTTATTACAATGGTTTCCCTATGAGTAAATTTGGTGCAGCCTTTAGCTCTACCATTGGCTATGTGTCGCAGAGTAATCTATTGCGGCCGGAGCTTACCGTATGGGAGACTCTGTGGGAGCAGGTCATACTTAGGCTCCCTAAGGATAGCTTAGAGGCGGAACGGGTTTCCCGAATTAATGAGGTCATGGAGACACTCGATATTTCTCATCTTCAAAAGAGTCGCATTAGTAATCTTTCTGGGGGTGAGGCAAAGCGAGTACATCTTGGGATTGAGCTGCTTTCTTCACCAACTATAATCTTTTTAGATGAACCCTTGGCAGGATTAGACCCTGGACTGATCCAGAAGTTTATGGAGCTTTTTAAAAAACTTTGTCAGAAGGGGCATACGCTGCTCTTAACAACCCATACCTTAGAGCAGATCGAACTCTGTAACCGTTTAGTCTTTATCAATAAAGGTAAGATTGTTTTTAATGGGTTGCCCCGTGAAGTGCCGGATGTACTGCATGTAAATTCTGTTGCCGAGGTGTACGAGCGTATTCGGACGAATGCTCTGGAGCCAACGGAAAGTATTACTGCTCCAGAGAATGATGATACCCAGGAGCAATTCAAGGAGCTACCGGATATAAAATTTGAGCGCATTAGGCAGCAGTCAGCTGGCTTTTTTAGGCAGTTTTCTATGCTCTCTATACGCTACCTAAGAATACTCTCTCGTGATGTGACTAACCTCATTTTGATTCTGCTCCAAGCTCCCAGTATCGCCTTATTGCTCTCCCTTGTTTTTACTAAAGAAGCCCAATTCCTCTCACTTCATTTCTACTTTTGTGTCACTGTATCAGCCATATGGATTGGTGGGGTCAATGCAGTTCGTGAAATTGCCCGGGAATGGAACTTCTTTTATCGAGAGTATCGGGCTGGACTCTCCTCAGCTGCGTACGTTGCTGCCAAGTGCACGGTCACCGGTATGATTGCCTTTGTGCAAGCCTTGCTCTTTACTGCAAGCCTTACCTACTTTTTTGAGGCTTTCCCCTTTTCGATCAATACGGTTTTGCTCTGCTCGATTACCACGATGTCCGGGGCTATTTTAGGCCTCTGCATCAGTGCTTATTCCCATAATGTGAATAGAGCGGTAAGTCTTTTACCAATCATCTTTATACCACAGATATTCTTTTCCGGGATCCTTGCTCCCTTTGATATGATGCCAAAGCTGGGCAATACCATATCCTATCTGACTATCTCCCGTCCCTCATTCTCTCTGTTTAAAAAGGTCTGTATCTTGGATAAACCTCTCAACACACTATTTACGGAGTGGTGTGTGCTCTTACTTTTGAATCTACTTTTAATTATTTTAATAAGTGTCAGGGTGCAATGGCCCCATATATTTTCACGCTCGAAGCTCTAAAGGCAATAATAAAACCCAGATTATGCAGTTGGAGTGGATGCAGAAGTGCAAGATTATGATTTAGTAAGACTTGAAGGTTTTGAAGGGCATATCTACAAGGTGATATGGCCGAAAAGTCTGAAAGTCTTAATGGGCATAGGGTTGTGCTTCTGCGCTATT
>JANQEN010000075.1 GCA_028278335.1 Chitinivibrionales bacterium | reverse complement strand
ACGAAATCCACGCCGAAATCATAGGTACTGTGTAAAAAAACAAGTATTTTAACAATTAAATTAGGAAGTAACAAATATTGGTTTGTTATTATCCTGTGCAGCAAGGACTTGACTCCTTGCTGCTTTTTTTACTTCATATTCTGCATCATAATAGGTATTGTTTTTCCATAAACTATACATCAATACCAAAAGCTTACGTTGTACTGCCACTAACGCTATCATCGGTTTTACTTTGTTTGGTTTTATCCTGTCATAAAATGGTTTCAATGTCGGATTTAACCTTATTGCTGTCATTGATGGCATATGCATTGCCGCCCTGATATAATGATTTCCTTTTTTGCTGATCCTTGTTTTTCCTTTGTAATTACCAGACTCCCGTATGACTACATCATAGCCTGAATAACTCACCAATTGCTTGGCACTCGTAATCATGGAAAAACCCAATGTCTCTCCAACTATTACGGCGGCTGTGGTAAACGAAACTCCTGGAATACTTTCCAATAGCTCCATCTTTTCAAACAGAACAGGATCCGAACTCACCAATGATTCCATCTCCAGTTCTATAGCTGATATTTGTAAATCTAACAACCGTAATCGTTTTTTAATTCTCTTTTTTGTGGCCGCGTGTGAATAAGCAGAAGACTGCAATGCATGAGTATAGTTCTTCCCCCTATTCTTTTCTTTGATTAAAACAGACCTTTCTCTGCTTAACAATCTCAACTCCTGTAGTGTCTTTCCTGGTGGTATCCAGATAGGAAGTTTCCGCTCACATCCCAACATGGAGAGCATTTTGCTATCCAGTGAATCTGTTTTTGATCGCTGTTCCAAACTCTGAGAATATTTTTTTACTCTTCCCGATTGCATAATACAAATTGGATAACCCAGATTGTTCAAATAATAAGCAACCCCCTCATGATAAACTCCTGTGGCTTCCATAACAATAATGGGTAACTCATCTTTCTTGCAGGTTACTCCTTTTATCCATTTGCTTAGTTGTAAAAAACCTGTCCTGTTATTGGACACATCGTCCCCCGGGATAAAGATCTTTTCCAAATCCTTTTTCAAGCTGCATAGGCATACAGACAAACTTTCTTTCGAAACATCTATTCCAACAGCTTTCATTAAAAATTCTGATGACATCATTTTTCTTTGTTTTAATACCAACCTCCTTTTTCACTTTTGCTCGCTTTTGATACGGTCTCATGTTCATTACTGGACCCAGGTACTGTTCAAGTTCGAAGAAAGGCACAAAAGGGTGGAATATCTATGATGCGATATCATTTAAATGTATCTGCCAAAACCTCCCTATCCCTTCTGCTATGGTATTG
>JANQEN010000257.1 GCA_028278335.1 Chitinivibrionales bacterium | reverse complement strand
CCCGCAATCGCACTTTTCGCATAGCTGTTTGGCGCTTCGATAACTCGCCCTTTGGGCTCGAACAGATCTTCGCTTTACCCAAACATCCATGCGGTGCGATTGAAGGGGATTAAAAAACAAAGGCAAAGAAATCATTTTTACATATTCGAGCAATCATCTTGTTATAATAGGAAATTCATAAAGTGATGAATTGAAACTCATTACCCTTAGGAAAAATCCCATAGTGTCCACCGGTATGCACGAAGAGAATTCGCTCGTCAGGTTTGATACTACCTTTCTTAATATGATCGAGCATCCCAATAAAAGCCTTAAGAGAATAGACTGGATCTAAAACCAATCCCTCTGTTTTTGCGAGGTGATGAAGGATTTCAAGTTCTTCCTTGGTGTTTTGGGCATAGCCAATACCAACATAGTGGTCGTCAATGAACTGCTCAATATGTTCCAAATCAAGATTTATCGCATATTGCTCTTTAAACTCTTTTTGAATTCGGGTCAATTCATTTACAAAATAGGCAGTGTCATCACATACGGCTATACCATGAATAGATGGGCCATAGGCAAAGTGTTGACATCCGAGTACAATACCAGCATAGGTTCCACCAGAACCCAATGCACAGTAAATTTTGTCAAATTGCTGCCCACTCTCAACAAGCTCCTTAACCATGCGTACGTATCCAAGGGATCCGGTGGCTACTGAGGCACCCATAGGAGAGTAATAGGGATTACTCCCTTCATCTCTAAGTTTTTTACAAAGATCTTCTGCAATAGCATTGATATCTGTAAACTCTTCGGCCGAATAAAACCGAGCTTCAGCTCCAAGAATGGAATCAATGAGATAGTTACCTTGCCGAGTTTCTGGTCTATCCCCACGTAGAAGAAGAATGCAACGTAAACCCATTTTTGCAGCAATCCATGCTACAGTTCGACAATGGTTTGATTGAATCCCGCCGCAGGTGATAAGTGTATCAGCACCAGCTTTTGTAGCTTCGTAGAGAACATATTCCATTTTTCTGAGTTTGTTTCCCGAAGCAACACTTTCCGACAGATCATCCCGCTTTACTGAAATGTGGGCGCCATAGGTCTCTGAAATTCGTGGGTAGTATTGAATTGGTGTTGGAAGATTTGCCAGGGGAACTCTTTTCTCCAATTGTGCATCCATACGTAACCTCATATCAAAAAGTAAAGATTGGATACTAATATATATAAATCAGCTTCAAATAGTTTTGAACCAATAGGATAAATCGATTATTTTTATGCACGAATTGCTGACCATAATTGTGTTAATTAATGAAGGAAAAATGGAATGAACAAGACTTTGACTCGAATAGGCGTATTACTCCTTACTACAATTTGTCTAGTGATGGCAAAAAAAGAGGTTCTCTATTATGATTTTTGTGAAACCTTTTATGAGTCAAACCTTGGTGAGAAGAGTATAGCCATTGTACCCATTCCATCGGACTTGCGTGCCTCAGAATCAACGGATCGACAAATTATTACCACTGCCTTAGGTCAATATGCCTATGCGGTTGCCAAGGAATTAGAAAAGGGGCGTACCTGTTTAAAAGTTCTCTACCCAGACTCTATAGTAAAAATAGCTCCGGATATTTATAAATCAGTAGCTCCCATTAGAAGTAATTTGAAGAATGGCGAAAAACCAGAAAAGGATGCCTTTTTATCAATTAAAAAAGAGCTTAATGTTGACTATTTATTATTGGTTGAAAAGGTCCATTTTACTGAGAGTTATCAAATGAACAGCTATGCAGAGATAACCTACCGGACCACGTCAATGGATTACCAATTATGGGAACTTCAAGAATCGCAGGTACTCTTACGGGCAAAATTGTCATCCAGTGGCAAAGCATATAAGGACCTTAAAAAGGACTATGATAAAAAGTCTGCTGCTGTTAGAATTGCCAAGGCCATATGCAAGGATTTACCCAAATGTCAATAAACTTCATATAGCATCAGTATTAAAAATATGGGTCCATTAAGACTCTATCAATTTAAAGCATCTTTCAGAGGAAGATAATAATGAAGCAAATACTTCGTGAGGTACGTTGTTCTTTTTTACTCACAACGCTCATGCTGTTTCTTGGCTGCTTAACACCTAAGACAATCAATAAACAGGAACCTGTAATTCAGAAGAGTGACACTGCTACATTCGGAGCAAGTACTTTGCATTTCTGGCATGAACTCACTCCCTTTGAAGAGAAAACACTAAAAAATATAGACCAAGCAAAAAATGGGGATCCCAAGACGTTATTCGCGCTTGGCCTTTTTGCTTCAGGGAACGTCCGTGACTCATCCACCCATGCTAAGTACTTAAATCAGATACTTCAATTTATTGAAAAGATCAGCCCAGAAATTGAAAAACAACAGAAGCCCATTGAAAAGGGAAGAGTGCTCTTCGATAGCATGTGCACCACCTTCTTTAAACGGCGTTTCTTCGATAATGATTTAAAGGGGTACTCCTTTAATCAAAGTCAATTATCTGAAATATTTCGATCAGCAAAGTATAATTGTGTTAGTTCCTCAATGCTGTACATTATTCTTGCTCGATTTTTTAATCTTGATGTTAGGGGAGTGATTCTACCTTCCCATGTTTTTGTTCAATTAAACCTACCCAATGGTAATGTTATAGAAATTGAAACTACTATTAGAAGTGGATATAACTTTGTACATGATAAAGCATTCTTTACAACGAAAAAGAAAAAGTGGTTTACTGATCGTATGATCTCACCAATAACCTATGAGCAATATAAAAACCGCAAAATAGTTGCTCCCTGGAAATTGCTTGTCTATAACATGAATAATCAGCATACTGATATAAAACGAATGAGCTACACTGATCGATCCCGGTTACTTGAAGCAATGGGATATATCCATACTGAGGATAAATATTCCCAGGAATTGCGGTTAACCACCTACAATAATGAATGTATTCGATTAAAAAAGACCAAAAACTATACTGCAATGCTTGCAATGTTTACTAAAGTAGAACCTTGGCTAAAGTCCCTTCATCCTCGCTGGCAAGAGGATGACCATTTTAGAGATTTACTTGTTCTCATTGAGCAATGGTATGCAAATACTTTAGAAAAAAATGGCAAAAATGGCCAAGCAATTATGAAAATAATATGGATTGTTGAAAATCTTCGGGAAGGATTTTCAAGTTATGAAATGATTATTAACAATCTAAAGGCAATAGTACAGGGTATTGTTGAACAACATGACCAATCAAAGGATTATTCAAGGGCCTTAGCACTCATGGCACCTATAAAGGACTACCCTAAAGTCAATGCTCTGTATACCAACTCTGCTCGTTTAATCCATGAATACTACAGTCTTGATTTACTTAAGAAACAACAGTGGCTATTATCATTTAATCAAAGTAAAAAGGCTATTAAATTAGCAAAAACATCAAGCGATAGTAGTCGCATTGTACAAAATTTAAAGGCAATGCTTTATGATTTGGCTATTACCAATAAGTTAAAGCTTACCCATGATTCTCTCATCTTTTTACTTGAAAAATTTGATGATTTTGAGCCCACCAAAGACTACACAACACTCTTAAAGGCAGATTGTTTTCAGGCAGTTGCATCGGATTTTTGGAAACTGGAAAAATGGGGTGACGTTGTGATTTATAATGAAAAAGCTCTTGCCTTACCAATCCCCGATGAGAAAAAGGCTGTTATCATTGAGAATATTCATGGAGCCTCTTATAATTGGGCTCTTGGCCATTTTAATAAAAAAGAGTATGCCAAGGCAAAAGAGGTTGTGGAAGGTTGTATTAAAAAATGGGGATCTACAAAAAAGTTTGATAAACTTTTAAAGCAAATTGAAATAAAAACGCGGTAAGTATAAGCCATTAATTGTATTATTTATCAGAATGAGATTGGAAGTAACACCTTTGAGAATGGCACCAGGATATCATGATACGATTAAACAGACTGCAAAAAAAGCGTTTAGAGTTTTCTGTACTATGTTCATTAATCATTATAACTCGTGGATTTGATCTTGCTACAACCTACATGCTAACACCAGATTTGGCTTATGAGTCAAATCTTTTTATTACCTTCTTTGGTTTTGGTTGGAAAGGCTTTATTCTAATACAATTGCTCCTTTCCATCGCTGTTATCGGTGCAAATTATTACAGTATCTTCCGTTCAAAAATTAAATATCCCAAAGAACCGGGACTCTCCTTTAATGAGTTTCAACTACACTATATGTTTGGCAAAGGAGTAAAGTCACAAAGATTTTTAAGGCGATTACTGGGAGTATTTAAAGTAAATCTTACCTTCATCGGATATTTGCTTCCTCGTATGCTGATACTTTTTAGCACTGCCATAGTGATTGTTCATACACTTCTCTATTTTGGCATTAGAATACCCTACAACTATATCTATACCTTTTATGGGATACTTCTCTTTAGTGTGGTCCTTTTTAATAAGCTCTATCTTAGAGCCCACTATCGAGTGTATAATTCCTTGACATCTGAAGAAGAGCTTGCCAAGCTAAACTAATGATGTAGATATACAAATATCACTTTTGCGAGTCAAACCAATTTTTCCGGTTTTCCTCCATCTCTTCTGCAGAATAGATCCACCTGTGGCTGGCAATAGCCCAGCAATGACCAAAAGGGTCCTTTACTTTGCCCATACGATCTCCCCAAAAGGCATCCATTATTGGCTCGACAACTTCACAACCCGCATTCACCGCTTGGTTATACAGGGTGTCACAATCATCAACATACACAATAAAGCCAGTGCTTGCATGATCCCGTGGTCCCTCTTCCCATTGACCTGGCCAGGCATCGGCAAGCATTAAGTTGGTGTCACCAAAGCGGATCATAGCATGCAAAACCCCTTTACCGTCGGGATACTCAGCAGGTGGTGCAGTAAGCTCTGCATGAAAGGCTTTTTTGTAAAAGGTTAATGCCTCTTTGCCATTGCCATTAAACCAAAGGTGTGCTGTAACTGTACTCATTCCCTCGGGAACTGATTTTTCTGCTCTTTGTGCCATAATAGTTCCTCCTTTTATTAACAAAGGGAATCAAATTACATGCCAATTATAATGTAACCTAACAATTCTTATAGTTGTAAACAAAAGGCCCTAATCAGCATAATCACGGGAACTCACCCACCATGAGATGGTTCTTTTTATTGCTCACTTTGATGATAAAAAAAATGAAAATTAGATGACCCCCTGGCAAAGTCAAAATACTATTTTTAATGACTTTCTTCAAACAGCGGTACTGTACGAGAGCGTTGATTAAGATAAAAAGAGATTCATATAAATCGCCTTTGGAGATGAAACACCGTAGATGCAGACGGTGGCTCTTTTAAAAACAATACCAAATGGGAAGTAAGTTCCACGAGTATAAGAAGGGGTAAAAGGTCTCATACTCACTGTTGGGGGCATTCTTGCTTTACATTGTCAGTAGTAACGTATGTTGCTAATGAAGGAAACCGGGTTAATTCGCACACTGAGAGCATTATTACTTTATTAAAGTCCTATTCTGATAGGAATTGGCATAATAATTGAAGTAGTATATTCACAGAGTAATAGA
Source organism: Chitinivibrionales bacterium (assembly GCA_028278335.1). Lineage (GTDB taxonomy): Bacteria > Fibrobacterota > Chitinivibrionia > Chitinivibrionales > JANQEN01 > JANQEN01. The sequence continues at coordinate 25,768 of JANQEN010000257.1, read as the reverse complement.
ATTGATGTATGGTTCTGTATCAATTATTATTGAGATGAATGAAATCAGCAAAAATTGGAGCTGAGTGTGTCATTAAAAGATAAAAAATGTGTTCCCTGTGAAGGTGGGGCAACTCCTCTTTCAATCCAAGATGAAGAGCAGTACTTAGATGCACTTTCACAATGGGATATTGATAGGGAAGGCACACATAAACTATCGAAAACCTTTGCCTTTGAGGGATTCTTGGATGCAATCGAGTTTATTAATGCCATTGCATCCATCGCTGAGGAAGAGGGACACCATCCAAATATTTCTATTTACTATAACCGAGTATTAATCGAACTCTATACACATGCCTTATCTGGATTATCGATTAATGACTTTATATTAGCTGCGAAAATTGATTATATACATATTCAATAAGGACAAAAACAAATGAACACCATTCTGCGACTAACGCCAACTTGTTCACAAAAGATCTATGGAGCAAAACTACCCTCTCATCCATTAACAAAAAATCCCTTTTTAGACTGGCATGCTCATATGTTTACCAATCAAGGAGCTCATATTATTTTAACGGTAAACACACACTCCTTTCTAACAGTTGCCATTAATGCATCTGATGTCTACAACATTAAAGAGTATCGTGGACGAATGGAGTTTATGTTTAGAGAACTTCTCGGTGAGCTTGAGGCTGGTGATATCTTTGAAAAGATCCTTCTCCCCAATCTTGGTAAGATCAAAATTGGAAAAGCAGAAAATAAAAAAATGGTTAATATGCTCAATGAATTGGTACAGTCTGCTAAAAAGATTTTAGAATTTGAAAATATGAGTCCCTATGAGCTCTCTGTGAAATTAAACGAGCGTATGATAACTTTCAAGGGAAAGCAAATGAACCCCAATGAGGCATTCGTTTCTATGGATCCCAAAGAAGCACCGGAGCAGCCAAAAGAGCATAAACCGGTTAAGAAAAAGAAAAAACCAATGCCCAAGAAGTTTAAAAAGAAGAAAAAGTTTGTGAAACCCCGTGGTGATAACAATGGTAAGAGCAACGGAAATGGTAATGGTGAAAAGGGTGGTGAGTCTTAGGTAAGCTTTGAGATTTAAATAAAACTTTAGATATTAAAAGCTCCGGTATATTTATCGGGGCTTTTGTTTTAGAAATCTTTTGATACATAAGATAAGTATTTGATTTATACCGCTTCTCAATAATCTTGTCCTATGTTGTGTTGCGGTATAACTGTTTCTATAAGAGTTTTGTCAAAAATCATGGGACAAAACTTTTGAGAAACAGTGTATGTAAATCTCCGGGGGTAGAATTCCCCCCATAGTAAGGTTATTCCTCGCGATACTCGTCACCGAGCCCTTCTCACTTTATAACTGCTTGCATCTATAAAATCAGAGTGGCTCGTAGGTGACAATGCAGTCTTCATCGCCTCTGCTTCGCGGTCACCTAGCCGGTGAACCAGCTTTTATAGGCAAGCAGATAACTAAAGTGCTCAGGTGATCTTGCTAATTCCCCCTTTGAGGAAATAATTTTATACACTAATGTAACGAAATGACATTCCAACTACATTATTGATACTTACTTTATGGTAAATATTTTAGCGGTAAATGATTTTTCCTGTGCTTTCACCCTGAGCAGAAAGATTCCCTGGGAGGCAAAGGGAATTTTCACAGAATTCACTTTTTCTTGGATTGTATGCCTTGTGATAAGAGTACCATCTAATGAGTAGATCAACACATATTCAAAGCTATGGTTTGAGGTGGTAAACTGAACACAGATATTACCATTTAGGCAAAATGATTTGCATGGTTGAGCATAACCTAGTTTAGATGCATTTTTAATTGAAGTAGATCCAAAGGTTAGGATGAGCTTAGGATTAAGTGTATCAGGACCATTGTTCTCAGTTGAAACATACTCCCTACCCGTGTTGCCTTCAGCAAGGTCAGGAATAATTATAAATCCAAAATTGTCACCACCATTAACAATATTTTGTGTAGGTTTTGTAACATCATACACTTCCCAAGCAGAATCTGCGGCAAACTCTGTTTTAGAACCAAGACTTTTGTCATAGTCACCACCGGTCGAGTCCCAGGAGCTACTCGTATCGGGCCACAGCCATGTTATGGAACGTTCCTTCCAAGGTTTAGTGATAGGGTAGGCAAAGGAGACTGAATCACCAACAGTTCCTCCCAGATGAAAAAGGGCAAGTTCAGCCTTTTTTAGTGCATTGTGAGGAGGGATGTGTTCTGTAATTTCATCAAAGAAGATGACCGCCCGGGCCTTAATTTGGCCTCAATTAGGTCAATTAGCGGTGAGCAGCAATACTTCATTTGAATAGTTGGTATAAAGTGTCGTGGTGTCCAATCCAGAATGATAAAGATAGGTGTCAACACAACCAGCATAACCGTGTACATTCTGCTGCAACACTATGGTTGTATCAGAAGCTAATAGGGAAGTAGAACAAAGGGAAAAGATAAGGAAGGCAATTAATCGATTCATGGGTGGGTATTCAGTGCTACAGTATCAAGCCTATATTATAGTTTAAAATATACTACAATAATTGTTTAATGTTTCAATTTAATTATAACATTAAATGTACTTCAAAATGAATAAAGAAACTTTAAGAGATATTTGGGCGCCTTCTCGGTGTTCGCCTCGGGCTTGCTCCAGGCTTCGCTATCGCTTCGGTATTTTTGCTTCGTAAAAACACTGCTTGGCACCTTCTGCATCCCTGGCGCAAAAGAATGAATGACAGTCCGTATATGATATGATCTATTGGAATCCCAAATGTAAAATTATTATTACGATTTTTGAAGTACTATGATTATTTTATGATCAGTGATAAGGAGTTTTTCATGAAAGGAGATATTATAATTAAAATTGTTTTGTGTAGGTAACAAGGAATTGGGAAATATCAATATGTGTTTTCACGCTGAAAGCATTTCAACATGAAAAATTATTTCATACTGATCTTATGTGTATTCATTAATTGTGTCATGGAAAATGATGAAATTGATTCAGATATAACAATAATCAATGCAAATCTTCTTATTGGAAACAAGCTTTCCAAAGAGGAAATCACCCAATCACTCCTCAATGAAAATGCTGATATTTACATTTTAATAGAGGCTGCATGTAATCACAATGTTGATACTTCCCTTTTTAAGAGTAATGGATATACACTCTTTCAATTGAAGAATGAGCCATCTTCAGATAATTTGGTCATTGCAACGCGAATACAAGGTGAATTTGGCGTTATTAAAAATCAATCTGCCACAATGAGCACAAATTCCTCAGGCTCACTTAGGATACCCTTTAATTCACTGCATCTCTCTATTGTAGGTATTCATTTACCTGCTCCAATATATAACTCAAAAGAGGAGATAGATTTTAGCTTTAAAGAAATGAAAAAGCTTGGACAAAATGGCCGAGTTGTTCGAGATGTCGGTTCTATTATACAAGGGGACTATCTGATTTTAGCAGGTGATTTTAATAGCTTGCCCAACGATAAAAATATGAAAATACCCTTAGAGATGGGATTGGAAGACGCTGCAACGGTCGCTGCAAATCCATATCAATATACTTGGAGTACCCAACGGTATCCCACAGATTTTGCGCGAATAGATTATCTATTCGCCTCTCCTGACATACAACTTGTCTACAACAAGCTTATTGAAATTCCTGGCTCAGACCATAAAGGCATTAAAACAGGTATAGATTATTAATGAAATTCATTCTTGTAATACCTTTCTTAGTCCTTAGTCTTTACGCTCAACCGGTCATGCCCTTACAACCATCACTTATATCAAGTGGCTTAGGACTGGGTTATTGTTTTGAAAAGCAAATGAACAAAGGTTTCTCTTTACAGTTGGCTCCATATATTGGTACTCAATTTTCTATGGTTCCTTTAAAGGGTGGTGCAGCCCTTTCATTTTATTCACTGGGAGAAGCACGATACTGCTTTGGCAAGAAGTACATGAAAGGATTTGGTGTTGCTGCAAACATACGAATGGAATTCCTAATAAACCCAATTTACTATAAAGATGAACGGATTGATTGTGATATTCTCATGTCAATAATCCCAGGGGTAAAACTATTCTACCGATTCGAGCCATTTTCAATGTTTTCTCTGGAACCCTATGTAAATGGCCATTGCCACTTTTTTAAATCCCTTTTATATCAAACACCACTAACTCCCTTTGTGGGATTTTCTTTTGGGATACATTGCTATATCAACAAGGAGCAGATTAAGAGATTATTAGAAAACAGAGGTGATAGTTGATGTGTTGGAAAGACTCTAATAAGAAATTATAAGGTTAATGCTTTGTTTTTCCTCTAAAAAACAACAACTTTCTTTTTTTCGCAATTCTCATATGTAAGGCAGCCTGATATTTATCACAAAGTATCCCATTTTCATCTTTAACATCTTTTGCAAGCAATCGCTTTACCATGCGCAACCGAATATATTTGTATCGGAAGTTTTGAACTATTGAATCCTTTTTACTTGATACTGTTGTTTTAAGAGTGTCATCCTGATTCGTCAAGGTGAATAATTCATTGTTGATTTTGAGTAATAATTCCTTTTGATCCGATGATTGGATCATTAAGGGTGAGTTTATAGAGTCAGGCGATTGATACTTCCAATATATCATTGAATAGTTGGCAGGGATTTCTTTAGATGTTAATGTGTTGAATTTTACTTTACGGATTTTTGGGTAGGCAACTCTTGTGTTGCCAACAATATCCGAGGTGTTTTCATGCATCACCTTTTTCCAGGTTTCCATGTTAACAAAAGTACCCGTATATTCTGTTGTCTTCCCATACCCTTTTCCTGCAACAAAACCCTTTCTATTATCCCATAATAGATATTGTGATTTTATGATAATTGGTTTACATGGCCCACTTGCTACTATGCCAATTGGAGGAATAAATTTTGATATTATTCTGACCTTTTCTATAAAGAGAATATAGTCAGGTGCTCCTTTGACAAATGCTATAATTTGGTTGTTTAGAGGAATATGCATGACCCTTCTTTCAGAAGAATTGTCAATTATTGCATATTCTCTTGTTTTAAATGGTGTTATGCATGAATCTTTATAAACCTCAGAGAACAAAGAGTTGTTTTGAAGATAATTTGGAAAGTTTGTCAGATAGTAGTTACGGATTAAGTCATCTTTATCACCATTGCCAAATTCATTAGTTACATCACCTTCATAATCGACAACTATTTTACCTGAAACAATTACTGCACAAGAAAGTCCACGATAATCTCTTTTTTGGTAGTTGGGATTTAAAGATAAACTAGATACTGAACTATGCAATAATTGAATAGAAAAAAGTAAGATGAGGAAAAAACTTATGTTTATTAGTTTATTCATGAAATGGATTCCAGTATGAGCGAATGTATTTATTGAAAATGAATTATTTAACCCCAATCATTGCAGAAAACTCATTGGTTATTTTTTCCCAAGTTTCCTTCTCAATTTCTTTTCCAGTACCTTGCATGTGATCACCATATCCCTTGCCAGCAATTTTACCTTCCTTATTATCCCATAATACAAATGTGGAGGAATAGCTTATTGGTCTATGTGGATCTTCTGGATTAATAGTATGAAACGTCATCCCTGGTTGGCCTGGAGCACCAGGAATTGTATGACTGTTTCCATACTTTGCTGCAAGTAATTCACCCTTATCTAATTCCTTTGATACAATACCCATATTGTATATAAAAAGAACGTAGTCTGGTGTTCCTTTCCTAAAAGAAAGCGTCTTATTGTCCTTTGGATAATAGCAATAAGATTTAGAAGGGACTGGTGATTGAATTGGTGTTAATTCTGTGTCATATTTGGTTGTGCAGGAATCAATATAGACTTCAGTAAAGGCACTGTTTTCTTGAAAGCATTTAGGGAAATTCGTTCTAAAATACTCTTGAATGAGATCAGCTTTCTCTCCCTCACCAAAATAGGATTCTACACTACCATCAAAATCAACGAAAATTGTATCGAGGATAACCACCGCACAGGTATTTCCCACAAAGCCTTTCTTGCGATACTTTCGATTGAGTTTGAGAAATGATGATTGTGCCACAAGGGAGGAAATACAAAGGAATAACACAAAAGTAGCAATCAATGGAAATATACGTTTCATGTATTCGACTCTCTTTCAACTAGTAATGTTATTGGATTGTAGATTTCAAAACTAAAATATATCAATCCAAAGAATTGAGTACTCAAAACTTAAACCCAGATTATGCAATAGGAAGTTGCGCAGAAGCACAATCCTATGCCTATTAAGACTTTCAGGCTTTTCGGCCATATCACCATGTAGATATGCCCTTCAAAACCTTCAAGTCTTACTAAATCATAATCTTGCACTTCTGCATCTACTCCTACTGCATAATCTGGGTTAAAAGCTATTAGGAGATTGATACCATTTAAATACTAGGTATAAAACTATACCAACGGTATAGGAAGAACTTCAACAACAATGAATAAACCTATTATCCCCTTTACTCCTTAACCCCAACCAACCGTTTCACTGCTGAGACATTTCCCTTGGCATCAACAATTTTCAGAAGCACCAAATAGGTCCCCTTAGACACTCTCTTTCCTGCTTTAGTGCTAAGGTTCCATGTGCCAAGGCAAATTCTTTTGTCCTTTTTAGATTGGATGTTTTTATCTATGGATATAAGCTCATTACCAAGAGGATCATACACTGTTATCCATGCCTTTTTCAAAGCCTTCTTTGAAGTAATAAAAAAGGACATTTTGTTTGTTCTATCTAAATCCAAAGGATTGGGAATTATATCAAAGCGCTCTACCAGTATATGAGGTGTTTTATTTTGGATAGCAGTACCATCTTCAATTTCAAAGGTGGTATCGCTTTCATCAACAGGATTTGCATTGGCAGACTCACTCACACGCACTTTACAGTTTAGCGAGGATTCCTTTGGAATGTTCCAGGAATATGTTCCACTGTTTGGAGTATTTTCAGAAATAATCTTCCATGTTGAACCATTATCAATGGTATACTCAATTTTCACATCCCCTAAGAACCCTTCCCCTGACCAGTTAATCTGATGATTCTTTCCTGCTTGCCATTTTTCACCACCATTTGGTGCTGAAACTTTAATAAAGGGTGAGGCAATTGAGAAGTTGTTATTACTAATATCAACAATGTCATCATTGGTGGCTTCGCTGATTTTAATTAAACAAATATCTGATATCTCATCGGGTATTTTCCAGTTGTAGGACCCATTATTGGTCACTCTACTTACAACAATGTTCCAGGTTGCACCACTATCACTACTGTATTCAATTTTAATATCACCAACGGTACCCTTGTTTAGCCAGGTGATTTTGTAAACCATGCCAACGTAAAATGTTTCTCCACCATTGGGATAGGAGACTGTAATTGATGGTGCATACTCAATATAAATGGTATTGCTCACAACCTTGGGCACTCCATCTAATGCATCACTCACTCGGATGATATACCGACCTTCAGTTAAATCCGGTACTTTCCAGTCAAAGAGGCCATCATTTTCAGTGCTGGCAGCAATTACAGACCAATGTGCTCCTGTATCTGGACTATACTCCAATTTCACATTACCCACACGGCCAATTGATGACCAACGGATAGTGTAGGTTGTGTCAATATAGAGGACCTCGCCACCAACAGGGTAGGAGAGTGAAAGTTTTGGTTCAATCTCAATAATAAAGGTGCCATTGCTTTCATCCACAGGATCACTATCAGACGTTTCGCTGATACGCACCATACACAGGGAGGATGGATTATTAGGTATTGTCCAGGGATGTGCGCCATCATTAGGGGTTCCTGCAACAATATCTAACCAATTGGCCCCTTTATCAATGCTATAGGCAATCGAAACATCGCCAACAAAACCCTTGGTTGACCATGTAATAGTGTAATCCTCTCCAATATACCAGGCTTCACCACCATTGGGAGATGCAAGCTCAATAATCGGTGCTGCAATAGTAAAGTTATGATCACTCATATCAACAGGCGTTCCATCGAGGGTACTTAAAATCTGTATTCTGCATGTTGTTGATGGAACATTGGGAATTGTCCAAACATGGATGCCATCATTTTCTGTGTTGGTTGCCAGTGATGTCCAATTCGTGCCACCATTTGTAGAATACTTGATATCCATATTGTCAGGCAGACCGGCACTTTTCCACGTTATTGTGTCCTTTGATCCCACGTAAAGGACTTCGCCACCATTGGGAGAATGAACAGTAATTGATGGTGCTATAATTGAAAAGGCAGACAAGCTTTTGTCAGAGATATGGGGTCTATCCAAGCTAGTAATACCGATCTTATAATCAGCTCCTGGTGTAATTGAATCATTAATAGTCCATGCATAGGGACTGGTACTAACCAAAGGATTGACAATCACCGAATGAAGCTGCTCTCCTTTATAGAGCTCAATTGTAACATTGTCATCAATATCATCATACCAGGTAATTGGATAGAGTTTTCCTCTTCCCCATTGTTCACCACCTGCAGGGGAATGCATACTGATAAAATCGACTCTGTTTATAATAAGCTTCCCTTCAAAGGGAAGAAAGTTATGTGCCTTAATCCTTATTTTAATAGTTTTCTGTGGATTTGTGGACACAAAATCAGCCAAGACCGGATCATCAATCAAACAATTGCCGTTTTCGTCACTCATTTTCGTGGTGATAATTGTATTGTCTGCATCAACAATGGCCACCCATGAATAGGGGACTGTCTGTATTGAAAAGGTTAGGGTCGATAATATGGTGTCATACACGGGAGTTAATTGCTCAGGTTTTGCTGTCCAAATAGACAGTGCTGGATCACCAAGAACATTAGTTTGAAAAGCAGCAAAGCGCACAGCGGCAAAATAGGGCGATTTATTGAGTGCATTTGGATCAATTATAAGATCTGCATTCATCTCCTTGGAGTAGGCATTCATCATCTCTAAATAGTGAATACCTTTGTTAAAAACCGCATCATGAAAATAGCGGGCAATCCGTTGAGTGGCACCATCAAGGCCATCATCATCGAGCATAAAATTTTCACACAATCCAACACAGGCCACAGCACCATTTTGTATAGTAAGGAACTGTTCAAGTATGCAATCATTTACTTTAAACTGGCCAGAATTGCATGAAACTGCATACATTAAAAAGAAGTTCGCATTGGTCCCGTTGTTAGTATAGTTCGAATTATTTACAAAAGAAGTGTTTTGATTAAAGGCATAGGTAGTATTTCCATGGCCAACAAAATTAATCCATGTGGGTTTGGCAGTAAGTACTCTGTTTTTAAAATCTACATCCCTCCAGGCCATATGGGATCCATTTTGTTTATCATTTAATCGACTGATAGACCAGCCAGATATGGGAAACCCCTTTGTTACATAACCGCTATCACGACAGATACCAACATACTGCTCATTATGATCTGCACCCCATACTTTTACACCATAATCGTCCCACAAAAAAGTCCCGGTAAGCAACGCATTGGTTGTTTGGTTTGTTACTGGTTGCTCTGAATATTTAATGATTTTATTGACACAGTAATTCAACTCGGTACTATTGTCAACAGGGAGACGTGAAACAAACACTTCATGAGTCATGTCCTCTTCCCCAGGTTCACCATATTTATTGTCACCGTCATTGTTCCAATTACCCTCAAGACAGGAGTAATACATATCTGCTACGGAATACTTTCTAAGGAACCTATCCGGCGTTTGGTGGTGATCATAGCACTCGGTAAATAATTCCCTAAAGGGAATTGTATTGATATCTCCAGCTAATAACACATAGACAATATTATGACTCTCATACTGCTCTTTTATGTAATTTCTCAGTTTATCCTGATCATTATTACCATTGGTATTCGAAATTATTGTGTGAATTGACGCAACCTTTGTTCTAAGGCATCTTCTTTTATTAAACTCAATAAAGGAATGAAAGGAATCCTTTAAGGTGTTTGAGGTGACAATTAAATACTCATAATCGCCCGGCCCTCGGTTTTCTAAGGGAAGATTTAAAATAGACTTTGATGCGCTAAACAATAGATTGACAAATAGAAACAACAGTATAATTATTACGCTTTTATGTCTCATTGAACTCTCTCCTAGTAAGTGATGATTAAAATGTAATGGCTTATTACTTATTAATTTAATTTATTCTTTGAAGGGGTGTTGGATTTAATTTTTACAAAGAAAAATAAACAAGAGGGGAAAGTTGTAGTGAAATTTAAAATTGCCAATAGTGGAAATGTTTATAAGGTTGTTGTTGATAGAACTGATATAAATGATGAACTATTTTTATGGCAAATGAAAAACATTATAAGATCATGGAAATTTCATCCCTTAAGAGGTTTTAGTGATGCAACTGATGTTGTCTATCCATTTATATTTAACCCAGATTTATAGTAATCACCCTTATAGAGGGTGCATCTACTCCTGCTGCATAATCTGGGATAAATCTTCATTGTTTGCTTACTCTCATAATTCCTAGGTAATTAATTCTTTGCAGCGAGGGGATTCTTCCCATATTAAAATGTATTCAATTTTAGATAAAAATATTTTGGGGGTTGCCCTCATTTCATTCGCGCCGCCGCACAATTTCCTCCCTTGGTCGGGTGCTCTCTGGGCTCGGCTCTTCCGCCTCGGTCTGGCCTGTGGCCAGACTAAACCCGACGCCTGGCTAACCCAAAAGATTAAAAGATTGATGAAGACAATTGTACTGCGTTGGTCATTGCGAGCGTAGCGAAGCAATCTTAGCTTTTTAATCCTTGGGAATTAATCATATTGTTTCATATTTAGTCGATTGCCACATTGAGGAGTGATTCAGAGGGGTAGCGGAAAATAATTACCGCAATGCGAGTAAAAGGTGTTAGAGAAAAGAGGATCCGCGTTTAGCGGATACTCTTTTTCACGTTACAGCTTTAAGAGTAGGGAGGTAATTTTTTGATGCGAGGGGATTCTTCCCCACCTAGATAACAGCTTTTATGCTTTGTTGTTAAACCAAATATTATACGGCATTAACAAAACATTAAGACCTAATTCAGTAAAGTTAAGACCCCTTATGACGAATATCAGCCCGGTCACAACGAAAATGAGCCCCCTGTCAACGAAATTAAGCCCGGTTTCAATGAAAATTAGACCCCCCCTTATTAAAAAAGAGACCCCCTTCAACCAAAACGAGGCCCCTCTCAGTAAACATTAGGACCCCTCTAAAATGCAAATAGCCTTATAATAAAAAATCAGGAGAGTCAAAGGTTCATTGTTTGCCTACTCTTTTACACCCAGATTATGCACTAGGAGTAGATGCAGAAGCGCATGAAAGTTCCAAGCGCAAAAAATCAGTTGGGACGCTCTTGCACGTTTTCACACTGAATAAAAATAGGGAAATGGCATGACGTTCTAAATAAAATATTGGTATACAACAGATACATCTTGTTGCCATTACCAATAAGAAATAGGTATATTAGATTTGTGTCGAAATTGTTTACAAAAGGTTAATCGATCTGTTTCGTTAATTGAAAGGATTTAGATATGAGAAACGTAGTATTGATGGTATGTCTCTTTAATATAATTCTATTACAGAATCTTTTAGCACAGCCTGCGATGACACCAGAATTATATCAACAAAACTATAAGACTATGAAAGATAGCCAAGAGAAGAATTACGCTATGATGGTGTATTTAAAAAATGGAGAGGTGCTCCATGGTAAATCATATATTCAATATCCCACACAGCATGGAATAAAGCTTTATCATGGAAAACATGCCATAATCACACTGGATGGTAGGAAAATACGTCCCTTTGAAACTGATTCCATAAGTATTGATTATCTTACGGGTATACCAGTTAAAAAGATATGGGTTTTCAAAGTAATTGACGGAAAGATTTCTGCCTACTCAAAAACGCCAGATCGAGAAGCCAAAAATTTTGAGTATATAAAAAAAGGAGAGGGGCCAAGAGAGGTATTTTCCAAGGAATTGTTAAGAAAATATGTGAAGTCAAATAAATTAGCCCTCCTATGTACAGAACATGTGGATGCAATAAAACCAAATTTTAGAAGAGCCATATTAGAATATAACGATAATCTAAGTTCAAATAGACCTGCAATCGACTCTCTTTATGCACTGTATATTAAGAAAAAAGTGCAAAAGACTACACTGTTCAAAGCTTTTAAAAAGGGAATTAGATTATCACGGGCAGATTCTCTGTGCAAAGCAGCAAAAAAGGTAAAGAACAGTGCAGAAAAAATTAAAATATTAGAAGGCGCCATTAAATTAAAATTAGAAAAGGATTTAAAGAAAGTCTATTTGGAACTGGGAGACCTTTATTTGAAACAGGACAATAAAGGTGCAGCATGTAAACAGTATAATAACTATTTACGGTATGAGAATAACCATGGACCTCAATACAAAGAGATACAAACTAAAATTAAGAAATTGGGAAAGAAAGCACTCTATTAAGCATAGAAAGTTTGTCGAATTTTTGTTGAGTTTTACTCAACAAAAATAGGCTCTTGGTTTTCATCCATTAGAAGATTAATAGCAACAGGAATGGTGTCACCGGTAAAACCTTCTAAATGGTAATAGGGATCTGGAACAGAAGTTGTGGAGTCGTTGGGAAACACTTTAAAAAAGAACCGATCCGGTGAGATTTTATATACCTTTGCAGCCGTAATAGTTATCGGGTTATTAACCTTTGTAAAGAGTTCTCTGTTCTTGTTAGGGAGTTTTGGGTAAATAGCAAGAGCTGTAATAGAATGATTATCATTTTTCGTAAGAAACCGAATTTTTATCCTCTCCGGTTTCCAGGCACAGTTTATCATGGTCTTTAAATAGAGCGGAACAAGCTGTTGCCCGCTTTCAGTAATCGTTGTCATGATCTGCTTTTCATTGGGGTGCAGTTTGCCATCCCTAGTGCTTAGGGTTTTGCACAATTTACTATCAGAGGTTGCCCTATAGAGGGTTGTAATTTCTGCTTTAACAGATTGGGGGAAGGAAAAGGTCAATCGAACATAATTTTTGTTGTAGGGGATGTTTTTATTGGCACAACTGACAATCAATAAAAAGAAAAGGAGTATAGGAAAAAACTTAGAGCTCCCCATGGTAGGTAATCTCCTTTTCCATGTTTTCATCGGAGGGTTTATCTACTAGCTTTTTAAGTATTACCGATTTATTCTCAGGATTGTTCCGTTGATAATCCACATATCCCTTATAGTGGGCAATAGTTTCATTTCTTCGGGCAATTTCTACATTCATGCAGGCCACTTTATAGTCTAATTTACTTGCCTCATGGGCATGATAGGAGGACAAAAAGGAGTCATCCTTCTTCTCCTCAGCAAGTTCTTTATGCACGGCAGATTGATCCATGCAATTCTTTTTTGCCCCTTCAATTTCAGCAACCTCATTTTCTAAAACACGAATATCATTTTCTGTGCTAAGAATGTCATCATTTCCCTTTGACAAATAGTTTTGGCAGGCTATTCGATAGTCAGCTTCTAAGAAGGAAATGTAATTGGGCATGCCGTGATCTTCAATACCATTACCTGCATTCATCAATGAATCTAAGGTAATTTCCTGCTGGTCCTCATCACTTGTTTCAACCTTCACATGAATGGGATCTGAACCCTCTTCTTCCATTACCCCATAATTCTCACTTGTTTTTACTATATGGTGACAGGTTCCTAAATGAGTAAATACATCACCATCGAGGTCAATGAAGGCAAGTGGTAAAAGTGATTTTGCTCCTGGGACTAATCCAAAGGGTAGAAGATAGGGTTTTAGATCTAAACCGGGCATAGGTACCAAGGGTACTATGTCATTATTATTTACCATTCTGTGATAGGTAAAGCGTTCCGATGATGAATAATGCGACTTAAAGGAGGAGGTGCCAACTCTTGGTGATCCATAAGTATAAAGCATTACCTTATCGGTAAAATTAGTGCGAACATAGGCTGCAATAAGGGTTGCTATAGCGCCACCAAGGCTATGTCCTGCAACAATGACCTCTGCGTCACTTTTTAGCTTGGAAGAGAGAAAATCACGAATGTCCGTTTTTGTTGATTGGAAACATTCATAGAAGCCTTTATGAACTTGGCCATGCCCTTCATTAAAATTAACCTGCGATGCCTGGGCATTTTGGGTCCAATCTTTGATTGACGTGGTGCCACGAACCACAATAAGAATTTGGTTTTTACTTGCTGCATAGTAAAACTGTGTATCTGTGTCATTTTGAAAAACAATATTATCCAATTCTATAGAAAAACCTTCACCATGATTGGTTGTAAAAAGAAAAGGTGTGGGCGCCACTTTAGGGTCACCAATATCAAATTCTCGTCCTTGGCCATTTAATTTCTTAAAAAAGGTCTCGATAGTATCTTCGCTTTTTGCATAAGCAAGATTTGCAAAGAGGGCCAAATTGTAAGCATTTACCTGAGTATAATTGTTTGTAAATGTAAATAAGGGGGCACGGCCACTGCGTTTAAGCACCATTTTTTTGCCACTCATTGCATTTGCTGACCAAAAATTCGCCTGAGAAGTAGTATTCATTATTCCATCCATTTACCAAATGGTTTGTTTTCAAAAATCATATAGGGATCACCCTCTTTACCAGGATCAACCTCTAAGGTATAGGAGAGATCCCGTTTTAAACCGATATAGGTCAAATCCACGTAATCATCGCCGGATACTTTATCATCTTTTATAGTTTTTGTCTGCTTAAAGCTTTGTCCTGAATCTGTGCTAAAAAGGGTAAAGGTATCGTCTGCACTGGCTGCTTCATCGGGGTCAATATCTAACTGAATTGAAAAAGCATCTAATAGGGGAATTGCTTTGCGCTCACTTGCTTTACTGCGCACACTGGCTTCAAATTCTAAGGAACACTCTCGGGTATCTGAGTCATTACGAGGATCCTCCACCTTCCATTCAGCAGTACTACTTCCATTTTCATTTTTCCCGCGCACAGTACCAACTCGGGCTGGGGGCGAAGTCGCAGTATCAAAAATATCAAAGGTAACCGCCGCTCCCTCCGGTGCACCGGATATAGAAACACTTAATGCAATTGTATCCTCTTCAATGGTTTCATCGGGACTCTCTTCCTTACGAGCTTCGTTTACATGTTCCCATTGGGGATTAGTGACTGCTATCTCTTCCTCTTGCTCTGAATCAACCATGTCATCACTAGCAGCAGGACTTGTTGTATCAAATTCTTGCTGTACTTCTCCCAGAGAGATAGCTTGACCATGAAAAGCATTGAGCCAGGCAATTATCTTGGGATTCTTTTCAAATTCAGGGGGAATACCAATGGCTGCAATTATTCTATTTATAAAAAGGTGGTGCAGAAATTCAATCCTGCCGTTAATATCATCCCATGAATTAAGAAATAATTCCGGGTCATGGCTATTGAGTTCAATTGCAGAGAGGCTTCGGACAACATCCAAATAGCGTTTGTTTAATTGATAAAAGCTTATCTGGGATAGATAATGCCTGACATGACTAAAATCATCAATAGAAAATACACAATCATCATGCCCATAATGCCTTCGTAATACAAAAAAGAACTTTCCTTGCGTTACAAGGCCTGTGCGCAATTGAGAACATGGCTGAAAACGACAATTGGTACATTGGACAAATCCAAAATGTTTTTCCGGATTCATTGGTATAGTTTGGGCCATGAAATTAAACCACTGTTATGGGTTGAAACTTTTCTATGCTACAAATATAATACTTTGACTTAAAAGGAGCTGTGATCAAGATCACAATGGACAAATTTTTTGCGAAGGCAACACCCAAATCATTTAAATATTTTAGTGCACACAATCTTGACATCTCACAAACATCTAACTCTTTAAACAAACAAAATCAATTATATTAGCATTGGAACATCTATTCCTTTATTGTTTGCCACCAACAATAAAATTGTTTTTACATGTTTGGGCCTAATTGAGAATGCATCAGTGAACTGGATTGTTTGCTGAATTGCATAATAGTTGATTGCTATTTCACTTTATCAAGCAGGTGTACCATGTTAAAAATAATCAAGTTAATCTTTTGATGAGTTTATCTATTAAAGAGTTGGATGCTTAAGGAATTTACATCAAATAACTCAAGATGTTTGGTACGACTCATACTGTTCCAATCCTGTTTACAATAGGAACCAATGAGATGCTACCTGGCGGGGGAAATATTCAGGTGACAATTTCAATCAGTATAGTAACTGAGACAATGAAGAAGGAAAAATTAAACATATGATCAAATTAAAACTGGTTTTGGTAATACTACTATTAGCAACACAGACCATGATAGTAGGAAAAATTTCATATGATGAGAGAATGACTCTAATTCAGCTGTATGAATATACTAATGGAGATAGTTGGAAAAACACCATAGATAACAATAAGAAATGGAAAGATGGGGATGGTAACTTTTTAGCTCACGGCTCAGAAAAGGATTGGTATGGCATTATCGTTGATAATAATAATGAAGAGGTAATAGGCATTGATCTTCATGATAATGATCTAACAGGAAGTCTTCCAACCATTGAATTAGGTTTATTAAAGAATCTAGAGAAGTTAGACCTGAGTAATAATAATCTCATTGGTGAAATAAATGACAGTATCATCAAGACTGCTATCCCATCACGAGGTAGCGGAGAGAGAAATCTTAATTTAGATGGCAATAAACTATTTGCCAAGGGTGCTGCTGTTGTGCCATGGCTGCAAAGTCGAGATCCTGGTTGGGAACGTAAACAGTTTGGACCAAGTCATGATGCACTTTTCACCTTACCGAACCTTGGTCTGTGGCTGAAAAACACTCAAAAGAATGAATTAATACATATTGAGAAAGACTCTCCTCTGTTTTTAACCAACGGTGATATTGATGGCAATGGCGTAGATGATATTTTGGGATTATGGACAACCTATCAGGAAAACGGAGGCCCCGATAGAAAAGGTCTATGGATTAAATTCACTGGTGGAACCTGGTTTGTTACTGATAGACTTAAATCACCCCTTATTGCACTTACCTGTGGCGATCTTAACGGTGATGGCAGAGACGACATCATCGGTAGTTGGGATGCTGGTATTCATTGGCGTGATTCAAAAAAATATGAGTGGCATGAGATTGAGAATTTACCAGTCTCCATAACAACACCACCAAAACTAATTGCTGCTGGTGATTTTCATGGTACTGGCCAGGACGACCTTGTGTGTGCCTGGGATAATCATGGTGTTTGGATATATTATGTAGAAGACAATCGTTGGTCACAAATATATACGAATCATATTACCGCCCTAACAACGGGGTTTATAAATTCTGATCATTACTGTGATGTAGTAATTTCTGAACCAGGTAGGGTATTTTACATCCGACCAAACAGTTCTATTATTCAACATACACTTGCAAATTCTGAAGCTGCTCATATTGCTGCAGGTGATATTAATGGTCAAGGGCAAGATGATCTTCTCTATGTGGGAAATAGTCAAAATGGTGTGTTTGTGCGATATTCAGAAACTGGTAATTGGTCACAATTAAGCGAGAAAGCAGGCAATCATCTGGTTAGTGGTAAGTTTGGATCAATCCGTTTAGATGGCTGGCACCAGACCTACGGATATGAACCAAGTGATGAAGATTTTGGTGATTATTCTAATTTCTTTAATGCATGCAAAACCCATGACCAAGATCCTGAACAGGGGTTTATTTTTACAGGAATAACCTATATTAATGGTCCACGCTTTTTCAATGTGAAGATCAATTCCCACGGTGTATGGCAATGGAACATGCCCTACGATCTTGACAATGATTTGGCCTATGATGAAGGGTATTCCATCAGTCCCTTTACTTTTGGTGATGATGATAAAGGGTACATTATCGGAGATATAACAGAAAAAGAATGTAAAGATGGGTGCATTTTATTAAAAATTGATATGGATGGAAAGCTTATTTGGAAAAAATGCATTACCAATGAGTTTAATGTACCATTTGCAGTAACTTCTGTGTTTCAATCCCATGATGGAGGCTTTATTGCTGCTGGTTGGAGTAGTGGAGGTGCAGTCATCAGTAAAACCTCTAAAGAGGGTGATATCGTACATGGCTGGGGTGGTGTTTTTGACGAAAGCGAATTTAGTGGAATCAGAGAAATGAAACCAATCCTTAACAGTAGTAATGCTATAGTTGGTTATATATTAGTTGGATTTAACGGTGACGATAATAATGGTCCTTGTGATATATGTGTTTGTAAAGTAGATTTAAACGGCGATGTTGATTGGTTTAGGCGATATGATGATGGTGATATTGATGGTCCTGATGCTGTGGAATATATCTCAGAGGCTTATTCTGTGGAACAGACCAGTTATGGATTTATTGTTGCAGGATATAAAGAATTACCTAGTAACACTGGTGTTCATAGAGATCTTTGGATTCTTAAAATTAATAATGATGGAACAATACAGGATGATTATCTATTAGGAGTACCAGAATTAAATGAGGAAAATCCTATTATTGAAAAAAAATCCTCAAACGAGTATGTGCTATCTGGAAGTTCAACTAAAGTAATACAATCAGATTCACGGTTAACTCAAAATTTATTTGTCTACAAGATTGATGATAATGTCACTGTGTTGGCCTATGATATCTATAATGGAGGAAATTGTGATGGCCCCTGTGTTACCTGACCAGGCCCCATGGGAGTGGAAACCACCGGTGGTGGTACATTAGTCGCAACAGGAACATATTCAAGAGGCATGCCAAGACATAATGCAGATGAAGATAAAATGCAAAAAGAACCCTATGTCACTATTAAAGAGGAGGTTGTTGCTGCAATAAATGCAGGTGAAGATGATAACCCATATACCTCAATAGAAAACATTACCTTTTCAACAGATAACAGTTATACAGGTGGAGACCAGTATGATGAAATTGTTCCCATAGCTGGAACTGAAGATGATGCGCTATATCAAACTGAGCGTTATGGAGAGCCACCTCTCTCTTATGCTATAAATGTGGAAAATGGTGGCTATTATGTAAAACTTCACTTTGCAGAACTGTACTTTGATGCGCCAAACGAGCGGATCTTTGATGTTGTTATTGAAGGAAAAACCGTTATCGAAAACCTAGACATCTACGACGAAGTTGGTAAATATCGTGCCTATGATGTAGCGGTATTAACTGATGTTAAGGATGGTACACTCAACATAAGCTTCACTAATAAGAAAAACTTCGGTAAAGTTGGCGCTATTACGGTTTATAAAAAGGGTTTTGGTATTTTTGAGGTGCCGGCTATTAAGTCTGAAGCTGGTGAAAGCCAAACTGCTTCAGTTGGAAGTAGGGTAGACCTTAATGGCTCTGAATCAAGATCAAAGGTTGGTGAGATATCTTATTCTTGGACACAAATCAGTGGTCCCTGTGCAACACTCTACTGTTCACAAACTGCAACACCCTATTTTATCCCATCAACAGCAGGAACCTACGTGTTCAAACTGACTGTTGTCAGTGGTGAAGAGATTGATGAGGATGAAGTGACTATACAGGTAGGTAGCAATAATCTCTTTGCAATTCCTGGTAGAATCGAAGCTGAGGATTACAAAGAGGGCGGTCAAGGAGTTGGTTACTATGATAAAACAGCAGGTAACTATGGTGGTTGTTATCGTAGTGATGATGTTGACATTGGCGTAGCCAGCGACCATAGCGGAAACTATGCAGTTGGTTGGATAAAAAATGGTGAATGGCTTGCCTACGATGTTAATGTAAGTCAAACAGGCACCTATACCTTTACAGCCCGTGTGTCTGCCTATGAAGTACTTGGCAAGAGCTTCCATTTGGAAGTTGATGGCGTTAATGTGTCCGGTCAAATGAGCTTTTTAGGCACTGGAGGATGGCAAAACTGGACTGATATGGTCTGGAACGGTATTCAACTAACAGAAGGTGTCCATGAAATCCGTTTAGTAATGGAGAGTGATAGTTTTAAGATTAACTATTTTGATTTGCAGCTTCTCTATTAAATGATATGTATAGCTCCCTGTGTTTTTAGCAGGGAGCTTTTTTTAATAACACACCGTACCCCGGTCCATCGTTAGTACTCTAAGAATTGAAATAGAAAAGGTAAATGATTTATTTTAACCTGTACCAAATCAAATAATTGATAATTAAAAATTACCTGTCCATGGGAATGTAGTTTGTTTAGAGCCTTAGGTATAGCATTGTTTTTGTTTATCTTTCTTGTAGCTTTTAATGGATATTCTAAGGAATCAAAAGTAGAAAAAGCAACGCTTGAGAATATAGTATTTGGTTTTAAAAGTGGCATGAACATCTCCACCTGGAGAGGGGCAAAAGATTTTGGTTATGGTCGTGAACCATTCCGCCCCTATGAAGAGAGAAGTACAAAAATAGGAATAAATGGAGCTTTCTTTTTTGCTTTACAGATTGGTAAGTATCATGAGGTTCTTATAGAAACACAATTTACCCAAAAGGGCTATCGGTTTAAGACAATTAAAAATCAATATCCAGCACTTACTGTAAATTACTTGGAAATTCCCCTTTTGATCAAAATGGGAGCTCGTACGTTTGGAGTCTACGCTGGACCTGCTCTGAGCTTTAAAACAGGCGTTAGCATGAAGAACAATATAGAAATGTTACCATATGATGCAGTAGTCGCTTATGATACATCCTTAGCACCCTTTGATGTTGGAATAGCCTATGGCTTTGTATTCAACTTTGGTAAGGGGCCGGGAAAATTGCTGTTAGATTTTAGGGGGACCCATGGGTTACTTAAGGTGTTTAAATACTTTGATGCATTTGTAGATGAGGAGATTCTAAAGCAAATGGGAATTCCCACCCATAAAAATATTGCATTTTCTGTTAGTATAGGCGTGTCAATTGATAAAAAAATTAACAAAAAGAAATAACAACATATAAATATTCTATTATTTTTTCTTTTTGCTTTTCTGTTTTTCTTTCTCTTTTTTGATGTCCTCTTTAATCCACTCTCCAATTTTTTTGGATAATTTCTCACTTGATGCTTTAAATTTAAAGAAGTTAGGGAATTTTCCAATTAATCCAACACCAATGGATAGATCGGAAGTTCTGGGTACTGTTTTTGAATTCCAATCTCCATAGGGGTGCAAATATTTTGAATTTGTGTAGGAAATTAAAAAATTTGGTTTTATGGCAAAACCTTTAATAGAGATTAGATTCTCTAAGCGCTCATTGCGTTGAATTGTATTTTTATTATCATGTAAATCAAAAAATCTTCTTAACTTTATAAAACAATCCACAGTTTTTCTATAATTAAAGGAGAATTGAAGATTCTTATCATATTTTTTTCCTGTATACCCTCGAAAGAGAGTAAAAAACGGTGTGATTTGAAAACGATGCCCTAAATGATGATCACCGTAATAGTTTTTGCTATTATAGGCAATTGTATATGCAAAGAAGTCCAATAAATTGATGTCACAGGAAATACCAAAGTGCCGGTTGTTTTCAATTAGAAGTGTGTCCTTTTTTACATCAGTATTTCCTTGAAAGTGTTCTTGAATGGAGTAGATTATTTCAGGACCTCCTAAATTCAGAAAAGATAAACCAATGGCTGGATGGAGTTCAATAAGATCAAAAATTAAGAATTCTTTAGAAATTCTAAAACCTAAATCAAATAGTTTTTCTTCACTTTTGTATAAGGAATAAAATTGAGTTTGCCATAATTGTTGATGAAAGCTTACCTTATATTTTTTAAATCCAATTCCTATAGAAATAATGTCAAAAAACCGTAAACCAAAGGAATTTGAAACCATTTCTTCCTTTGAATCTATTGTATCAATTTGTTGAGTATTTTGATGATAGATAAAACTTTTAAACCTTAAATCATTTCTTAAAAGGGTATATCCAATATCTAAAAAGGGCAGTGTTTGGGGTAAATAGAAGCCAAAGGTTTTGGTGTTAAGCTTTAATTCCTCAGTCAATAAATCTGCAATTTTATGCCAGTTTAATTCTGGATTTTTTATGGTTTTATTATAACTACTATACACATAATTGCACTGCAATTCATCATAAAGAGCTGCATTATTAGCAGGATTCCAAAACACCGTATAGATGTTTTTTGCATGGCTAACGCCAGTCTGTCCCATTCCCTTATTTTCCATGCCACCGGGAGTCTCAAGCATCCAATAATTTGAGTAACAGGGAGAAAAAAAGGCTAATAAAGCGAAGGCATGGAAAAAAAGTTTCACCAGGACAAACCTTTTAAATATTGGTTTTATAAGTAGTGTTGAAATCTTTATTAAAATAAACCTTTGAATGGTGGTTTTTCAAATTGTTCACATAACTCTTCTGAATTTTATGCAGATTGAGAAGAATTACAAAATGCAGTTTGATATTTCTTTTCATTCTATTAAACTGTAAATGGAATTTTTATCATTTTCATTAATTAATTTGAAAGAACCTTATTTTCATATCCATCTCTACCAATCAACAAATCTTCGTCCTAATAATTTTATTTAGTTGCAGATTTCCTATTTGTTTATTTCATAGTGATTAACAAATTGCAGGCTTTATATCTATACATTCTAATTTTCTCGCAATATTTCCAACCGTGCATTGTAACACACCATTTTGGATAAGCAATTGCAAAATTTACAGTTGTACACCAAAATCTGTTTGCGCAACTGCAACTTTTGCAGTAAGACACTTATACCTGCATGGGAAAATGCAGAGAATGTTTTTGTACAAATCATCCTGCGAGAGCAATTGAAGCTTCTGCAGTTGTACAATCAAAATTGCGAGAGCTTTTGCAGATTTTGCATTTACTCCTACAGACCTGTTTGTGCTTATGCTTGTTGCTACATTTGTTCTTGCAAAATGTGTTAGTGTCTGATAAATTTTGTAGTTGTATCAACAGCTTTGAATCGGATAGTGCAGAGTTTGCACTATCTCCTGCAGATTGCAGGAGCAAATGTCAGAGCGTGCATAAGCTCTCGCAGATTGCAGGAGTAAGTGTCAGAGCGTGCAATGTCTCCCGCAGAATGGAGGAGTAAGTTGCAGAGTTTGCATTATCTCTCGCTGATTGCAAGAGTAGGTGTCAGAGTCTGCATTATCCAAAACAGATTGTAGAGATGAGTTGCAGAATTTGCAACATCTCTCGCATCTTGGAGGATACTAAGCCAACTTTTGCAATTCCTCTCGCGGCCTCATAGCTTTTGATTGATTTTTATCATTTTCTTGGAAAACTGTTAGTGAGTTTAAAGAAAATCGTTCATTAATATTAATCTATCATAATACATGTGCTTGTTTTCTCCAAGAAAACACTTGTTATCTTATTGCTCGGAATTTGTGAGTCAATTACATTTCAAATAAGTTATATATATAAATAAGATTAAAAAGATCACAGTTAGGGCTAGTTTTTATTACGCTATAATAATTGAATAAAGGGGAACTGGTAATGAAACGATTATTTCTACTTTTCTTAATAATGATGCATATGTCCTGTTTTTATCCAGATCCTGAGATTATTCCAGTTTCAGTATATAAGCTAGAGCCAATTTTTATGAGTATCTTGCAGATCGGAAATCAGTGGAAATATGAAGTGTTGGTAGAGCATGACGATGTGTCCGATCCTGAAAGATATTTTGTTTGGTATAAAATTTTCGAAATTGTACTTTCTGATGATACTATTGTTGCAAAGACCAATTATCATCAGCTAGATACAAATGAATTATTGTTTGATTCTTCAACAATATTAATTAAAGTGTTCAATAACAAGCTTTTTACCTCAACAAACAAATTAAGACACATGCTCCCGATAGATTGTCCAATGATGAATGGAATTGCTTTTGATTCAATTTATTCTACTAGGACAGAATATCTAGGAATCTCTCATTGTCAAATTGATACTCTATATAAACATGTTAGAAATGGATCATGGAAAATTTATCATGCTAATGAAAAAATCATTTTCAATTCTTCTATTGGTAAAGTATTTAATGAAGTTGGCCGTGTCTTTGATTATCATTTTCCCGAGCCATGGATTTACGACAGGAGTATACTTCGTGAGTTCAATGGCGACAAAAATCCCTTTGGTCTGCACTATTTGAGGTCAGAGGGTTATACAGATTATTTCAAGGATGATTACAATGTCGATTAGGTAATAAATATATGAAACTGGCATAACTTATCCCAATGAGTTACCTTTTAATTGATTATATTAATAAATAAGAGTGACAACTGAGATTTAGCACACATCAATTTATTTTTCCTTAAGGATTGCCCCATGGCTCGAATCATTTTTTTATTCCTGGTTATTACAGCAGCATATCCAAAACCTGAATGGGTTCAACATTCTTTGGATAATAAAAACGTGTTAGCTGTGTTAGATCTTTCCAAAGGCTCAACTTTATTTGCCTCAATAAAAAATGAGGGTGTATTCAAGGGTAGTCGCTCGGGCGATTTTAAACCCCTATACTCCTTCGGCTGTGATACCTTTGAAGTGCCTATAAAAAATGTACATGATTTATGGAGCAAGAATGAGCGAGCACCATTATATGCTGCTACTAACAAGGGTATATATATCTATGATGAATATGGAGGAAATCAACAGTGGCAAAGGGTTGAAGGAGTTGCAGCGCAAAAATTTCATACCATAAGTTCCTTTAAAAATCGGTATTTTAACAATCCAAAGTACGTTTTTGCTGCTGGGGAAAGAGTGCTTTACCGGAAAAAAATAAACGAAAAAGTATGGGAGAAATTAACGGTCTCCTTACCATCGCATCCAGCATCTATTGTTAGTGTTTTTGTCAGAGCAGGAATGATCTATGATGATACAGTGTATCTAGGAATAAGTCTGGGAACCAGTTCTTTTGTGATGAGAAGTGCAAACTATGGAGAATCCTGGCATCAACTAAAACTACCTCAAGAAGTCGCTGAACAAAAAATTGGTGGGATTGTTGTTGATTATATACGAAATTTTGATGATAAAGTCTTTATTGGTGGACAAAAGGGGCTTTATCAACTGGAAAACAATTTTCGTCGTTTTAAAAAATTGGAAACGAATCCGGTGACTGGATTAAGATTATGCCCAAGTGTCAGAGTTTTGGCAGAGCTATTTACGTGTACTAATAATTTTAACAACTTGGGTATACAGGCCAATGATTTTTCGAGCGACCATACACAATTCTTTTTTGCTGCGACTTCCAATGGAATTTATCACAAATACTACACTATGGAAACTCAAAAACATCCCAAAGATATTAATGAAAAGACATCTTTCTTAGTACAGAAAAATAGATTAATCATTAATAGCAAATTATATGGAACTGTTTTAATTTACACTGTGGAGGGGCAATTAATTAAAAGCGTCTATCCAGCAAGGAATTCCTTTGTTTCAATAGACTTATCCTCTTTACCCAGCGGCACCTACATTGCCAAATGTTCAGGGCATTATGGAAAGGCACAATCACATCAATTTGTGTATATTAGGACGTAATTACTGAGGTACACTGTATAAAATTGTCACTGTCATTTCATTCTTAAGCTTAGGGAGGAAAAATTTATCGTTTTTTTCCATTGTAGTTTTTGTACTTTCCGGTATGCTTTCAAGTCGGGGCACGGCATGGGATTTTAATTTTTTTAGGCTTCTTTTTTTAATATCCTGAAACCAACCTCCTTGACAGTCGGGGTAAGGTTTGGATTTTATGTCGCCCCTTCAGGGCTTGGGGGTTGTTGTGGTTTCATTGACCCAGGGTGGCGCTTCGCTTACCCTGGGCTGGTATATTTCGCGCTTT
>JANQEN010000210.1 GCA_028278335.1 Chitinivibrionales bacterium | reverse complement strand
CGGCCATATCACCTTGTAGATATGCCCTTCAAAACCTTCAAGTCTTACTAAATCATAATCTTGCACTTCTGCATCTACTCCTACTGCATAATCTGGGTTCAAAGGTTTTTGTGTTGATAGAGAAGATTGTCGGTGTTCTACTGTTTTCTCGAAGAAAACACTTTCTCCATTTTTGGCTGGTTTACTGAGAGAAGATTGTGGCCCTTCTCCCTATATTTCTTTATAGATATCGATGGTTGATTAAACCCAGTCTATGCAGTAGGAGTAGATGCAGAAGTGCAAGATTATGATTTAGTAGGACTTGAAAGTCTTAATGGGCATAGGATTGCAGGCTACTTCCCAAGCGTACATCCGGTCAACGTCGTGGTGTGCTTCTACGCTACTTCCTATTACATAATCTGGGTTAAACATGAGGTGTTGCAACAATCGAATTAACTTTCTGAATTATAGGGAGATAAAATGGTAGCAGTAAGCGTAGTAATCCCAACCTATAATCGATGTGCCTCTCTTAAAAAGGCAATTGCCAGTGTCCTTGATCAATCCTATAAAAACTTTGAGATTATTGTTGTTGATGATGGTTCTCAAGATGATACAAAAGGGTATCTTCGTACTTTAACCACACCCCAGGTGAAGGTATTTCATTTGTCGGGCAATTGTGGTGGGAATTTTGCACGCAACTATGGCATTCAACAAAGTCAAGCACGCTACATAGCATTTTTAGATGATGATGATACCTTTACAAAGAATAAACTGGCAACGGCGCTACCTCTTCTTAGGCAGAACCAAGCGGATCTTTTTTATTCGGGAAAGTATGTTCAATCATCAAATAGGAGCACCTATAGATATTCCTTTAAGCATCCCCACTTTAAATGCCCCTGTCGATCAATTATGGCAGATAACTTCATTGGTGTCACCTCTTCGGTGATAGTTCGAAGAGATGCGTTAATCCAAGTGTCTGGTTTTGATTGTGCAATTCCAGCTTTACAGGATTATGACCTTTACATTCGATTGATTAAGCAGGGATGCACTCTCGTTAATTCGCCAGAACCTCTTATTGTATACAGCATGGTTGAGGACTCACGAAAAATATCGAGCAATTATACTCGGTTTAAAATGGCTCGGATCTATTTATTGCGGAAATATCAGACTGATCCTTACTATGGGTTGCTGCGAAGAGCGCTTTTGTTCATTGGCATAAAAAAAATTATCAAATCAAAACATTTTTTAAAGGAGGTGTTGTTTCCAAGAGTCCGCCACTCTGTTGGTCAAACGTTGAATGTGTGCCTTTAGAAAGGGGATTCTATGAATACTGCTCACCAAAAACTTTTGCTCACATTAGAAAATAGGATAAATCTATTAGTGATTGATGATGACCAAAATTTCAAACAAATGGTTAAGAACCTCTTTGTCTCTCCATTGTTTAATGTGACCTTTGTTAGCTCTTTTGCTGATGCAGAGGCGATGATTCAATCAAAAAAGGTCATATGGCACTGTTGGATTATGGACATCCCCTATGGAGCGGAATCAACGGGTCTTGCCTTTATTAAGAAATACGCCACTTTTTCCTTTGTGGTTATCTGTTCGGGTTTACAATCAATGACGACCGCATCGCAGGCTATCGAGTGTGGTGCCTTAAAGGTGTTTGATAAAAAAAGGGAACAGCGTGGTTTGATTTTTAATGAGATATGCAAAATAGCAACACTGGGCTATCTTTTACAGGGAAGGTACACAAAGTATCTCTCACATTTTTTATTACTGACCGAGAGCGCGATAACGGATAAACAACTATGGGCACACTATGCATGCCTATCGATTAGACAGCTGGAGAGAGTCTGTTCCTTAAGCTCGCCCTTTACAGCACGCAGTTTTCTCTCTTTTTTTTACACAATTTACTACTTGCTTACCAAGGGAATAGGGATCCCTTCAAACAAAGTCACGACTACGTTCAAGAGGAAAGATGTGTCGGCGAAACTGGATCAATTTTGTCAATCTCATATCGCCTTTGTAGAGAAGAATTTTGTTAAGTTTTATAAAGTATTACATTTAGCGGATAATTGATAGAGTGGTAATTGCTGTGGAGAATACTTAAAAATTAAGGCAAAATTATTTTTTTCTTGACTTTCTTATATATTTCATTGGATATTTAAATTAAATCTACTTTCAGGAGGTATTGTGGCAAATACTACAAAACATGATTTGGTTGTGTCTGTATCAAAATATACGGGCCTTACACAGTCGGATACTAAGGTGGTTGTTGAAGAATTCTTAGAAACAATAGCAGAGTATCTAAAGGAGTTTAAAACAATTGAAGTGCGAGGTTTTGGAACCTTTCATACAAAGATTAGAAAGCCCAGACCAGCCCGTAATCCAAAAACTGGAGAAGAGGTTCCTTTACCAAGAAGAGTTGTCCCACTCTTTAAATATTCCAGTGAGCTAAAAAAGAAAATCTCAGATTCTATGAAAGCCAATGTAGATTAGTGGTTGCTCTACAAGAATAATTTGCCACAATTACTTCTGAAGTAACCAATCTGTACTAACCTTTGAGCCCATACACAAAACTTATATGATAGAAAGAGTGAATGCTCTTTAAAGAGTTTATCCGTTGAAGAGGTCTTTCATGATTAAAACTGAATCACGACTAATATCTCAGATATTGTTAGGATCATTAAATGCGAATTGGTGGGGTGATTTAGCAATACCCTAACTTTTCCTTCTATATATTATTGTTCATCTAGCTAAGGGCACACATACTGTTTTATCACTGTTCACGCAATATTCTAGTAACAATGCAGCACTTTTTGAAGGTCTAAGAGAGCCCTAATTTTTTCTTGACACTCCTATTGCATGAGGTTACAATTAGGCTAACTAACTTTAGCATTCACAATAGCTTTACTTTTGCAAATAGTTACTTTTGCGATATTGAAATCAGATGTAAACGACAAATAGACAATCTCACTAAAGGTGGCATGTGATGAAGAAAGTCATCGGTATAACAACGCTCTTTTTTCTCTGTTTTTCCTTTGGTTACTCTCAGGAAGATACAAACACCATCAACATCTATCCTCCGGGATTTGATGCTCAGCTTTCTATAGGGTTTAACTACGACTGGCTTAAGTCTCCCTTAGACGTCTCCTTTGATTATCCAAAGGGATACTTTGGTATCAATATACCCTTAAAATATGGCGTTGACAAAAGTTTTACTTCTAGCTTGACCAGTGATCTTTCTGAAAACTTTGTGGAAGGTGAAAAGTTTGAACCGGAAGCCTCGGCAAAACAGTATGCCAATGCATCTATCAAAGTTGATGTTCCCATGTTTAAGGGTGTGCTTAGCTTTTCAAATTTGCAGATGATGTATCTCCGTTACTTGAATAATCTGAGTTTGCCACGCCTGGAATTCGGTACTGGTTCAACAGGTGAATTTGGTGTGTTTTTACGGGGTGGTGTCAATGTACCCATAGACCTTGCTATCGGGTGGGAGACCATGACCTTTGGGTATGCCTTTGAGGTCAATGACAAACTACGATTTGCCTTTAATTTGCATCGCCACACCTTCTCCTTTGATTTAAAGGGAAAGGTCGATCTTGATATTTATGGAAATTTTAATGTGATCGTTGACCAGGGTGGCGTGCAAACACCCATGTCTGGTCCCATTGATTACAGTTTACACAATTCTGTTGAAGGGCATTACGAAGTTGAACGATGGACACCGACCTTTGCAGTAGAGTTTTGGCGTTTTGGCTTGGTCTCACGATTTGGTATGAAAACCGAGCCTAAGGGATTCCTCTCCGCCAAGTACTCGGTCCCATTTTTTATCGATCCAGAAACCTTCTCATTGGATGAGGGGCTCAGCGATGGGTTCAATGGTGATCAAGATGCCTTGACAAAGTACATGATGGAAAATAATAATCTAAGCCGCTTTAAAAAGAATGATGTCAATAGCGTTGAATACAGTACTCAAAAGAATATGGTCTGGGAGCTTCCTCAGGCACACACGCTTAGCTTTGATATTTTCCCAGAAAAGCTCTCTCTTTCCTACACAAAACTATTTGGCAATCTTAGGATGGAACTTTCTGATCCCTTCTCTGACAAAGGGGCAATCTTAGATACAACTAATTATCCAGACACCTTGGATTTCCGATTTGAAGCCTTTGTTGATAATGTCATTTTACTTCACGGTTCTTTTTATAACAGCTTTTTTAACATTGGTATATTCTCTTTGGACTTTGCCTTTAGAGATAAGGAGAACCTTCTTTCTGGATTAGAGGCATTGGAGAAACTCAAATTCGGCAATGGTGTGATGGCACCAATTCTAAATTTTGGTGCATTGGTGGGAACTAAGATGCAGCTTCTTGTGGAGTTGGATCTCTTGCCCCTAACAGCATTAAAGGGCGGAATTGTTTATTACTTCTAATGAACTCGTTTGCATATGGTTATTCAATAACATTACGATAGAATGGAATGTTTCCAATTGTGAAGAATAGTTCGTGTGATGATGGCGGGAAACAGAGTACTAAAAGAAACATAGGCGAAAGGATACTACATGACTGTGATTAGACGTTTGACCATGGGGCTGCTGCTCTTTTGCACATCGGTTTTTGCGGTGACCCAATCGACGCCCTATATATTGACAGAATTCCCGATCACCTTGCTAAAATCGGACACGGCAGTTTGGCTTAAATGGACTGGTGCAACAAGAAATCCAACCAATCCTGATCTTATTCCCGATTCGGGACGAGTTTATTTTAGTACTTCACCGGGTGGCTCGGTTATCGAAAACTATACTGACTCAGTAACCAAGCGAGTTGTCGATACCATAATCAGAGATCAAGATACCAGTTATGTCCCCCAGGATAATATCCTCTTTAAAGGTAATCCACCACAACGGGGAATCAAATTTCGACCTGGTGAAAACAACATGCGCGCCGGTGTTTACTATGTAATGATTGCCTGGCGTACTAAGATTGGGCTATTGGATACAACCTTTTTCTCCAATGAGATCAAGATGATCATCGAGTCCGACAAACCGGTTACCCCAACAGCTCCGGAAGATTTAGCAGAGATTGAAAATCTAACCCCGACCTTTCAGTGGGAGAATAATCCCGGTGTGCCCTATTACCATATTATTGTGTCCGATGAAAAGATCGAACCCAATTTAGATTCCTTCACTGTAGAGGGGCTTAGTATTATCTGGGAGGCTATAACCGCCAATACACAAATGATATATGGAGAACCAGATCCATCGGGAACCATTACAGCAGACCCACCACCGCTCTCTCCTGGGCAGGAGTATAGTTGGGTTGTGTTAAATAACTACGGCAACCATCCTGCCTTTAGCTCAATACTGATTAACATGCCCTCCAATTTTACCATTAAAGGGCTACCCTTAAAGAAACCGGCCAATGTCTCACCCAATGGGGATACTATTAGTGCAAATCCCGATTCAACAATGATTACCTTGAAATGGACAAATCTGGACTCCTTAGCCAACACGTACAAAGCTTACATCTATGTGACCAAGACCTTTGAGGGGGTTACAGCCCAAATGGTTGTTTGGAGCACCGAGGTTACTGCCGGTGGATTTACCAATGACACCGGATCGGTTACCTTAAATGCCAATCTGGTTCTTACTGACAATGATTACACCTGGAAAGTGATAGCTGTTGACAAAAAGGGCGCTGGTACTGCTGGTGACATTTCAAAATTTACCTATGATGCGCCGGTTGGTGGAATGCGCGTTTACACAAAGGAAAAAATTGAAGTTGGCGATACATCACTGACCAAAGCCGTCGGTTTAGTTGAGGTAAAGCTGGAGGTTTTGGATGGCTCCTTAGAGGCACCGCTCTTATTCTATACTGATGATGATGGCTATTTACTCCGGCAACGACCGCCAGGAACCTATAAAATCACTACAAAAAAGGATGGTTTTGTTTCTCAATCAAAGACTATCACAATCACAGAAAACGATACAATCTCAGAGACCTTCTTCTTAAAACGCCCAGATGCTACAATTTATGGTAAGGTGCAGGATAAGGCTGCTCAAGCAATTAATCTTGCAACGGTACTTGCTATTTCTGATAGAGGCGATACGGTTAGTGCTGAGACCGATCCATTGGGTAACTTTGTTCTCAGTTGTTATGAAGCTGACTGGTCGATAATTGCATTAAAGGAGGGATATGAGAACTCCTTGGCCCAGGAGGTGTCTGTAATTTTTGGTCAGAGTGTCAATTTGCCCTCTGCAATAACACTGGAAAAGCTCTCCTACACACTTTCCGGTATTGTAAAGAATAATAGTGATGAACCCTTACTTGGTGTAAAGGTACAGCTCATGAGCGATGGTAATGTCATTGGCTTGCTTCCCTCAACACCGCAGAGTGGTGCCTTCTCTTTTTCTGTTAAAGCTGGTAGTTATACCATATCGGCGACTAAGGTAGGGTTCACCTCTTATAGCAATTCTATTGATATTCTGAATTCGACTCAGATAACTATAAAAATGGCTGCAGGTGCAGCCCTTATCAAGGGTGAGATAATGGGGCGCTCCTGGAATGATTCCTACACAGCTATCTATGCACCGATTACAAAGGCCCGGGTCATTGCAGTGAATACTGCCTCTCCAACGGATACAGCAGTAACCGAATCGGATAATGTGTATGGTAACTTTTCGCTTAGTGTTGAAGGTGGTAAGACCTATAAGTTATACGCATCGGCACAGGGGTATGTGCAGGATACCACCGGGCAACTGATTGTCACAGCACCAGGGCTTACCTATACTACTCAGGGAACACTAAAAGCTTTTGGCCGTTTAAAGGGAACCATTCGCCTCGTTGGTCGTTCACTGGCCGATCTCTCCGGTGTTACAGTCAGTCTCTATGACACAGCAACAAATAGGGTTGTGGTGTCTGCAACCAGTGATGTAGTCGGCTCCTTTGAATTAAGTGGGATTCCAGATTCTGATGCTGGTACTGCTTATAAAATTGTTGCTGGACGAGATGGTCTTGTGGTTGATTCAATTTTTCAAATTGACACGCTTGGTCGGTCTGAGAATAGCGACATGATTACGGTTAGTGATGGTATTCCAAAGATAATTACTACCGGAAATTTTATCAAGTCAATTAATGTGGATATGATGAGCGGATCTAAAGCTATTCAGTGGATTCTGTTGCATGGCCAACAAAGCTTTACCAATGCAACTATTAAACTCCTTTCTCCTATGGTTAAAAATGTTTCACCGGTCATTGGTATTGGCGGGGTTGGCACAGGGCAATATACGATGAGTATTGATGCCAGTGCCGATTCAATCATTGATTGTGCCTATCATTCTTATACGCTTGCTGTTGGTCCTGATTCGATTAATATTGATACGGTCAACATTCCTGCAGTGCATCATGCGGTTGATTCTGTTAAACCTGTATCAGGCTATGTAACGCTCTCTGTTACTGCTAAGAACGCTGTTGTTGATAGTGGGTATGTCTATTATAAAGAAGTGAGTGCTCAATCCTTCGATTCTGTGGCGTTGGCAGCAGGAGGGGTTCCTGGTGTGTACACAGGAAATGTAATGCCCCAAAAGGATGGCGCTTATATGGAATATTTCTTCAAACTCTTTGTCGGTAGCAATATCTATGGGTACAAGCAAGAGACCTTTGTCTCATACATTTTGCCAGATAATAGCACCTTAACCAAAGTAACCGTAACACCCGGTGCTGACGACACTTTGACCTTTCCCGCAGAGCAAGAAATCTCCTTCATGTTCAAAGGGTATTATGGGTCGAATTTTGCTCCCTCCACAACCGTCACTGCAGCAAATGTTTCTTGGAGTTTTGCAGGAACAACCACCTGTACCTTTGTGAGCAAATCAATAGAAGCGGTTGTTGCTACCCCAGCTGGAGGCACAGGAGCAGCCATAAACGTGCTCCAAGCAGTATTTGTTCCCTCCACGACAACAACGATAAAACCGGGAGTAAAGGATACGGTGCTCATACCCTTTAAGGTTTCTCCCCATACCTTAGATAGTGTGACCATTGCCCGCGTTGACGCTGGAACTGAAGGCTTTATTACCACCTCCGGTGTTGACAAAGCAGAGTTCTTGGCAAAGGGCATTGATAAAGGTGGCAGTGAAGTCTCTGTCACTGTTACCTGGGACACCCTGTCCCCCGAAGTAGGGACTATACAAAATGGGGTGTATGTTCCAGCGAAAAATTTTATTGGCAGGGCTAAGATCAGTGCCACCATTGGATCTGTTACTGGAAATTTTTACGACGCAACGGCAAAGAAATATGGTATTGCCGTACAATATTTAGTTTCGCCAACCGGGGATACAGTAAAGAGTAGCGAAGGATGTACTATACTTCTTCCTGGAGGGTTGGTTGAGAGTGGAAAACAGGCACGGCTCTCTATGGAGACCCCCAAGCTAGACAATAGAATTTTTGCGAGTTCAACCCATGATACACTCTTTGGGGTACCCATGAAGGTCAAGTTTGACGTTGTTGGTACTGCCTATGATATCACCGATGTGGACAGTCTTATTTCGCTTCATAAGGACAGTACCGATAGTATCATTGTGGCATTAGATGTTCCTTCCGAGTATTTGGATGATGCCAAGGCTGGACGGGTGTATGTCGGATTGTGGGATGAAGCGCGAGCGGAATGGGATCCTATTCAAAGCTCAGCGCTCTCAGCAGATGAGACAAGTGTTACTATTCGTACCAGTCACTTTTCTCGCTATGCCTTGATCCTAAGATCCTCTGGCACAGGAGTAAGAAAGTTTACCATTAAACCAAATCCTTTTTCGCCCTATGTTGTACCAACACCAGAGTATGGCACAAACGCACGAAATGGAACCTGTATCGAGGTGAGTGCTGTATCTAATCTTGATAAGCAGTTTAAGTCAATTAAGCTCTCTATCCATAATGTTGTTGGTGATGTGGTGTGGTCTGCCCGGTTGATGAATGCAACCAGTGGCAAGGTCTATAGAATTTGGTGGGATGGAAAGACGACAGATCGAGAGGTCACCCTAACAGAAACAGGCAGCCTTTCAGATATTGCCATCCCTGGGGTAAGAATGTGTAGAAACGGTAGATACTTCTTAATATTAAAGTTACAAGATTCTAAAAAAGAAAAGAAATACATGAAACAGATTATTCTCTTTAAATAGAATACTGTGGAGGATACCATGAGAATTGTGGTTCGAACAATACTAATATGTGCCTGTCTCGTTGGGGTGATTGGTGCCCAGGAGGAATCGCAGGGATTAAAAACCAGAATCGGTGTTTTAAATCCCGAAGTGGGTGGAAATGACGAGAAACTTGGAAAAGAGGTCTTAGAGAACCTAAAAAAAAGTATAACTGAGATGGGATTATATGAGATCTATTCTCAGGTGAATATGGAAAAGGCCTTTGGAGAAATTCAGGAGCGATTCCCGCGGTATTGCCGTGAGCCGCAGTGTGTCTGTGCAGTAGGAAGGGCTCTCCAGCTTGACCGTATGGTATATGGGAGCGCTGAAAAAACTGAAAAGACTTTTGCCGTACAATTTACCTTGATGGACGTTCCCAGCAGAAAAGTGGTTAAGAGTGTGAATATTGAAGGTGACCCTGGTGTTCCTCTGGCCGATGTGGTGAGTGTTGCTGTAAAAAAGCTTCATGGCTATGTTGATAATGATCTTGATACTAATGTGCACACCTATTTTGGCAAGCAGGTCAATAATTGGCGACAATTATACATATCTGCGGGATCCTGTATTGCTGCGGGTGTTGCTTGGACACTCATAAATGGCAATACGGTCGAAGGTGAACCGGTTATTGCCAATTACGATCCTTGGGAGAGATCTCGTTGTGGTGTAGGCACTGGAGCTGATCTCATTCCAATGTTTGCCCGTCCTGCAGCCTTGGGCAATGCCTATGCTGCAGCTTCCGATGATGCCTACGGAGTATTTTATAATCCCGCAGGCCTTTCCTGGGCTTCCGGTGGTGAGGCTTCCTTTGGCTATCAGCCGCGTTTTGGGCTTAATAATTTTGCCGCCTCCTTTGTAAACAAAGCCTCTCGTGAAGTTGGCTTTGGTCAGGGATTTCTCTATACTGGCGATGACGAGGGACTCATGTCGGAAGTCTATTTTGTAACAGGAATCTCTTATAAAGTCAATGACCTTTTTAAAAACATATTTCCCTTTCTCCGGCCCTTTTCAATAGGCGCCAGTGTAAAGATACTGAGTAAACGGATTGGCGGTGGTAGCAATCTGTCACCAAGTTCAACGCAGGGGAGTGCCACCGGTGTTGGGTTGAACCTTGGTATGCAAATAGAGGTGTCCGAAAAGATACGCGGTGCTATTTTGGTTAAAAACGCACCTTCGGTTATTCGCTGGAACAACGAGTCAACCAGTCATAAATATTTTGAAAACGAACCAACAGAATTGATTTTGGGTGGAAGTTTCCAAGCAAACTATGCGACCTTTCTTATCTGTGAAGGACACATCCCGGTTTATGCTGATCAGGTGTGGAAGGGTGCCTGCGGTATTGAGCGGATTATCTTTAGGGTGATGCGCATCCGTGTTGGTGTTGAGAAATCGGAGGGTTTTGACACTCCCTGGCAGGTTACTAGTGGCTTTGGACTTAAAATTAGGACCGACTCCTTCTTTGGGAAATACCTCATTCTTGATGTCTCCTATGGATATAATCAGGAGGCCTCATTTTCTAATGTGATGAATTACTCCATGCGGTATGGCTTTTAGTTAGATACCAGCAAAATAAAGAGTAATAAATAACCTCGGGTTTATGCAACTCGAGGTTTTTTATTGCAATGAATAATAGTAGTTCCAAAGAATTGATCGACATTTTTTAATTATACTGTTTCTCAAAAGTTTTGTACCATGATTTTTGACAAAACTCTAATAGAAACAGTTATACCGCAACACAACATAGGACATAATTATTGAGAAGCGGTATAATATTATATCATAGCTTTTATTAATTACAAAGCAATACTATATGGAAATTCTTACTATAAAATAAGGGGAAAGTGAACCCGTAGGATGAGATTCGTATGAAAAGATAGTTAAAAATCGATGACCAATAGGGTTATGTCATCACTGGCTCTTACTTTTCCACAGAATTTTCGTTGAGACTCTAAGATCATTTTATTCGTTTCGACCGTAGTGTTGTCGAGGGTTTCCATTGAGATCTGCTCCAACCGGTCAATGTCATACATGTCACCTTTGCGGTTCCTTGCTTCTGTCAAACCATCGGTATAGAGAATTAGGCGCATGTTTCCTGGCTTATAAGGATAATCGGACTCTTTAAGCATCATGTCAGGAAAAACACCAAGAAAGAGACCGTCGGCCTTGACTTTTTCACAAGTCTTGTTGCTTTTGTCAAAGAAAAATATTGGACAATGCCCAGCGGACGTAAAATGCATGACATGGGCGTTGGTATCTAAGGTAGCATAAAAGACCGTGATAAAATTGTCAGTGGTGATTTCATTCATAAAGATGTCGTTAATTTTTTCCAGAGTCTTTTGTGGGCCGTCTTCAGTGTTTACTAAGGACTTGAGGAGTACCTTGACCATTGACATAATGAGTGCAGAGGAAACCCCGTGTCCTGATACATCAGCGACAATAATGCCATAGACCCCTGGAGCAATCTCAAAGACGTCATAATAGTCACCGCCAACTGCATCGGCTGGTATATAGGAGGCCCTAATACTCAGTTCTGGAGTATCCGGTATATGCAGCGGAAGAAGTCCCTGTTGGATTGAACGGGCATGCTGTAAATCACGATTGATTTTTGCATTGGCGTTGCGCAGTTCTCGGTTGACAATCCGTTGTTTTTTGTTAGCTTTTTGTAAATCAACATTGGCCTGTTCCAAGGCCGTAAACATGGATAAGTTGTCAAGAATGATAGCCGATTGGTTGATAATAGAGAGGAGGGTCGAGATGTCCTCGCTCGTTACCGGTGCCTTGGTCTGCTTTCTATCGATCCAAAATACGCCAATGGTCTGGAAGTCCTTTGATTGAACTAGGTTTTTACGACGCTCATTTTCTGAAATTGTTTCCTGGGTATCTTCAAATTTCCCTTTAAGCTTTCCCGGTGTCCATTGGGTTGCAAGAACTCTACCAATAAGGGGGATAACTAGGTATGAGTTTGAGTTAAAGGTTTTATAAAAGAAGTCTTCCTCAGGGAATACCTCCTCAACAACCAAGTGGCGGTTGAGAAATATGGCGTCGGTAATTTCACCCCCCTCAAATCCAAGGGGGATGGTATACTCTTTCTGTATTGACTCGTCAATCCCAAACCAGGCCTGCGGCTTAAGACAGAAGCTCTTTTTGTCAATCTCAAACAGAATGACTCGATCAAAACTTGCGATTTCATTTATGCCAAGCATGATAGTTTTGATTATCGACTCAGGAGTTGTTTTTGAATGCATCACCTTGGTCAACTCATCAATCAATGAGTTGGTCATCATCTGACTTTTTAATGTGGTGGTGTCCTGCTGAAGACGGTCGATCTGTGCTTTAAAGCTGCTCTTCAGTTCGTTATTGTCGTTCATAATACTCAATTTGAAAAAGGTGTTTTGTCGCTCAATAAAGTCAACACAATCCTAACTGGGACGACCATACATCCAAGTATCATATTGTTTATTATATAATTAAAGAGGCTACAATAAAACTATTCTCTTAAATAATTTTAAATTATCGAGTCTATGGTTATCCTGCTTTGAAACAGAAAAATGTAATCAAGGTGGGGGACTCTTTTGAATTTGTGTTAGCCTAAGCGATGCATGTCATTCTTTTTAATCCACATTTTATGGGGAGATTAGATAATATAATGCAAGAGCATGATTTAGAATGGGTTGAAGGGCATGTCTATAGTTAAATGATCAAAAATCTTCCATGAGGTATGAGAATAGTTTAATACGTCTGTATTATCGGTCCAATTTCATGTAAAATTCTAGCTGAATCTATGATGAATTGAGTTTAATTTGAAAAAAGTATGGGCAATTAAACCGAAGGACTTGACTTTTATAGCTCTTTTGAAGCATTTTTACTAATTATTTTTATCTATTATAGTATTAAATTCGATCAAGGAGCTTCTTTGAACATAAAATACAACAAAAAAAAGGAAGAATTGCGTCATGATCCGGTGTTGGAGTCTATCGCAAAAACACAGCAGGCCTTAAAGGCAAACAGCAATAGAATTATTTCTGCTTTGATTGTCATTATTTTGATCTTGGCTGGATTTCAGGTTATGAACTATTTAGGTCGGAAGAAGCTTGAAGGAGCCCAAGAGGGATTTGGAAGAGGTATGCTTCATCTTGCAGCAGCTGAAGAGGATAATGCCTTAGAGGCTTTTTCCAGTGTAACCGATGAATTTAGCAATACTGCCCATGGAGCTTATAGTGCCTATTTGGTTGGGCAGATCCATCTTGCCAATGGTCGCTATGATGAGGCCTTAGCCTCCTTTGAATCAACAGTAAACAACAAGAATGGCAAAGGATTTATTCAAGGCGAAGCGCTTATTGCTTTGGCTACCTGCTATGAGGCCATGGGAAATGATGATTTAGCTATGGACTATTTTAATCGCGCTCTTAAGGATGTGTCAGTGCGCTACCGTCATCCCTCTGTCCGCTGGAAGATGGCTCTTTTGAATAAAAAGAACGGTAATACTGAAAAAGCAAAAACCTTTTGCAATGAACTGGTTTCAGACACACTTTCTCAAGATTATGGTAAAAAGGCTGAAGGCCTTCTCGCTGTATTAACACACTTATAATCAGGTAATTTTTCTGTATCTCCTTTTCTCTCAATGTAGTTATAGCAGTTGTTTGAATTTTCTTCAACAATTGAGTATAATTAAAGAACATGCATTTGAGATAGTGTGGGAGACGTGGACACAGAACAATTACAATTACTACATAAAATCATTTCAAAAGTAATACATGATATGAAAAATCCACTGAGTGGTATTAGTGGATTTGTTCAATTGATTGAGAAAAATACGGAAGATGAATCAATACTTACTTACTGTTCCATTATTCAGGAATCGCTTGTTAAATTCGACGGGGTTTGCAGTGAGGTGACATGGGCCACGGCTCCTGAGCCGTTACGGTTTACCCATGAAAAGGTTTGTCTTTCCGAGGTTGTCAATGAGACAATCCAAGAATTTGTTGACATAATGAAATCGCGCTCCATAGAGGTTGTGTCCTCGTTGGAAGAAGACCTATACTGTTTTGGTGATAGGATCAATCTTTTAAAGGCGATTAGTAAAGTTATTGGCAATGCTAAGGATGCCCTTTCAGAGGGTGGTACCATAGCAGTCAATTTAAAAAATGAAGGTCATCAGGCAGTTTTGACTGTTTCTGATGATGGTCCGGGAATACCGGGAGAGCTAGAAGAAACACTTCTTAAACCTTTTGTTTCATATGGAAAAAAAGGCTCTCTTGGTCTGGGGCTTTCTTTTGTAAAGAATGTGATTGACGCACATAAGGGAACCGTATCTGTTGAGAAAGACGCAGAGATGGGGACAAATGTTATAATTCATTTTCCGCTTGCTATAAAGGAGGAGTTATTGTGAAGGTGGTTGTTTTGGAGGAATCAAAAATTCGGAAAGAGGAATTTTCCAATCTGTTGCAGGAAAAGGGACATGATGTTATAGGTTGTTCGGCAACAGGAGAATTCTTAGAAGCGCTTAACAGCTCATCGCCGGATAGAATTTTAATGAATGTTGAAGCTCTTCAGCATAGTAAATCGATCTTTACCTACTTTGATAGTATTAAGGATTTTGAAAGTATTCCAATTATTTATTACAATGCACCGGAGAATTACACCGGACTTGCCGATAGATTAAATACAGACCAGGATAAGATTATTGTAAAACCAGTCGAGGTTGATGATATTGTAGCCGAAGTTGACTGATAACCGTAGGATCACTAACGGTGACGAATAAAAAGGGCAAGAAACTTCTTTTCTCAGAGAATGATAATGGTGGCATAATTCATGTTGCCAATATCAAAGGTGGGGTCGGTAAGTCAACAGTGGCTACCAACCTGGCCGCAGCCCTTTCTAAGCGAGGACCGACCTTACTTGTCGATTTAGATGTGCAGGGGAGTGCTACCCATGCCTATGGCAAGGATCCTTTAAAATTCAAGAGCTCATCCTGGGATCTTTTTAATAGTCGATTCACCACTGAGAATCATGACCTACCACCAAAGGAGACTTTAAAACAACGAGTTACCTCCTTTGTTAGGAAGGGTGAATCATCTCTTTTTCCTCAGATTGTGGGTGCTGGGTCAGTAAAATCTCTGGCTGTACCCATAGGAAATGGATTAGATTTGGTTCCGGCAACACCGGACCTTTTTAATAGGACCCACTTTTTTCATTTTCATAATTTTGTCTATAACCTTCAGATCTGTCGAAAATATTATAAGTATGTCATTTTAGACACTCCCTCTGTGTGGAATCGGCTCACACGAACCCTCTATATTCATAGTGACCTCAATTTGATTCCCGTAACACTCAATGCTCTCTCTACGCGGAGTCTTTACAACTACCTCAAGAATATTAAAAAGTTAGCACAGCGTAATCCCCGTGTGCGGATACGGATTATTAAAAATGAGGTTTTTGGCAAAAAGAGCTCCAAGATCAAGGGAAAGACGCGGACCATGCAAGAGAACCGGTACTTTTTAGAGAGCCTCTGTGAGCAGGTCGTATTTAGCAATAGTACCGGAGTGTCGGTCTTGCCTCAATCAATTCTATTTGATTTAGAAATTCCCGAGTCAGCAACAGTACATAATGCACAGGATATGGGCAAACCGGTGTACGAGTATCGACAATACTCGGCTGTAGCCAAAGCCTTCGACAAGTTAGCTAAACATGTGCAATATGTTTTAAATAATCCGATAAATCCTCATGCCAGACATCCGCTTTTTACTTTTAAGCAGTATATGCCAGCAACGATTAAAGCTCTGGCTGCATTGATTATTCTTTCAATTTTTCTATTCAATGAACCAGTGTCGAGCTTCTCTGTCCCACGGCCTATGGTGCCGCAACAGCTCGTCGAGAACAAAGAGAACGTCTTTGAGCACACCTTTACCAATGGTGAATCAATTACTAAGCTTGCCAAGCATGCGATTTGTCAATTCTGTGCTATTGTACCCAGTAGAAGACAAATCAATACCTATATCAAAGAGGTTGTTGCCATACATAATATGACCCGCATGCCTTCGGAGAAAAAAATACCTGCAACCATGCATGTGCCTAAGGGCACAGTGGTTGCCTTTTATCCCCCGGCTTCGATCAATTCCTCAAAGTCGCAAAAGCTCATCCCCGTATACAAATACTTTATGGCCATGGTTGTCGATGAGCACTCGTATATTACAGGGGATTGGTGCGAGCGAGGCACCGGTGGTGGCACACCACACTATGGCATTGATGTCGCTGCAGACTTGGGCACAGAAATTATTACCCCAATTGAGGGTGTCGCCTATCTTCGTAATAGCGCCTCAGCAGGTAGAATGGTTGGTGTTGTTAAAGATAATATGGTACTCTTTTTTGCCCATATGGGTAAACGTTATGTAAACTCCGGTGATAAAATCAAAAAGGGACAATCCCTGGGAACTATCGGCATGACCGGTCGTACCAGTGGGCCCCATGTCCATGTGGGCTATGGTATTTACACCCCCTCAAAGCAGGGCATTCACTTTGGCCGTAAGCGTTATAGAGTGACCGACCCAAAACTTTTCTTCTATAAAGAACGTTATCACGCTCAAGCTGACTAACTTTTAAAGAGTTCCTTTTTTCGTAGTACTAATTCTCGTGCATGGTCCTTTGATACGGTGGAGTCACTACCAAGCATTCGAGAGATCTCCTCAATCTGCTGTTCTTCATTTAAAATGGCAACCTGGGTTACTGTACGATTTTTCTCGGCTTTTTTATACACATGA
Source organism: Chitinivibrionales bacterium (assembly GCA_028278335.1). GTDB lineage: Bacteria > Fibrobacterota > Chitinivibrionia > Chitinivibrionales > JANQEN01 > JANQEN01. The sequence continues at coordinate 82,844 of JANQEN010000210.1, read as the reverse complement.
TAGTGGGAGTCCGCTAACGAGGCGATTTGATGCAAATGTGATATGCACAGCACCTGGTGTGACTGTCGAAGAGCATAGAGAGAAGCTGCGACCTCCTTTGCCAGATGTCCACCAATACCGGAGTCGATCTCGTCGAATATTAGAATGGGAATAGTATCCTGGGAGGCAAGGACTGTTTTGATTGCCAGCATAAGCCGCGAAATTTCACCACCGGAAGCGGTCTTTGCAAGAGGTAAGAAGGGCTCGCCCACATTGGTCCGCACCTCAAAAAGAATCGTCTCTAGCCCATTGGCCATAAGCTTCTCTTCGGGTACAAAGGTGGTTTGCCAGGAACCTCCGGTAAAACCTAAGCGCGTCATCTGTTTTGTGATAGCTCTATCAAATTCCAACGTGGCTTTTGAGCGTGCTTCATTAAGTTTTCTTGCAATGTCAAGGCATTGATTTTCATGATTGGTAACCCGTTTTAGCAGCTCGGTCCGATCGGATTCGCTGTTTTCGATTGAGTCGAGTTGGTTTTTGAGGGACGTCTCCTTTGTGCACAGCTCTGTAAAGGTGCAGTGATACTTCTTTTTAAGTCGTTGGATTTTTGCCAGTCTACTATTAATCTGTTCCAGTCGTTGAGGATTTGCTTGGTTCTCACTATCAGTTAAATAGGAGCTACAGAATGCACTTAACTCAGAAAGCATATTTTGAGCGTTCTCAACATCCTCTAACCAGGGATTGGCTGTGGTATCAAATTTTGCAAGGCTCTCTAAATTTTTCTTAATGGTAGCAATCTGTCGATCCAATGAATCAGTTTGATTGCTCCCGTCAATTGCAGCGGCTATGCTGGCAATACTCTCCATACGATCGGTGTGTGAAGAGAGCAAGGTGTATTCCTCTTCTAAGGCACTCTCCTCATCTGGAGAGAGTGCCATCTCTTTAAGCTCCTGATACTGAAAGGCAATAAGATCTCGCATCTGTTTATCCTGTGCAACTTTTCGATCAAACTGAGCAAGTTCCTCTTTAATATGAGTATATGTGGTAAAGGTCTCTTGGTAGCTGTCCCAGAGTGGCTTGACTGTCGGTAGTTGGTTGATAAGGTGATTTGCAGTCTCAGGTTTTAAAAGTGCCTGGTGTTCATGCTGTCCGTGCAGGTCAACCAGATGATCGCCAATCGCTTTTAGCGTTGACAGCGGGGTGGGTGTTTGATTGATATGCACTCGATTTCTACCATTCCGCGCAATAATTCTTCGAATGATAAGGGTGTTGTCTTCACAGCGAATATCTGCATCGTGTAAAAGGGTACCGAGCAGTTTTTGCTGAGGATTTACTTCGAAAACACCGGTAATCTCACACTCGTCATTGCCGCTGCGAACCAGCTCAGAGGAGGCTCGCTCACCGAGAATTAGGCCAATTGCTTCAATAAGAATTGATTTTCCAGCACCGGTCTCACCAGTAAAAACAGAAAAACCCTTAAAGAATTCCAGAGAGAGGGAATCTATTATGGCAAGGTTACGAATGGAAAGCTCCCGAATCATTTTTTATGATTTCTCCATTGTCGATAATCCTGTCCCCAACTGAGTTTGTTACGTAATGATTTAAAATAGGTATTATCAGGGAGCTGAATGAGTGTGGTGGTATCCCCTTTGTCAGCAATGAGAATTTCATCATTGTTTTTTAACTTTATTGAGTCAAGTCCATCAGCGCTAAGGAGGAGCTCCGGGTTCTTTTTGTTGATGATCAAACGAATCGGTTTGTTTGAGGGAAGTATGAGCGGCCGCTCTGTAAGAGAGTGGGGGCATATGGGATTGATGATAATTGCCGGTAGGTTCGGCTCCACAATAGGGCCACCTGCAGAGAGCGAGTAAGCTGTTGAGCCGCTGGGGGTGGCAATAATGATACCGTCTGCCTGAAAGGTGGTTATAAACTCATCACCGTACCATGCAGAGATTGAGGTTAGCTTTGGCATGGAATATCGATTGATAAAGATATCATTAAGCGCAAAGAAGGTTTCCTTCAACTCTCCCTTACGAACAAGACAGGCCTGGAGAACCATTCGATTAAACACCTGATATTCACCGCGATGGATTTTGTTAAGATTGCTTTCCATATGTTCCGGGTCAATATCAGCAAGAAAACCTAGGCCTCCAAGGTTGATTCCAATCACCGGCTTGTTAGTGAATTTGACCATGTGAGCCACCGAGAGGAAACTGCCATCTCCACCAATAGAGATTAGGGCGTCGCTCTCATCAATAAGTGCTTGCTCAGACTCACAGAGCTTTGCCTCTGGGGGAAGTTGTTTTACCAGACGGGGATGAAAGCGGACAGGAATCTTCTCCTGTTCCGACCAGGATTGAATACGGAGAAGAACAGAATTGATAATCTTGGACGACTTAAATGCGACAATACCAAAGGAATTAATTTTTTCCACAGCAAATCCTTAGAGGAAGTTGCTCCTATATTAAAAAGAGAGTTTTCTACTCTCGAAAAGTACACATTGTATTGATCAGTGAGTTAAAGTCTGGCCAACGTTGTAAAAGCTGTGTGTCTTCGACCACAGTCTGGCCATTACATTTTAACCCAGCCATTGCACAGGATCCATTAAGCGAAACAGTGAAGTGCTCAGTAAGGTCAAATCCATCACTGGGCTGACCACCATCGATAACAACTCCATCGGGCATTTCACCATGTCTTCCGCCCATTTTTTCAATAGAGAGGAGGAGTTGTTTAAGGCGATCTGGATTATCAAGACGCAGACCCTCTAATCCGCGAAACACCGATTGGCCAGAAGCGAAGTTGGCAAGGATCGCCATGGCAGGCAGTTGCCGCTCAAAGTTAGAAAGTGGCGTACACTCAACCTTGCGTCCCACTAATTTGAATTTCTGGAGACTCACCATGGCAGTCGTACCAAATGAGGAGTCTCGTTCATCCTGAATGCCTACAGGGCACTGCATTTTCCGGATGAGATTAAGCATACTACTGGCCCACTGCTCTGAGGGCACATTGGCCATGACCAACAGCCCCTTTTGTACAAGCGATTTTGCAAGTAACAAAAGAGAGGCCAGGATGTCGTCACCGGGAATATCTAAAAGGATCGCCTCGTCGTTTTCATTGGTAAAGTCGGCAGTGACAATAAAGGATTGTTTCTGCTCTTTTTTCCCTTTTGTCTTCTGCGTAAAGAATCGCATATGTCGTGCCAGAGGATCTTTGGTAGAGCGATCAATCGTGCTCTTTGTTTCGCAGTTGTATCCACAAGCTATTGCCAGGTGGCGCAGTGGTGTTTGTAGCGGATAGTCAATCTCAAAGGAGATGCTTTGGTGTAAACCCCAGGCCAAGCCAAAAAGGATTGAAAGATCATTGGCATCCACCATTTCTTGGGGTATGGAAAGATTTGATTCTCCAAGCCAGAGTCGAACTTTTTCATCCTGCGGTTCAGCGTTGATAGTACAACAAAACTGCTTCGCCCGAGCTTGCCAATAGCCGATTCGCTCTCCGGTCACCTCTTTTACAATGAGGATTTTTCCACAGGCCAAAAGAGAGAAAACAATAAAATCGACAAAGGGAAGTGTGGCAAAGGGTATATAAATTGGATCATCACAGGATTGTTGGGGGGTGCAATGTAATTGTGAACCATCATCATGCCATTGAAGATGCTCTGCAAAGAGTGCCTTATACTGCTCAATAAGGGGTGTTGATTGGATCGATTGAAAGGAGATCTTTTTATTACTGGCACAGGCAGCACACATACCCAGAAGAACAAGGTCTGGATTAGTGGGTAAGGTAATCTTACCAGCAATCTCCTTTGCCGGTTTTGTTGTAATCACGACCTACACTCTCTCCCGTGCAGAAAAACCAATTCTGTTGAGCACATCAATCGCTTGGCTGGCAATATCAAAGGATTCAAAACCCAAGAGCAGTGTGCCACCTTCACCCTCCCTCAGTTTCAAGATCTCGATATCCTTTATGTTGATTTCTTCCTCAGCAAGCTTTGTGGAGATCGTTGAAATGATCCCCGGTTGATCCTTGACAATAACCAACACCTCGTGGAGTGGAGAAATAAATCCCTTATTATGTAATGGGATATTGGACCGGGTTTCAGCAGCACTATCAAAGGCTGCACCCAGAGCATCCTTGTCAAGATTTTCCTTCATGGCAATCAAAGATTCTATGCATTTATCTAAAAGAGGCTTTATGGTTTCTTTGTTGGTTAGAAAGATGTCGTGCCACATTTTATAGGGTGCTGAGGCAATACGGGTGAGATCACGAAATCCTCCCGCCGCAAGATCCAAGGTACCTTCGGTAGTCTCATCCACTGTTTGGGCAAGGTTCACCAAGGCCACTGCAAGCATATGGGGAATATGACTTACCGTTGCAGCGATAGTATCATGAATTGCTGGATCTAAAAAGATCGAGCGACAACCAAGGTATTGTCTTAGAAACTGAGCAAAGGGTTTGCTAAGCTTTTCAGATTTTTCTTCAGTCGGGGTCAAAACATAAATGGCGTTTTCAAAGAGGTAGGGGTCTGAAGCAGCGGGCCCGCTCTTTTCTGAGCCTGCCATGGGATGTCCACCAATAAAGACCACATGATCGGGAAGTGTATTTTGGGCCACCTTGGTGATTGAGCTTTTGGTACTACCAATATCGGTTACAATGAGTCCCTTGGGCAGATTCAATTGCGAAAGCTTCTGAAGGGTTTCCTTTATGGCGATAATAGGCGAACAGAGAAAGATCACATCGACCCGGTCAATAATGGTACTCAATTCATCATAACTGTAGCCCTCATCAATACAACCAAGCGATGTTGCCACTTTAAGGCTGTTGGGTGAGGAGAGGCCGATGATGGTTCCTTTGTAGCCTGATTCCTTTAAGGCAAGACCAATCGAGCCACCTAAAAGACCTACACTGTATAGTGCTATTGTTTTGGGATTAAACTGATGTTCCTGATCCATTATTGTGCCGCCTTATGGAGTAACCTGTGGTTTTCGTTGGAGTAAATATACAATCTCACCCTTTTTAGTAAGAGGAATAATATGCTCTTCATAGAGCCTAAGAATGATCTCTGGATCAATGCTACGTCGAACCTGGGGATTGATACCTGATTGTACATGGGCAACCTTATTTTTAACCCGCTCAATTATTTTCTGCTCAACGTCTTTTCGGGTCAGTGTTTCCAAGAGAGCCTGTTCATCATGCTGATCAATAATTTTCCGATACACCTCTGGATTTTTTTGATATTTACATTCGGCCACATATAAAGCGCCAAAGTGGATCCGTCGTGCAATGGCCTGGAGTGCATACACATCGTGTTCAACACTCGATCCATACTGCTGATCGTCTCCGGCAATACAGAGTTTCGGGATCGACTGGATATACATTTTTTTTATATCCTCAGTGAGGTTGATGGTGTCATAATCATCAATAACAAGGCCCGTTTCAGGTAGGGTCACTGCTCGTTTTTTTATAGGAAGGTCTTTGCAAAAGGGACGCTCCTCTGGTGCACAAAAACGACCAAAGAGTGCATCTGCCTCTTCATGATATCGTAATCTGAGCTCAAAAAGACTTGCCGAGTTGTCGGCATCAACAAAACCGCTTTTACCCGGTTCATACACTGAATGATTAACCTTAAACTGGGCCCGGTCGATCAGTTTAAAAATGATAGTCTCTTCTAATCCCTCCAAGGTCGCCACAATGGTGTCTAAATTAAGCTGTTTCATTCAAATCACTTTTCCCTTCATAGCGACTATAATAATGGTTTGCCGCTATTTTATCAATTTACAGATCCTTCTCATGTTGATGGTTATACCACCTCTCTTTCCTGGGGGGAGGGACCAGAGAATGGCAGAAGCCTTGCCAATTATAAGATTCTTTTGCACCGGCCCAAAGTATCGAGAGTCATACCCACGATCCCAATCATCGGAGAGAAGAAAGTAAAACGTATTCCTTATAGTATAGGAAGTGATAGCAGAGCCCTCTTTTTCAATGATAAAACTGAGATCAATTTTTTTCTTCTCTTGGGTCATGGTAAGGTAATTTTTTAGATTACTCCAAAAAATCCAGTCATTATAGAGGGTGTCGGGAATGGCAGAGAATTTTCCTGTGTAGTGTATAAAATCGCTAATTAAAAAATCTGGATAAACAGAGTCGTCTATGGCCAGCTGTGGTTTGAGTATGAAGCTTCCTCCAGGATTCTCCTGTTGAATTATTGAGTAAAGAAAGAGAAGGTTTCGGATACTGAGTGTGTTAAGTAAAAGTGTGTCACCCTTTTTTGGGATATATAGAGGAAGCAGGTTATCCCGGGGTGAATACTCAGCAGGAACCAGGTCTTCCACAGCTTGTGGAGATTTTTTTACGATTTCTCTATTGCCACTTGTTGCATAAAGGCCGTTGCTGATCGAAATCGTATCACCGGGCATTCCCACTATGCGCAAACAGCCAAAAGCTTCATGGGCATGGGGGTGACGAAATACCACGATGTTATCATACTGCGGTTTAAAAAAGAGTTTAAAGGGTAGTGCATACTGTTTTTTAGAGAGGATAACCCGGTCACCCTTAATTACCGCAGGTGCCATCTGGTCGGTTTTAATTGCTATGGTGTCACAACAAGTCACTTTTAAAAGAACGCTTATGACCGCAATGATTGCAAAGAGTTTAAGGGCGCCATAGAGCGTCCTCCGTAAATCTAAGACTAAGTTTTTATCCATGACCAGATTATTCCCTGGTTAAAACCGCTAAAAAAGCTTCCTGAGGGATCTCCACATTACCCACATGTTTCATGCGTTTTTTTCCCTCTTTCTGTCTCTCTAATAATTTACGTTTTCGGCTGATATCTCCGCCATAGCATTTTGAGGTAACATCTTTTCTATAAGCCTTAACAGATGTTCGGGCAATAACGCGGGTTCCAATTGAGGCTTGAATCGACACATCAAACATTTGACGAGGAATAAGCTTTTTTAGGCGTGAGGCAATACTCTGTCCAAAGGAGTAGGCATTGTCCCGATGGATAATCGTGGAAAAGGCATCAACCGGAGTCCCATTGATGAGGATGTCGAGCTTGGTCAGATCCTCTTGCTGATAGCGGGCAAATTCATAATCCATTGAAGCATAGCCACGGGAGCAGCTCTTTAGTTTGTCAAAGAAGTCCACAATAAGCTCGGATAGGGGTATGTGATAATTTAAGCAGACCCGGGTCGATTCAAGATACTCCATGATGTCCATGGAGCCCCGTTTCTCTTCGCAGAGTTTCATAATCGGGCCAATGTATTCGGTGGGAGTAACGATCTGTACTTTGGCAATGGGTTCACATAAGCTCTGGATCTGATTTGCCGCTGGGAGCTTGCTGGGATTTTCTATATACTGTTCCTCGCCGGAGGTGAGGGTTACCCGATACTTTACGTTGGGTATTGTGGTGATAATATTTACATTATACTCTCTGAGCAGTCGTTCTTGAATAATCTCCATGTGGAGTAATCCTAAGAAGCCACCGCGAAAGCCAAAGCCCAAGGCCTCCGAAGTCTCTGGAATAAAGCTTATGGAGGAGTCGTTCAATTTGAGTTTATCCAGGGCAGTGCGCAGGTTTTCATAATCTGCCTTGTCAATGGGATAGAGCCCGCTAAACACCATGGGTTTAACCTCTTGATAGCCGGCAATCGGCTCTTTTGCGGGATTTCTTTTAAGGGATATCGTATCACCGATCTCAATGTCCCCTAGACTTTTAATGTTGGCAATGACATACCCTACTTGACCAACATCAAGGCTCTTTTGGGAGATTCTTCCCATCTCAAAATAGCCAATCTCCGAGGCTTCATACTCTCTGCCATTGGAGAAGAAAAAGACCTGATCACCCTGCTTGAGGCTTCCCTGGAAGACTCGCACATAGGCAACTACCCCACGAAATGAGTCATAGACTGAGTCAAAGACCAAGGCTTGAAGCGGTTTTTCACTAACCCCTTTTGGTGGAGGGATCGTTTCAATGACCTGTTCAATGACTTCCTGGACACCGAGGCCAGTTTTAGCACTACAGGGGAGTATCTCCTCTTCGGATACACCTAAAAGTTCTACGATTTGCTTTTTAATCTCCGGTACTCGTGCTGCAGGAAGATCAATTTTATTGATCACCGGGATAATGGTGAGGTCGTTTTCCAAAGCTAAATAGATATTACTTAGCGTTTGAGCTTCCACACCCTGGATGGCATCGACAACTAAAATGGCACCCTCACAGGCAGCAAGGGACCGGGACACTTCGTAGGAGAAGTCCACATGGCCCGGGGTGTCGATAAGGTTTAGACAGTATTCCTGATTATTGCTGTCCCTATAGAGCATACGAATGGGATGGGATTTGATTGTAATTCCCCGTTCCCGTTCCAGCTCCATGTTATCCAGGACCTGTTCTTGCATATTTCGTTTTGTAATGGTGCTCGTTAGCTCTAAAAACCGGTCAGCAAGGGTCGATTTGCCATGGTCTATGTGAGCTATGATGCAAAAATTTCGAATGTTAGCATTGTCAAACACGGTTACACCTGTTTTCGGGTTAAGGCATTGATGTGGTATGGTATCTAGGTGTTAGGAGAAGTCCAAAACTTTTAAGCGTAGCTTTCCTCCCGGAGTCTCAACTTCGACAATATCATCTACCTTTTTTCCAATGAGTCCCTTGCCAATAGGTGAGGCTGTGGATATCTTTCCTGCTGCAGGATCTGCCTCAGCAGCTCCAACAAGAATATACTCCTCTTCCTCATCGAAATCGAGGTCTAAAATCTTTACAGTATTCCCAAAGATAATAGTATCGGATTTTGCTTTATTAGGAGCCATGATCTGGCTACGGGCGATCCGATCTTCTATAAAAGCAATACGACCTTGAATATAGGATTGCATCTCACGGGCAGCATGGTATTCGGCATTTTCCTTTAAATCACCGTGGGAGCGCGCCTCTGCCACCTTTTTAATAATATCGGGCAGATCTTTCTTTTTGAGTTGATTATATTCTTCGTTGAGCTTGTCGTATCCCTCTTGGGTAATGGGAATGGTATCCATTAGTAGGCTCCCGTATCAATCATATGGAAAAAAAATAGCTGAAGCATGATACTCACACAATCAGCCAGTAAAATATAAAAGTAATAAATAGTCTAATCTTTAGCTATAAAAATATATCATGACTGGAGATAATTGTGATATAGGCTCGGTCTGATTAAGGTTTTAAGATGAATGAATTTGTATGTTCTGATCTGGGTGATAAGGTCGGAATATTTTTAAATAAATTCAACTTTCAGTTTTTTTCCCAATGCTGTTGCTGCCTTATTTAAAGTTTGAAGTGTCATAGATTCATTTTCCGGATCAAAAAGACGGTCAACAGCAGATCTGCTTGTTTTCATTTTCTTTGCCATAACCGTTTTAGAAATGTGCAGTCTCTTCATTTCTTTCTGAAGCTGCCAGGCAATCACTCTTTTAAGAGCAACAGTTTCAACTTCATCACGAATACTTTCTTCTTCTAAGAATTTGTCAAAATCAGATCCTACATGTTTGTTTCTTGCAACCATAATGTGCCTCACAGTCTTTTCTTTCTATTTTTGGCAGTTTTCAATTCTTCCTTAGGTGTTTGTTGTGATTTTTTAATAAAGCCATGTAATAAAAGCATAATATCATCAACAACGGTAAAAATTATCCGCGCGATACCGTCTTTTAAATTAATTCTTACTTCCCATAAACCGGGTTCCAACTTTCTTACAAGAGGCATGCCAAGTGGCCAGCCATATTGAACAGTTTTAATATCTTCACCAATAGTTTTTTTATATTCCATAGGTAGAGATTTAAGCCAGTCTCTAACTGGTTCCGAGCCACTTTCGGTTTCAAAAAAGCGTACGCCAAGGATGAAATCAGGAATTTTTGAGTGTGTCATTATTTATAATGTACCAAATATGGTACATAAAGTCAATAGATAATCTCAGTTTTTTCAAATTATCTAAGGTGTGTGACATGGTTTAAGTTTCTTGTGTAGGGCACTCGCGATGTCTTTAAATAACAAATTTGATTAGTAAAAAATAGTTAATTTTTTTGATATTGCCATTTCCTTTGAACGAAATCTTAGTATATAGGTACCATTACTTAAATAACTATCCCGATTCTGTCTTATATTCCACCTTGTGACATGATTACCGTGACTAAAAAAATCATCAACCACAGTTTTAACTAGTTTGCCATTTGCATGAAACACTTCAATCTTTACGCGACTGGAGAGAGAAAGATTAAAATAAACAGATACAATGTGGGATAAATAATCATGAGATATAGACACGTTATTTAACAGAGAAGGATTGTTGAAGTTATCAACTCTGATCCCAATTGAATTGGAATCCATTCGGACAATGTATACATCTCCTCCTCCATTGCCAAATGAATATGAGACGCCTGATATTATTATACCCCCATCTCCAACCAGACACATAGATTTTCCCCATTCGGAAGTAAATCCCCCGTAAGTTTTCGTCCATAAAACAGAGCCCATTTCATTTGTTCTAATTAAGTATAAATCTTCACCTCCATTACCAAAAGAGCTAGTCTTTCCGGTAATAACATATCCCTTATCGACGGTTTGTTGAACAGAATACCCAAAGTCAATATCCCCACCCCCATAAGTTTTGGTCCATAGTGAATCACCTTTTGCATCAGTTTTAACTAAATAAACATCATGATTTCCTGCACCGAAAGACAGGGAGCTTCCAGCAATAATATAGCCACCATCGTGGGTTTGTTGCACTGATAAACCTTGTTCAAAGTAATATCCCCCATAAGTTTTCGTCCATGTTGTATCACCTTTTGAATTAGTCTTAATTAAGTAGAGATCAGTAAAACCTGAGTTAAAAGGTGATGTTGAACCGGCAATTATAAATCCACTATCTGTTGTTTCATATATAGAATATCCTATGTCACTAGATCCTACATGATGTCGATAAATTTTTGTCCATAAAGTATCACCACTTGAATTTGTTTTAATTAAGTATATGTCTTTATGCTCATTTAAATAATCTGTCCAACCTAAAATAACAAACCCACCATCTATTGTTTGTTGTGTTGAAAGGCCCACATCAGCAGAGAGACCATTTTTATAATAGGTCTTTGTCCAGAGAGTATCGCCATCCGGCTTTATTCGTAATAGGTAAACATCAGATGTTGATGTGTTAAACGACTTGGTCCTACCTGCGACGATAAATCCTCCATCCTTGGTTAATCCAATACTATTACCCCAATCCTCATCTTTGCCACCATATGTATTTGTCCATAATGTATCGCCCTTTTTGTCAATGTGAATAAGGTAAACATCATTGAGCCCTTGGCCGAAAGACTCCGTGCTTCCTACGAGTATATATCCACTATCACTTGTTTGTTTTATACCATTGCAGCAATCATATTTAGATCCTCCATAGGTCCTGGTCCATAAAGTGTCTGGGTTTGAAAGGGCCGTAGAAGTTAAACAATAGAGTAAAAGATTTGATGTGACCAGAAGTAAGAATTTCATTGTGCTTAACCTTTTTATATTTATTGGAGATTTTTGGGTGCTGTTTAAAAAAGAGGGATAATTTATTTGTTACCATGGTTAATGTTGTAATAATTAATGACTGTCAATATTTAGCCGTTCTATTATTTGATTATAGTATACCATTTTTGTAAAGTGCTTTTAAAGAATGTGTCGCATTCTAATGGCGTATTACATTATTCGAAAAAAATTAGTGAAAAACTGTAAAAAATAGTATTAAAGTTTATGTGATTTTTATTACTATTTTACTATTTCTGGGTATTCCCTTGTAGGTAAGGTTGTGTCATAGTTGAATATATTGCTCGATAATTCAGAGTGTAGTTTTATCATAAAGCATTAACCTTTTGCAAAGCAAATGATGGTGCAATCCTTGAGACTATATATAATAGGTTTACTCCTCCAATACGAATTTCCAATTGTTCTTTTTCTAATTTTTTACACATTTCACTAACAGCCGTTTCAACAGATATCGCTATCTTAGGAGGTTTGCCTTGATGAAAAGGGGTATTTACCGCTGGCATAAGCACCTCATGAATAGATATGGGCAAATCCCCTACCTGAAATCGTAAACTCTGAGTAAATGAATGTAATGCTGATTTTGTTGCGCAATAAATAGGATATACTGCTCGGGGAGCATATACAAGACCTGTGGTAACAAAAATAATTCTAGCATTTTGATTTTTAGCTATTATTGGAGTGAACTCTTTTGTTAATTCCAAAGGCGCTAACAAATTTGTTGCAATCTCCTTTTGAGCAAGATCCATAGAAAAATTATCATGGAAAAAATTTCCTGTATGAGCAATTGCAGCATTGTTAATAAGGATATTACACTGTGGATATTTTTCTTTTATCCATGATACAAACGATTTTCGTTCATCTTGTTGGCTTACATCACATTGATATATCATACAGGAAGGAATTTCTTTTTGAACGTACTCTAATTTTTCTTTTGATCTCCCACAGATTATTACTGTATTATTCATGTGAGTTAACATTTTTGCTAGTTGCATGCCAATCCCAGAACTTCCACCAGTTATAACAATTACGTTCTCTTGTAATTTCATAGTATATCCTCCTAAGTTTTAACAGAAAAATCTTACTAAACCCAGGTTATGCTTCTGCGCTACTTCCTTTTGCATAATCTGGGTTTATGGATAATATACCACGACAATGATTTTTAATCATTAACCTGGGTTAATGATTCCCATTTTTTTTCGTGTTCTGCTTAAGGCAACTGGAGTTATTCCCAGATAAGAGGCTATCATATGTTGCGGAATACGTTTCTCCAACAATGGATAGGTGCTTAAAAATGTTTTATATCGAGTTTCAGCATCAAACAATAAAAATTCTCGTTCTCTACTCTCTTTTACACAATACCCTTTTTCAAGAAGTGCAATTAAAAGATTTTTCCAGCAGGCATCCTGTTCTAATAGTCTTTTCCAGGATGAATATGAGGTGGTTAGAATTTCAGAATCCTCAAGCGCCTCCACGGTAAAATAGGATTCACGATTTTGAATCATTGCACTATATGAACTGATAAACGATTGCTCTGGAAAAAAACCTTTGGTAAATTCCACACCCTTTTCATTGATATAGTAATATCGAAATAACCCTTTAATTACAAATGCAAATGTTGAAGGAATCTCCCCCTCTCGAATAAAATATTCCTTTTTAGCGATACATTTTATCTGAGAATTGGATAAATATTCTTTTATTTGAATATCCGGAACAGATGCTATTGTATGAAGATTTTTAATAATTAATTCAGTATCCATACGTTAGTAAATCACCCTCGTTCTATATGTTATTAAAAAAATCATAAACTTTAACATAATATAAGAAATTCTGAAATGAATATATTCTGCACAACTTTTTTTAAACACAGCGAGATAAAGTGGGCATTGGAGTTTTGATAGTACCAAATGTTGACAAGACGCGCAAGTGTCCTGACTAAGAAATATGCTTATCTTTTACGTTTGGCTCTGCCCTCTTGGATCGTATCAAGCTCTTACATCTCAATAAGTTCAATTTGATATCAAAATCAAAGTATTCAATTGAAAAACAAATAATTTACTTTTTATTATATTCTCTATAGATTCTTCAAAGCATTGTTTGGAAAAAACATAGTAATGTCTTAACAATTTTTAATTCAATTACAATAATTGAAGAGGTCTCTTTCGCTGGTATTGTTCGATAAAATAGTAGAGGTAATCTTATGATTAAATTCATTTCTATCAATTTTGTTTGTGCCCTTAGCTTCATTTTTACGCTTACCAATTGTTCAAAGAATGATTCGCATATATCGAACAACCAAGAGAAAATACTAAAAGTGGATAGTGTTAAACTCATAACAGGGGCTATTTATATAGGTGGAATAAAAAATGGTTTGTGTGATGGTCAAGGGATTATGGAATATCCAAATTCAGAAAGGTATGTTGGAGAATTTTCAAAAGGTCAATTTAATGGATTCGGAAAATATTACTATGCAAATGGTGACGTTTACAAAGGTGATTTTGTGAATGGGATTAAAACTGGGTTTGGAGAATTTAAATTTAACAATGGTTCTTCTTATAAAGGGGAATTTAAAGATGATGTTTTTGAAGGTGCTGGGATTTTTAAAAATGGTCTAAATGAAGTTTATGAAGGTGTTTATAGCAATGGAAATTTGAATGGGGTTGGACAAATTACCTGGCCAAATGGTACTGTTTTTGTTGGAAAATTCCAAAACGGAATTCAACATGGGAAGGGAATGACTATAACTAAAGATCATGATACAATAATTGAACATTTTGATTTAGGAAGAAAAGATGGAGAGGCAATAGAAATGTATCATGATGGAAATAAATACATGGTCATTTATAAGGAAGGCAATTTAATAAGAAGAAGCAAAATTAAATAGTACTCCATTACCTTTTGCTGTCGTATATTGGGTACATCATACTTCGCATGCAATGACTGAGTAAAACATCAAGTATTATGCTATAATTTTTGACAAGAAATTGATTGTCTACTTGCATCCATATTATTCTTCCACTTGCCTACAAACAGTTCCTTAAAATGTAAGCAAATACATCTAGGCTTTGTTAGCAAAATCATCCATATATAGGACGGATTTAATAATTTGTTCGCCCTGTATATAAAAATATAGGCCCTATATATTTTTTTATTCGCCCTATAAATAAATATATTCGTGCTATAAATTTTTATATAGGTCGAATATGTATTTAAACATGTATGCAAAATGAAGATGGCTTTGCCTATAAAAGCATCATGAATTTGTATACAAAAGTAATATGCTTTTGTGTACATTTTATAGAGCTATTTAGCTACAAATATATGAGGAATTTATGGGTATTTTTTTCACCCATATTATTTTTGATTTAATTAATTGGATATATTAACTCTGTTTTGGGAAATGTAGTTATCCTACCATTAACTGGTGAAAGTCATAAAATATGAAAACAAATTCGATTGCACTAGCCATTGCTACTCTATTCTCTTTTGCATTTATGATAACACTTAATGCATTGGCAAACATCTTACCCATTAATGGATACAACACTGGCCAGCTTTCCGATATGTATCCCAACCTCTTTGTTCCTGCTGGCATCACCTTTGCCATATGGGGACTCATATACTCTCAACTTTTGATATTCACTCTTTATTTAACCTATAATTTGATAAAAAACAAAGAGACAACCTCAAAAAAGGTAATCCTTTACAGTTTATCCTGTCTTGCAAATGCATTATGGATAGTTGCATGGCATTATAGGCTGGTGTTTTTATCACTGATAATTATGCTTGCTCTGCTGGCTCTTCTAATTAAGCTTTATCACTTACCTAGACCATCTAATACCAAAGGAAAGGTGATGGAATCATCCGCTATTAGTGTTTATATTGGATGGATCAGTGTTGCAACAATCGCAAATACCACAGCCCTATTGGTGAATCTCGGCTGGAAAGGCGCCCCTTTTTCAGAAGTAACTTGGACAGTAATTATGGTGATTGTGGCAAGCATACTTTCTTCCCTATTTATTATTAAGGAAAAGGATGTCATATACCCTCTGGTGACTATTTGGGCATTATATGGTATTACTATAAAAAGGCTGGCAGCTAATCCACCTGAAATGGCGATAGTCTATGCGTGCTATGGGTGTATGCTATCGTTGGTTGCTTTGATTGCCTATTCGATTGCAAAAAAGAGAACCTACTTTCACGTATAGATGGGTCTTTAGGAGATATACAATGAAAAATTATAAGCATCCAATTAGTTTTGTATGCTTTGCTTTATTGTTCATCTCTTCTTGCTTTTTAACTGGTATAAAGCCATTAAAAGAGGGAGGGTTTAGACCAAAGAAGCCTAAATTTAAATTTACAGATGTAGTTAGAGACTTCTCAAGCACAATTATCGACACCCAAGCCATTTATATTTCAAAAAGACAAAATTTCAATCAAGAATTTATTAAAGGTGATTCACTCTACACATTTTATAGATTTTTTTCTTCTGGGCAAGCATATAATTCTCAGTTAGTAAAAAACCATTTTCCAACCATAAAAGATATGAACAACCTTCATACTGGTTTGATTGGATATTACAAACTTTTTAACGATGAAATAGTTGCAGAGTTTTTTGTGCCTATAAATTTTGGGCAATATAGGATAATGTATGGAAAAGTTTTTAAAGATAGTATTGTATTCTTGAAATATCAATTTCGTGGTAGGCCTCTCACAAGGTATAATTATGATGAACCAATCACTCTAATTAAAGCAAAAGAGCCTTGGATGATTTTTTACGCCAAGCCTGACTGGTAAAAACCATTAAACATCACTAAAAGTTTTAACTTCAGTCACATAATAGGCAACCTCTTCATAGGGGTGAACCGTAATCAGTGTTTCCAGAATCTCTTTTATAATCTCCTTTTTGACCATTATTTCAACTTTATATTCCGGTTCCCGTTCGATCTTATCGGTTTCACCTTTAAAGGGATTACTCCCCTCTAAAGGGCGATACTGCCCTTCGCCTTCGACCTGCCAGGCACAGCGATCATACTTTTCATAGCGACCCGCTCCTTTAGAAAAGAGCGCATTCTTCACCGCTTCACAATGGGATTTCGGCACATAAAAAACCAAACAATACATACAACCTCCTTATAATTCTTTATGATTTTTTCAAATCTAATATCTTTAAATTATAACCTTTCCCTTTAGGTAAACAAGCTAATCCGTCTATCTATTATTCGGAATACAATTGTAATTATCTTTTCTGTTTTGGGGGAATCAGCAAGATCACCTGAGTGGATTTATTATCTGCTTGCCCGTGAGAAAAGGTTCACCGTTTAGGTGAAACTTTTATTGCGGTTGCAAGCAGTTAAAAGGCGCGAAGGAAGCTTGCTGTGGGGGACCTCCCCCGGAGACTTTTTTTATTACATTAAAAATTGTTTTATATGTATTTTATAGCACTTAAAAGACACTGCGGAAGTGGTGGAATTGGTAGACGCGCTAGGTTCAGGACCTAGTGATTGCAAAATCGTGGGGGTTCAAGTCCCCCCTTCCGCATTTCCCAATTGTCTGCCCTTCATAAGATAGCCCCCCGAACATGAACCTATGACATCAGAGAATACGCGACATATACAGGTGCTCCCTCCATCGGTTGTGGAGAAAATTGCTGCTGGCGAGGTGGTTGAACGGCCAGCCTCGGTGGTTAAGGAACTTGTGGAGAACTCCTTGGATGCGGGTGCAACGCGAATTGAGATCCAGATCGAAGATGCTGGGTTCTCCCTGATTAAAATCAGTGACAACGGCCATGGCATGGGTAGTGAAGACCTACAAAAGAGCCTGCTTCCCCATGCAACAAGCAAGATCGAGGATGCCGATGATCTTTTTGCCATTGCAAGCATGGGATTTCGCGGTGAAGCCTTAGCCAGTATATCCGCGGTTAGTCGGGTGACTATTACAACAAGCGATACTAATCATGGCGAGGGCTACAGCCTTTCTTCAGAGGGAGGGACTCTCTCTGAGATTATACCCGTGCAACAGACTCGGGGTACTACAATCACCTGCAAAGATCTTTTCTTTAATGTGCCGGCGCGCAAAAAGTTTATGAAGAGTAGGCGGGCTGAGCGAATGGCCATAACCCGCATGCTGGAGCAATTGGTCATACCCTTTCCGGCTGTACATTTTACCTATTATGCTGAAGGAAAATCAGTGCTTGATGTGCCTGAGGTTGCATCACCCCATGAGCGGATTGCTCAAATAACAGGCACAGAATTCGCTAAGAAGCTGATCAGGTGCTCTGGCGAAAATGGGGATATGTCAGCAACTATTTATATATCCGATCCGCAGGAAGCACGGCCACGGCCACCCTATCAGAGTCTCTATGTGAACCTTCGAAGCGTTGAAAATGATTCGGTACTCTATGCAATCCGTGAAGCCTTTTCTCGATTTATTGCTTCTAATCTGCGTCCCTGCTGGTTCTGTATCTTAGATGTTGACCCTGCCAAGGTTGATGTGAACATCCATCCCACAAAACAGAAGATAAAATTCGATGATGAGCGGGGGCTCTTTAGTTTTATTTACAAGAGTGTACACGGCTCAATAGCCGGTGCTATTGATATTGCACCAGAACTGGTGACTGAAGAGGAGAGTGAATCGCCATCTGGTAACGATGAATCATCTGCCACTTCTCTGTACCAAAAGCAACAGGCTTCTGCTGCATCTGTTCAGGAGGAGTCTGAAAAAGGTCTAAATCTATTTGGTAATATTTCTGCGTCTAAGCACAAAACTAAAAGTGTGGATCAGCATGAGGCGGAGCAGACCGCACTCTCCTTTATGGCCTTGGCCAAGGAGCAGAAAAGCGGCCTCAGTGAGTTAGAGCAAAACCATGATGACCCTCTGCCAACACCCAATGAAGGCTGGGCTCTTTTACCCTGTTATCAGATCCATAGGATGTACATATTGGCTCCCATTAAACAGGGGATTGTAATTATTGATCAGCATGCTGCCCATGAGCGAATCCTCTATGAAGAGGCTTTAGAGGACCTTAAAAAGGGTAAGAGTGAGTCCCAACGTTTGCTCTTCCCCATTATTTTTGATATGATTCCCGTGGAGAAAGAGGTGCTCTTGGCTTCCCGGGATTACTTTAATACCCTGGGCTTTGATGTACAGGATTTTGGTGGTAAGAGTGTTGCAGTTTCCTCCATGCCAGCAACGGGATTTTTAACCTCTTCCACTATTGAAGAGGCAATTCGAGAGATGGTCACCAGCTTGTTGGAGGAGAAAGACAAGGAGTTATTGTCCAATCCAGAGAAACGATTTGCTGCCTCCTTTGCCTGTGGTGCGGCTATCAAATTTGGTAAGGAATTAAAAAAAGAGGAGATGCATACTCTCATCAATAGTCTTTTTGCTGCGCAAAATCCCTATATCTGTCCCCATGGACGACCAACGCTTATCCGTATTACCCTGGATGAATTGACCCGAAGATTTTTACGTTCCTAACCCAGAGACCAGTACCATGAAGCGGGTATCCTTTAAGTCAATAGGCTGTCGAACAAACCAACAGGAGATAGAGTCTCTTGGTCGAGCTCTAGAACAAGAAGGCTTTACTGTTACGACCCGCCATGGCAATGCTGATATCATTGTGGTGAACACCTGCTCGGTCACCGGTGTAACCGAATCAAAGACACGTCGCCTTTTACAATCACTTTCTCGAAACTATGGACAGGCAAAACTCTGCGTGACTGGCTGTTTGGCGCAGCAATCGCCCAAGGAGCTTTTAGCCATTGAGCGGGTCTGCTGGGTTGTGGGAAACCGCGCAAAGAATGACATCCCTTCGATTATACAGGATACAAAGGGAGGGCTCTATGGTGATCCCTTGGACAAAGGGGAGCTGGATTCGGTAGCACTCAGTGACACCCCCATAACAACCTTTGCTGATGCAGGCAGAACACGATTTGCCTTAAAGGTGCAAGAGGGGTGTGATTTTCGCTGCAGCTACTGCATTGTGCCCCTTCTGCGGGGTGCTTCTCGGTCTGTGTCATCGAAGATGGTTGTGCTGCGGGCAAAAAGGGTTTTAGATGCTGGCTATAAGGAGATAGTTATAACCGGTACCCATATTGGTCAGTATGCCGATAATCGCTCCTATGGGTTGGTGTCGCTTTTAGAGGAGCTACTAACCATTACCGGTGATTTTAGAATCCGTCTCAGCTCGCTTGACCCACGAGACTGTACTGATAATCTCCTGCAATTATTTATCAATGAAGAGCGCCTTTGTAAGCAGATGCATCTCAGTGTACAGAGCTTAAGTATTCCCGTGTTAACTGGAATGAATAGAATGTTTCCCCTTTATGAAACTTTTGTAAAGCGATTGCATTCTATAAAAGATCTGTCTCCCTCTTGTGCCATTGGTGGTGATTTTATTGTGGGCTTTCCAGGGGAAACAGAGGAGATGTTTTTTAAGACTATGGAAATGGTTAAGTATCTTGGCTTCAACTATGGCCATGTGTTTCGCTATTCAAAGCGACCTGGCACTGATGCAACAAATCTTCCTGATCAGGTTTTGGAAAAGGAGAAAACTGAAAGAAGTGAGATATTGCGAGATACTCTTATGGATCTTCGGAGTCGCTTTATTGAAAAACAGATAGAGGATAAAGTTATCCAGCGAATTATTATTGAAAAGGAGAGTCCCTGTACTGGTATAACCGGCAATTATATTCGGGTTGTTCTTCCAGATATTACCGGTGCAAAGAATTCCTGGCAGTTAGTACAATTAGAGAAATATGTGCCAGAAAAAAATAGTTGCCTTGCCAAGCCGGTTATTGAATAATAAAAGAGAGAACTAATCAGCTGTTGGTATACCAATAGCATGTTTAATAATAGCAAAAGAGCATAACCCTTATAACATGGATCAGGTCAACCCCTCATATTCCAGCCGTCAAATAGTTGACAAGATAAACACCTTGCCAAGCCTTTCACCGGTTGTCCAGCGCATCAGCAAAGTGATTGGTGACCAAAACTCTTCGGCCAAGGATGTGGTTGACGTACTCCGGTTAGATCCCTCTATTGCGGGCCGGGTGCTTCGCCTTGCCAATTCTGCTTATATTGGTATGCCCTCAACGGTATCTTCTTTGCAGAATGCTGTGGTCCTATTAGGAATTAAACGAATCCACTCACTCATTTTTTCGTCATCTATTCTGTCAAGCTTTAAGGACGATCGAAATTGTGCCTTTGACCGCATACGCTTTTGGCAGCATTCGGTGATTGTAGCCTTGGTGTGCGAATCTATTGGCAAGCATCTTATTAAGCGCCATGAATCAATTGATCCTGGCGAGCTTTTCTGTGCGGGTATCCTTCATGATATTGGTAAACTGGTGTTAGCTACCTATGCACCGGATAGTATGATCGCCTCCTATGAGAAGGCGAACGCGACAAACACCCCACTCTACGTGAATGAGGAGGAGGAGATTTCCCACATGACCATTGGCGCTATGGTTGCCAAACAGTGGAATTTTCCACCCAGCTTAGTGATGCCTATAGTGCATCATCACACCCCACGGCAAACTAAGATGTTTAAACGAAATGTTGCAATTACCCACATTGCCGATATTATTGTCCATGTTTTGGGGATGAACACCATTGAAAATGAAATTATCCCTGCATTTGATGAGTCTTCCATCACCATGATCGGTCTTGAGGAGGAGTACCTCAAGGTCATAGCAAACAATGCACTCAAAAATAAAAAAGACCTGGAATCCCTGATGGAGCTATTTTCCTGATTGGGGAAAAAGTATTTTACTACGCCGGTTTTAGTCGAGGTACGGATTGTTCCTATTGGATCTGTTCTGCTACACCAACCTAATATACCGGAACACTATGTAAAATCAGATCTCTTTTTATAAGAATTCCAGAAGGGTATTGTAATGGGATTAATTTCACGGCTTAAAAGCGGATTGTCCAAAACACGTTCACAAATTGGCTCGATTGTTGGTGTAAACAGAACTTTTGATGAGGAGTTCTATGAATCATTGGAGGACGCCCTGGTCTCTGCTGATATTGGTATGGATTTGTCCCTGGATATTCTGGATACTCTTCGAGAACGGATTGCACAGGAGGGAGTAACCACGACCGGGGAAGCCTATGCCCTCTTAAAGAAGATCATGGTTGAGATGCTTACCGTCACTAAAGAGCCCGATGAGTTTCCGCCGAAACCGTGGGTTATTTTGGTAGTTGGTGTTAACGGCGTCGGCAAGACAACAACCGTGGGAAAGCTTGCCCGTGAATACGCCTTAGAACAGAGAAAGGTGATGTTTGGTGCGGTGGATACCTTTCGTGCCGGTGCAATCGAACAGCTCAAGGTCTGGGCAGAGAGAACTGGCGCAGAATTCATTGCTCAACATGAAGGTGCAGATCCTGCCTCTGTTGCCTTTGATGCCCTGGAGGCGGCCAAAGCACGGGGAACCGATGTGTTAATTCTTGACACAGCAGGAAGGCTGCATAACAAGAAAAACCTCATGAACGAGCTTGACAAGATTAATCGGGTCCTTAAAAGAAACATTGCCCATGCCCCCAATGAGGTACTGTTGGTTATTGATGCGACTATTGGACAGAACGCCATAAAACAGGCAGAAGTTTTTAATGAACTTTTAGAGGTTACCGGTCTCATTATCACCAAACTTGATGGTACTGCAAAGGGTGGTATTGCACTGGCCTTGGCAAAAAAGTTTGCTATTCCCATCCGAAAAATTGGTGTTGGTGAGGGTGTTGAGGATTTACAAAATTTCGATGCAGAATCCTATGTGGATGCCATGTTTGGAGATCTTCAGGAATAATTTCTTGCTTCCTTCGATTTAATCCTATAGACTTAGGATAAAAAGAGTGGAAGAGCCATCTCTTGAACTGTATAATTTAAGAAGCTTTTTGATCATTTTTTGTCTGTGGAGGTACAGTGGATAATCCAGTCTGGTCATATATATTTGGTCCACCAAAGGAGAAACGCAGCAAGATAGCGCTTATGCGAGAGCTTCCAGCCTTTGAAGGCTTAAGTGACTGGGAGTTGGTTATGGTGGAGCGCAATATTCATCAGCGACGCTTTGGTGTAGGAGAAGTTATCTTTGGTGAGGATATGCCCGGTGCCGGTATGTATATAATTAAGAGCGGAGAAGTTCTGATACAGAAAAAGACAAAGGAGGGGCAGGTTCTTAAACTTGCCACCATTGGTGAGCGTAACTTTTTTGGTGAAATGGCACTCATCGACGAGATCCCCCGCAGTGCCAGTGCGGTTGCAGAAAAAGAGACGATCCTGTTGGCCTTTTGTAAACCTGACCTTGATAATGTCTTTGATAGAAATCCTCGTTTAGCGGCTAAAATTGTAAAGAATATCTCTCGACTGATTTGCAAGCGATTAGTCAAGGCCAATGAAAACCTTGAAGCACTGCAGGGTGTGGGGAGTATTGAGGGTCAAAAGGAGTGTGAAAACGGTGAATAAGCAGGCAACGTCGTCACATCTTTTGGTAAAATTTGGATACTATGCTCTGGTTGTGGTGGTGATCATATCCCTCTTGTATGTGGGTAAACTGCTATTTGGTGCTTTGCTGGCCTCGGTCTTATTAACCCTACTTTTAGATCCTCTGGTAAATTTTTTAGAGGCTAAAGGTCTAAGAAGGATCACCATTATTTTAGGGATTTATGTTTTTATTATACTCATTGCTGTTGGTACAGCCGTATTTGTTGTACCTAAATTGATTAATGAGGCCCAGAGCTTTGCCCAGGACCTTCCCCAATACCAAGAGAAGGTTGAAGCAATGATTGTGGCGACCCAGAAGACTTTGGAAAAAAAGTTTCCCGAAATCGAGATCCCCGATCTTTTGACCTTTGTGCAGGAAAGGCTTTCTCAAAATAGTGGTATTGATATTGATGCCCTAATAACACATCTGTCAAGTTTCTTTTCGATTCTCTCACTCGTTGTTATTGTACCAATTGTCTCATTTTTTCTTTTAGTCGATGGTCACTTGATCAATAAGGCTCTGTTACGAATGGTGCCAAATACCTACTTCGAGATGACCATTCTTCTCTTTGATAAGGTAACTTCGGCGCTTAAATATTTTATACGGGGCCAGCTTATTGATGCAGCAGCAGTGGGGATTATGACTTCCATTGGCCTTGCTCTTATTGGTTTACCTTACTTTTTAGTTATTGGTATTGTTGCTGGGGCGGGTAATCTTATTCCCTATTTAGGGCCGATCATTGGTTTTATTCCAGCTGTTTTTGTTGCCTTTATGAGTCCCGAGGGAATTACGGTGTGGTCAATTCTCTCCATTGTGATTGTCTTTGCTATTGTCCAATTTTTAGAGGGAACCTTTGTGTACCCCATTGCTGTTGGTAAGAGTGTCAATTTACATCCGCTTATAGTCATTATTGGGGTGACCGTGGGTGGACAGCTGGGTGGTGTCTTGGGTATGGTTATCGCAGTACCCATTATCAGTATTGTGAAAGTGACCTTTGAGGTACTCTATTTTTATTTAAAGAGTTACTCGATTATTTAAACCCAGATTATGCAATAGGAAGTTGCGCAGCAGCACACCACGACTTTGACCGGATGTACGCTTGGGAAGTAGCCTGTAATCCGATGTCTATCAAGACTTTCAGGCTTTTCGGCCATATCACCTTGTAGATATGCCCTTCAAAACCTTCAAGTCTTACTAAGTCATAATCTTGCACTTCTGCATCTTCTCCTACTGCATAATCTGGGTTAAAAAATCAGTAAGGTTGGTCACTCAGCACTTTTGTAAAGTCTTGCTACTTTATGCTCAACAATATAGGAAATTTTAGTAATTGATTTTTCCATGCCAATCAACTGAACACAGAGACTGAGAATATAAACACAGAGTAATAGGGCTAAGCCGCTTATTACATAGATAGTCATAGAGTCCTCGCTTTTGCTTGGGGTGCCATTCTCATTATAAAATCACCGTGGAGAAATGTAAACTATCTTGATACTTTTTCAGTAATGTCAAAAAGAACTGTTAGGACTCATGCGGGGAATTCGAGTCTCATTTCGTTTAAAACGTTCGTACCCAGCTTTGGCAATCATTGCTGCATTGTCTGTGCAGAGTAGAGGCGAGGGAAAGTAGACTCGATCATCAAATTGAGCTGCCAATGCTTCTCTAAGGGTTTTGTTGCAGGCGACGCCACCAACCAAGGCAATACGCTCGATACCGGTCTCTTCGACAGCGCGGGCCATATTATTAACCAGTGAGGTTATAATAGTCTTTTGAAAGGAGTAACATATCAAGGGGATGTTATTTTTTATATAGGTCTCATCTTTTTCTGCAAGATGATACTTTACTGCCGTTTTTAATCCGCTAAAGCTAAAGTCAATTCCTGGTGTTGACAGACGGGCCACCGGAAAGGGGATACATTCCTCAGATTGATAACTACGTGCTTGGGTTTCAATCTCCCGACCGGCTGGATAGGGAAATCCCAATAGCTTTCCAATTTTGTCAAAGGCTTCGCCTGCGGCATCGTCAATGGTCTGTCCCAATCGTATGTAACAACCATAATCATCCACACGGTAAATAGCTGTATGCCCGCCCGAAACTACCAAAGCAAGAAAGGGAAAGGTGATTTCACTATTTTCAAGGAGTACCGAGAGGATATGCCCCTCTAAATGATTCACTCCGGTAACGGGGATGCCATAACTGGTGTGTAATCCCAAACCAAAGCTTATACCCACAAGGAGGGCACCGGCAAGTCCTGGGCTGTCAGTTACAGCAATTAGTTCAACATCGGTGGTCTTTAGGCCACTCTCCTCAAAAACAGCAGTGCAGAGTCGGTCGACCTTCTCGATATGGGCGCGGGAAGCAATTTCGGGTACTACACCACCATATTGAGAATGTACTTCCTGTGTGTAAATTTTATTGGCAATGATGGAGTTGTTTTGCAGTAATGCTATAGATGTTTCATCACAGGATGATTCTAAACCTAAGACGAGCATAGATAAAATTAAACTCCTATATATTGTTTTAAGGTAGTGTCTTGGGAAATGATTTGTGCCAGTTCTTGGCTATAGTTAGAAAATGAGAGGCGGGCCCCTTTTATTGTGGCGATTTGGTGGATTTTTAAAAGGTATTCAATCTCCTTCTCATAGAGAAAAAGAATGTTGGAAAAGTCGATGGTGACATGCAAGTTTCTTGATTTGTCAAGAGCTTCTGTCAGAGTTTTCCACAATAGGGCAAAGTCAGCGTCTTTGCTGGATTGGGAGTAGAGTGGGATAGAAAGAACATTATTGTTTACCGGTTGTTGGGGTGGAACCGTTGTTGGCTCATCAACAACATCAAGTACATCATCCTCGGGTTTATTGCTGGTAGCAAACATAATCCCTTCATCGGGTGAGAGTGCTGGTTCCTCTTGAGGTTCGACGGAATCCGGTGATATAACAGGCATGGTTTGTTTATGATCACTCTCTTTGTCAACAGGTGGCTGTGTGGCATAGGTTGCGGTTGGCATGGTGTGTGGATCAGTTGAGCTCTGAGGACTGACCACCGGCATGTCCGGTGTGTCAAATTGACTTCGGACGTTTCGAACAATTTCAATTTTTTGATCACCCGCTTGGGGAAACACCTGTGCCACGGGACCCGATGCAATTCCATCTGCCGATGGATCAGTATAGCTTTTCTGTTGGCGCACATCCATGGTACGGGTCTTTTTATCTAGCTCATCTTGTAAATC
Organism: Chitinivibrionales bacterium; assembly: GCA_028278335.1. GTDB lineage: Bacteria > Fibrobacterota > Chitinivibrionia > Chitinivibrionales > JANQEN01 > JANQEN01. Next base: position 56,617 of record JANQEN010000210.1, on the reverse strand, counting down.
GTTGATAGCAGCAGTCGTCGAGGCAAGCTTTACCCAGGTGATAATAGCCAAAAGGATTGAGACTAGTGCTAAAGAGCCCACTATTATGTAAATCACAGATATGGTGGTGATAGTCATAGAGAGTATCCTTCCAGTCGAAGATCCATACAATTTTTCTATTGCACAGACAAAGGGTGTACCTTACCTATTAAAATACATTGTAGAACCATATAGTATGACATGGATCATTGCCTACTTTCCAATAATCCCACGATTCGGGCAATTTTGTACAATATATGGTTTATATACTACATTTATATATTTTGAATTACAAGATCGAATTTGGTCCATGGGGTGCAATTTGTTGATATTAATGGAAATAAAGCGCTTAAATGCTTTCCTGGCATGTTTATAGCTACAACATCTAGGTTGCTTATGGGATATTTTATTAAAGCCTTAGTTATTGATGAAAATTGCGGACTTCGTTCTTCCTTTAAGAAAGCCTTAGCCCGTTTGGGCTGTACTGTTTCTGAGGCTGGCTCTTCGGAAGAGGGGATTGCTGAGCTTTCGGCAAAGCCATTCAACATTGTGTTTGCTGCACTCTGTGTCAAAAAAAATGGAGCTCGCGGTGTTGCTCGTTGGATTAGAGATAACTGTCCGGCTACAAAATTTTTCGTCATCACCAGTTGGAAGGGTCGACTGGACAATCATATCCTTGCCGCCGACGGAATCCACGGCATCATTCATAAGCCGCTATTATTTAATGAAATAAGAGATACACTCATTGAACATCTCGGATAGAATCTTTTTAGGAAGAGTAGTCTCTGGGCTTATTAAATAAAAAAAATTATTTTTTTTTCGCAAAAATGGTGTAATTTTGGTATATTATTGGATAGTAACGTTAATGATAGGGCGTAGATTACGGTTTATAGTATGAAACTTTTTAGAACACTTCTTATAATTGGGCTCTCCAGTGTGTTATTCACTGCCACTGCAAATGATACAGCGCAGAAAAAGAATACCACACAAAAGAGTGCTACTATGCAGACAACCAAGACTGCCAAAACTAAGAAGGCTGCTGTCAAGGGAAAACAGGTTCGGAATATTAAAAATTCCAACTGGTCCAAGATAAAGGACATGTTCCTGTAAAAAATCGAAGAACAAGAGAATTATTGAGGGAATTGATGAATAATCAATTCCCTTTTTTTATTTTCCTATTTATAAATTGTAATATACTTATACCCAATTCACTGATGAATTAGGAACTAATGAACCGAAAAGCACAAAATAGCAGCGATGGTATTGAAGTAAAAAAGATCATGTCTGAGTCACCACTCTATCGGGCTGGTGTACGAAAGGGTGATCGAATTTGTTTCGTCAATGGCACATCGATTCACGATGAGCTTGACTTCTCCTTTGAGGCTGCCTGCGATGAGTTTGAGTGTCACATACAAAGACGGGGCAAAACAAGAACAGTTTTGGTGTTTCGAGAGCCGGGGGAGTTTTTAGGCGTCTCCTTTGGAAGAACTGTGGTTGATCGATGCAAAAATAGATGCATTTTCTGCTTTATTGATCAACTTCCTAGGGGTATGCGAAAAAATCTCTATGTAAAGGATGAGGATTATCGGTACTCCTTTATGGATGGTAATTACATTACTCTAACCTCTTTTACTGCAGGTACGTTTCAAAAAATTGACCAACTTGGCCTCTCACCACTTTATGTCTCTGTACATGCCACTGATCCTTCGGTGCGCAAAGCTATGATCAACAATCCCAAGGCTGGCCTCATCATGGAACAGCTGCAAACACTGGCTGATTGTGGTATTCAGTTTCATACACAGATTGTTGTTTGTCCAGGGATCAATGATGGGACTGTCCTTAAAAAGACGCTTAAAGACCTTCTTGGGTTTAAGGATTCGCTTCTTTCAATTGCTGTTGTTCCAGTAGGGCTTACCAAACATCGTAAGAAGCCTTTGTCACCAGTAACTAAGAGCAATGCACAATCTATTATTGATCTGGTCAATCCAATCAGTGAAAAGGATCAACAGGCCTCTGGAGCGCGGCGACTCTTCCTTGCTGATGAGTTTTTTATTAAGGCTGGGCAATCAATTCCATCAAATAGATACTATGAAGAGTATCCCCAAATTGAGAATGGGGTTGGATTGGTGCGATTGCTTCTGCAGGACTGGAAAGAGTGTAAAAAAAAGCTGAAAAGCTCATTGTCAAAGGGTGATGGCAAGAAATCATCGTTTAAACGATATTTGGTTTTAACTGCCCAAAGCGCAGCACCCTTTATCAATAAAATTATAGATGAATGTAATCAACATTTAAAGCAACACCGAATTGATTTGGCTGTTGTGGAAAATATTTTTTTTGGTCCCCTGGTGACAGTAGCCGGCCTGGTGACTGCAGGAGATATTATTTCTACAATAGGAAAAACTAAAGGAGATTACACAGCTGTGATCCTTCCGGCGGTAATGTTTAACTATCTTGGCTATACATTGGATGGATTCTCGGCAAAGAGAATTGCTAAAATAGCCAGAAAAAAGGTTTTGGTTGTTGATTCAGTATTGGCCCTATTTTCTCTTCTCACAGAAAGGTAACATGATAGAAATCGAAGCATTACGGCTCAACCGCTTTTTAGCTCAATGTGGTTTGGGCTCTCGACGCGATTGTGATCGACTGATAGAATCGGGGAAGATCTTAATCAACGGGCAAACCGTTACCACTCTTGGGACCAAGGTTGTTCCTGGCAGGGATGTTGTGCAATACAACGGGAAAACCATAGAGGTGATTCGAGAAAAACAGTATATAGCCTACCATAAATCAAGGGGGGTTGTTGTCACAGCCCGTGATCCAGAGAATAGAAAAACAGTATACACCGCCCTTCAAGAGGCTGGTTTTGATGCAATACATCTTAAGTATGTTGGTCGGTTGGATAGAAACTCCGAGGGACTTCTTTTGATGACCAATGACGGTGATCTTGTTCATGCTTTGACCCATCCTCGATACCACATTAAAAAGGTGTACCATGTTCGAGTAGATTCGGTCCTGTCCAATGAAGAGATAGAGACAATGACTCATCATGGGGTTTATTCCGACAATCAACATCTCTTGGCAGGCTCAGTGCAGGTGCTGGAGGGGGTTTATGCAAGCGGATATTGGTATGAGATTGTTTTGTATGAGGGTAAAAATCGTCATATTCGAAGAATGATCGAGGGTTTAGAGCATACAGTACTTCGACTCAAACGAATCAGATTTGCCGCTATCAAACTGGGCACCTTAAAGCGAGGAGCTTTTCGTAGATTGTCTGAACGGGAGGTAGCCGCCCTTAAGGCAATGGGTTTTAAACAGAAACAGGAAAAACACCAAAACAAATCAGTGGACAGAGGGGCAAAAAATTATCGGAAGCGCTGATTAATAATATAATTTTTGATAGGTGCCCAATATGCTGGGGAGGATAGGGTAAAGCACGGTACATTTGAACTGGCAGGAGATATACACATGGCCTTAGCTCTGATAGTGAAAAAGTTTCATGATATCCCTTTAATCCATTTGGACGGAAGAGTTATCGGGGTAGATTCGAAAAAGTTGAAGAAAAAGTTGGAGAGTGTTTATAAAAAAGAGACCAATCAGATTATCTTAGATATTACCCGGACTGACTTTATGGATAGCACCGGACTTGGCATTATTCTTTATTATCATACACTAATGCAGAAATCTGGGCGGGAATTGATCCTTCTCACTGAAAATGATAACCCTCAAGCCTATATGAACCGTCTCTTGGAGTTTACCAAGCTGACAACAGTGCTTAAGGTAATCACCTCATTGGAGTCACTTTTATAAACCACCGTTAGTTAATCGATCCGTTGTTGACGATTAAGGTCCATTATTGTACAATATTACCATTGTTATAGCTGTATATGGAAGAAAAACTGCAGTTATAGCCTGTATGATTCACTCAAAAGAATTAAAAAAAGGCCACCCTTTTTTGGTTACCCAGTGACCTTTTTGGTGGCGGAGGGGAGAGGATTTGAACCTCCGGTAGAGTTGCCCCTACGACGGTTTAGCAAACCGTTGCCTTAAGCCGCTCGGCCACCCCTCCGTAGATTTGTGGCCCTTAAAAATAATTGCCCTCTTTTATGAAACACAAGTGAATAATACATTAGCATACATTTTTTAATAGATTTGAAGTTTTTTTAGTTTGTACAGAGAAGATAACGGCTATAACAGCAATAATTTAGAGAAAGTTGTTGATAAAATAAATTATATTGATAGTGATATTTGATTTGAACATACGTAAGCACAGAGACTGCATCAGACCTATTTACAGCTGCTTTGCTTTGCCCGATGCCCTCGATAAACGATATGAAGCGGCTTTACTACGCTATTCTTTACAGTGGTGAACACATTTAGCCTGTGAAGCGTTGTACATTTTGGTACAGATGCCTTTGATATCAGTACAGTTTTAAAGGAACCTATGGAGAATATATCAAAATTCTATTTTCGCTATTTGCGATTTATCCAGGCTAAGGATGATTCAACTGCAACCGCTCATGATAAGTATATGGCACTCTCCTATGCTGTGCGAAGCCATATGCTCAATAAATGGATTGAAACCCAAAAGAAATATCATTCAGGAAACCCCCGTCGTGTCTATTATCTCTCCTTAGAGTATGTTTTTGGTAAGAGCCTTAAACAAAATATTATCAATTTGGGATTAGAAAAAAGTACGGTAGAGGCAGCTGAGCGACTCGGTTTTTCTCTTGATGAGTTGTATGGACAAGAGGCTGACCTCAATCTTGGAAATCCTGGAAAGGGGCGTCTTGCTTCCTGTATCTTAGATGCCATGGCGTCTATTGGTATTCCCGGTATGGGGTATGGATTAAATTATGATTATGCCCTATTCAATCAGGAAATTCGTGATGGCATGCAAACAGAACAGCCCTATGATTGGTTGCATAAAAGTCATCAATGGTTTATTAAACGACCAGAATATGCTAATACCGTAGAGTTCCATGGCTCTCTTAAACCCTCACCTGATAATGGAGACTACTGGCTTCCTGCGGATAGTGTAAATGCAGTTCCCTACGACTTTCCTATTGCCGGGTATAAGAATGACACGGTACATACACTGCGCCTTTGGTCTGCGCAGGCCTCCGAGCAGTTTTTGCAGGATTATATGAACCATGGTGATTATATTAGAGCTGTGGAGGAGAAGTTTAAGACAGGGCGTATTACCAACTATCTATTCCCTGATGAAGATGTGCATCGTGCAACGGAAATGCGTATTAAACAGGAGTATTTTCTTGCTTCTGCTTCGCTAAGAGATATTATTCGTCGCTATAAATTGCACAATTCTCGTATTGTAGATCTTGACAAGAAGGTGGCCATTCAGCTCAATGGCAATCGCTGTGCTATGGCAATCCCCGAGATGATGCGTCTTCTTTTAGACCGAGAACAGCTAGATTGGAAAGATGCCTGGAGAATAACACGGAATGTGTTTTCCTATACCAGCCATGCGATTTCACCTGATAGCTATGAAAAACTTCCCCTCTATCTGTTGAATGAAATTTTACCTCGCCATACTCAGATCATTGAAGATATCAATGCTTGGCATTTGAAGCATTGTAGTGGAAGTGTTGAATTACCCAAAGAGCATAAAAAGGACCTTTCTATTATCGAAGAGGAGGAGGTCAAACGGATAAAGATGGACCATTTAGGGATTATTGGTTCCTCTGTTGTCAATGGAGTCTCTAAGGAGCAGACAAAACAGCTGCGGAAAAAAGTTTTTCCCGGAGTCTTTGAGTTTACAAAAAAGAATTTGCAGAGTGTGACTAACGGCATCACCTTTCGTCGATGGCTGTTTTCTGCCAATAGGCCATTAACCTTTCTCTTAAATGAACTTTTAGAGGAAGATTCGGTTGGTGATTTCAATAAACTCAGTGAATTGGAAAAGTTTGCCAATGATAGCGAGGTTCTCATTCGATTTGAGGATGTCAAGCACACGGCAAAACGCAATTTAAGTATGGTGTTAGAGAAGTACTATGGAATTGAGATTGATCCAAACTCATTTTTTGACATTCATTGTCGAAGAATACATCCCTGTAAGCGACAATTACTCCAGCTTTTTTACATCATATCGCAATACCTAAAAATTAGGGATGGTAAAGAAATTGGATTACAGAGAACGCATATCTTTGGAGGCCGTGCTGCACCGGCAGACTTTTTGGCAAAACAGATCATTCATTTAATACATATTATTATCCAAATAATTAATAACGATCCTCTGGCAAAAAATCAGATTAAAGTTATTTTTATTCCCAACTATGGGATGAGTATGGCCGAGCATACGGTTCCTGCGGCAGACCTTTCCGAGCAGATTTCTACGCCCGGTTGGGAAGCAAGCGGTACCAGTAATATGAAATTTGCTCTTAATGGCGCAATTACAATCGCCAGTCAAAGTGGCTCAAATATTGAGATGATTGAGAAAGTTGGAAAAGAGAACATGGTGATCTTTGGGAAAAAAAGTTCTCTGATCGGCACAACGACTCAAAATAACCCCCATGAGATTATTGACAAAAGCAAAGAGCTCCAGGCGATATTCTCATTTTTGGAAGAGATTTTGCCCTCCTTTCCCAATCATAATATGATCAATCCTTTGATTGCCTCATTAAAAGACGTTGACATCTTTTGTGTGCTTCGTGACTTTGACGACTACATGAAGAAGCAAAAATCTATCGAAGGATTATACAAAGAGCGAAGTAAATGGCTCTCCATGTGTTTGCTCAATATTGCTCGTTTAGGCTGGTTTTCCTGTGATCGTGCAGTAATGCAGTGTTCAAAAGATATCTGGAAGGTAGTATAGATATGACAAAGGAACGAAAATTATCGGGTATCACCGTTGTTGAAGGAAAGGGTCTTGGAAAAGCCTACATTGTTGGGCGAGCCGTGCAACAATCGTCGGTTGTGTCGATCTCTCGACAGGACGTGGGTGATCATATCATGCGCTTCAATGAGATCCGTGAACGGGCAAAAGAGGATTACCGTTCCTATCAGAAAAATTTTGATGGAACCTCAAGTTTTGATGCCTCAATATTAAATATTTACGAACATATTCTTGACGACCCCGCGTTTATTGGACAGGTGGTTGAAACTATCACCACAAAACTGTTTGATTTGGAAACGTCAATACGACTGGTCTCCAATGACTTTATCAAACGGTTTAATGCTGCGGGAACCTCCTATTTTAAAGAGCGAAGTGGTGATATGGTTGAGATTTGTGAAAAACTCATCACCTATATCCATGAAAACAAGGGTCGACAGAAGACCTTTTTGGATTCCATTGTCCTTGTTGTACTCCGTACCTTTACCCCCTCGGACATCTTAAGCTACGATGTTCACAAAATTAAAGCTGTGGTGAGCGTCAGCGGTGGCAAAACATCCCATGCAGCAATTTTGGCTCGCTCTTATTCAATTCCTGTTGTCTCTGGTATTCATAACATCACCGAGAGAATTCACCCTGGAGACGAACTGCTTGTTGATGCTGACAAGGCAACCGTTTTTATTCGACCAACGCCAACGGTTATTAATAAATATGTGGAGTTGGAGAAAAAGGAAACCGTTGTTCGGAAAACCTTGAAAAAGAAGTGGGATCGTCCGGTTTACACGCGCGATGGAGTTCATATTGAGGTGCTGGCAAACATCTCTATGCCCGATGATATCAACGACGCCACAGCCAATGGAGCCGATGGTGTTGGGCTGGTGCGCACCGAATACCTTCTGTCAAATAAGAAGGAGTTTCCCTCTGAGGAAGAGCAGATAAAATTTTATAAGTCTATTTTTAAAAAGATTGGAAAAAAGGAGTGCGTCGTTCGGATGATGGATATTGGGGGTGATAAAATCCCCGAGTTTTTCCAGATGCCAACCGAGTTCAATCCCTTTATGGGATGGCGGGCGATACGTATTCTCTTAGAACGAAAAGATCTCTTTGAGATGCAGCTTAGAGCAATTATGATTGCAGGCCAGCAGTACAATTATAAGATCATGTTCCCCATGGTGACTACCTTGCAGGAGTGGATCGAATCGCGTGAAGTGATCAAAGAGGTGTCAAAAAAATTAAAGATGGATGTACCTAAATGTGGTGTGCTCTTTGAAGTGCCACTGGCAATTTTGGAGATGGATACCTTTATCAGAGAGATTGACTTCGCCTCCATTGGTACCAATGATTTACTTCAGTATCTTAGTGCCGCTGATCGAAACAACCCCAAAGTCAATCACCTCTACAATCCTATTGAGCCGGCCTTTATCAAAATTATCAAAACAGCCATAGATATTTCCAAGGATAATGGCACTTCCATCTCAATTTGTGGGGAAATGGCCGGTAACCCAATCTATACAATCCTTCTTTTAGGAATTGGCCTCAAACGATTTAGCGTCATCCCCAGAAATATCCCAATTATCAAGGAGTTGATTTCAAATATTAGCTACGTTGAGGCTGCAGAGAGTGCCTCCCACCTTTTTGCCATTGACACATCAAGCGGAGTCAACAAATGGATTAAGCGAGTCAACAAGCAGATGGTGGGTGATTTATTACAGAAAATTCCAACCTTTGAATAATTAACTATCTTTGGAGAAGCGACTATGGGTTTAGATGTCAAAACAGTAGATCATCAGGGAATACCGGTTATAGAGTTAGAGGGACGCATGTCTGGTGCAGACACGGCCAGAGTATCACAGGCCATTCAAGAGCAGCTAGCTCAACCAGCAGACAAGGCTGTGGTTGATTTACAAAAAGTAAGTTTTGTTGACAGTGGTGGGCTCGGTGTGTTCGTAAATTGTTGGAAAAACTATCGGGAGCAGGGAAATGAGCTTCTCTTTCTCATTCCCCAAGGCCAGATTTATGAGATCTTCTGCTTCGCCAATCTTGATAAGACCTTTCATATTATTGATACGCTGGAGAAGCTTGGTTAAGGATTAACGATTTTCCAATCCTATCAATCGCAAAAACTCATTTCGAGTTGCAATCTCATCGCGAAAACTACCAAGCATTGCAGAAGTAATCATTTTAGAGTTCTGTTTTTCAATACCACGCATCATCATGCACAAATGCTTTGCTTCAATAACGACGCCAACTCCTTCTGCTTCGATTGGCGTAAGAATAGATTGGGCAATCTGTTGGGTAAGACGTTCTTGCACTTGAAGACGGCGGGCAAAACAGTCAACCAATCGGGCTAATTTACTTACGCCATATACTTTATTGTGCGAGATATAGCCAATATGGCACTTGCCATAAAAGGGGAGCATATGATGTTCGCACATACTGTAGAGTTCAATGTCCTTGACAATAATCATATTATTGCAGTTCTCATGAAAGATAGCGCTTCCAATGATCTGTTCCGGATTCATGGTATATCCTTTTAATAGATGCTCAAAGGATTTTTTAACTCTTCTTGGTGTGTCCACTAAGCCTTCGCGATTTGGGTCTTCACCAATCTCCATCAATATCTTTCGTATTGCCTCTTCCATTTTTATCCTTTCATTGAAACATTTTAACTGAATCCGGTGTTTTATATATAAACCCAGATCATGGAATAGGAAGCAGCGCAGAAGCACAACCTTATGCCCATTAAGACATTCAGGCTTTTCGGCCATATCACCTTGTAGATTTGCCCTTCATAGCCTTCACGTCTTACTAAATCATAATCTTGCACTTCTGCATCTACTCCTACTGCATAATCTGGGATAAAAAATCGATTGTTTGATCTGTAAAATAATTTATTATCCCTTATATATATGGCGAATTACCAGTATATTTTATAGCAGAACATAAGGAGACGTAACATGCCAAAAAAATTTTCCTCAAAAAGCAAAAACCCCTTTCAAAGAGCCACGGTAATTCTTGTTGCTTTGGTTATTGTTGTGGTGTTTATCAACCTGGTGACTCAGACCGACCTTATTAACAATATTATCCTTGCCTTTGAGCAGTCAGGGTCAAAATATGAAGATTTAGTTGAATTTTCAAAAGAGGAGAGAGATAGCACAATAAAGAGAATGGCGGGATTTTGGGAATTTCGCTCTGAGGAGGGTGGTGATTTTAGAAAGGTTGATCGAATTGAACTTAAGGAAAATGGCTATATTTGGCGTGTTGAAGAGTTTTTTTATACAATGCCAACAGGCGAAGCCAAATCCATTGTCCATGCTACGCATGCCTATCTTCATCCCTCTTCCAAGTCCACCGGCAAGCTTGGAGGACTTAACTGTGTTTTAAGAACCTTTAATCAACTATGGATTCATGGTGACGATACCTGTGAAATCCAGAAATATATTGGACTTAATACGAGTGATGCACTTAGTGATGTCATTGCCGATGTGGTGGTCAAAGAGTCCTATGATCGTTCGGTTGATGTGGTTTTCAATGACTCGACCTTTGAATTTGAAGGGGAGCGATTAAATCCCTTTTCAAGCAATGCGATTGCTTCATTTTTTCCTGAAGGGCTGATTGAGTTGCTCTACGATCGATTGAGAAATATTACGGTTGATGATTCTGCATCATACTCTTTAGAGGATAATAAAAGTAGCCGACAACCCTTTGGACAATGTAAGGCTGATATAGATTACTATGATTTTATTCGTGATGCCTTTACAGGTCATTATCAATCGATCACTTTGCAGGAGCGAGAAGAAGCCATGGTCGATGAGATCATTGCCAAATACTATAGCCCTCTCTTTATTACAGCTCAACGATTTGCAGATGTCAAAGAAAAGGGTAAGAAAACAAGAATTGAGGCGACCTTCTCTGTAAATTGGAAGGGTGTGGTGGAAAATCTCAAGATTGATGTGTCCGGCTCAGCTATTGATAAAAAATGGCGTATTGAAAATATAGCAAAGGAGATTTCTCAATGGAAATTTCCTGCTTTGGAAAAAGAGATAAATCCACAATCTTTTGTGTTTAGAAAGACGTTGCCCTAAGTAAAATAACTATTTAGAGGACTTTTGCGTTTTTTTAAGAAGGGCTTCGAACTCTTCTGCTGGTACTGGTTTACTAAAGAGATATCCCTGCAGCATATCACATTTATGGGCTTTTAGAAAGGCCAATTGATCAACTGTTTCTACACCTTCTGCTATTACTTTAAGGTTTAAGGTATGGGCCATCGTAATAATGACTGAGACAATGGTCTCACTATCAAGGCTAATACCGATGTCTTTTACAAAAGAGCGATCAACCTTTAAGGTGTTGATTGGAAAGCGCTTGAGATAGCTTAGTGAGGAGTAGCCCGTTCCAAAATCATCGATTGATATATAGATGCCCTTTTTCTTGATATCTTCGAGAATCTTTATCGTGTTTTCAGCATCCTGCATACCAATACTCTCAGTTATCTCTAACTCTAAAAACTTCGGTGGAAGTTTACTCTCCATGAGAATAATTTCCATCTTTTCCACCAGGTCATGTTGCTGAAACTGCCGCGCTGAAAGATTGACTGATATATGGAAATTGTCAAATCCTAAGGAGTGCCAGTGACGAGCCATCTTACAGGCCGAAACCATGATATACTCACCAATGGGAATGATGAGTCCGGTCTCCTCTGCAATGGGGATAAACTTGAAAGGGGGAACCAATCCCAATTCTGGATGTTGCCAACGGGCAAGGGCTTCTGCACCGACAATGGTGTTTTCTCTGATATCAATAATTGGCTGGTAGTAAACAATAAATTCCTTCTGCTCCAATGCCTTATGGAGCTGATGTTCCATAGTCAGAAGCTCTAAAGTAGCCTCATTCATCGAAGGTGAGTAGTGGCAGAAGTTGTTCTGTTCCTCTTTTTTTGCCTGGTACATGGCAACTTCGGCATTTTTAATAAGGTCTTCAAAATGCGATCCGTCTTGCGGAAAAATACTAATGCCGATACTGGTTGAAAGATAGAGATCCTTTTCATAACAAGCTAAATTAAAGGGCTTGCTAAAGGCCTCAAAGATTCGTTTTGCCACAATTGCAGTATCTTCGACTTTAGCCACCTCTTCCAAGATAATTGCAAATTCATCGTTTCCTAAGCGAAATACCACATCCACTTCACGAAGAGTCTCTTTAAGTCGTTCTGCAGTGTACGTTAAAATCATATCACCGGCATTGTAACCCAAGGTGTCATTGAGTACTTTAAAACGATCAATATCAAGTAAAAGGAGTGCTAAAATCTGATCATTTCGACGGGCATGGGCCAGGAGAAACTGGAAATGCTCCTGAAAAAGAATACGATTTGGCAGGTTGGTTAAGGGGTCGTGGTTCTGCTTTTGAGTTATGTTGTTTTCGATATTCGGAGTATCATTGAGTATTCCCACATAGTTGACTTTTTGGTCTGGACCGTGTTGCACTGCAACAATGGTTAATTCGGTGAGGAAAACTTCACCATTTTTACGTCGATCCCAGATGTTTCCTGACCAGCGCCCTTTTTTCTTGATATCGGACTGCATATCTTCATAGAAATCTTTTTCGTGACGATCAGAAGAGAGGAAAGAGGGCTTTTGGCCAATTATTTCCTCTGCAGTATATTGGGTGATATTAGAAAATGCAGGATTTATCGCTATGATTTCCCGTTGATCATTGGTGATTATAATACCTTCTCTGGAGTTAGAAAAGAGGGAATCAAACAACTCCACAATGTTTTGATGATCGAGGTCAGTGATAAATTTTTTCATAGGTATCAAGAAAATAAGTAGCCTTTGTAAATTAAGTCCAGGATGAATAGAAGGCTACTATGCAGTTGTCAACACAATTGTTAGTAATTAATATATTGATATTATACCGAGTTACCAAAATATTGTCAATTTAAATAACTATAATAAATAAACAGGATAGTACGCTATCTGTATTCCTCTGATTCTAACTTCCAAGAAGGCCAAAATGATACTCAAGTATCCAGTGGTATCATGGTCTAGGATTTCAAGAACCTTACCAGCGTTGGCATGCCAAATACTATTTTTACCCGGTTGAATTGTATAGTAATGTGTTTGTCAGTAACTGAGGATTAACAATTATGCATGAATTTAGAAGCCACACCTGTGGTGAATTACGTAAAGAGCATGTAGGAGAACAGGTTCGTTTGGCCGGTTGGATCCATAATCGACGAGATCATGGCGGTGTCCTGTTTATCGATTTACGTGATCACTATGGTATTACCCAAATCGTTATCTATCCCACTGTGGATTTTCAATATCAAGTTGGCCATCTTTCAAAGGAAACCGTTGTACGGTTTGATGGAAAGGTCGCCTATCGCTCAGATGAGAATGTCAATTCCAAAATGCCTACTGGTGAAGTTGAAGTAGATGCCAATGGGTACGAAGTGCTCGGTGAGTGTGCAAATCTTCCCTTTACCGTATTTCAAGAGGAGGAGGTTCCTGAGGATCTTCGCCTTAAATATCGCTACCTTGACCTTCGAAGAGCAAAAATTCATGACAACATTATTCTCCGGTCAAAAATTATTTCTCATATTCGTGAGAAAATGTTTGAGCTGGGATTTAATGAATATCAGACACCCATTTTGACCAGTTCCTCACCTGAGGGAGCACGGGATTACTTAGTACCTTCTCGGGTGCACCCAGGAAAATTTTATGCACTACCTCAGGCACCACAACAGTTTAAGCAGCTCCTTATGATCTCCGGTTTTGATCGATATTTTCAGATCGCTCCCTGTTTTCGCGATGAAGATGCTCGAGCAGACCGCTCACCGGGAGAATTTTATCAATTAGACTTGGAAATGTCCTTTGTAACTCAGGACGATGTTTTCAATGTTGTTGAAGAGGTGATGGTCTCGACCTTTAGCACCTTCAGCGAGAAAATCCTCAATGCCACTCCATTTCCGCGCATTCCCTATCGCGAGGCCATGCTTAAGTATGGATCGGATAAACCGGATTTGCGCATCCCTATCGAAATAAAGGATGTTTCCGATCTCTTTACCGATTCGCAATTTAAGGCATTTAAATCAGTAGTTGAGTCGGGTGGTGTGGTTCGCTCAATCGGTGTAAAAAAGATTGCTGATAAACCACGGAGCTATTTTGATAAACTGGTTGAATATGCCCAATCTATTGGCTCAAAGGGATTGGCCTATCTTGTTTGGACTCCGGAAAAGATTAAGGGTCCCTTGGCTAAGTTTCTGAATGAGGAACAGGTTGCTGCAATTGCCAAAGCTAATGGTGTTGAAAATGGTGATGTGGTCTTTTTTATTGCAGATGTTGAAAAAGAGGCGGCCCGAATTGCCGGTGATTTACGTGCCAAGCTTGGCAAGGATTTAGAGCTCATTGATAACAATCGTTTTGAATTCTGTTGGATTGTTGATTTTCCAATGTTCGAGTTGGATGAAGAGACCAATAAGGTTATCTTTTCCCACAATCCTTTTTCAATGCCGCAAGGTGGTATGAAAGCATTGGAAGAGAAGGACCCGCTCGATGTGCTTGCCTATCAATATGATATTGTCTGCAACGGTGTTGAGCTTTCCAGCGGTGCTATTCGTAATCATCAGCCGGAAATTATGTATAAGGCTTTTGATATTGCTGGATACGACAAATCAGTTGTGGATGACAAATTCCCCGCTCTTATAAATGCCTTTAGTTATGGAGCCCCTCCTCATGGAGGCATCGCACCGGGAGTTGATCGTATTGTCATGTTAATTGCCGAAACATCAAATATTAGAGAGGTAATCTCCTTCCCGATGAATCAGCGGGCTCAGGATCTTCTTATGAATGCACCTGCAGAGGTTACCCCAGAACAATTGAAGGAGTTGCGCATAAAGCATCTTCCTCTTTAAGTTTTAGTTGACAATTAATACAGTTTAGGGCTATGATTATTTAAAAGAGTAATCCTAGCCCTTTTTCTTTTACAAAGTAATTTTGGACTACTGTTTACGAACAAAAAAGTTATATCGAAATTTGTTGGATTCAATCAATTCATGGTTAGCCAGATAAAAAAATGTAAATTAAGAGTCTAACTGTTGGCAAAAGGAGAATATAATTTGTATATTCTTTTACAGAGGTCAAGGGAATTGGAAATTACTTTTTAAGCAACTGTCGATTTTGATGGTGGTGTGCTACAACAAGTTGCAGATAAGGAGAGGCAAAAAGGATGATTGTCTATAATTAAATTATACACAATCAAACAGGAGTGCCTTTCTGATCCTCACTAAAGGATAGGGTATGACAAAGAAACAGACTGAGGAAAGAATTGAAGAGGGACATCGTGAACTTTTAGAAATTATTCCGGATATTGTCTATCGATTGGATACTGAGGGATGTTTTACCTTTGTCAACAATCACATAAAGCTTTTGGGATATAAACCAAAAGAGCTTCTGGGCAAACATTTTAGTGAGCTGCTTCATCCTGATGAGGTTGAAAAGGTCAGTCGATCTAATGTGGTTAAAAAATTAAAGGGTAGCGATATGGGTGGAAGAAATTCTCCACAGCTCTTTGATGAACGCCGTTCAGGTCGACGGATGACTAAGTGGCTGGAGATTGGATTGGTTCCAAAGAAGTGGAAAACAGCAGAGAAGAGGAAGGGTACTATCTCCGAAGCACCGAGTATCGTTGGTGAAGTTGCCGCAACTGGTATATATGAAGAATCAACCACTGGAAAAGGAAGAAAGCATTTTGTCGGTTCTGTCGGTATTATTCGGGATATTACCGAGCGAAAGAAGATAGAGGAGGAGAAGAAGCGATTAGAGCAGCAGTATATTCAGGCACAACGTTTAGAGTCGATTGGACTCATTGCCAGTGGCATTGCTCATGATTTTAAGAATCTGCTTACTATCGCCTTTGGGTATATCGAAATAGCCCGTGAGCGATGTCTCTGTAATGAAAAAATTACTAAATCTATGGAAAAAGCAATGAATGCCTTGGTGCGGTGTCAAAATCTTACCCAACAATTGCTCTCCTTTTCAAGGACAAAAAAACCGATTCGCAAAGTCGCCTCAATTTCAGATATTTTTAAGAAATCCAGTCAACTGGTGCTCAGTGGGTCCAATATTGAATGTTCCTATGTGGTTGAAAATGAAATTTGGTCTGTGGAAGTTGATGAGTCACAAATTACCCAGGTGATAGAGAATGTTTTGATTAATGCCTGGCATGCGATGCCTGAGGGGGGCACTATAGATATTGCAATCTGCAATAAAAGTGTTAAACCCGAGGATAATTTACCTCTGAAATCAGGCAAATATGTGGAAGTCACAGTTGTGGATCATGGTATTGGTATTTCTAAAGAGGATTTGCCCCTAGTATTTGATCCCTTTTTTACCACAAAACAGGATGGATCTGGTCTTGGACTTGCAACTTCTTATTCGATAATGAGCAAACATGAGGGTATAATTACTGCAGAGTCATTGGAAGGACAGGGTGCTTCATTTCGTCTCTATTTACCTGCAGCTTCAAAAAAAAGAAGTACAGAAGCTGGTAAAAGTAAAAAATAGTAAAATAATTTTACTGGAATTAAACCCAGATTTTGCAATAGGAAGTAGCGCAGAAGCACACCACGACTTTTACCGGATGTACGCTTGGGAAGTAGCCTGTAATCCTATGCCCATTAAGACTTTCAAGTCTTACTAAATCGTAATCTTGCACTTCTGCATCTACACCTACTGTATAATCTGGGTAAAAAAAAGGGTTGCCGAAATTCGGCAACCCTTTTTTTATTTAGATCAAAGTTGTCTTAGTGGGCAAAATTGAAACGTTTTGTAAGCTGTCCCTTAGTTGTTTGAAGGGTGACTAAATAGCAGCCATTGCTCACGGCTGTATTATTGTTTCCTTTGCCATTCCATACAAAACGATTCATACCAGGGCGGGTTGAAAGGCTTGCAACAACCTTACCCTTAACATTATAAATTGAGGCACCCACAATATTTTTGTTGCCGCAGGTAAACTCGATACCCTTATTGGTCTTTTTAATAGAAATTGCATTGTTTGTCAGTTTGACGCTTTGGCCAATCGGAGAGATGTCACAATCGAGTTCAACGTCGACAAAGGTAGCTCTACCATTTCTGACTTGAATATTGCGGACCGTTTTGCTTTGACAATTATAGGCTTCGCAGGAAAAAGTCAGATTATAGGTTCCTGCGATTATAAGGCGATGATAGTTGCCCACATTATTTGTGGTATCAGCAAATATATAGGACCGATCTTGGTTCTTATCATGTCCCTCTACCCACACCTTAGCTGGGAGCGCTTTTTTTGTATCAGAATCCTTTACAACACCCCGAATACCATGAAGAGCTTCCTGGACATATTTAAGTGTAGCCTTGAAATGATAATTCCAATAATTATTTAACCGGCTTGCTGGCATATTCTTAGTTGTAGATGATTCGTGACAGTTTGTGCGAGTGTTCTGATAAAAGCAAATAGCATCCTTGGCAGTTCCCTTCGCGGGATAGAGATGGTAGTAACCCTGGCCATTACCATTATGAATATCATCGAAAAATCCATTGGGGCCATCTGCTTGAGCTTGGTTGGCATACAGATCACCAACATACTCATACCAAGCTTTATCAGGGTGTGCACGACCAAAGGAGGACCAAGGATAGGAGATACCCTCTGTTCCGGAATGCCAGCCAATACCCATTGCCCAGATATGGCTTTTTTCATACTTTAAAAAGGCCGTGGTCTCCTTTTCTTCTCTGGGAGTTTGGCCTGCACCTGGTAAACGTGCCCAGTTGCGGTTCAAGTCAACGCGATTATTATTATAACGCTGGGCATTGGAGACAACACTGGCGTTATTACCGCCTTTATAGGTTCCATCTGGGTTGAGCATAGGGCTTACCCACATATCGATGCTATCAAGAATTCTCTTTGCTCTGGCATCGGAGCTATATTTTGAGCAAAGCCAATCAACAAGGCGCATCATATTCATAATGGGTACAAGCTCATTACCATGAATACCTGCATTCATAAGAAACTTTGGTTTATTTCCTTTAGTACCAACATTGCTGGAAACATTGAGAACTAAAAGCTTTCTGTTTCGAACACTGGTTCCAATCTGATGTAACTTTACCTTATCAGAATAGGTTTTCTCCAAATCCTCCATAATTTTGAGGTATCCAGAATAGGTAGGATACTTGGTCCAGTCAAAATTTGGAAAGGTTACATTAGCATAATCGGACATCTGATTAGGCTCATCAACAGGATCATTGTAGGGCAATACCTCATACTCGTAATTGTATTTCCGGAATGCTTCAAACTCTTCCTGGTTTGCATAAGCTATTACCTCATTTGTTGTAATTTTGTCCAATGAAATTTCATTGGTGAGGTTAAGCAATTCTGCCGGTGATTTGATTGAAAACTTAAAACGGACTTCGCCCAACTTATCAAGTGAGCTGCATGCCTTTTGGTAGCTGCTTAAACTTTCAGAAAAAAGAAATCCACAAAGACATAGGACTAAGATTAAGGGCTTCTTAAAATACATTGGTCCCCCCCTGGGTATTAAGTGGTTGAGAAAAATTGAAGATAAAAATTCGAAAGTATAAATATAATTCTATTACTCCCCAGCTATCCTTTAATAAAAATAGCTATTCATATATAATATAATACAAATATTTGAAAACTATACCTTTTTAATCCCTAATCTATGAGATTGATAGTAATGGACATGCATTTTTGCATAAAACATAAAAATGCAACCAAAAATTTATCTTTTCAAAGCATCAAGGATTTAAACTAGTTACTATAAAAATATCTTTATGCAGATCCATAGGCAAAATAGCGTTTTTATAATAGTACATTTTCTTGCCCGCCTACCTTGAATAATATACAGAAATTATAGAAAAAGTGGGGGAAAATATTGTATAATCAGAGCGCCAGTTTTCGTGCAACGGGAAAATAAAGAGACCGAGAGGGCGCTATGATTTCTCAAACAGGAAAGCAGATCATTGCTTGGTTTCAACAAATTTTTGACATCATGGGTCTTGCCTATGATACCCTTATCTGTCTTGTTACCAAGAGTGGTCGGCGACATGTATCCCTTCGTCAGCTTATTGATCAAGTCCTTTTTACCGGAGTTGATGCGCTGATCCTTGTTGGGCTCATTGCATTATCCTGTGGGATAATCATTGTTGTTCAAGCCACAACCAATATGCCAGAAATTGGTGCCAGTGAATATTTTGGCAGAATAATGGTAATTTCTGTTATTCGGGAGCTTGGACCCTTTTTTACTTCCCTTGTTGTTATTGGGCGCTCTGGGGCTGCCCTTGCCGCTTATATTGGCACAATGAAGGTGTCTAAAGAGATTGATGCCCTGAAGGTCATGGGAATTAATTTAGTTCATTTCCTTGTACTACCAGCATTTTTGGGAATGTTGATTTCGCTAATCTGTTTGAATGTTTTCTTTGATATTGTCGCAATCGTTGGTGGGCTTTTAGCAGCGAAAATCTTAGTGCCAGTGCAATTTTTTGCCTTTATTAATGAGGTGTTGCATGCACTCAGTATCATTGATATTGTAGTTTTCACCGTGAAGTGCCTTTTTTTTGGTGGAGTAATTGCGATTGTTAGCTGTTATTATGGACTTATGGTCTCCACGGTTCGATTTGTTCCTCGGGCAGTGTTTAAAGCTGTGGTGAGCTCTATTGTAGTGACTATTCTTACGAATGTTATTCTTACTGTTGGTTCCTATGCCATTTCAACTCCGATTAGATAACATAGATTACTCAATTGGTGGCGAGCATTTGCTGAATGGCGTGAGCTTTTGTATCAAACCAGGACAAAATGTTTTTGTGTTGGGAAAAAGTGGGAGTGGTAAAAGCGCCCTGCTAGAGATCTGTGCTGGACTGAGAAAACCGGATAAGGGCAATGTGTATTGGGATGAAAAGAGTATTAAGAATTTCTCTCAAAGAGATTTGAATAAAGTTCGTCAGGAGATGGGCTTTGTTTTTCAGCAACATGCTCTAATAAGCAATATGAGTGTCTTTGATAATTTGGCTCTTTGTCTACGATATCACACCTCTTTAAATGAAAGAGAGATAAAAAACCAGGTACGACACCATTTGGAGATCTATGATATTGTGCGTCTCGCCCATAAACTACCGGAAGCTCTATCGGTTGGCCAATCTCGTATCGTTGCTATTGCACGGGCATTAGTGATGCAGCCGAAACTTCTCTTTTTGGATGAGCCGATTGCTGGGTTGGACCCGATAATGGCTCAGAGAATTTTTAACATACTGACGGATCTTTGTAATCACTCGAATTTGACAATTCTTATTGTAAACCATACAATTAGCTTAATTGAGCAATTGGGTTGCCCGATTCTTTTTTTACATAATAGAGAGGCAACCATATATCCAGATATCGCTACGCTCCGTCAAGAGCAACAGGACACGGAATTTGTGTCGTTTATCAGTAAAAGAGGCTAAGGTGGATTCAATAGATTCTAGACAAACCAGAGATCCCTTTTATTATCGGCATAGGAATTTCTTTGTTGGTCTCTTTGTGATACTTCCACTATTGATCATTCCGGCTCTGTTGATTTTTGCCTTAGTAAAAGCTGAGATTTTTGAAAAGCGAATCGAACTTTACATTCGGTGTGAAACTGCTTCAGGCTTAAAAAAGACTACACCCGTAAGTATTTTGGGGCAACGGGTGGGTACCATTAAGTCTATTGCCCTCAATGAGAACGGGTATGTTGATGTTGTGTTAAAAATAAAGAGTCGTTATCATCGGTTTATCCACCGTGATAGTCGGGCTCAATTGCGACAAAAGAATTTTGTTGTTGGTGATTGGGAGATCGACCTAACCATGGGAAATGACTCGACCATAGTTGAAGATGGTGATACTTTACAAGTCGAGTATCAGATACGACTTGAAAAAATGGTTGAGCTCTTTACTGATATGATGAAGCCTTTAGAGTCAATTTTGGAAAGTTTAGAAAAGGGCGAAGGACTCATAAAATATCTCTTTGGTAGTGATACCGTACTCACCGATTTTCATGGATTGCTTGGGCGTGTTGACAAGCTTTTTGGTCGAGTAGATAAGACACTCAATTTTGCTGATCGCATGATCGCAGACCTCTCTCAACTTGGTTCACACGGAAGCGAAGCAGTTGACTCGCTGATTTCCTTAACCCGTAATGTAGATGTGCTCTTAAAAGATTTACATGGGGTGGTCTTTGACCTAGATTCGTTGGTGATAGGGTTTGATTCCCTTCCCGAGGATATTGACACGGTAATCCATCTTCTTAAGCGTGATTTGAACGAGGCTGAGACTCTTTTAAAGGGAGCCAAAAACCATTGGTTTTTACGACGGACCATAAGAAAAATGGAGGAGCAAGAAAATCCTTAAGGGCTACATTTTCACAAATTATATTATTTCTTGTTACACAAAACTCCCAATGATGGGAAATAACCCTCGCCAAAGTAAGGTGTATGTTTTTTAAAGTAGTTCGATTTAATGACTATCTTTGGAAAAAAGTATTCTCTCCCTGGCCATCATTCTTTCATGTAAAGTGATCACCTGTGACGATAGAGTAGTTTTTGGGCTTGCCCGCAGTTAAGAGCTACACTCATTGTTACTAGATTAATTTTCATTGAGCAAGAAGCTTCTTGCACGGTGTGTATTTCAATCTGTATTATTAGAGTAGTACTTAGGGAGACTAAACTAGGATGAGTAAAATTGATAAATCAGAGATGCAAGGGGTTGGCTCCAGGTCGGTAGAACCCCTTTTATCTTTTAAACAAGCTGATCCCTCGTTCTATAAAGCAATTGGATTTACCTGTGGATTAGAGGTGCATCAGCAATTGGATACAAAGGAAAAGCTTTTTTGCCATTGTCCTGCAAGGCGTTACCAAAAACCCGATGAGTTTGATGGAGAGATACTCCGTCATATGCGTCCCACCTTAAGTGAGCTTGGTGAGTATGATGGAACTGCTCTTATGGAATTTAAGACGCGCAAGGAGATTGTGTATCGATTGCAAAACTCTTCTGCCTGTACCTATGAAATGGATGATACTCCGCCCTTCACATTAAATCGGGAAGCATTACAAAAGGCTATTTCTCTGGCAAAACAATTTAAAACTTCTTTGGTTGACGAGTTGCATATTACTCGCAAACAGTATTTAGATGGCAGTATCCCTGCGGGATTCCAAAGAACCGGTATTGTCGGTGTTGAGGGTGAGATTACACTTCCTCATAAAAATATTAGAATAATACAGATAAGTTTAGAGGAAGATTCATGTCGCCAAATAGCCGATCGAGGGCACACTCGCATCTTTACAACTGACCGCCTGGGAATTCCCCTCATTGAGGTGGTGACCTATCCTGATATGAAAACACCACAAGAGGCCGAACTTGCTGGGCAATACATTCGATACATTTGTCGGTCAAGCAATAAGGTTCGTTCTGGAATTGGTGCAGCACGACAGGATGTTAATGTCAGTATAGTTGGAGGCACCCGAGTTGAAATAAAGGGGGTTGCCCATCTTCGATGGATACCTGAACTTGCTCATAATGAAGCAGTTAGACAAGTTGTTCTCCTTCGATTACGTGATGAATTGGGTAAACGTATTCATAACCCAAAGAGGTGGGGCATACGACATCAAGCGGTCACAGATCATTTAATGATACAAGCAATTCGTGACAAATATGGTCATATTGTAAAGCAAGCCGCTTTTATTGGTTTGGTGCTTCCTCGGTTTAAGGGACTACTTGCAGAAGCAACCCAACCAGGCAAGTCCTTTGCCAATGAGATAGAGGAGCGCTTACAGGTGATTGCCTGTCTTGAGGGACATTGCATGATCCATTCTGATGTAAATGATCCAATATTTAGCACACTTTTTTCTCATGTGGCAAAAATGTTGAAAGCAAAAAAGCAGGATGCTATGATACTTTTTTGGGCCCCAAAAGACGATGTCGAGACCGCTTTAGAGACCATTGAAGAGCGTTGTCGATTGGCCTTTGAAGGTGTTCCTAAGGAGACTCGAAAATCGCTTCCCGGTAAGATCACAGTTTTTGAACGAGTGCTTCCTGGGCCTGATCGAATGTACCCTGATACTGACTCAGCTCCTATCCCAATAGATCATGAAAATGCTGATGATTTTGAGGATTCTCTACCATCCGAACCTTATAAACAAATATCGCAATTAAAGGTTTGGCAAATTCCTAAAGATTTACACCATCATATATTACGACATAATCTTTTTACTCATATTAATCGTTTGTATACAGATTATAATTTTCCTCCAACCATGGGAGCAAAACTTTTAGGGCAGACATTGAAACATGCTATTCGATGTTTTGGCCCATCCCCGGATTTTTCTTTAGAACGGATTTACGAACTGGTACAATTTGTTATAGATCAAAAGTTAGATTTGGCTATTCTTAAACCGATGCTTTATCTAGTGTATAAAAATCCTCAAGATGAGTTTTCAGATATTCTTAAAAAGCTTCATTTTAAAAAAGTTTCTCTCAATAAAATCCGTTCCAAGATATCTCAGTTATGTGATGATTTTAAAAAGGTTCGTCGATCCAAAGAAATAGAAGCAAAAAAAAGATGGATAATGGGGCAACTGCGGCCATTGGCAATAGGGAATATTTCTCTTGCCCAACTAAGCACGTTGGTTGAAAGAGGAGGTGCTGATGCGTGACATATACAAGGGATATCGCCAAGAGGCAATCTCTTTGATGAAGAAATTTCAAATTCGGGTTTGGAGCGAAATTCTTATAACCACAGTTCGTGGTGAGTTTTCCGGTATTGTTCTTCCTCGCTCAGAAAAGGATGACGAACGACACCTGGTTATAAAAATAGCCAGTGGATACAATGTTGGTATTGCATTGGATTCAATTGTGACCATTAAGGAGCTAGGATACCGAGAAGCACACTATCATATTCCTGAGAAGGAGTTTCCCTTTTCAAAGGGGAAAAAACGGATAAAGCTTTTAGGAACCGGTGGAACGATAGCCTCGCGGCTAGACTATCGTACCGGGGCTGTTATACCAGCATTTTCTCCAGGAGAACTCTATGGTGCAGTGCCAGAGCTTGCAGATATTTGTAACCTGTCAACAGAAAAGCTTTTTGCTGTATTCAGCGAAAACATGGGACCTGCTCAATATAAAGTTCTGGCAAAGGCAATTGAAGAGGCTGTTGTTGAAGGGTATGAGGGGATTGTAATTGGCCATGGTACTGACACAATGCATCACACAGCAGCAGCCCTTGCTTTTATGGTGCAGCAATCACCGGTGCCTATTGTGATTGTTGGCTCTCAACGATCATCTGATAGGCCCTCCTCTGACGCTGCCTTAAACTTAATTCATGCAGTGTATACTGCAGCAGAGTCCGATATTGCCGAGGTCTCTGTGTGCATGTTTGGCCCAACCTCTGATGAGTATGGATTAATACATCGCGGGACTCGAGTGCGGAAGATGCACTCTTCCTATCGGTCAACATTTCGGACTATTGGGGACATACCACTCGCTATGGTTCATGCAGGAAAAATAAAATATTTACAGAAGGGATATAACAAACGACGTTCAGATCGAACAATCTCTATCATGCCCACCTTTGAAGAAAAGGTTGCCATGGTCTATTATTATCCTAATATGCAGGCTGATATAATTGATTCATTGGTTGCAAATGGCTATAAAGGAATTGTTATTGCCGGCACTGGGCTTGGCCACGTGAATAAGCCTGTGTATCCATCTATTGAGCGGGCAATAAAAAAGGGAGTAGCTGTTTATATGACTGTCCAGACCCTCTGGGGCTTCACCCACATGTTTGTATATGATACTGGGCGAGATCTTATGAGTCTCGGGGTGATCCCTGCAGAAAATATGCTTCCCGAAGTTGCTTATGTAAAGCTCGGTTGGGCTTTAGGGCAGACCTATGACCTTGTAAAGGTTAAAAAATTGATGCTCACACCAGTCTGTGGTGAAATCACCGATCGTGAACCCTATAATGGCTATCTTGTTTTTCAGGGAGGTGTTCCTGAAGTTGAGGAATTTATCCGAAAACATCACAAGTAGAAAGCATTATTTTTGAAAAAAGGTTTGGCTAGCTTGACAAGAGTTTGTCTAATGATGCAATCGAATCTATTACAGCGTAGGGTGATATGCCCTTTGTAAGGTCCTCTTCTCTATATTTTCCTGTTCGAACAAAAACACCCTTAATACCGCATTTTTGTGCTCCCTCAATATCTCCAAAAATATCATCACCAATCATATACGTTTGGGAGGGGGTGCTGCCCAACAAATTAAGTGCTGTTTCAAAAAAGAGCGATGATGGTTTTCCCAAAACCTTTGCCTTGCTGCTGCTAGCGTATTCTAAAGCTTTTACAAAGGGGGCAACATCTAACCTAAGGCCATCGGGCGCTTTCCAATATCGAGTCATACCCAGTGCAAGCAATTGTGGTGTTGGATTTCGCATAAGCAATCGAAATATCTGATTAAGTAGAGAGAAATTCCATTCCGCACCCATATCACCAATAACAATTGCCTCAATATTTGGGTCTGATAAATTGTTAGCAATCTGAATCCCACAAAAATCGGTTTTAGTGGGCTCCTTTACAACAAGAGCGGCTTTCCCAGTAACCTGTTTTTTAATCCAGCTTGACGCAACAATAGGAGGAGTTAGAATACGATCTTTTTCAACCAAGATATTAAATTGTTTAAGCTTTGCACAAATTACACCTCTCGGTTTTGAGGTCGTGTTGGTAAGGAAAAGATAGGGAATGTCATTGTGCTGGATCCACTCAATTGTCTTGGCAGCACCGGCGATAGGAGAATCACCGTTGTAAATAACTCCATCTAAGTCAATGAGGAGTGCGTTCATAGAATTTATTCCTTATTATTGTGAGAGTCAATACAAAGACCATCCAACTGCTCTTTAGTACCATTAAAGCGGTTGTGGTCCGCTGGTCCTCTGATTCCCTTGATTGGTGCAACTTGATATTGCCAGAAGGTCCAGGATCTATGGTTTGGTAAAGATGGCTCTTTTCCAATACTCCGAATCCAAATCGGGTGTTTCTTAAAATGATTCTTCAGATAGTCGTGGTAAAACTGAAGTGTGGTATAAAGAATTGGTTTTACATTAGATAGCTTCTCTATTTGAGTAATGAAATAAGTCAGCTCCTCAATTAGTTGATCCACGGGAGGTCTTTTTCTACAATTACCTTGATATTCCACATCAACAACTGGAGGCAGGTCTAAGGTACAGCAGGAGAGTGCCTCAATAAAATTATTAGCTTGGGGCATGCCTTGTTTACACAAAGAGAAGTAATGATAGGCACCAATTTTCAATGCTGTTTGTTTTGCTTGTAGTACGTTTTTTAAGAAGAGTGAATCTTTAAATGTCGCACCTTCTGATGCCTTAATATAAGCAAAGGATGCTCCTTGTTTTTCTATAGTGCTCCAGTGTATCATACCTTGGTGATGGGAGACATCGATACCCCAGATTGAATCAGTGGTTGCATTCAGGTAGAGTGCGTTCACCATTAATAGTATAAGGGGAAAATGTTTACAGCAATTCATAGGAGTTGGGTGGCTGCGGTTTTTAGGTTTGAAAAAAATCTAAAGTTTTAGTTGTTCCTGCTCTTCAATTGAGCGAATGAACTTTGCCGATTTTACCTCTTTATTAGCCAGGCGTACACCACCAGCCTTTACGCCCTTTACCAGATAGTTACTAAGGATAAAATCTTCCTTGAGCACTTTGAGCCTTGGCTTTGGTTTGTATTCCAATGAGATTGAGCAGGCTGTATCTGTTGTCAATTTGATGACAGTACAATTATCTGGTACAATGGAATATCCCTTGTTGAGGATGAACTTTTCGATCTTACATCGTTTTATAAAGGGAAATCCAGTTGTTTTGTTTTTAAAGATGAGAGAAAAAACTGTATTGGCGGTTGTTTTTTCATCAACAAAGCCACAGTAGAGCATACCCTTGTCCACAAATAGGCGCTCTGGAGCATCGACAACAGAATAGGCGCCGGTTTTTCGTATGATAAGGATCCGATCGTATTGTGACACATCAAAAAGTACATTACCACTTACTTCATACCCGAGATATCCCGTGTTTCGGTCATATTTTAGCTTAAGGTTTCTTTGAGCAGCCTCTCGAACATCAACCTTCTCAAAGGAGATAATTTCTGTTTTCCGTTTGTAAGAATCTCCATATTTGCTGATTATACCATCCAGATAATCTATTGCATAGGCAATAAGGTTATTAAGGAGTTTTTTGATCTCCTTGAGACGACCTTTGATTTCATCGATCTCTTTTTTCGCTTTGTTGATATCATAGAGTGAGATTCGGCGAATTGGTATTTTTAAAAGAGTGTCAACATCTTCCTTAGTTACTTCCCGTTTGATCATTTTGTGAAAGGGCTCGAACCCAGTAATGACAGCTTTAATGACCGAATCATGGGTCTTCATCTTTTCTATTTTTTTATAAATTCTCTCCTCTACAAAGATTTGCTCCAAGGTTTTTGCATGCAATTTGTCCAGGAGTTCGCGCTCCTCTAACTTTAGTTCTGCCTTTAATACTTCGGTAAGACTTTTGCTGTAGAAAGATATAAGTTCGCTTATAGAAAGTAAGGCCGGTTGTTGATCCTTTATAACCAAACAGTTGACAGAGATAGAAGATTCGCAATCGGTAAAGGCAAAAAGAGCATCCACTGTATCACGGGTATGGACACCGCGGGCCAGTTTTATCTCAATCTCCACATGGTCGGTGCTATAGTCGTTAATGCTGGATATTTTTATTTTATTCTTTTTGGCTGCGGACTCAATGGAGGCAATAAGGCTTTCCGTGGTAGAACCAAAGGGGACCTCCCGAATAATAATACGTTTTGGGTCCTTTGTGTCAAGTTTTGCCCGAACCAAAATTTTGCCATTACCATCATTGTATTCAGAGACATCTGCTAGACCACCGGTTATAAAGTCAGGAAAGAGGAGGTGTTGGTCATCTTCGAGACTTGCCTTAACAGCTTCAAGTACCTCGATAAAATTGTGAGGCAGAATTCGGGTAGACATACCAACAGCAATACCTTCTGCGCCCTGAATAAGTACGATTGGGATTTTTGCAGGAAAGGTGATTGGCTCCTTATTACGTCCATCATAGGAATTTTCGTAATCGGTGATTTTTGGATTAAACAGGACGTCCTTTGCCAGTGGCAATAGACGACACTCAATATAACGAGCAGCAGAGGGTGGATCGCCAGTGAGAATGTTTCCAAAATTTCCCTGCTTCTCTAAAAAAAGGTCTTTGTTTGCTAACACTACCAAGGCCGAATAGATTGACGCATCACCATGGGGATGGTATTTCATGGAGTGGCCTACAACGTTGGCTACCTTGTTAAATTTACCATCATCCATTTCAAAGAGTGAATGAAGTATGCGTCGTTGGACCGGTTTGAGTCCATCGTTAATATGGGGAATTGCCCTGTCCTTTATTACATAAGAGGCATATTCTAAAAAGTTTTTATTGAATAGTTTGGTAACATAAGCCATTAGACAAGGTTCTCCATAATATAATCACGTCGCTCTGGGGTGTTTTTGCCCATATAGAATTCCAAGGTGTTGGGTACGGTTTTAATAGATCTAATGTTGACTTCAATTAATCGAATGTTTTCGTCAATGAATTGGCCAAACTCCTTTGGGGAGATTTCACCTAATCCTTTAAATCGTGTGACCTCCGGCCCCTTAACTTCAGAAACAGCGGTCTCTTTCTCTCGTTCGGTGTAGCAGTAGCGAGTCTCTTTTTTATTGCGTACACGAAATAGGGGAGTCTCTAATATATATACACGATTGGCAATGACTAACTCCTCAAAATAGTTGAGATAGAATGTAAGCAATAGATTCCGAATGTGGAAGCCATCATAGTCAGCATCAGTTGCGATGACAATTCGACCATAGCGAAGGTTTTCGAGATCGTCCTCAATCCCTAAAGCCATCATCATGTTGTAAAGCTCTTCGTTTTTGTATATGGCAGCTTTTCCTTTACCAAAGGCATTTTGTGGTTTTCCCCGTAAAGAAAAAACCGCCTGGGTGTTCACATCCCGTGCGGTAACCATAGATCCCGATGCTGACTGTCCCTCAGTAATAAAAATGGTGGAGTGCTCTCCCTTTTTGCCATCTTCTAAATGGTATTTGCAGTCCTTGAGATTGGGAATTTTAATCGCAATTTTTTTGGCAGCTTCCTTTGCCTCTTTTTTTACGGTATTAAGCTCTTTGCGGAGCTTTTCATTGGAGACGATCTTTTTTTCTAACTCTTGCGCAGCAGTTCTGTTTTTATGCAAATGATCAACCACAGCTGATCGTACCTCTGAGACAATCCAGCTTCTGATCTCTGCGTTACCCAGTTTGTTTTTTGTCTGACTCTCAAAAACTGGTGACTTGAGTTTTACTGCTACAGCGCCAGAGAACCCCTCTCGAACGTCGACACCGGAGAAATTTTTCTTAAAAAATTCATTTATCCCCTTAAGCACTCCCTCGCGAAAAGCACTTTGGTGGGTGCCCCCATCACTGGTAAACTGACCATTAACAAAAGAGAAATAGGTCTCACCATAGCTATGCGTGTGAGTAAAGGCAAACTCTAGCTGCTTTCCTTTGTAATGCCCGACTTCATAAACAGTACTATCACCCACTTCGCCCTTAAGAAGGTCTAAGAGGCCATTTTTTGATTCAAATTTTTGTTTGTTAAGATAGAGTCGCAAGCCACTGTTAAGATAAGCATAATTCCAGAGGCGTTGTTCAATAAAATCGAGGTTAAAGGAGTATTCACTAAAGATTTCCTCGTCAGGGATAAATTCCACATAGGTTCCATCAACTTGACCACTAACTCTCCCTGTCTTTTTTGATCGTAACTTTCCACGAGAGAATGTTGCCTCACTATACTTGCCATCACGATAAGCTACTACTTTAAAATGCGAGGAAAGCGCGTTTACAGCCTTGGTTCCCACACCATTGAGCCCGACAGAAAACTGAAAGACATCATCATTATATTTTGCACCGGTGTTAATAACTGAGACACACTCGATCACCTTTCCCAGGGGTATCCCTCTACCATAATCACGGATACTGACAGTTTCATCCTTAAGGGCGATATCAATTTTCTTTCCGTGGCCCATGATGTACTCATCAATGGCATTATCAACAACCTCTTTAAGGAGAATATAAATTCCATCATCAAGACTTGATCCATCCCCTAAACGTCCAATGTACATACCAGTGCGTAAACGAATATGTTCTAAGGAGCTTAATGTTTTTATTTTGCTTTCATCGTATACGGAGGTTGGTTTTTTGGCCATTCCTTTACATTTTCCTTTTTCAATCGCTGATATCTTCAAATATTGTATGTGGGCACACCATTATATCTATGAACATATATGTTTCCACTTCCCTTTGATAATTCACACTTCTCAGAAATACACATTGCCAGTGAGTAAGGATTCTCACTGAGCTCATCAATTAGCCAAAGCCCTGTATTGCTCGAAGCAACAACAGGATTGGGTGTGATCATCGGTAGTAAGAAAATAAATAACAAATTGCCCCTGAACAAGAGCCTATAGTAGATATAGGGGAGGAATCTACTGTTTCCTACAACATATTGACAATTGTTGGAATCTGTAATTAATCGAGTAAATGATAGGAATATTCGAAATTTTTAGGTGGTTTTTTCAACTATTATATATATTATTAGTGCTCAGATTCTGAAAACATGATTGATTTTTTAATCATGTTACCTCACTTAAGGAGAGTTTTACTCATGAACTCTTTTTTCCCTTCTTTCAAACAGACATGCCTACTATGGTTATTGCTTTTTTGGTGTAATCTTCTATCTGTAGAGGCAAAGATAAATGGGATTCGATTTAAGCATCTTACCATTAAAGAGGGGCTTTCGCAAAATTCTGCAAAATGCGTTCTTCAGGATGAGAAAGGATTTATCTGGATTGGCACAGAAGCGGGCCTGAATAAATATGATGGGTATCGGTTTACAATCTTTGAGTCCGAGGTAGATGATACTTCAAGTCTTAGCAACAGCTTTATTTTGTCTCTCTGTAAAGATGTCAATCCTACTGTGCTATGGGTTGGGACAGAACATGGTTTAAATCGCTTTAACCTTGAGACAGAGACCTTTCAACGGTATCTAACCAATTCTGATGACCAAAAAAGTCTTTCCAACAATCGCATACTTGAACTCTATGTTGGGCTCGATAGTGTTTTATGGGTTGGCACAGAAAAGGGGCTTAATCGCTATAATCCAGCAAATGATAACTTTGATCGATTTTTTGCAGACTCTCTGCAAGACAATACCCTCAAGGATGATTATATCACCGCCCTCTTTCAGGATCGGCAGGGCATACTTTGGATAGGCTCAAACAACGGCGGGTTGCATTCCTATGATCCTCAGAATAACATCTTTTCGCGGTATGTAAACGATCCAAATAGTCGCAATAGTATCAGCGACAATACGGTACACACCATTTTTGAAGATCAATCGGGCATGCTTTGGGTTGGTACTGAGCGGGGAGGTTTAAACTCCTTTGATCGTTCGAAAAATACTTTCACACGGTACAAACACGATCCATCAAATCCATCCAGTATAGGCAGTAATCATATCAACGTGATTTATGAAGATCAGTTGGGAAATCTCTGGGTTGGTATGGATGTGTCTGGACTTAACTGCTTTGATCGTTCCACCGGAACGTTTGCGCACTATGTCAATAATCCAGATGATCCTCTCTCACTTAGTACTGATGGGGTTATTTCAATATATGAGGATAATTCTGGAGGACTTTGGTTTGGAACAAATGGTGGTGGTATCAACATTTTTAATCGGGAAACCCAAAAGTTTGCTCACTATACTTTACCTGGAATTAATGATGTTCGTCCCATTTATCAAGATCGATATGGAGTGCTTTGGGTAGGTTCTGATGGAGGAGGACTCTATAAGTTTGGTGTTGGCCGCAGTGTAATTGATCATTACAGACATGATCCACATGACCCTCGAAGTATTAGCGACAATCGAGTGTACGCAATTGCTGAGGATGATGAGGGACTTCTCTGGGTTGGTACACATGGGGGTGGGTTGAATAAATTTGATCGGAGAAAAGGTGTTTTTGTCTCCTTTAAAGAGGAGAGTGGCAATCTTCATTCATTGGGGAGTGATAAGATTCGTGCACTGCTGATTGACAAAAAGGACCCCGACATAATCTGGGTAGGAACAAATGGTGCTGGCCTCAATAAATTTAATCGCAAAACTGGGATGGTTGACCGCTTTGATCATGATCCACAGAATCCCCAAAGTATAAGCAATAATAGAATATATTGCATGTTTGAGGATTCCCAAGAAGTGCTTTGGATCGGTACCATGGGTGGAGGATTAAATCGATTTGACAAACAAAACCAGCAGTTCCAGCGATTCCAATCAGACCCCAGTAAAGCCAATCGTATTAGCGATAACTATATCCTCTCTATTTATGAAGATACCCAAGGAATGCTTTGGGTTGGAACAGTCAATGGGGGATTGAACAGATTTGATAGAGAGAAGAACAGCTTTAGACATTACTCAAGAAAACATGGTTTACCCGATCGAATTGTGTATGATATTTTAGAAGATAGTAAAGGGCATCTTTGGATCAGTACCAATCAGGGCATCTCTGAGTTCAATCCTAAGACTGGTCATGTAAAGACCTATGATATTAAAGATGGTCTCCAAAGCAACGAGTTTAATACAGGAACCGGATTTAAAAGCGTCAATGGTGAGATGTTTTTTGGCGGCATCAATGGATTTAATGCCTTTTATCCTGATAGTATTAAAGATAATACCTATATACCTCCCATTGTAATTACCGATTTTCAGCTCTTCAACAAAAAAGTTCCCATTGAAAAGGACTTCAACAATCAAGCTATTTTAAAACAGTCCATTACTATGACCAATGAGATTGTGCTTTCTCATCGTGATAAAGTCTTTTCCTTTGAGTTTGCTGCATTGGATTATGTGTCACCGGAGAAAAACCGCTATGCCTATATCATGGAAGGGTTGGAAAAGAATCTTAACTTTGTGGGAAATCGTCGTTTTGTCTCCTATACAGGTATTCCACCAGGTAAATATGTTTTTCGGGTTCGTGGCTCTAATAGTGATGGAGTATGGAACGAAGAGGGGAGTGCTCTAAAAATAACCATTGTGCCACCCTTTTGGCGCTCTTGGTGGTTTGGGGTTATCTGTGTAATTCTCTTGCTTCTTCTGGCTGGTCTCTATCTTAAGTGGCAGATTGAAAAGGTAAAGAGACAACGGGGAGAACGGGAACGTCGAAAGATGATCGAGACCTTCTCAAAAGTCTTAGAGCAGGGGCACGCAGCTGTGTATCGTCGAGTCTTTGAATCGGACAACTACGAGTATATGGGTGATGCTATCCGGGGCATTACTGGGTATGAGGCTAAGGAGTTCTCCTTTTCCTTTTGGCATGATGTTATTATACACACAGAGATGGTTGGTGGATTACGGGACCTTACCTTTGAGGAAGTATACCAGCGTGTAGAAAAGGGTGAAATAACTCGTTGGATTTCGGACATGCAGATGCGGGCTAAATCAGGAGAAATTAGATGGATTCGTGACATGGCTACTGCTGTTCGCGACGAGCGCACGCTTCGCCAGGTGTGTGTGGGTATTCTTTTTGATATAACTGATCGAAAACAGGCTGAGGCTAAGCTTGCACAAACCTCAAAGGAGCTTCGCAAAAGCACCGAGGAGCTCAAGGAGAAAAATCAAGAGATGGAAGCTGATCTCAACATGGCGCGGGAAGTACAAATGGCCTTTTTAGACAAACATCCTCAAAGATTTCCCGAACATGTCCCAGCTGAACAAAGTGCACTTCAGTTTTTCCATCGATACTTGCCTGCAGAGACCTTGGCCGGTGACTTTTTTGATATATTCCCCATATCCGAGCATGAGGTTGGGGTGCTCATCTGTGATGTCATGGGTCACGGAACACGGGCATCTCTTTTAACAGCCTATATTCAAGGGCTCATAGAGGAGCTCCTTCCCATTGCTTCCAATCCAAGCTCTTTTATGAAGAAGCTCAATATTGGGTTCAACTCGATAATGTCTCAGTTTCAAAAGGGGATGTTTGCCACGGTGTTCTATTTTGTTATGAATACCAAAACCGGCAGAATTAACTTTGCCAATGCTGGTCATCCTGGCCCGTTGTTGTTGCGTCGCCGTGAGGGACTTGTTGAAAGTGTCCGTAATGGACAGAAAAGTGCAGAGCCTGCTTTGGGGCTTTTTGAAGACTATGCCTATACGGTTCATGAGGTCTCTATTGATGATGGTGATGATGTACTACTCTTTACCGATGGACTGTACGAGGTAGAGGATGACTCAGGTCAGATCTTTGGAAAGAAGCGGTTGTTGAATTCCTTACAAAAGCAGCTCTCCTCTGGACCGGAAGAGCTTTTAGATCAAATATTGGGTGAAGTAAAGGGGTTCTCCGATACTAAAGAGTTCAAGGATGATGTATGTGTAGTCTCAATGCATGTGAATCATGCAGTGCATGCGTAATTTTTAACCCTTGCTAATACTTGGGTTTCCTTCTGTTCAGTTTTGGTTGTCTCCTTATAAATAATCATACAATTTCTCAATTGTCTTTGAACCCAGACTATGCAGTAGGAGTAGATGCAGAAGTGCAAGGTTTTGATTTAGCAAGATTTGAAGGTTTTGAAGGGCATATCTACAAGGTGATATGGCCGAAAAGCCTGAAAGCCTTAATGGGCATAGGATTACAGGCTACTTCCCAAGCGTACATCCGGTCAAAGTCGTGGTGTGCTTCTGCGCTACTTCCTATTGCATAATCTGGGTTTAATGAGAATATTTGAAAAATTAATTTTTAGCTGATTAAATACTGTTGATATTCAGTGTTATGCTAAAATGATGTAGTATAATAGCATCTAATACCTTATAATCTTTGTTCAAGCTATTAAGATTAGACAAATTGGATAAAATGCCAAACATGTAATGGTCTTATGTTGGGTAATGTTTAAATAAAAATTAAAAAAAATTAATTTTTACTACAATTATTCGAAAAATGTATTATATTATCAGTGATGATATGAAATAAAACCAATTGGGTCTACTGTGCGTTCACTACCTACCACCCCCCAGCTGACGCCAGTAGCCCCAAAACGGTTTTTAAAATAGAGAATAGGGTTCATCTAAAAATACTTAAATCTTTGATAATCTGGGATTATCCTTATTATTATAAGACCTTTTTTATCACGTCTAATAGGGTACCATCACGCCACTCAATAGCATGGACAACTTCGTCAGTTGTCTCTGTAAGTGGTGGAAGTGTCCCAAACTCCTGAGCCTTGGTAACAGATTTATTATGCAGCTCATCAATTGAAACTAAATTTAAGCCATATTGTTTTGCATTTTCCTTTATAGTGTCTCTATAGGTGCTTTTACTTTGAGGATTAATGCAAACGTACTCTTCGGTTACCACCACATCCACAACTTCTCCGGGGGTTGTGCGTGTATACACCTTTTCAACGACCTTGGGAAATCCCTTCCCCTCTTTTCCTGCTGCTAAAGGAAGGAACATTACGGTCAGGTCAGCTCCGGCAGCAACATCCTGACCACCACCAATACCACCAACAATTCGCCCATTGGCACAGACTGTATTCACATTAAATTCAAGATCTACTTCCAGTGCTGTAAGCACTGCAAGATCGAGCATGTTCACCGCAGCCTCTTTGGTAGCGACCGAGGCGTAGCAACCTGCAGTAAATTCAAAATGGCGTGGATGAGTGAGCAAGGATTTTACCACACGGGAGCTTGGCTCGAAGAGCTGGCCATGTAATAAGTATCGAATGGTCTCCTCCTCAAGCATTTCAATATGTAATGTCGTTGCACCACCAATGGCAAAATTAGCCTGAATTTGTGCTTCCTTAAGCATGGCGCGAATATTCTCCAAGACAATGAGTCCTGCACCACTTCCGACCTGAAAGTTGAAGTTATCCTTAACAACAGAGGAGGCCTTCATGACTTTAGTAACATTTTCTGCAACCAGAGCATTAAAGGGATTGCTTTTGGCTTTTCCCACATCAAGGGTTCCCGAACCTATACCAGAGGAGAGACCCGGTGGATCAAGGTGGACGACAAAGTCAACCTGCTCCATAGGAATAGCTGCAGGAAGAATGAGATCATTGCTTACGGTGCCTGCTAAGAGACAAACATAGTCGGCAAATTCCGCATCAGCGGCAAATAAACCCAAAGGACCACACCACTGTTCCTCTTTACCCATGACACCATTGGCATTTCCATGAATGTCGGCGATGGGCACTGGGCCAAAGGCGACCTTAACATGGACTTCGCCGGTCTGTAATTTACGCACGCGATTACCATGGGAAAAACCATTGGTGACCCAGGGAAGTAGTTCTCCTTGCATCACATGGTTACCGAATTTTTTATAAATATTTCCATAGATACCACCAATAACACCATCTTTGCAAGCTTGCAAAAGCCAGGGGTCAGTATGATCGAAAATGGCGTTGCCATAAAGGATAATATTTCTTTTGCTGTGTTTTCGTAGGATAGCAACAACCTTTTCCAATCCCCTGTCACCAGTCCGATAGTAATGGGGATAGGATATTACATCCCCCTCTTCTAAAATCTCTACCACTGCATCGAGATTGGTAAGCTTTGAACGGCGATGTGGTATTGGAGAGGAGCCACGTCGTCCCACAATCTGGCTTGCATACTCTTCATTATTAAAGGCAGAGACAAAGGGTCTGTATTTTTTTCCATTGATAATCATACGTACTCCTTGAAAGGTGTTGGTATTCTCTACCAGGGTAGATACTAATTCAAATATAATTTTTTTGTGTTGAAATGTTGGATAATAAGTAGAATGGCTAGACGATATTCAATATTTCGCAGAAATAAATGGGGATGTTAAGTGATTTGACAAAATGTTTGCAAGGGGCGTAACTCAGAGAGATGGAATAACTATTGATCCTTTATTTGCTCAATCCTCTTTTTTTGGTCCTCTAATAATTGATTTGTTTTTTCCACCTGCTTCTTGGCATCACGAATGTAGACATTCTTCCCTTTGTCAATTGTCTTCTCAGCGCTATCCATGTTTTTATAGACAAGAAAAAGCAGGATTGCAATGACAAGTATCGTTGATATAAAGGTGAAAATACGCATAAAAAATCCTTTGACCATTTTTATTAATCATATGATGGCGAGCCAAAAAATTCAAAGGAAAATCAATGATTTTGTTTACGCTGCTTTTCGATTAAAGGCAAGCACCGCGCTAGTAAAAACGATTGTTCCAATTGCATAGAGGGCTAGAGATTCCTCTAAAAGCTCGGTAAACCGGTACCTTTAAGGAAGTATTCTCGAACGGCAAACTGCCATTACTTTGAATTCCAAAAAGAGATAACCGACAACTAAGTTGAGTGGTGCATCAAAAACTGCCAATAGGCTATAGGGAATCATTTTCAAGCGATCTCGTATTGGTTTCCAAAATGTTGACATTATAAAACATAGAATTTCTCTAATATGCAAAAGGTACACAGACTATTTTATTATTATGATTAAATACCCATCAGAGCAATTGCTAACAAGCTTTGCGCCTATACAAGCAATCCCACAGATTCCCACACTCAAAGCACACATTGCTGATGATGTGTTTAAACTTTGGGATGCGTGGGAAAAAGAATCGAGCGGCGAGTGTGAAATTCCCTTTTGGGCTGTGGTTTGGCCAGCTGCAATATCATTAGTCAAGTATCTTAGTAACAATCCCTCCTTAGTGCAGGATAAGTCTGTACTTGATTTTGGTTGTGGAGGCGGTCTTGTTGGTATTGCTGCAAAAAAGATAGGGGCACAGACTGTGTGTGGGGTCGATATTGATCCAGTCGCTCTTCACGTAGCCAAACGGAATATGAAGGAGAACAATACGAACATTGATTTTTCTTCAGAGAATCTTTTGTCTGATGGTCGGGAAATTCCCTTCTATGATTTACTCTGTATTGCAGATATGTTTTATGAGCGTTCCAACTCAAAGCAACTAATGGATTTTATTGTCGCTCAAAAAAAGAGAGGGACAGCCATTTTAGTTGCCGATGGTGGTCGGGCCTATGCTCCAAAGGAGTGTGAAAAAATCCTTTATGAAGAGACGTTACCG
This sequence comes from Chitinivibrionales bacterium, assembly GCA_028278335.1. Taxonomy (GTDB): domain Bacteria; phylum Fibrobacterota; class Chitinivibrionia; order Chitinivibrionales; family JANQEN01; genus JANQEN01. The sequence goes on along the minus strand of JANQEN010000210.1, from coordinate 18,511 downwards.
GTCAATAAAGAACTTGAGGGTGTCACTGAACGACAGGTTCGTATTATTTCATTATAGTTTTAGTGTTACAATTATTATTTTTTTGATAATTGAAAAATGACCTGAAAGATCCATTATGAAAAGACTTAATGCAAAAACAGTACTCCTTCTCTCTACTATTGTAATGATTATTACAAACTGTTCAACAATACGGCAGATCCGTCCACTTGAGAAAGGTCAGCAATCGGTTTCATTTAGTGTTGGCGGCCCTGTCACCGAGGTTGGATCGGTGTATATACCACTGCCCCTCATGAGCTTCGGATATAATCGAGGATTGATCGATAACACGCTTGATCTTGAAACTGGTTTACATGTGACACAGTTGCTCTATGGCATACTCGATGTTGAGGTTGGGGTCAACTTTCGTCCCTTTCAAAGTAAGGCATGGCAGCCAGGATTGATTATTTCACCAAAACTTTTTTTTATGACCGATTTCTCTGGAGGAGCTCGTCTCTATCCTGATCTCTGTCTTACTGGTTTTTGGAAACTCCACGAAAAGGTCTATCTCTTTACAGGTTTAGAAAACTGGTTTGAGTTTTCTTCAACTCGCGATGATGGTCTGGAACAGAAGAACCACTGGCTTCTTGTGCCCTATATTGGCACAAATATAGGATCGCAGCGATGGCAATTTCAGTTTGAGACTCGAGTGTATACACCTAACTTAAAGAACACCGGTAGAGCTACAAAGAATATTGGCTTTGGGGAGTATGGGGTTCTTGGCTTTTTTCTTGGTGTTAACTTTACCCCAGGAAAGGAGAAGAAGTGATGCGAATTAAGCTAAGGCTATTATCCTATTTTGGAGTGACACTTCTTTGCTCGCTTATTTTTAGTTGTTTGAGCTTGGATCCTTTTCTGTTTAAAGATCAGAAAGTCGATGCCTATCTGCTTGATGAATATACAGGATTTCGTGAATGTGCATCGGCTATAGAATTTTTAAAAGACTCTGTACAACCGGTGATTGATGAGATTTCTCTTATGAGTGGGGGTGAGACAATCTATGGTTTGCTGTTACGCCATGATACAACTGAAATTACACAGAACGACACCCTTATTCTCTATTTTCATGGTACCAGCGACCATATTGATCGCTATTGGCCACGAACAAAATTGCTCTTTGCAACAGGCTTTCCTGTTTTTGTGATTGACTATCGGGGTTATGGTAAAAGCACCGGCGAACCAACTGAAGAGGGGTGTAATGAAGATGGAAAGCAGGCTCTTGCCTATATAGCGAGTAATCTTAACAACCCTAGGGTTATACTCTATGCTTTCTCATTGGGCTCTCTTCCTGGATGTGCTGTTGCTGCCGCAGATGCAAAGGGACAGATCAAACAGCTTGTATTGGAGGCGCCCATTGGATCCGTTGCAACCTTGGTGCAAGATGCCTCATATCTTAATTTACCCGGATCCTTTGTCACCACCTTCACCGGTAATAATGCCGAACGTATAAAATCCGTTTCAATTCCACTGTTTTGGATTCATGGTACTAAGGATGAAACCTTGAACAGAGAGACAAACGGGCTCCCAATTTGGCAAAACCATCCCGGTAAAAAGGGATATTATATCATTGCCCACGAATCCACCCATCGAGAAAATCCTATAACGATTGGGTATTCCCGTTATATTAAATGTCTTCGTGATTTTATTCGAGATAACTCCCCAAAAGATCCAATCATGATAAGCAAGTAGTCTCTACTCAACTTCAAGTTCAGCCTGGGCATCAACCACACCTCTATTGATTAGTTGCAGTGCTTGATGCATCAATTCTGCGGTAACAGGGTCATTTAGGTGCTGGCGAAGGGTTCGCAACAATTGAATGACCATGCGCAGGAGACGAACAATATCGCCCTCCGGAACACCAAGGGATTCCAATTCTGCAAGGCTGCATCCATTGGCCCAAAGGTAAACGGGGATTGCATAACCCATATTCATTTCACGAATGGGTTGGGCAATATTATGCTTAACCTCCATGCGACGTAATTTGTGAATCACCTTTTTTGCTGAAGTGTGAAAGGAGATGTCGCTCATCTCAAGCTTCTTCTTTCGCTCCTCAGTAATCAGCGCAGCCAATATGACACAAATCTCTTTAGGTGAGCAGTCGTCAAAACTTCGACTGTAATAAAGCTCTGCTGCTTGAATTTCATAGCCATTTACTGCAGCAGCCAGGCGCCCTTTGTTGGTAAGGCTGGTTCCTTCTAAAAAACCACCGGTTTGAAGAAATCGAATGCGGTTTCTGATCTGTTGCTCTTCCCGTTGATAAGATTTTGTAAAGGTAAATTCACCCTTTTTATAGTTACGTAAACTTTTTCTAAAGATGTCAAACGCTTTATCGCCGACTTTGCTATACAGACTGAGTATCGTTGCATAGGAGGCAAAGAATCTACTTTGAATTTTTTCACTTTTATGATAGAGGATCCGTTCGATCTGTTTGGGATCTCCGGCCTCAGGAATTAGTTGAGAGTATACATATCCCTCTTCATCCATGCCGCGTCTCCCTGCTCGCCCGGCCATCTGTTGGTATTGTCTGGTTGTTAAATATTCAAAATCAACACCATTGTACTTTTCAAGCTCATCGAAGATTACCGAGCTTGCGGGCATGTTTATTCCCAAGGCAAAGGTTTCGGTGCAAAAAAGTAGCTTGATAAGACCAGTTGTAAAGAGGCGTTCAACAATTTCCTTAGCAGCCGGAAGAATTCCAGCGTGATGATAGGCACATCCCGATTCCCAAAGACGTCGCATCTGTGCAAGGCGATCATATCCTTCCAACTTATATTGGGTAATGAGCTCTTCCACCAATCGTTGAAGTCGGCCTTGTTCTTCTTTGTTGAGAAGGTTTAGGTTGATGTGTTGTTGGGCATTACGTTCACATGCTTTTCGATTAAAACAGAAATAGAGGATGGGGAAATTTCCCTCCTTCACAACGTGGGAGACGACCCGTTTTGATCCTGGTTTCTTACGAAAAAACTTTTTTCTTTCTGAGAGTTTTTTCTTGTATTTTTTCTTAACACCTCGAAGGCCCATCACCCCGTATTTTGCACTGAATAATCTATGACGTAGGGGTACCGGTCTTTCTGATTCTTTGATAACCGTGAACTCGGTTTCTCGTACTGAGCTCATCCAGGAGGCTAATTCATCAATGTTTGGCACTGTGGCACTAAGGCAGATGAACCGAATTTCTTGAGGCGCAAGAATAATGCTCTCTTCCCATACTGTACCTCGTTCTTCATCGTCAAGATAGTGTACTTCGTCAAATATGGTGTAATAAATTTGATCTAAACGGGGTGAGCTTTCCAAAATGAGGTTGCGAAAAATCTCTGTTGTCATTATAAGAAGCGGTGCTTCAGGATTGATGGTCACGTCTCCTGTATGGATCCCAACAGTGGCATCGCCAAATTGCTTGCGAAAGTCGCGAAATTTTTGGTTTGAAAGCGCCTTTATCGGAGCTGTGTACACAACCTTTGCCTTTAAGGCAAGTGCTGCTTCAACGGCATATTCGGCAATAAGCGTCTTGCCACATCCGGTGGGAGCTGATACTATGACAGATTTTCCCTGGTCAATTGCTGCTACTGCCTGTTCCTGAAAAGGGTCAAGCTGTAATCCTTTATAGTGCATCTGATTCCTAAGGTTGAGTGGTGGGCTCTTTTTGTAAAAAAGTATCCCACACTTCGTCTACGGTGATTGAAAGCATGCATTCAGCACTGGTACAATGAGTCTGGATAAATTGACAAGGAGAGCAAACCCTTTTATTATAGAGAATCGATACCCTATCTCCTAAAGGAGCGCTTCGCTGTGGTGATTCCGGTCCAAAAAGCACGATTGCCGGAACTCCTTTGAAAGCTGCAATGTGCGCAGGTCCAGAGTCATTTCCAATGAAGCATGAAGCGTTATCTAAAATAGTTAATAACTCTTTCGGCCTGGGATTAATTAGAAGATCAATTTCCTTAATGTCGCAGGCAGTCGAAAGGATTTGGTGGTCCTCCGGTCCAATGAGGAAAGTAGCGGTATATCCCTTAGAGTAAACTCGTTTGGCCAATTCTATATATCGAACAAGGGGCCAACGCTTATACTCATAGCCCTTTTTGGAACCTGGATGAATAATGACACCATTGGTCTTTCTATTTTTTTGATAGTGTTGAAATGGTTTTGCCTTTAGATTCTCTTTATTACCACCAAGGGCAAGCATGGCAAGGGATAGATTCTGATTAGCAAAGTGATTGGTTTTATTGAATTCAATTGCCCTAGTAAAAAGGCGATTGGATTCTGTTTCTTCGGGGTAATGAAAGCCAAAGGATATTTTTCCAGCAAAAAAAGCGGTAAACTCGACTCGCAAAGAAAATAGGGAGGTGATATTAACAAGAGTTACATTGTAACGATCTTTGTTTATTAAAATAGAAATAATTAACCATAGGTACGAGCCAATCGGTCGGATAAGAAAGGGAGTGTGTAAAGATTTACACAGGGTATAAAGCCTTTTGGGTACATATACGGTAAGCTTGAGGCTTGGATGCTCATTTTGAATCCATGCTGCTGTGGGAAAGGCCATGAGGGCGTCCCCGATACCGCCACTTATAAAATAGGCAACTCTTTTTGGCGGTATTTCAATGGGATTGTTTAGTACAAGACTTCGGATTGCAGGTATGCAAAGGGGAATTGTTTTTTTTAATGCTTTACGAGTTAATTGTACCATTATATGTTTTATACTATGAAACAAAGCTTTACAATGATAATATCTCTTTTAAGTATAAATTAAATGTATGGATGTAAGCTAAGTATAAAAAAGAAATATGAGTATCTTTGCATTTCAGAGAGAAAAGATTGCTAAAACGGGAATCGTCAGTAGCATTATACTCATTCTGACAATATTTTCCATGTTGTATGCACCGGGACTGTTGAGTTCGTTTTTTGATGGGCCTGATGGTTCATTGTGGGTTCGTCCCTTTTTCTTGTGGGTGGGGTTTGTTGCATTTTTGTATGGTGTGGCCCCAGCTTTTATCCGTAGATTTGAATATAGGAGTGAGCAATATGTTGCGGGAGCCTGCCTTCTTTTTTTTCTAAGTCTCTTTCTCTTTGTCGGAGTTCAGCGACTAACCTCAGGATTGCGTTATATAGAAGTATACAACGAAATAATGAGCCAGAATTTATTGGCTGGTAAAAACATTTACGCCGATCCTGAACAGAGCCCTGTTGGTACAATTTATACCCCTCTCTTTTTTATCATCTGTAGTTTTTTATATAAGTTGTTTCCTGTGTCATTCTCTTTTGGTAGAGTTGTGTCTATCGGTGCAACTCTATTGACAGCATATTTAGTGTATACAATCATCCTAAAACGAGAGAAGAGGCTAACAACAGCAATCTGGGCGGCAACACTTTTTGTTGGAACCTATGCAATAATGGGAACCTTTTATGATCAGTGCTATGTTGACTCTTTGCTCATGGGTTTAACAACGCTCTCGCTTTACTTTTTGTTACAGGATACTTCCCGGAGTGATATGTTTGCACTGTTGGTAGCCGGTGCTGCATGCTTTACAAAGCAAACTGCTCTATTTCCTTTTTTGGTTGTGTTATGGCACTGCTTGCTTGCTCGAAGAAAAATGTGGGTTTTAAGCCCGTTGTTAATTTGGGCAGTTGCAGGGCTATTACTTGTATGGTTTGCCGGAGGGTGGGCAATTACCTACCTAATTACTTATCCTTCTGGGCATGGTTTTCGACTTGTTCCACCCCTAACCAATCTTTATCAATTCTTCCTTTTTCAGATACCACTTTGGATTGGGGCAATTCGATACTTGATCGAACGAAAGGATGCACGGTTTAACACTTTTTTTATTGCTGTTCTTGGTATGGCGCTTTTTGGCATATTTAAGGAAGCCGGATGGACAAATGCCCTATTGCCCTTCGAGCCAGTTCTGTGCATTGCCGCAGCAACTTTTCTGTGTCGTTATAAAATAGCCCTGTTTATTCAGCTTCTCCTTGGAATTCATAACCCCTTTGCAGCAATTTATCCATGGGGTACAATTCGCACTGCTGATACTGAGATAGTAAACATCGTAAAGAGCACCTCTGAAGCGGTATGGTTGCCCATGGAGACCCATCTCTATCAACACGCAAAAAAGGAGCAGTGGGATAATATCCAAGCACTCATTGGACCGGGATATGCCGGTTATCCTCCACCGAAAAGATTGCTTAATGCATTGGAAACAAAACAGTTTAAATCTATTATCATTCGTAAAAATTCAATGAAGGACTTCCATTTTTTTGACCCAAAAATACGGAAACTCATTAAGAAGCATTATGTCAAACGAGAGGGACAGCTACTAGTACAATTTGATAGAAAAGAGAGTTGAGAGGCATCTATTATTGGTCAGCTAATAGTTGTCTACCCTGCTCGGTAATAATTCGACGGTCACCTTTACGTATAGTAATTCCTTCAGCATCATAAATTGCAAAGAGTCGAAGGCAAATTTTTCGATTGTCAGCAATGAGGTCACGAAACTCGGCAACAGTGAGTCCCTGTGGTGTTTCTGCAAGTTTCTTCAAAAGGGTCATCCGAACACTTTCAACGATCTGTGCATGAACATATTCACCTTCGGATGCTATGAACAGTTTCTTTTGAACTAAATGTCGCAGGATTTGCTGAAGAGTGCTCCCATCAATGTTATTCCTACGGGCCATCTCAGTAATTTCAGAGGGTGGAGCCACTTTTAATCCTAACTCTTTAAAGTAGCTGTTCACCTGTTCTGTCTGAGTTTTAAATTCATCGGAGATGACAACCTCATGATCAGCACAAACCCAGGTCGCATCGACCTTTCTGAATATATTTCGCTTCTCGCAATCGGCGAGAAGCTGTGCAATGAATGTCTCACCCTCTTTGTAACCGCTTAGTCCAACAATACCAACACACTCTTTAAGTGATTTTCCACTACTCTCCATGGGATACTTTTGATGATAAATATTTATTGATTTAACAAGTATACGCTCATAATCCAGAAGTTGGTCTTCAGTGATAACAAAAGGTTTCTCGCCTTCAGTAAAGAGACGAATATCATCGGGTAGGGTGTTTGCAATTGATTCAGACACTGCTGTGACTGTCTCATGGAGGCGCTGAGCAACTTCCTCTATGGTCAGAACGGTTTTTGATTTTCGAATCTCAATTGCAATCCGCTCGGAAAGACTACCAGAGGCAATGGTTGTTAGAGTGTCGATCAGCTTTTGCGGTCTTCTACGATGGTGGAGTGGCAATTGGTCAATGACATGGCCTCCCCCTAAGGTAAGATCATTGGACGTACTCCGAACAATAAAACGATCGCCCATTTGAATTATGCAGGGTTGTGGTAAATGGATCTGCGCGATAAAGGTATCACCACCCTGGGCACTGTTTCGGTCGAGCAAATGGATCTTGACTTGCGATTCAAAGGTGCCTAAAAGAAAAATAGCAGAACTCCAAATGTCAATTCTTCTTGTTTGTGGAAAGAGGGTGAGCTGCACATCGATCATGGCAGTACTTTTTATCAGCTTATTGGTAATGACCATTCCCCGTTTATAATCACTTCGACTGAGCCCAACAAGATTTAATGAAGCCCGGTCGCCAGCAACAACCGACGGTACCTCTTTGCCATGGCGCTCTAATCGTCGTACGCGAAGCTTCTTTTCAGTGGGCAAGAGAAAGACCTTGTCTTCGGGCTTCAGTATACCTTCAATAACAGAGCCAGTTACGACAGTACCAAAACCACTTACCGTAAAGATTCGATCGATAAAGAGGCGAAAAAGATCATGACGACTTCGTTCTGACACTTTTTCAGAGCAAGAGCGAATCGCCTTTTTGATCTCTGGTATGCCCTTACCGGTCATTGAGGAGACCGGAAGTATAGGGGCATTCTCTAAGAAAGTGTCCTTTGTAAAATCTTTGATATCTTCTACGGCAATTTCAACAGTCTCTTCATCAACGGTGTCTATTTTTGTTAAAGCAATTATGCCATGGGTAACCTCAAGCATCTGCATAATTTGAAGGTGCTCGCGGGTTTGTGGCATGGTACCACTATCAGCGGCAATGACCATGAGTACGAAATCTATACCACTGGCACCGGCGACCATAGTATGTATAAAATCTTTGTGTCCCGGAACGTCAATAATGGCGATGCTCTCTTGATCAGAGAGATTGATATGAGCGAAACCAAGGTTAATGGTAATGCCGCGCTGTTTCTCTTCCCGATGGGTGTCGCACTCAATCCCAGTCAACGCTTTGACCAATGCAGTCTTGCCATGATCAATATGACCGGCAGTCCCCATTATCAGATGTTTCATGCTGTTTCCAGTTGTGTTATACAGTTTTTAAAGGTTGTTGCGATTGTCTCAATTTCTTTATCAAAAATTGTACGCGCATCAAAGACAATTGCCCCTTTGCGTAAGACTGCAACAACTGGATTGGGGCTCTTCATAAGTGCGGCGTGGAGCGTTTCTGCAAAAAGCTCTCGCTTTTTTGCACTCATTTTCGGTGGTTTGACAATAACACCCTTACTGTCAATGAAAAATCCAGGGAGCGTACCGCCACCAACCTGTGCCTTGCTGTCAATAACCTTAAATGAAATCACATCAGAATTGATGCTCGATTTTAGTGCTTCACAGAGGGCATGGGCTCGTTTGTTGGTTGTTTCTAAAGATTCCTCGATCATGCGGAATACAGGGTTGTCATTGGTGAGAAGTTCCTCTTGCAGATAGCTCTGGCACACTGCAGCAAGTGCCGACAGGGTAAGCTTACATACACGGAGGGCACGCATAAGTGGTGCCCGGGAGCATCTTTGGATACACTCCTTTTTTCCAGCAATAATGCCACCCTGGGGTCCACCAAGTAATTTGTCGCAGGAAAAAGTGACAACATCGGGCCCCTCCTTGAGTGCTGACTTAACATCGCTTTCCTCTTCAACAGTGATATTGGCAGATTTTCGTATCAATCCTGAGCCAATATCATAGACAAAGAAGATGTTGTGCTCCTTTGCAAGTGTTGAGAGCTCTTTTAGAGAGACCTCTTCAGTAAAGCCACTCATGGTAAAGTTTGAGCGATGGGCTTTAAAGATTAAGCCCGTCTTAGGGCTTATGGCCTTTTTGTAATCCGAGAGTCTCGTACGATTGGTGGTGCCCACTTCTACCATACGTACACCACTGGCAGCCATGATGTCAGGGATTCTAAAAGAGCCACCAATTTCAATAAGCTCACTCCGGGAGATAATCACCTCTTTGCCTCTGGCCAAGGTGTTGAGTACCAAAACAATAGCAGCGGCATTATTGTTGACAACCACGGCATGCTCGGCACCGGTAATGTAACGAAGTATTGCTGTTATGTGGGCATTTCGCTGTCCTCGCTGCCCTTTTTCTAAATCAAATTCCAAATTGGAATAGAATCCTGCATTATCCCGTATTGCATCAACAACCTTTTCCCCTAAGGGAGCCCTTCCCAGGTTGGTATGAAGAATGACTCCAGTGCCATTGATCACCCGTTTTAGGGATGGATAAACGATTGAGTTGATGAGCATGATTATTTGCTGAACTATTTCTTCAGAGGTGGGAATGCTCTTCTGATTGCTTGCTGTTTGCACCCGATCTCGAATCTCTTTTAAAACTTTTCGGGTGGCAAAAACTGCAACATCCCGCCCATGTTTAGTTATCTGATCCTTTAAATCCTGAGTGTTCAGAATTTTGTCAACGCCGGGGATTTGTTTAAGTTTTGATGTTGTCATAGTGTTGAAAATAGGAAAACAGAGAAGGCAGGAATCGAACCTGCCACAGACGGTGTTATCCGCCCGCTACTGGTTTTGAAGACCAGCTGAGACACCAGTCCCGTCTTCTCTAAAAATTTTTGTGAGTTCCACCAACCATTGTAGCATCACCAAGTAAAAGGTGACGCTACAATGGTTATTGCATGGTAAAATAGTAAATGACCAATCTTTGCCACAAAGCCAAGACCCGATTTTCCAAATAAAAAAAGCCGATGAATAATATCCACCGGCTTTTTAGTTATTTCAAATTTTAAAAATACTATCTTCGGCCAAAACTAATTTGTTGATCCTCAGTAGCCTCTTCGGCTTTTGGGGCTATTTCTTGGCTTTCAATAGGTGCTGGGCTCTCAACAGGTTTCTCTGTACTCTCCTGTGGTGCTGTTTGAGTATCAACAGATTCCTGCTCCTCACCATTCAAGGAACGACGCTTCACGGTAATCTTGTTTCCTCGACCAAACTTTTCTTCAGAATTGTTTGTATCTGTGTTTACCGGAGCTGGTGTAATTGGTTGTTGTACTTCTTTAGTGACAACCTCTGATTCCAGTTGAGACAAATTGATGGTCTCAGGTTTACTTTCCTGAGGAGTTGATGGTCTTTCCTTTTTTGGGTGATGCTGTTTTTTATTGTCCCGTCGATCGTTATTCCGTCTTTCGGAATTCCTTCTTTGAGGTCTGTTCTGCTTGTTTCTTCCAGAGCCGCCTCGTTTTCCCCCGTCATTCAACTTTCTTCGAGCCTCTTCTTGGTTTTTTTCCGCATTTTTTAAACGGAGATTGATGTCCCTAAGGGACTTATCAACTGAAGAGACAGGAGTGTATCCCTTTTGAGTTGATTTGGGAGATGGTTTTTTATTGTTTCTGTTGTCTTTTTGATGAGAGTCTTTTTTGGGGGATCTTTTTGAAAAATCCCGACCTCTGTTATCCTGTCTGCGTTTTAGTAATGCGTGTATTTTTTCTACACGTATTATAGTAATGATTTGCAGGATAAAGACTATCAAAATTGTCGTTAAAGCTAATGGTGTTAAAACCATAATAAATTCACTCCAAATTGGTTTAGTGTTTTGACCTTTCATTCAGTCAAAAAAATGGTACAATTCACCGGGTTTGATTATTTCTTGTGATTGAATGGCGTTATGCCGATTCAAATTTAGTGTGATTAATACTGCAGAATAAAGGCTGTCCGCCTAAGTACTCGAAGGATAACAAATGTACTATTGCAGATTCTAAGATGATATGTATTCTATGGCATACTTTTAATTCCCGGCAATCAAAGTAGTTGTGGTTTGCTTAAACCAGTCACATCCGAGTAGGTGCTTTTCAGTTATATGTCAAAGAGCGAATAGATTCTCAGTTGGATAGAAATCGTTTCTTGGCTATTTTTGTTCCTCAGTATCTGATTGATCATCCTCTTCTTCACTGTGATCATCTAAGTTTATAGCAGCACTCTTTTCAATTAAAGTTGATATATTCTTTATCTTATTGGTGATTACTGCTATTTTGCTCCAGATAAATAGAAGCATGAGCGTGAAGAAGAAAAAAATTGCTATCCAAAGAGCTTTAATAATTTCCATTATTGGTATCTAAACAATTAAGTGTTATTGTGATCTTAATGGAATAGAATTGCAAAAAATATCTGACTAATATACGTTAATTCTATAAAAAAATCAAATAATTCCATTAATCGGCAATAAAGAATCGGGAATTAGTACCTTCTTTGCCTATGGCTACCTGGATTTTTCTCCTACATCCGGGGCACATTCCTTCATAGGCTGTTTGGTTTTTGTTCTTATATATTCTCCCGTATATATTACAGCATTGAAAGTGAATGCCTAAAAAGGCCTTTTTTGACTGCTTCTGTGAATCTTTTTGGTCCATAATCTAGGTTAAAATGAATGAGTAACCTATCAATATCTATTATTATACCAAAACTGAGTGGAACTTTACACTATTTTTTAAATGATAGAAAAATTTCGTGTGAATAAGGAATTTGCCTTATCAGATAATTCATTGAAGTCATTGTGGTATAGCGTGCTTTGGGAATGAAAGTAACATGGTAGATAACAGGATAAACCGTTTGATTTTTCACGTTGACATGGACGCCTTTTTCACCTCCATTGAGCAACGGGACAATACTGCTTTACAAGGGAAGCCGGTGATTGTTGGATCGCTTCCGGGCAATCGAGGTGTAGTTTCAGCAGCAAGCTATGAGGCTCGTGTCTTTGGGGTTCACTCTGCTATGCCCATAAATCTTGCGTATAAGCGGTGTCCCCAGGGAATATATCTGCGACCCCGAATGGCTGTGTATGTGGAGGAGTCAAAAAAAATCATGGCCCTTTTACACTCCTTTACACCAACCATTGAACAGATCTCGGTGGATGAGGCCTTTATGGATATGAGCGGGACAGAGAAGCTCTGGGGCCCTCCGAAAAAAGCTGCCCAGCGAATCTCTGAAGCCATTCAAAAAGAGATTGGACTTACTGCCTCAATTGGTGTAGCGAATAACAAGTATTGTGCTAAATTGGCCTCGGATCTTGATAAGCCGCAGGGGATCACCATCGTACCCTTTGAAGAAGGAAAACTTATTGCCTGGCTTGGGCCACTTGCTGTGTCACGAATATGGGGAGTAGGAAAAATTACAGAAAAAGCTTTGTCAAAAAAGGGTATACAAAAAATAGGAGAGTTACAGGAGGTGCCGAACCAAACACTGGAGCGATGGTTTGGAAAACAGGGGCGGATATTGTATAACTTGTGCCGTGGCAGAGATGAACGACCCATGGAAGAGGAAAGTAAAGCAAAATCAATCTCCCGGGAGCACACCTTTAGTCAAGACTGTTTTGACCCTGAACTGTGGCGACAAACCCTTTTGTCTCTGTCACGGGAGGTTGCTATGCGGGCGCGGAAAGCCTGTTGCAGCGGTCGAACTGTGGTGCTGACCTATCGTAAGCCGAACTTTGCACGGCATTCGCGACGGATTACTCTTGATGAGCCGGTTCAGTTAGCCCGGGATATTTTTTCATACGCACGTATGCTTTTAGAGAAAGAGTCTGCTCATTTAAAGGGACTGCGACTCATTGGTGTGGGGATAACTAGCTTCGATAGAACCTTTCAGCAGGATCTTTTTAGTCAGAATGATTCTATTGATGGCTGGGACCATTCTGAGCGAGCTATGGACGCCATTGCTTCTCGTTTTGGAAAAACCGCTATTGTCCGTGCTGGAGAGTTGAAAAAAAAGAGATGATCCATCAAAGATAATTAGGAGGGATGTCTACGTATCTTTTTCATCATCCTTAAAGAGGTCTAAAAAGCGGTGCTCATAGAGTTCGTACAATTTCCAGCGGTCCAATTCTTCCTTAAGCTTTTTTGCCTTTGATTTATCCTGCTTTACTTCCATAAATAGCCGTTCTATCTTTTCCATGATGTAATGAGGCACTTCCTCCTCCTTGACATCGGGCATCTCTTCATCCTTTTCCATGGCAGAGGGGAAATACTCTTTGATACGGTCTTCAATGGCAGCAAGTTGACGATTGACAATGGCAATGCTATCTTCTAACTCTTTGTGATCAAGCTTAATATTGAGGATGTTTTCAAAGGTCTTGATAATCTCTAAGGAAGCCTTAGGGTAGGAGAGGTTGCTTGCAAAGGAGGGGATTGTTCCTAAAAAGCAACAGGCATTGATATCTTGGGTTGCGGCGATTCCCAAAAGAAGTCCGTTAAGTCCGGCAATATAACCATCTGGCATTGCTGAGACCTGATATTTTTTGATTTTGTTAAGAAGCGATGGGTGGTTGATTGCATAGTGTACTTTAGAGGGAGCATTGTGACTCATTGGTTGTGCATAGGCTGCTGCTGTATAAATCTGTTTGACATTAAATTTGTCAGCGAGGCTTAAGATAGTTTTTATAATGGTTATCCCATCTTTCCCAACGACCTGGGCATTACTCTCAAAAATGATGACATCGGGATTGTTTTGAAAATAGAAAAGTGCCCCTGGAATCTCCGGTAGTTGCGCGTTACCATCCTTTACAATGATAGAATCGGGGATAAAAAACGAAGCCATATCTATCTCGGCAAAGACTTGCGCATTAAGTTTGGTGCGTAAATAATCCATGGCAATGATACCAACGTTACCCATTCCCGGCCAAGCTGCAAACATAATCGGTGCTGTAGAAAACTGAATGCTTTTAAAAATCTTAATCAACCTTGGGCTCCTTTTTCAAGAAAAGTATTTTACTATACTATATTTTACCGCTGTTTCACTGATTTTTAAAATAGTTTTTTTGTAACTCATGGAAAAATAATAATATGGACCTTTTTACCAATAAGATTTTCTTAGCGCCCATGGCAGGAATAACCGATCAAGTATTCCGATCAATCTGTAAAGAGATGGGCGCCGATGTGGTGGTGTCGGAAATGGTGAGCGCAGAGAGCGTTAAGTATAATAAACAGGGAGTTGCCACCCTTGCAGCTTTTAACGAATCTGAAAGACCCATTGGTATTCAGCTCTTTGGATCGCATCCTGGCCGACTTGCAGAGGCAGCCCAATATATTGAACAGACCTTTCAACCTGACTTTATCGATCTTAACAGCGGGTGCCCTGTTCCAAAGGTGGTAAAGAAAAATGGTGGCTCTGCCTTGCTTAAAGACCCACAACTTTTTTCCCAAATCCTCACAGCCATGGTAAAGGCCATATCAATTCCCGTGACTGTAAAGATTCGCTCTGGATGGCTTAAGCACCAGTGGGTTGATTGTGAAATCGCAAAAATTGCCGAAGAGGCCGGTGTCTCTGCCATAGCGGTCCATCCCCGTTCAAAGACCATGGCCTTTACCGGTCACTCTTTTTGGGAGCGAATAGCACGAGTAAAGGAGTCTGTTTCTATTCCAGTTATTGGTAATGGTGACATTATCACTCCCCAGGATGGTAAAGCCATGATGGAACAAACTGGGTGTGATTCAATTATGATTGGGAGAAGTGTCTATGGCAATCCATGGATTTTTAAGCAACTCAAGGAGTATCTAAAAAACAGTACCATAACACCAATCTCCTGGAGCGAGAGGAAAAGAGTTGCTCTCCATCACTTTCAAGAGTATCGCAGAGTACATGGTGATACGCTTGCTGCTGCAGAGATGAAAAAACATGTTGCCTGGTATGCCAAAGGCATCCCTGGAGCGTCTACCTTTAGGAATCAGGTCTTTCGCTCACAAACTGCCGATCAGATTGAAAAACGTATAGAGGATTTTTTCGTGGTGGGTATAGATCGATCTGAATTAGGGGATTCTGACCTCGAATAGAAAGGGCCAGTTTTTGCCGGTTAAGTAAAAAAGGTCAGTCTCTTTACTATAGGCAATTCCATTAAGTACCTGTTGCTGGTTCCCACCTGTTGCTTGGGCAACCAATGCTTGACAATCGATGGCTCGCAAAACATTACCCGAAGCAGGATCAATCTCAAAAACATGATCATGGTTGAGCACATTGGCATATACTTTTCCTCGAGCACATTCCAATTCATTTAACCAAGTAACTTTTTTCCCCGCACTCTGTACGGCCATGGTACGCACAATAGAAAAGGTACTGTCCCGAACATACAGTGTGTCGCTACCATTGCTCATTAAAAAATTGTTACCCAAGGTTGTTAAACCCCATCCCTCTCCCTGGTAACGAAAATGTCCCTTCATGGTGAGGTTGGGGAAGTGATAAATAAATGCATACCCACTTTTCCAGGTCAGCTGAATTGCCTTATTATTAAGAGTAGTGAGCCCCTCACCAAAGAGGTCTGCCAGGGGTATGATCTCTTTTGTAGAACCCGTGGTAATATCTATACGACGAAGCGTTGACTTGCCATACAGTCCAGTACTTTCTAATAGCTCCCCCTTGTAATAGACAAGGCCCTGGGTAAAGGCCTCCTTGTCATGGGGAAGGATTCTAACAATTGTTGGTTTCACTCTGTTTAGGGGTAGTACTCTTCCCTGGCCAAAGGTGTTGGTAATGGCCAATACCAGAAAGAAAAGAGGGATTGATGACTTAATGTATTTAATCATAATTGAAAGCTACTGAATACGAATTGTACCTATGAAGAAAATATAATGGTTACCTTTGATTGCCTATATTGGATTCACTATTTATTGTCTTTCACAATAATTAATATCAAAGTTAAGCGCCTCCTTTATTTTGATCACAGCACTATCAATAAATTGAAAGATTTTAAAAAAGGATATGGGAGTTGCCCTCATTTCATTCGGGCCGCCGCACAATTTCCTCCCTTGGTCGGGTGCTCTCCAGGCTACCCTCCGGTCCGTCCTCGCTATGCTCGGACTGGCCTTCGGCCACCTTCCACCTGGCTAACTCAAAAAATTAAAAGATTGATCAAGGTCAAACCATATTTGTCATTGCGAGCGAAGCGACGCGATCCATTACTTTATAAGTTCAAAATGCCTCGTCATTTTTCAAACTTTAGCTCACTTTAGGCACTTTAAACTCTACACTTCTTTTCCCGTAGGGGCGCTGCTTGTCTGCGCCTTCATCCTGATTCAGACATTCTTTTCAACATCGAAACTCCTACCAGCTCTTCCAAACATTATTCGGCGACACATAAAAAGTGAGCCCTAATCATTAAAAATTATGCTCCCTCATAACGAATATTAGACCAGCTATAACAATAATTGAGACCACTTGCATTGAAAACCAGCCCCCTTATAGCGAAGTTGAGCCCCCTCACAGGGTAACTGAGCCTATCTAAAGAATATTTACGCCCTGTTTGTATTGAAATGTGGGTGTTTTGCCAAGCATTGTTTTGGTATTGTCAGAGATATAATAAGAGTCATACCTGGTATTGAGCTTCCGGTACCGCAAAGTTGATCTCCTTTGACTCAGATGTACCTTCCCAAGCCGGAAACCCCATTCAGTTCTAACACAATGTACCTTGCGGATCCAAAGGGGTTGATTCTAATCGAACCAAGTGAACTTCCCGATCCCGGAGAGTCGATTGTGGCCGCCCTCAATTGAGTCCACAGTGCAGGGAAGTGGATTCTGGCCGCTTTTGATAGAGTCCTCGATTCCGTGAGGCAGATTGCTCTGGATAACAATGCGGTTTCCGGTGTGGGAAAGTTGCTTGAAATGGACAGAGATTATGTTTCCGGTAAAAAAAGGTAGGTTGGGCTCTCAAGAAATGGGATTCTCCTTTCCGGGAAGTTGATTGGTTGAGTCAGAAATTGGGTTATCGGCCCCGGGAAGTCGATTGGGGCAACTGATTTTTGCGTTCACGACTCCGGGAGATTGGTTTTGGTCTTTGGCATGTCTGTGGTGACAATACACACTTTGTAGAGATTCAACCCCAAAACATAACAGAGGGCGCAGACAAGCAGCGCCCCTACTATTGCAATGCAATTAGGAATGAGTGCTATTTCAACAGAATCATCAACCTCGACTTGGCATACTTAGTACCAGCCTGCAAGCGGTAGATGTAGGGACCGGAGGCGAGCTTTCTGCCTCGATTATCACGGCAGTCCCAGCGGATGCGATGGAACCCAGGTTTCCACTTCTTGCCAGGACGAACGAGCTGTGAGACCAACCGGCCCTGGAGGTTGTATACATTAAGAGAGACCGAGGATTTCTCTGGCAGGTCGAAGCGGATTAAGGTGTAGTGCTTTACTGGATTGGGGAAGTTGTGAAAGAGCATGAACTGACCAGGTAATATGGGCAGAGGCATCACAGCAACAGGGCCATGCTCCTCTTTGCCCCAGTCCATACTGACTACTTCAAGTTTATACTCGTAAAGCACATGATTTAACAAGCCAAAATCCAAATGCACATACTCAATAGGCCCATGGGAGGTACCTCCATCTGCACCGGGAATGATCTCCTTGGTAATGGATACCCATTGAGTATCCTCTGTGGCTATTGTGCCATTTTTAAAGAGAAGACCCGCTCCCTTAAGCGAAGCTTTTAGCGTTGAGCTATCAATGGCTGCTGCAAGGCTATCATAAAAGGTCGGTGCTACCCGGCGATGAATCCAAAAACCCAGGTTCTGTGACTCACTCTCGGTGCGCCAAAAGAGCGTATCATGACCATCGCCACCCTTGGCAGTAAAAGTGCCCAAGGTTACAGCCAAATCATCATCATAGTCAAAATAGAGCTTCACATCATTACACAGTACTGTGTCGAGCTGGACAATAAGCTCATCTGCAGCATCATTAAGATAACAGTTATAGGTGTAGCCATCCACCAGAGAGATGGTGTCTGCTGTGGTATACATCTTCACATACCGCGGCTTTGAGGGGGCTGTGTAGTTGATGATCCTAAAAGCTGGGTAGAACTGACACCCATCAGTTGCCCCATCAGCATCAAGGTTGAAGTGGACCGAGTTGTCACTGGCTCGTAGGATATAGGCTCCCTCAGCCTCGCAAAAACCATCGCTATTAAGATCTCCCTCTGCAGTATCAACCAGATCACCGGTGATCATGTCTGCATCAACGGTGGCTATAGTTTGGATAGGATCACAGACCGAGTCCATGTAAGCGGAGCTCATATTCTGATGGCGGATGTCAATGTAGTAGGCATACTTGTAGGGATCATCAGTGGTAGAACGATCATCAGTGCCATCAAACTTCCAGCCCATATAGTTGGTGCCATCATTCTGAAAGGCCACATTATCCCGTCCTGTAAAGAGCTGGGTATTGCCATTTTTGTCAGCAGTGCCTAAAAGAGCAAGTACATGA
>JANQEN010000123.1 GCA_028278335.1 Chitinivibrionales bacterium | reverse complement strand
CAGGACAGTCTGGACGAGGGAGCGTAGCATCGCGAAGTCCATATCCATCAAGAGACTGTAATGTAGATCTGATAGTTGTGCAGGGAAGGCAATCGTTCTTACTCGGGGAGATCTGCGAAGCGTCTCGAAAGAGACAAGGATAATCGAAAGGTTATTTGGTCCTTCGCAGAAGTCAGCAGAAGAGTGCGACAAGAGGTCGTACTGATAATTGTTTAACAAATAAAACTTATATGATTATGTAAAATTTAGAGATTAAACCCAGTATGTTACTACTAGGTATCCTACCGATGCATGCATCTCTGGTAACGGATTTGTATGAAGCCATCGGAACAATGTACCCGATCGCTATCAGAGAGTCGTGAGACTAACTGATCTCCGCAAGTGCCATGAGGATAGGGACTAGACTTTAATGGTATGGCGAACAAATGTGAACTACTGGTTGAAGCATCGTTAAGCGCGATAAGCCAACGGCACTGGATAAGGCTTAGACAAAAAGGTGTGCAGAAAGGTGTATTTTCTCTCCGCTAAGGTACACACAACCAAATTTCTGTCGGTATATAAGTAGCGCGTGCGACGTTTAAAGTCGCTTTAATAAATGTTTTTTTTTTAATAATGTAAAATAAAATAAAATAAAATAAAATAAAAACCCGATGTACTGCTATCGGCGACCTAATGGGACATGCGAGATCAGTAATGATCTGGTGTGAAGCTCCCATGACAATGTACTCTTGAAGAATCGAGCAGCGAATCGTGAGATAAGCTGTTTTGCGGCTAGTACCAAGCGGTTAAGAGGCTAGTACCAAGCGGTTAAGAGGCTAGTACCAAGCGGTTAAGAGGCTAGGTCAGAGTGGTATGGTTAACTGTAAACCTTCGAGAATTTATGGTTAGGATTAAAATAAGGCTTACCTTCCTCACTCCGCAAATATAAACAAATTTTTTCATAAGGACAAAGACCTTTAAGAGATTTCAAAGGGTTGGCATAATTATAGACGTTTATAAAGGATTGGAGGTGTTTTTCGAGGATGTCATGATTTTTGTAATAGAATTTTTTGACTGTAGCTTCCTTAATAGTACGGTTCATTCTTTCCACTTGACCATTTGTCCATGGGTGATAAGCTTTAGTTGTACGATGTTCTATACCTAGCTTTTTGCAAGTTTGAGTGAATATATGACCTTGTTTATCCCCTTTGTGACCTTGCTATTATACACAAGTCTTAAAAACGGTCTATAAAGACAAAAATAAGGGTTTTTTTGTCAAGTAATTTATATATCCTTTTCAGAGTTTTTT
>JANQEN010000053.1 GCA_028278335.1 Chitinivibrionales bacterium | reverse complement strand
ACGTCTATGGTTAATTATGAAAGCCCAATATTTTACTGATTGGGTTGCAACCAATCCAGAACAACTGACCGATAGAATAACTGAAGCTCTAAATCACCTTATAAATGCTAAAGATAAAGTAACATCAATATGCAAAACATAGGACATTTATTGTGGGAATCAGTATAAAAACGAGAAGGCGCCCAAATAAAAAACTATAAATGAATTAATTCAAGAGATGGGCAACCCCCAATTAATTCTTTTTAAAAGACAGTTATCAAAATTGAGAAGGCATCAAAAAGATAAAGCAAAGCAACCAAACATTATTCCTCGGAACTCTTAAGAAAGAGAACACTCAGAGAGTCAAAGTAAGCCTGGACTTGGGTGCGGTAAGATTCGGGAAAGTTTCCTCTGAGAGCTTTCATGCGGAGTTTATAAAAGGTGTCGGTTTTGTCGAACACCTCTCCGGTGTAGCTGCTTTTTTCAGTAGAGAAAACGGTCTGAGCTGATTTTGATTTGCGTTCCTCCTTGCCTTCATCCTGGCGGTGTAAGGAGAGGGATGTCTGCAAGAGGCGCACTAAAAAGCGATCCTGTCGCTCACTCACCTGGGGCGTAGGGTTTTTAAGCATCTTGGCGATCCTTCGAGCTTCCTCCTCCAGCTCCTTAACCCGTTTGGTCAAGCTTTTATCGCTGCTGCCACCATAGGTGTCTCCCAGTTGGTCAAGCTGATCAGCCAGAGCTTTCTGAGCCCTTTGTGCAGCTTTGCGCGCTTGCTCAGCATTGGCTCCTTGACCTGAACCTGGTCCTTGCTCACCCCCGGGTTTGGTACCTTGACCGGGCTGCCCTCCCTGACCCATCATCTGGCGAAGCATCTCTGCGGTGGCCGAGTTTATGGCAGCTTGCTTTGCCGACATTTTGCGCAAGCCTCCCATCATGCCGCCAGAAGAACATTGACCACTTCCGGAGCAGCTCTGGGAGATGCTATTGGCTGATTCTAATAGGGCTGAAGCCAGACTGTTGAGGTTGTTCTGTGCACCCCGCATACCCTGCTGCCCTTGAGAGGAGCTCATCTGGTTGAGTGCCTGAGACATTGCGGCATCTGTATTACCAGCCAAAGATTGTATTGATTGTAAAAGTGAGGGTGGGACTGTTTTTAGGCTGTCAAGTTTGCCTAAGCTCTTTTCCAAAGCCTCTTTAAGCGCCTGTTGCTCCATGGCACTTAATTTTCTATCACTTGCCTGTCCCATAGATTCGGCAAGGGCCTTTTGCCATTGAGAAAGATTAAGAACATCCTGTGCAAGAGCAAGCAGAGTCTCCCGATCCTGCATAAGTTTTGCCATCATGGTGCTACTAAGTGTTGCCTGCAGCTCATCGGAGAGTGATTGCAGGGTCGCGCTCATTTGATTGAGGGACTGCTTTGAGGGCATTTGATTGTTCGAAAGCGATGACTGCATGAATTGCTGCTGTGACGCAGTCTGTTCCATAGCAGGGACATCCTGTGGTCGTACCGGGCTATTGTTTGCTTCCGAGAGTTTTTGCGAAAGTTCTTTAAGAAACTCATCTGTTTCGTTACTCAGCTTTTTCTGTTTGGCAAGGGCCTTGGGGTCCTTTGAGTCCTGGGCTTGGCGGAGGTGCTCTTTGGCAAGTTCCTCTGCCTTTTGTGCAAGGAGTGCTCGTTCGTTCTCCTTTTGTAACTGTTCTAAAAACTTAAGCGTGTTTTCTAAATGCTCTTTCAGATCGGGAAGTAGATCGGTCATCTTGTCAACAGCTTTTTTTAGGTCCTTCCAGCCAACCTTTTCTTGGTCCTCGGGTGGTTTAAAAAAGAGGCTATCACCATACTCCTCAATCAGCTCCTTGAGTGCCTTTTGCACCTCATTCATCTTATCAAGGAGGTCGCTGTTTTCCGGTGACTGTTGCATCTTCTCAACAGCCTCTTGTAAGGCCTCCACCGCTTGGTTGAGTGAGTCTGACTGCTCCTTCATACTCTTGCCCAAATCCTCGACAATTTTCTTCTCCTCCCAGGAGAGGGATTCCTTACCCTTTGCTGACTTTATAAGCGATTCCAAACGCTCCTGCATATCCTCTTGCATCTTTTGGACACTGGACATAGCAGTGTGCGCCTCCTCTTCCCGTTTGACAATGTCTTCTCGTACCTCGTCATAGGTTGGCAAACGGAAGTAGTAGGTGTCACTCACCGCAATCTGCGGTTTACCAAAGGGCTTGGTGTCCCGTGCATAAACCCAATAAAAGAGGGTGTCTCCAGGGTAGAGATCAAGCTCATCAATGGCCCAGACCACCTGGGTGCGCACCAAGGGTTTGCGCTTGTTGTTGGGAAGAATAGATTTGCTAAAAAGGGTGTCCCTTTCTATCCCAGATAAACGCCAGGATAGTCTTAATTGTCGTATACCCAAATCGTCAACTGCTTCGACCCAGAGTGTTTCAGCCGAGAGCTCCGGTTTGGCTCTGTTCTTTCCTGGTTTTACAATGCGAACATTGGGATGGTAGTCTTCCAGTAAGGTGATATAAAATGATGAAAGGGAATCACTTTTTTGAAGAAGCGTATCAGTAAGAGAGAAGGTGTAGGTGCCAGGCCGCCATAATTGCAGAGTACCCTGTGCATTGTGTCCTTCCACAGCAAGGGCCAGGGTATCGCCAGATTCCTGGTGGAGTGTGGCGTTGCTCAATGGAAAGAGTGACCCCACAGAAAAAGTTGCTTTGGTCCCAGCATAAGCTGAAAAAGAGCCCTGTCCCTCGGGAAGCTGAGTCGCAGCTTTCTTTGTGTATCGGGGTGGCTCTAAGGAAATCTGTAACGAATAAAGCATTGGGGGCGGTACAACGGTAATGGTTTCCGGGCCAAAGAGCCTGTTACCTAAAGTGAAAGAGTAGGAAAATGTCTCCTGTAAAGAATCAGTAAGATAGTGGAAAAGCCCCGATGAATCAGGACGAAGAAGATAGCTTGTCTGCTTTGTCCCTGCAAGCGCATGATTATGAATGTGTAGACGAGCAGAGGGATAGGTTAGCTCTTTTGGTAACAGTGAGAGCTGGAGCCGACTGTTTTGAGCTACCATGAGCGATCCTGGTTTGATCTGCGCTACAGTCGGGATAAAAAGGGTCCGAGGAAGGTCCCACCAGGCAATCATCGAAGGAGTGCACACAACGATGGAAATCACAAATAGAGCGGTTGTAAGAGCTGCAGAAATAATACTCTTTTTGGATAGTACACCGGAGATTTTTTTGGGGTAAAGGGAAAGATCCTTTTGTGCTTTTTGCAAAACATCTTGCACTAGGTAGGGAGAGCCAGCTGGTGCTTGTGACCCAAAATCTAAGGCAATAGATAAAAGGTGATGTTTTTTTGCAGCTTGCAGTTCTAAGAGATGGGCTATTTTTTTAAGAGTGACCGGATGAATTACTGTTGTCTGTATAATAATCCCCACAATGAAAAGGGCTCCTATGATCACAGTACCATCAAAGAGAAGTGGGAGAGCTGTCCAGGGAAAAAAGGTGAATATAAGCGAAAATAGTGCGCCCAACCCTGCCACTAATGCAATAACAATACTACTTCTTTGTACAATAGTTTTGAGGATGTACTTACGTCTGTGAAAAGCACAGAATTTTTTTATTGCACGATAGGTTTCGTTCATATACTATAAAGATAACTATTTTATGAACTGAATATACATGCGATATTGTCAAACAGAGCAGGTAGAGCACCTGCCATTGCCCATGAGAACACACCAATGAACCTTTTAAAAACAGATCACATACAACGAGCAACCAATGTGGCCCAGCGTCTCTTTGAGGAGCAGATGTTGGTAATCACACCCAAGGATAGCATGCTTCACAAATTTAATGCTGTGGGCACCTTTATTTGGCAGTTTTTAGAACGCTCTCACAGTGTAGAAGAGATAGTCCAGGGAGTACAAAAACATTTTGATACCAATGATGAAGAGGCTGTTTCCCAGGATGTGATCACCTTTATTGAAAAGCTTTGTGAAAAGGGATTAGTCTCTTTAAAGAGCGAATAACCTAAGAGTATGGATACGCTTGCTCAAAGCATTAATCGGGAGGCATCCCAAAAAAACATCCCTCTCAGTGTGTTCATAGAGCTAACCCGTCGTTGCAACTGCACCTGTTACTACTGTTATCAGCAATCTTTGCAACAAACAAAGGAGCTCTCCCTTGAGCAATGGCAACAGGTCTTTTCTCAATTAAAAAGTGCTGGCGCCCTCTATTTGACACTCTCTGGAGGTGAGCCTTTTGTAAGAGAGGACATATTTGATCTACTAAAAGAGGCAAAAAAGCAAAACTTTGCTGTGAGTCTTATCTCAAATGGTCTTTTAATTTCTGAGGTGGTAGCCAAACAGCTAAAAGATTTTACGGTCATGGATGTGGGGATAAGTTTCCACGCAGCTGAGCGGGATTTGCATGATCGACTTAGTGGCATGCCCGGCTGTTTTGATCAGGCAAAAAAGGCTGTAACCTGGCTTCGCCAAGAGGGAATAAAGGTCGTGCTTAAGCATTCGGTCTCCACAGAGAACTTTGGCCAATTTAAGGCATTGCAAAGATTGGCAACCCAGCTTGATTGTGCCTTTGAGTGTGATTGCACTGTTCTGCCTGACACACCGGGAACAGCTTCGAATTATAGCTTAACAGTGGATCAATATAAGGAGTTTCTCACCTATATGGGACAGGACTCTGCAGGGTGCTCCGTTGATGATGATCAGGCTGCTCTTCATTGTGATGCTGGGCGAAGCCTTTGTGGCATTGGTCCTAATGGCACGCTCTATCCCTGCATTATTCTACCCGTGCCATTGGGTAATGTAACAGAGAGCTCTTTTATGTCTCTCTGGGAAGGAGATCTGGCCAATTCATTTCGTAAAAATGAGAAGTCTCTTAGCAAGGAATGCACACTTTGTGCACTAAAGGTGCACTGTTCCCGCTGTCATGCAGTAGCCTTATTAGAGGGGCATTCTTGGCAGGGAAAGAGTCACAGTCTCTGCGCGCGCGCCAATGCTTTGCAGCAGATAGGGAAACAAAAAAAATAGTCCCTTCGTTTTCATGTTGATTCTGTTTTTATAACCGACCGTATTTGAATCAGTTAGGTTGTCTTGTGAATGTTTTTATATGGACATTTTAATGAATTAGCGCTATAATTATAAGAAGAATTTTTTCCCGACTTTTACTCCCAGAAAATTCGCAATTTCGATAGATATATAAAAAGGACAACAATGGTAATGAAACAACGGAAAGAGACTGAAAAAAACATCAGACCACCCTACTCACCACCAGATGTTGAATCAGAAGAGATCTTTGAGAAAAGGGCCTTAGCTTGTGGTAAGTGCCGTACCGGTCCACACCGCCAACACGCGTGCATGAGACTACCCTCAGTTTCATAATATTTCGGGGAGACTCTTTCTCTCTAATACTATTGAATTACTAAATATATAAGTGATATAATAAATGGGATGTATTATTCTGTTTAATCATGGTATGTTGTTTATCACTCTTAACTGTAATCGACAGTCATATGCACACCTATTTCCAAAAACGAAACAGACCTTGGAGAAATATCCTAATAACTACATGCGTTAGCCTTCTCCTTAGTTGTATTGAAGAGTTGCCCATCCCGCCCCCAGATCCAATTAATCCAAACCCACCAACTATTCTTTCAGCACCATTCAATGGATTTGCACAGGCAGCCTTGGATTATGTTATCACTTTGCAATGGGAAGATTCTTCAACCTATGCCATATCGGTGGTGGTGCAAACACTTGATACTTCCAACACTTTTGTTACTCTAGACACCTTAGACTCAATAACTACTGATACAATTCGGTATGTTGACAAAAGGACTAACGCTGCGCATAGCAGCCACACCTATCGAGCATACTCCTATTTTGACACCCTTGTTTCTGTCTTTAGTGATACAGTAACCGTGGAAATACCAAACAACATTCCAAAAATAACCATTAAAAATTATCAATCTATTGTTAATGCTGCTTATCGTGTTGGGGATACGGTGATCATTCAGGTGGATTTGCATGATGATGATGGGGATTCGCTCTTCCTTGTTACACCAACAACTGGGTTAACAGTGCAGGATAGCTTCGGTGTGTGGGTTGTAAAGGATACGGTAGCAGACACATTGGTATTTATTGGCAGTGACCGATTTGGTGGTAGTGATACTGCAACAGTGCTGTTATCCTATCTTTCAAAAAACCATGCGCCCCAGTTCCATAGTGTTGTTGTGCCTTCCTTTTCCGTGGCAGAAAAAAAAGCTCGCTGTACCTACGCTATAACAGAACCAGACAATGATCCTATTTCACTTTTTGTAAATACTATTGTCGAGCCAGGCTCAGACCCACGACAGGTCACTCTCCTGCAGGAGAGTAATCTGTTTACTTTTATTCCCCTTAAAACAGACACAGGAGAGACAGAGTTCTCCTTTATCGTTCAAGATCCTTGGCTTGCCCGGGATACAGTAGTCGATACTCTTTTGGTAGTGCTTAATAGCTCTCTTTTCTTTAACACAGCCAAGCATGATACAGTTGTTCGCTTAGCTCGATATGATGTGGATGGAAAGAATGGTCACTACCTCACCCGAAATGAGGAGGGACTAAGAGGTGTTGGGTATCCAATAGTCTCCTTTGACAATTGGCACCTTGCTTATACAAAAGAGTATGCGGCCTATCAAACTGTGTCTACTATTCAAGCTGATGGTCTCTGGGATAAAACACTCTTTATTGATTCTGCTAAAGTTGTTACACCAGGTTCTTGGTCTTCGGATGGCACTAAAATAGCCTTAAAAGTAGATAACATATCGAACAGTACTTGGCGGGTGGTAACCTATTCAATTTCGCAAGATATATTTGATACGATCTTCTCTGGAATTGCCCTATCCAGCCAGGCAGGGGGACCACTTTTTGCGTCTGATGACACACTCTTTATTATCAACAATAATGATAGTCTGTTTACCCTGTCTCTCAATCAAGGCTTAACCCTTGTTGCTCCCAATGCATCTCACCCTCAGATAGTAGCAGAGACAAAGCAACTCTTTTATACGACCCGACAGGGAAGTGTATTAAAGCTCATGCGATCTGAGCTTTCTGGACAGGGCGCACTTGAAGTTGCTGATTTTGGTGACTACAGCATAGATTACACCGCTATTGACAACAAAAATAGTGTTCTCTATGGTCTTGCCTTTAATGAAAGCAACCCTCAAAAAGATCATTATGGATGGGTATACTTCTGTAAAACAAACCGCTTTGAAAAGATAACCCTGGAGATTGAAGAAGGGGTATGGTACTAGAAATATGAAAACTAATCAGAAAAGTGTAACTCTGTTTGAGAAAAAAGAGCGTGCTAGTAAGGGCATCTTTATTTATGCAACCCTGATGTGCGTGCTTTTTTTCTCGTCGGTCAACTTCGCTGATAACTATTCTCAGTGGACCTACAATTCAAAGGTGTACTTAAACACTTCTTCAGGCGGTGCCGATGTTACCGGGGATGTGACAGACTTTCCCGTATTAATTCGCTTGACCAGCTCAGACTTTAACTTTGCCCAGGCCAAGACGAATGGTGAGGACATTCGCTTCTCTAAGGATGATGGTACCCATCTCTCCTATGAGATAGAGGATTGGAACAATGGAGGTTCAACTGCAGAAATTTGGGTCCTTGTTGATACGGTGTTTGGTAACAATGCAATTCAATATATCAAAATGTATTGGGGAAAGGCAGATGCTGCTGATAGCTCAGATGCCAATACTGTTTTTGCAACGTCCAATTACTTTGTAGGGGTGTGGCACCTCAATGATGACTTTAATGACGCCACAGCTAATGCAAACAATGGCACTAACAGTCAATCTGTTGACCAGGCCTGTATTATCGCCGATGGCCAAGATTTTGATGGTGTTGATGATTACATTGACATCGCAACTTCGGCAAGCTTAAACTCTCTCTCAAACTTGACCGGCTCTGCTTGGATTCGTATAGAGGACGCTGCACAAAACAATCAAACTATTCTGAGTTTTTATTATAGCAACACCGATAGAACCTATCTGGCAAAATGGGATGCCAATGGATTACGAACGTATAATGATATTAACAATGATGGAGATTGGAACGCCACCACCGGTGTGTCTCCAACTCAGGATCAATGGTACCATGTGGCGTGGGTTGTTGACGGAAGTAACTGGGTTATCTATATCGATGGTGAGTATCACACCGGTACCAATGCCACTCGTACGCTGAATGATTTAGACGACGGCTTTTCTACCCGCTTTGGCAGACGCGCTGGCCAGAACGACAATCCCTTTGATGGTGACCTTGACGAAATGCGTATCTCTCGTACTGCCCGCTCTGCCCATTGGATTAAACTCTGTTATCAGAATCAACAGGTAACTCAAACGTTGGTAGAGATGAATACCGAAAAGTATGTTGAGTGGACCTACAACAAAAAGATGTACATCAATACCACAGCCACCGGCGCGAATGTCGCAGGCAATGTTAACAATTTTCCCTTACTCGTCCGACTCTCCAATGACAATTTTAGCTTTTTCCAGGCAAAGTCTAATGGTGAGGATCTTCGCTTTGCCGGGTCCGATGACACACACTACTCCTATGTGATTGAGCGGTGGGATAACAGTGCCGATTCTGCAGAGATATGGGTCAAGATACCGACGGTGTATGGAAACAATAGCACCCAATACTTTAACATGTATTGGGGAAACAGTGACGCTGCTGATAGCAGCAATGCTAACAATGTCTTTGAGACCAGTAATAATTTCGAAGGTGTTTGGCATCTGCACGATGATTTTAATGATGCCACGGCAAATGCTAACACAGCAACAAATACGAGTACAACCGATGTGGGTGGAAACATTGGTGATGCACAAAGTTTTAATGGTACAACTGCGTTAATAACAAACAGTAATGTTGTTGCTGATATGAATATGTCAACGGGAACAATGAGTTGCTGGGTAAATATGTCAAGCAGTATGCTTGAAGACGCTGCAAACCATTCGATTATGGAAATTGGTCGTAATAATAATAATCACCAGATTAGATTGTATAAGGATGGCAGTGAACGTCTACGTTTTCGCTATAGAAACAATGATGCCAATACTCAATCACAACAAACGGGATTAACCGCAGCAGTTTGGGGTGATACTTGGAAACACCTTGTTGGTATGTGGGATGCAACCAACACCTACCTATTTGTTGATGGGGCGCAGGTTGACTCTGATAACCGCACTGCCAATGGAGATATTATCATCACCAACTTAGATCGTGCCCGAATAGGAGCCGATGCAACTGGGGGTGCCGGAGCATTCTTTAATGGTGTAATTGATGAGGTCAGATATTCTTCAACTAATCGATCTGCTGATTGGATAAAACTGAGCTATGAGACCCAAAAGCCAAATTCCTCAGCTTCTGGTGAAGAGGATTATGGGGATTGGTCTTATTCAAGTAATATCTTTATCA
Source organism: Chitinivibrionales bacterium (assembly GCA_028278335.1). Taxonomy (GTDB): domain Bacteria; phylum Fibrobacterota; class Chitinivibrionia; order Chitinivibrionales; family JANQEN01; genus JANQEN01. Next base: position 6,990 of record JANQEN010000053.1, on the reverse strand, counting down.
ACACAACTGCTTCCGGTGCAGATGTGGCTAATGATGTGCTCGGTTTTCCCTTGCTTGTACGACTTGACGGAAGCAACTTTAACTTTTCTCAAGCAGAATCTGATGGTGCTGATATCAGGTTCGCTAAGGCTGATGGCACTCATCTGTTTTATGAAATAGAGCGATGGAGTGATCCTTTGGATTCTGCAGAACTATGGGTAAAAGTTGATACCATTTATGGAAATAACAGCACCCAATATATTGTCATGTACTGGGGAAAGAGTGGTGCAACAGACCGTTCTGACGGCACAGAGGTATTTGAGAGTGGCAACTATTATACCGGTACCTGGCACTTAAATGACGACTTTTCAGATGCCTCTGGTAGCGGTTATGATGGCACCAATAATGGCTCTACCGATATTGAAGGTAATATTGCTGATGGTCAGGATTTCGATGGTAATAACGACTATATTAGTGTCGGAGATATTCCAGATCGTCCCAGTGGCAGTATATCGCTCTGGTTTCGGCCGGATGCGACGTTTAACTCCTCAACAGGTACATCTGCACCGCTTTGGGGAAAATATCAAAATGGAGATTACAATTGCCATATCCTTTTGCGTGGCACCGATTATACCGATGGTGGCTCCGGTGTCGGAACTGCTGGATGTATTCAAGCAAAAATCGAGTATAATCAGACCCGACTTTACTTAGCCACAACTACCACGACCTGGACCGGTGGCACTTGGTATCACTTTTTCTTTACGTGGAATGGTTCAAAGGGTTACATCTTTGTCAACGGAGTTCAGGAAGACATTCGTGATATCCACTTAACCATGGGCAATACCGGTAATGATGAAATTGGTCGGACTACTGTTGATGCTGCTAATATAGGTGGTACGCCAACCCTCTATTTTAATGGTAAAATTGATGAGCCTCGGATGAGCACGGCTGTGCGCTCCACCTCTTGGATGAAGCTCTGCTATGAAACACAAAAGAGGAATTCTACCGCCATGGTGCAGCCCATTGTTTGGGACGGTGAGGGGAGTGACAATAAGTTTAGTACTGCTGCCAACTGGGTTGGCGATGTGAGCCCGGGAACAACCAATGACATCATTTTTAATAACACCTCCACAAAATCCTGTAGTCTTGATCTCTCTCTCACGGTCGATGAGATCACCTTTTCCTCGGGATATACGGGCACCTTTTACTTTGCACAGGATACACTTCATGCGACCGGTGATGTTGACTTTTCCACTGGTGGCTCGATAAATGGTGGCACTGGTGCCTTTGAATTTACCGGCACTTCGGCTCAAACATTTATTCCAAAGGTAGGTCAGACCTATCCAGAAATCATTCAAAATGGCTCTGGAGGTACTACAGTTTCTACCAATGCCTTTTCTGCATCCAGTCTGACTATTGCCAGCGGGACCTTTGATTTAGGTGATGCCACGAAAACACATTCGGTTACTTCCATGAGTAGTAGTGGGGGGACCATTGACTTTGGCAACAGCACTCTTCAGATTACCAGTGGAAGTGCTAACTTCTCCGGACTCTCTTCAGTAACCGCAGGCACCGGAACAATTACCTTTACTCATGCAAGCAATGTACAGACGCTTACGCCAAAAAGTGGTGCCACGCATCCCGGCATCAACCACAGTGGTGCTGGCACACTGCAATTAGCTGGAAATACGGTCATTGCACAAAGTTTAACTCAGTCAGCGGGTGTGCTTAATTTTAATAGTCAAAATATGCAAACCACAGGAAGTTTTACCATTACCAACGGCACCAATTCAAGTTTTAGTGGACTTGCAGGAAGAACCATCACCGTCGGTGGAAATGCAAGTTTAAGTGGACAGAGTGGAAATCTTCTTGATTTGAATACGGCATCAACTTGGCACTATTGGACCGTTACCGGAAACCTCTCTGCGAACTATGCGGATATTAATTATAGTAATGCCTCGGGAAGTGCTGCCAATGGACAAGCTGCGTCAACCTGTCTTGACGGAGGAACAAATAATAGCTGGACCTTTGATACTGAGGATTATGAAAATGATTGGACCTATTCCAAAAATATCTACTTTAATACCACACCGACCGGTGCCAATGTTTCTGGCAATGTTTCAGACTTCCCCATGCTCATTCGTCTTGATGCAAGCAATTTTACCTTTGCCCAAGCACAAACCAATGGTGAAGATATCCGTTTTGCCAAATCAGATGGTACACCGCTTTCTTACGAAATAGAGGATTGGAATAACGGTGGATCAACAGCAGAGCTATGGGTTCTTGTAGACATTGTTTATGGAAATAATAAATCCCAATACATAAAAATGTATTGGGGAAATGGCACAGCAACAAGCAAATCCAATGGCTCAAAGGTATTCCAAACTGCCAGTAACTTTACTGCTGTTCATCACATAAATGATGACTTTTTGGATGCAACCGCAAACAACAATGACGGCTCAAACAATGGCAGTGCTGATGCAACCGGGCTTATTGCTGATGGCCAATATTTTGATGGCGGTACTGATGATATTGATCTACCAGCCCCATCAACCAGTCTCAATGCCCTATCCACCATGACGGTCAGTATGTGGGCAGAAACAGACAATTACAATTCTGCGAATCAAACTCTTTTGAGTTTTTACTCCAGTGGGACTGATCGCACCTATCTTTCTTTAAACGATGTAACCAATGGTATTATAGCCTATAATGACTTGAATAACGCCTCAGTCAATAACCCAGCCACCGGTTGGTTGCCTCAAAACAATACCTGGTATTACTATACCTGGACAATCTCCGGAAGTACTTGGAAAGTGTATGTTGATGCACAACAAAAGGGTAGTTCTTCGCAAACCCTTGACATGGCAGATCTTAATGATGGCTTCTCAACGCGAATTGGGCGTCGAGCTGGTGACAATGATTATGAGTGGCTTGGCACAATTGACGAAGTTCGCATATCAACGGGTGTTCGAAGTGATGATTGGATCAAGCTCTGCTATGAGACACAAAAAACTAGCTCCGAAGTAGTTTACTTTTCAGAATCGCCGGTAGTAACAGGACTCAGCTCCGCAGGATTACTATCGGCAAGTCAACAAAATGCTGATTCTGTTCTTGTCCAATACGAAGTGGAAGATCCCAATGATGCCACTGTGACCATCACTCTACAATATCAGTTATCTGGTGATAGCTGGCAATCTACATCAACAACCTATGGTGATGTGGGTGCCGGAGTCAATGCCAATAATGGAACAGTTGACCGCTCCATCATCTGGAACGCTCGAACCGATCTGGGTTCCAATGCAGAGAATGATTATTATGTGCGCGTCATAGCTACTGATGCAGCAACCAACAAAGACACCACAGCAAGTGCTCTTTTTAGTATCGACACTAAAAGCCCCACCGGCCTAGCCAATTTTGATGAATCTGACACGACAAGTTCAACAGTGGTTTTGACCTGGACTTCAGCCACTGATGCCCATTTTAATCATTATGAAATATGGTATGGAACCAATCAATCACAGGTTCAGGGGAGAAGTGGTAGCGCAATCGAATGGGACAACAGTGACGACAACCAGCTTGCTAACCAAAGTACTAATACCACAACTATAACAGGACTCTCTACCAATACAACCTATTACTTTAAAATATGGGCGATTGATGATTTGACAAATGAACTGACCGTTGCAGATATCAGCGTAACCACAAAAGATATGGTAGCACCCGTTTGGAGTAAAAGTGCTGTCGGGGTTGTTAACGGGGGCGCTATAAACGATCAGGATCAAACAATTTACATTGGATCTGGCGCGAGTACAGATAGACTCTCCTGTTACAGTCTAACCAACGGAACAACCAAGTGGACCTACTCAACCAGCCCCTATGGCACATGTTCTATGCCTACCTATGTTTATACCGGTGGTTCCTATAAAGTTCTTGCAGCAGCGGGAAACTATGTCGTTGGCAGGCAGGATAATGGGAGTAATTCATCACAGCTTTTTGCTCCAATAAACCTTGGGTCAACAGCAGGAACACCCTATGTGAGCCCCGATGACACCTATTTCTATGTGGTGTATAGTGGAAGCTTAACAAAGAGAAACCTCTCTGATGGTTCAGAGGAGTGGACCGTGGCCATAGCAAATGCTACTCCCGATGCAGATATTGTCGTTTGGAATGATGTCGTTTATGTGGCAACCACTACAGGTGTGGTCCATAAAAGAAATGCAGCAAATGGCTCTGCAAATCAAACCTATGATGCTCAAGATGACATTGACCTGCCGCTGTTGGTTCAGGATAGTGTTCTTTTTATCACACCAAATAATGACACGGCCTACTCTATTGACGCCTCTAATTTAACAACCGTAAACTGGAAGCTTCCTCTGGGAGCAAATAATACCGGTGCCTCTTTCATTGAGGCCGGTGATGGCAATCTCTATTTGGCGGTGTCTGATTCTGTAAAGAGAGTTGATGCCAGTGCAGGCACAAGAACCTGGGCTTACAAAGCGGATAGTACAATTTCCTCAGGGCCGATTCCCTATGGCAGCTATGTCTATTTTGGTTGTGATAACGGGAGCTATTATTGTATCAATAACTCAGGGGTGTTAGTCACTAAATGGCCCTATACAGAGGCCAGTGGAAACTCTAATTCCGGCCCCTGGATTGACCCCTCTGGTAAAGTTGTGTTTGGCACCACAGAGGGAAATTTGGATGCCTTTTCTCTACTTGTTGAAAAAACTCAAAGCAACGGAAAAAGAAGAGGCTATAGGGCTTTGAGATTACAATCAAAGCAGGCGAAACAAGTGAGCAATGAACAAAAACAATAGAAACATAAGCACAAGTTTAGGCATTACCCTAAATCTTTTTAAGGAATAGAGCATGATACAGAGAAGGGCAATATTTTTACTACTAGTTGCTACAACTATGCAACTGTATGCTGCTGATTGGCCAACCTTTAGAGGAAATTTTAAACGGACCGGCTATTATGCGGAATCTGTGGGATATCCAAGCAAAAATCATGTCTGGGTTAAAAACCTTGGCCCTGCTATTATCTCCTCTCCCTCCATTGTTGACCAAACACTTTATGTGGGCTCACAAGATTCTTGTATTCATGCACTTGACGCTCGAACGGGTAAAGGCCGTTGGACACGAAAAACCGGTGGATGGGTGGATGCATCACCTTTATTAAATCAAGAATCTCTGATTGTTGGTGCACGCAGCGATACCATCTATGTGTTAAGCAAACAGAACGGTGACATTCTTGCTACATTAAAGGCGGGAAAACAGGTTTCATCACCAGGCATGTTAGCAGACGGGACCATAATCACTGGCCTTGGGCCTCCCTATCGTCAATTTGCTGCCTATGAGCCATCAAATCCAAAGTGGGAGATGTCTCTTCCAACATGGTCTGTGCCTTTTAAGCAACTCTCCTATTCAAGCCCTGCTATTAGCGATAATATCATTGTAATAGGGGCTGGTGATGGTAAATTGTATTGTATTGATGCTACTCAGAAGGCAATCCGATGGAGTGTTCAAACTCAGGGTGGTGTAAATATATCAACGCCGGCAATTGACAATAGCAAGGTGTTTTTTGCACCGGGAAACTATGACAAAAGTGTGTATGCAATAGATTTACTAAGTGGTGAAATTCTATGGACAAGTAGCAAACCAGTAAAAAAGAGAAAACGATCAAAGGCCTTACATCCCTTTCAGTTTGTGCAGCTTCTTCGTTTAAGTCCTATGCATCGTGAGCAGAAAATCGCTCAACTTCAAGCTCAAGGCATATCAATTCCTAAAGCATTGGTACGGACTAAAAAAAGATCTAATTCTTCGAATAATGATTTTTTTCCTTATGGCGGAATGAAGACCTCCTCTGTTACCGTTGATGACTATCGAGTATATGTTGTTCAGAAAGATCTTGGATATCCCAAGCCCCGATTTTCCTGTATTGCTCTTGATAAAAATGATGGAAGAGAGTTGTGGCGTTTTAGTGAGCTTAGAAATTGTATCCCCTTGGGCTACTGTTCATCTCCGGTGGTGACAAAAAACACCTTGATTACTGGTTGGGGTGAGGGGAAACTATACGCATTCTCACCAGAAAGCGGAGAAAAATTATGGGAAGACTCTTTGGACGGCGATATAATCTCTTCACCGACGATAGCTGATACCAGACTCTATGTGGCTACCATGAAGGGTAATCTTTACTGTTACAACCTTTCCGAGACTGCACCCGGTGAGAGCTTTAAAAAGAGCACCTATTGCTATCCAAATCCTGCACGAGCAGGGCTTTCAAATATCCAAGTCTATGTTGAGAAAAAGGCAACACTCTCCTTGGTTATCTATAACACTGCTGAAAAGCCAGTGTATAGAACATCAAAGACAATTGCAGCTAAGGAGAAATTTGTCTACTCTTGGAACCTTAAAAATGTTGCCAATGGGGTCTACTTTGCCATTGTTAGGGTGAAATATAGCGACGGTGGCGAGGATAAAAAGATTCTGAAAATTGCCGTGTTGAATTAAGGATATTATCATGATTAAAAAAATCACCTACCTGTTTCTGTTTGCAGCGGCACTCTGTTTTTCAGAGGCTGGAGAATCTGACTTCTTTTCCTCTGGTTATGCTCGTGGTGGTGCGCAATATCTTTCCCTACCACGCCATGCACAGAGTGCCGGATTAAGCGGTTCTGTGGTTGCTTGGCAAGAGGAGTTAGCAGGTTTTCAGTATAATCCGGCAATTTTAGATGCTATTGGTGATAAAGAGGGGTATCCCATAGTTGGCTCTTACTCCTTTATGACCCTTGATAGAAAGCATATGAGTGTTGATGCGACCTTTAATGCAGGAAGCTATCTTGCTGCAGGGCTCTCCATGACAAATTATAGTGTGGGAAACATCGAAGGGCGTGACAATTACGGTAACACCACTGAAATGTTTGAGTTTCGTGAAAATGCCATATCTGCCAGTGTTGCCGGTAGACTTCAGTTTCCTCTCTCCTGGGGAGTGACCCTTCGGTATCTCTCAGA
>JANQEN010000025.1 GCA_028278335.1 Chitinivibrionales bacterium | reverse complement strand
TTTTCGGTCATATCACCTTGCAGATATGCCCTTCAAAACCTTCGAGTCTTACTAAATCATAATCTTGCACTTCTGCATCTACTCCTACTGCATAATCTGGGTTAAAAAATCTAATCACCCCACAATAAATACCTTAAAAAGTCGAAATCTCTCTATAGAGGAATTAATTAAAAATCATTGTATGTGCAAGGAGAATTAGGGGTAAACAAAGAAAAACCAATAAAAAAGTATATAGTATATGTACAATTTTTTTGCTTTGCTATTATATATATTTTATAATTAACTAAATCCTGTAATTATAGTTATAGTAATCGCATAGTTTTAACGAAGTTTATGCGAATCACCTTTAAAGCTATTTACGGAGTAGACAATGCCTCTTGTCATAGTAATTAGCGGAATAATTTTCTTCCTGCTCCTCATTCTGTTTATAATACGATATGGTGTAATTAAACAGAAACCAGAGGATGAGTTAGAAAACCAAAGCATCATTCACACAAGCGGAATATATTCAATAGTCAGAAAATCACCGCGAGAAAATATTGATGCAATAAAACCAACTTCTGAAGAAATCTCACAATATTTGCATGATCAAACCGTAGATATTGAAAATAACGAAGTAACTGAGCAGGATAAACGCATTTTGCTCTCTTTTTGGCATAAAAGTTTGGATAATGCCATAAATGAAATTGAAGAGGGAGATAAACGGGGAATTGAATTTTATTACTATGACTTTTTGGAAGAGGATGTGGTTTGTAAAAAGTTCATTTCCAAAGGACACTATATAACCAGGGAAAATATCTATGCTCATCCAGAGCTTATACCACCCTTCCATTTGGGATGCAAGTGCATTCTTAAACATCATGAAGGCACTGAAGTTACTCCGGATACAGCAAAACTGGGGCTGCGTCCCTTTTTGCAGGATGAGGAATTGCTCCCTGCTTTACCAAACTGGAAACATATTTTAAAAACATAGAGCAAAGGCATTATTTGATGAAGAAAAGAGACTTGCGAATTATTTACATTCTAGCAATGATATTGCTGTACGCAACAGGACTATTAGCTGCGATTGGACAATCAGCGATCATCACCCTCTCCTTCCCCTTTGGAGCACGTTCAACTGGAATGGGAGAGACCTTTGCCGGTATCGCTGATAATGTTGATGCCACATTTTATAATCCCGCAGGCCTTGGACAAGCTCCGCTGGCCAATACCTGGAAAGCGCATTATCCTGAAAAGAGTCGTGCCTTTACTGCTATTGCAGCAAAGCGTAAACGTACCTTTGGTAAAAAAGAGAAGATTTGGGTTGGAACGGAGAAGGATGGTCTCCTTCTTTTTAACGGCAAAGTATGGACCTCCTATGATGTCTACTTAATTGAAGAGGGTGACGACCTTCAGAGCATCGCCGAGAAGTACCTCAATGTTGATGATAAAAAAGCAATTAACAAAGGGGTAAACATTCTAAAGCGAGCAAATAATATTAACACTAAACAGTTCGATTTTCTCACCACACTCCTTGCTTCCAATCTTAATGACTCGATTAAAGCACTACCTCAGACTAAGGTAATCGTCAATTCGATGGTGGATGAGATCCTCTCTCTTGACAAGACAGATCAAAATGCTACGCAGATATACGGGATTGTTGCTGCAAAACTGGACACTACAAAAGTAGATCAACTGGCCGATGAGATGACCAAGGTGTTTGACATTGAGGATGTTGTTTTCTCTGATTTGGTTGAATTAAAAATTCCCTTTAACATTGCAGTCCAGGACTGTGTAACAACGCTGGCATTGGATAATAACGATCGTCTTTGGATTGGTACTGCAAAGGGCCTATGGCGATATGACGGTGGATCCTGGAAGAACTTTACCACCCTTGATGGCCTTCCATCAAATGCTATCACCACCCTGGCCATCAGTGAATCACATACCGTTGCTGTTGGTACGGATATGGGTGTTGGAATCTATAAAGATTCAGAATGGGAGATTGTTGGCCCTGATGAGGGTCTTCCCGAAGGGTATATCACCTCCCTTGCCTTTGATGAAGATGATGCACTCTTTATCGGTACCGAAAAGGGATTGATTAAAATGAAGGGTGAGGAACTTATTGCTTTTGATACAACCAGTGGTTTGCTTTCTAATAAAATCTATGCGCTCTTCTATGACACTGAAAAAAAGCTCTGGATTGGTGGTAAAGACGGCTTGACCATTTATGATGAAACTGCTTGGAAACGATATAAATTTCCTGATAGTAGAGTGAACTGTTTCGCTGAGTTAAAAGAGGGGCGTATGTGGATTGGCACGAATAAGGGGGCCATAAGCTACCAAGCTGGCCGAACTAAGGTAAAAAAGAGCGGCGAGAAAATTGAGGAGCCACCTCGTTGGAGACCTTTTCATTCAAAAAATGCTCTCAAGGGAGATGATGTTAAAGACATAACAGCTCACGGAAAAGATGTCTGGCTTATTACTGAAGACGCGGTGAATCAGGGAGATCGCGGCGATATTCAGGCTTCCATCTTTTTTGAGCCACTGCTTCCAGCCTTTGGTATCCCTGACCTCTGGCATGCGAATGTGGCTGGTGTGTTTCCTACAGAAGAGTGGGGTACACTTGGATTCTATCTTAATTACCTTAACTTTGGGGAAAATGATGAATATGATCCCCAAGGTAGAAAAGTTGGCAGTTTTAATTCCTATGAATTTGTTCTTTCCATGTGTTATGGGTTACAGATTAAAAACGACTTCTCCTTTGGTCTCAATATCAAGTATGCCCATAGTGCTTTGGCACCAGGTGTCACCAGCGAAGAGGGTGGTGATGGGGTAGGACAAACCTTTGCGGTAGACGCATCAATTCTTAAAAGACACCTCTTTCTAAAAAATCTAGACATAGGTTTCACCATGATGAATATGGGACCTGCCGTTTCGTATATAAAGCGGGGAAATGCAGATCCAATTCCTTTTACGCTTCGTCTTGGATTAGCCTATACAATTCTTCAAACCCCAGTTCATAACCTTTTGGTTGCCATTGATGCAGATCGTGAAATTGTATACAACGAAATTGGTAAACAGCCAGCACCCTTTTATCAAGCACTCTTTCAAGGATTGAATGACGAGCCCATGCGTAGAGAGCTGGAAGAGGTTATTGCCCACTTTGGTATTGAGTATTGGTATGTCTATTTCATCGGTCTTCGTTTGGGCTACATGCATGATGAGGCTGGTTCTCGAAAGGAGTTTTCCTGGGGATTAGGGTTGCGGTATGGAAATTTAGGAGCAGACTTCTCCTATATCTACTCACCAAAGGGCTCCATAGCCCGTGATGGGCAATGGCGATTCTCCTTTATTTACACCTGGTAATTGCACCACGATTAACGATGGTAAAAAGTATTCAAAAAGGAAAGTTTAGAGAGTAATGACAATACGCAGAAACAGATTGTGGTGTTTACTTAGCCTGTGCCTTTTTTTGGTTGTCTCTTTTTCAACAGGAACACCACGACAGGCTAAGGTATTTGGTGACAAAGAAAATCTCCGAGTAAATCCCTACCTTTTTAACGGCTTCTCAAAAAAGGGACTCTATAAAAAACGCACGACTCCGCCCTATGGCTACGGCATTCTTCATAATAGTTCCTTGGGAGTCGACACCATCAAGATCATTGCACTAAGAGTTGAGTTTAAAGCAGACAGCTCTCTCTTTACTACCGGCAATGGTATGTTTGGCATTTATCGAGACCGTATCGGAAATACCGAAGATATTTATGAGTCAAACTACTACAAACTCAATGGCGGTAATGGTTACCTTTACGACAACCTTCCCCATGACTCACTCTATTTTGCCGACCAACTTGAATTTGTAAAGAAATACTTTTTAAAGGTGTCCAATCATAAACTTTTTATCGAGTACGAAATATTTCCAAAGGGGAAAAATGAGGAGCATGCCTACAAAGTCCCCGATAAGATGACTAAATACTCTCCTGGAGCTAAGCGGGACGAGGAATCCTTTGATGAATATTACTATCGAAGAACCGTAGGCCTTATGGAATTTGTCCGCGATGCCATTAAAGCAGCTGATTCCATGCAAGTCGACACTGCCTTTGGAAGCCCCTTTAGAAATCTCTATCGTGGAGAAAATGGATTTATTTTTGAAAAGGATCCCACCAATCCAGCTTATAAGCGTAAAGTTGCTGTACTGATCTTTCATGCAGGAGCCTCCTATTTAACAGATGGAGGTTGGGATGGCAATTTTGGTAAAGATACACCCAGTGACATGATCGATGCTTTTATATCACAGGAATTTTTTGGCTACTTTGCCGATTCTATTAGCGGGATAGATACTGACTCAAACAACGTCTCTGGTATTGTTGTCAATCGCAATTTCACCGAAAAGCTAACCTTAGATGAGTTGATGATGGTTTCAGAAACATCAAATCAGGACAGCCTCAACTGGGGAATTCATGGTATACTGGTAAACCAGGTGGCCCGACAAATTGGTATTCCAGACCTCTTTTCTACCATGAGTGGCATTTCAGGTATTGGTGGATTCTGCATCATGGACTTTGCCGGCTACTCTTCTGGAAGAGGATTTATACCGCCCTGGCCCTCTGCCTGGGTACGGGGATTTATGGGGTGGGATACCCCCAAACTCTTTGAACCAGGTCCAGCTTCGGGCTCTGCCAAGATTAAGGCGGTAAACACAGCGCAACCGGGTGACACCACCATGCTTTTGGTTCCCATCAATAACCATGAATTCTATCTTATTGAAAACAGGCAACGAAATCTTTCTTCCAGCTTAAATCGCTATAATTACGACACCTCTGAAACAGACAACCGACGGTATATAAGTAGCTTTAACCATGTCCGATTAGATTCAAACATTATCTCGACCTTTACCCATCCCGGGGATATCTATCAGAGAAACGTTGTCGATTCTGTCTATAATCAAGACGTTAGTATCCCAGCCTCTGGAGTTTGCATCTGGCATATTGACGAATACATAATTCGAGATCATATCGAGCAGAATGTAGTAAATGCGGATTCACTTTATCGTGGTATCTCCTTAGAAGAGGCTGATGGCATCGTTGATTTGGGTATAATGTTTCAGGATGTCTTCTATCAGGCTACCTTCGACTATGGTGGTGCCGAGGATATCTTTCCCCACCTTTCTTCAAAGGAAGGGGCTGTACAAATCAATTCGATGGGACCCTTTACCCGTCCCTCAACCAAGAGTAATGATGGGGGGCACACCTATCTCTCTCTCAACGTGCAACCTTCGGGTAATACACCTCTAAAACGTTCAGGTATTGACACTGCTGCCATTCGTGACTACTACGTCTATAATTATGTTGATACCTCGTTTACTATCACAGTAAGCCGTGACAATCAAAATGTAGCAACCTTTCCTCACTGGCCTAAGAGGATTGCTGCCAGTAAATTTTTTGAACCGGTCCTGTGCAATGTATTCGCCAATGGCGACACCATGGAAGTAGCAATTGTTGACACCGCAGGAAGGGTCTATTGTTACTCTGCTGCTGGCAACCCAAAGCTCCATACACCTGAGCAGGCATTGTTACCAACCATTGTCTATTCCGGGGATACGCTTTATTCGGACACAGTCTCCTTTGTTGCTACGATCAATAATCCTGCTGGTATGCCAACAGCAATCGATTCAAACCTTTATATTCCTTCTTTGGATGGTAATCTCTATATACTTCGAACTATTGATAGCATTGCAGCTATTTGGGATACAACGAGCTTGGGCACAACCCCATCCTCCTATGTTTGTAATTATGATAGCACTCATTGGGTTGTGGGCGGCGCAAATGGTTCACTTCTCTTTGGTGATGATGCAACCGGGTTGATTAAAAGCCTTCCTGTGCAGGCACAATCCCCTATTCAAGCTTTGGCTGTTGTTGACAGCGATAAAGGAATAATCGCTTCGATTACGGCAAAGGGACTTCTTGCGATTTCCTCACCTCAAGCACTATTGGATACCATTACCCTAAGTACAGCGCGCAATGAATTTGTCTACCTTCCCTTTACCTTAGTCACCGCCGATCTTGATCAAGATAGCATTGTTGATATTGTTGTCTGTGATAGAAAGCAGGGTCTTTGGCTTTACAACTTCGATCCTAAGACTAACACCATTGAGCTTGACAAAGAGTGGGTTGGTTGGCCCAATGACTGGGCCGGTTTTCACCGTTTAGACACGAGCCGAGCCTCAATTCCCGATAATGCATCAGCACCTTCCATCGCTGATTTGGATAATGATAATGTTTTAGACATCATCGTAGGTGGCACCAATGGTGTTTATGCGTATAATAATCGAGGTGTCCTACTCATTGATTGGCCAGGACTATTGGACTCACGATTTTGGTATCAACGGGGAACAATCACCTCCTCTCCGGTTATTGCCCAAAACAGTGATTCCTCGGAACCCTTAGTCATATTTTCTGCACCGACCGGTGAAAATGTGACCTTTGCTGTGGCCAATATTTACTCATCAAATCCTGAGACCGGCACCATTTATTACATCCGTAAGGATGGGATTATTGATAGCATAAAAGGACTCACTGCGTCATTTATTGACTCATTGCTTGTTATCGGCGATTCTTTAGTGCTCCCCTATATAACCCCGGGTGGGTATATAGATGCCTTTAACACTCAAGGCAAACGTCCTGACTCTGTAGCCTCTCTTCCCAATGTTGGTCCCGATATCCAATCGAATTGGCCCTTAACCATTGGTGGCTCAATCTCACTTTCACCAATACTGTGTGATCTTGACAACAATAATAAAACCGATATTATTGCCCTTTCCAATGATGGATATCTCTATCGGTGGGAAATGGCTAATTCCATTGTGTCAAATTCATTTATTTGGCCCCAGGCAGGAGCAAACAACAGTCGTACTTTCTCTTATGCGGGACCAATGGGGACTATCACACTCGGTGCCTCTGCTGAAATCGAATACTTTTATAACTTTCCAAATCCTGTAAAAGATGCTCGGGTCACCAATTTTAAGTATCGACTATCTCGAAGGGCATCAAAGGTGAGACTCGATGTGTTCACCTATACCGGCTATCATATTATTTCGGAACCGGACCTGCCAACTGGATTTGGTTGGAACGAAAGGGCTGTTGCAATTGATAAGCTCGGTTCTGCAATTTACCGTTGTCGTTTAGAAGCTGACTTTAATGGTACGAAAAAGGTCAAATATTGGAAAATGGCGGTAATGAAATAAATTTTCCTGAATGTTATCCGTAAATATTTATAAATACTTGCCAACATTACTTGGTGGAGAGTAACAGTTGAATAAAAAAAACCTCTTTGGCTATCTCCCGATTCTTCTGATTATTGTTATCGCTTCTTTTTCCTTTGGAGCTAAATATAATGGCTTCGGTTCTAAAAAATATACCATAAAATCAGACCACTTCAACCTTCACTATGAAGCAGGACTCAAAGATGTGGCCATGGAGATTGGTGACATTCTTGAAAACTTGTATGACCTCTATAAAAATCGCTATCATCTAACACTACCCAACAAAACTGAGGTTCTAGTAATCAACTCTGGTGATGGTAATGGCTGGGCCTTGACCATACAGAATACCATTTGCATTGACGCAAACGCTTTTTTCTATAATATGCGGGGAACAGTCAATTGGTTTGAAAATGTTGTTACCCATGAATTCGCTCATATTGTATCGATCTGGTCCAGTTTTAAAATGCCCTCTTGGATGCCCTATATTCAGGGTGGCTACTTTTCCCATCCCAATACCATTTCTACTAGAAAGGGAAATGAGATTGGAACGCGTACAGAGGCTTTTCACATTTTCCCCTCGGAAATACTCCCACCCTGGTTTTTCGAAGGTATTGCTCAGTATGAAAGTACTATGAGCAAGGGAGATCATTGGGACTCTCATCGTGATATGATACTCCGTACCTTAGTGCTTTCAAACACCATGCTGTCCTGGGACCACATGTCAGTGTTTACTGGTCGTGGTGACAATTTCGAAAAAACATACAATCATGGATTTGCCCTGGTCACCTATATTGCTGAGACCTATGGCTACGAAAAAATTATCTCAATTCTGCGAGAGTCTTCAAAGTTGCCACGACTCAGTTTTGACCGTGGTATAAAAGAGGTGCTAGGAATTTCGGGAAGACAGCTATATAAAGAGTGGAAGGAGCATCTCAAGAAAAAATATGCCGTCCAAATTGAGAATATTGGCCCACAGGTATATGGTAAAAAGATTAACAAAAAGGGATTCAACAATTATTGGCCACGTTTCGGTCCAGGTGATAAAAAAATCTACTTTCTTTCCAATGGTGACTATGATTTTTATAGGCCAAAGCTTTACTCCTACTCCCTTGACAAAAACAAGGAGAAAAAAAAGCGTATTACCTTTGAGAAGGGTGCCATATCAGATTTCTATGCTATCCATAAATCAACAAATAGAATCGCCTTTACCAGTAAGAAATCTAAAAAGTCAACTCTGGCTCCCAAGAAGGGTGGGATTCGAGTCCGTGATGCCTTTATTGATACCCTTTTGCAGAAGAAGGCTAAGAAAAAGCTCTTTGCAAAGAAGAGTGATCGCTTAGTTACTAAAAAGGCCGGTGTCTATCATGTAGCCTTTTCACCTGATGGATCTCGATTGGCCTATACCCAGCATCAGTCAGATAAGTTTATCATGGGTATCATGGATACTGCCGGTAAAAAGCTTGATAGAATTTACCCCCCAGAAGAGAACCCCGAACTAGAATTCCAAACGATATATAGCATTGATTGGTCTCCAACTGGTGCACATATCGCCATAAGCTACTTAGATCGTGACCATAGAAAAATTGGGATCTATGATACCCTTAGTAAGGACTTTTATACATTCTGTGACACAGAATTTGATGAGCGTGATCCTCGCTTTGGACCTGATGGGAAGAGTCTTTACTTTTCCTCGGATAGGACTGGTATCTTTAACATTTACCGCTATAATTTTGAAACAGAAACGCTGCAACAGCTCACCAATGTTTCCGGTGGAGCTTTTACCCCAGATGTCTCTGAGGATGAATCGGCATTTGTTTTTGCAAGCTATGACAAGGAGGGTTATGGCATATACCTCATTGATTCCATTACCATTGTTGCAGAACAAAAACTCTCCAAGGAGAAAGCCTTAATAAAACGGGGTGGCTATCCTCAAAAGACAATTGCCACCTCCTTTAGTCCCGCATCTAAATATAACCAAATGCCTCGTAAGGTTATTTTTGCTCCCACCTTTTTTATGGAGCATATTTTAACAGAAACTCACAATCCTTACAAAGGAATTGGTTCCTTTAAGTATGGTGGCGTACTTTCGCTTAACACACCCTTTGACTGGCATAATGCTGATTATAGACTTCCCGGTATTGGCTTTTTTCTCTTGAGTGAATCTCTAAACCCCTTTAGACTTGCTGATCGTAACGAAATCATCAACCGCAATATATCCTATGATTTTGGACTCTTTTACTTTACAAAACAGTTACCCGTTGATCTCTCTTTTTATCACGTACAACGGGCTATTAAAGGTGAAGACGAATTCAAGCATGACTTCTATGGAAATGATACAGTAGAGGTGCTCAATTTTAACTTAAATCCCAAATTTACAGAGCTCACAATTACCCATAATTTTAACAAAGCCCTATCAGCAAACCTATTTACGACTTTGGATAAATATCGCATATGGACAGAGATCGGGTCTAAATATTTGGATTACATCCCAGCTCGAGGGTACCGCATTGGCACCTTTTTAACCTTACGAAATCCTACCTACGATTCAAAGATGATCATCTCTCCCAAGGGGCTCTATTTTAAACTCAAATATGAGTATTGGAGCCAGAAGCTCATAGACCAGGAAAAAGCCTTTGAGATTGAAAATGGAGCGATAAAGGAGAACTACAATGATTATCAGTACAACCAGATTAGTAGCAATCTCATATTTGCCAGAGCAACTCCTTGGTATAAAAAACATGACCTTGCAATACAGCTAAGCGGAACAGCCCTTCAATTAACTAATAAGAGTAAAGAGGCTCTAAAAAAGAAGCAGCAAGAGAGTCCGGTTCCCGATTTACATCCTACTGATTTACCCTCTTTTTATAAGCCCTGGGAATGGATACCGGGCTACACCTTTTACTACCGCGACACCATGGATGTCTATTCAACGACTAGTTCCGGTGATTCAATTATTATTGATACTGCACAATTAGTTGTAGATACGGTATTGATTTCAGGCAATGGAATTTTAACGGGAAGCATCTCTTATCGATTTCCTCTCACTCCTCATCCCATCGACAAAAAGCTTGGCTTCCTCTACATTGACAGAATCTACGGAGCACTCAATTTCGGCGGTGCCACTGCAGCAGATCGACTGAGTGAATTTAAGAGTTTGAAACGAGAAGATTTTCTTCTTTGGCGAGGAGCTGAGCTTCGCTTAGAAGCCAAAACTTTCAACTCCTATCCTTTAGCCATTAGTGCTCGATGGGATTATGGCATTGACCACAAAGCACCTATTGGGGGAAATAAATTCACCTTGAAGCTGGGCTTTGACTTTGACAACTGGGATATAATTGCTGAACCTGATGGTAATAGGTTGGTACCGACTCTCTTTCGTTAGGAAAACTGGGTTTACCACTCCTTATCGTCTTTTTGTCTTTTCTTCCGCTCCTCTTTAGTGGACTTATCCTTATTTCGTCCCCTCTCCTTCTTATCCTCTTTTTTATCTTTTTTCTTATCCCTTCTACTTTTCTTTGGTTCCTCCTCTTCATCGGCCTTTTTTAACTTTTTATCTCGTTTTTTATCCTTCCTCTTCTTCTTTTCCTCTTTTTTTGAATCTTCCGCCTCTTCTACTGCGCTCTCCTCTTCCGAAGATTCAGTAACATTTTCTTCTGATTCATCGGTTGCTGTTGTATCTTCTGAAATAGTGGTGTCTAAATCTGCACTAAGAGAGTCTGCTGTTGGCTCTGGTTCGGGCAATTCACTACTCTCGGTTATGGGAACAGTATCACCAAGGGGAGTACTTTTCTCTTCAATCACCTTTTCTGGCTTGACCTCAGTAACCGTGTCAACCGGTCGTACTGATTTTGTCGGAGTGAGAACTTTATTCTCGTCAACCTCGATCTTTCTCATCTTTAAAGTGGGTGATATCTCCGCACCAGTTTCTGATGATAGACGAAGGAGAACCTCCTGTGCGGTTATAGCAACGGCATCATTGGGAGCATTGGCCAACTGTTCCATAAGAAACATGGCCCTGGTTTCCTTCATTTTACCCAAAGCAATGAGTATCTCGATTTTAAGATCAGGATCGGTTGTCCTGGCCAATACATCGAGTAATAAATCGGAGGAGCCTTTGTTGCCAATTATACCAAGCATAGCTGCGCTATAGCTCCGCACATAACGGTCAATTTTTTTATCAACCAGAAAATCCTCTAAACAGGGTGTTGCCTTTCCCCGATAGCTGGCGATCTCTCTAATGAGTAAATTAACCTTATCAGGTTCAAAGGGCTCTGAATTATAAAGGGTCTTAAGGGCAACCAGTTTTGCAAAGATGATGTTCTTTAGCTTCTTTGGATCGTTTTCTGTACTATCAATAAGGATCCCCAACGAGTGACGGGTAGAATCCAAGGCACTTGATGTTTTTGTCAAACGTGTCTTGAGATCATTAACCTCTTTAATCAGTGTCTCAATAGTTTCATCCTGTTTACGCAGGCGATCTTCAGAGGAGATAAAACCCTTATTCTTACCAAGGCCAAACCGGCCATGGTACTTGATACCAATCCACACTCCCGGTTTGATAAAGGCATCGGGCTCAGATTGGGTGAGTGAGACAGCAAACTTTTTATCCTCATCCACAAACATTTGCTTAAGATCAACTGCTCCAAGGGTGACTTCCAGATGTTTGTTGAATGTCCGCCAGGTTGCAAAGAGGGAAAAATTGTCTTCCCGCTGCCGTCGATAATATTCAAAGGTTGTATACAGGCCAAACCCGAAATATTTCTCTACTGCAGCAAAGGGGGTTATTTTGTCGCGCTTACTACTGGGAATAGACTGGAATCCCACATGAATTCTCGTTTTAATAGGCTCAATGCCCTTGGACAAAGCAAGGTACAGCTCAGCATTAAGATCATCATCAACTGTGTCTACATAAAAGTAATGCTTTTCTCGATGATTAAAGAGATTATGCACACCAATTGCCAATGAGGGAAGCACATTTTTAGTCTCTCCTAATATTCGTGCTTTTAGTCCTACTGACATACCCCCACAATAGTTAAGATCAAGATTAACCCACTCAATAAGCCCAAATTTAATAGGAAAGGATGAGTTAAAGACGGTTGTACGAGCAGTGTCCCGAGAAACATAGGCTTCATAACCGACCGTAAATTCACCGGACCCAAACATATCCGCATCAGGCACTATATGGAGTGAGCTCCAGCGAGTCTTGCCACTGACCAATGTGATACAGGCAATAGCACCAACAAGCAGCAGTGCCTGTTTGAACCTCACGGGATAATTTTGAAGTCGATTCATTACAGTAGTAGACAAAATATCATACACCTATTGTGTCAATTAACATGGGATTTGTGTATACTATTATTCTATAATGTATTATCGGCACGGAGTATAAAAAACTTATGTTTTTTCTTTGCCAACTTATTTGAAGACCTGACAAATAGATATACAATTTTTTGTAGACCTAATAAAAAGAGGATAAACTATAATTAAGATTTACAAACTCTTTAAACGATAATAGGTAAGGCTTGATTCACAAACCAGCAGCATGGTAAGGAGCCTCGTATGGGCTACAAAAAAATTATGTTTTAGCCCTCTTTTTTTGGTTCTTCCTCTAAAGGCTCCTGTGAAGTCTCATTAAGGTCAGGGCCCACCGCACTGGTGACCGTTTCCTGATCTCCAGTAGATTCATCAGCCTGGATAGGTGTCAGATTCTCTTCCGTACTACTCTCCTGTGCGTCCATAGATGCAATCAAAGGTTTTTCTGGTGCTGCCGCAGTAGACTCTTTGGTCACAGCTTCCTTTTTTTGCTCATTATTTTGTGCTACACCATTGTCTTGCTTTTCTGGAGTTTCAAGAGCTGGAAGCCGATCGCGAATCTCCTTAAGTAATTTGATCATGATATCATTTTGTTTAATGATTCGATCATTGGAATTATAACCATCTCTTTTAAAGCGATCTATCCGTCGACGAGGAACGTTTTTACCTTGTGGGCGTTTGCCATTTTTATAATTATAACTTGTGCTGGGGCTATAGTTGGTATTCCCACCATTATTATAGTGCTGCCCATAGTGTTTTCTCTCTGAATATTTGTTCGAATCGGAAGAACCCCTGCCATTTTCCCACTGTGAACCATTATTCATATTCACCAACTCCCTTGACAAATTATACAAACCAGTTCGTTCTCAATAGAATCGAACGTCATTAGGATGATACTTTCATAATTCGGTTAATCACGGATTATCATTATTCCGGGAAAGGAATTTCTGCTCTCTTTGGATTAATTCAGTGTCCTTAGCAGTAGATTTGTGTAGATAGCGAAAACTCCAGAATCTTACAATTTTTTATTCCTTATATGTATCGACAGGAATGATTTAATGTTGAAGAGAAAGTAGTATTACCTTAATAAAAGCTACAATTTGATTATACACCATACAATTAATTTTGACAACATAATTCTTACTGGATATACACTCAGATAGTATGATATTAGTTATTATGTGTAGAGCTCTTTAACCTTTTTCATCAGTAAAGTACTGCCTTGACCTCTTGTCATGTCAATCGTCGTGCCAGTGACCTTATTACGAAACCAGGTTATTTGACGTTTGGCGAAGTTCCGCGTGTTCTGTTTGATCAAAGTGATTGCCTGTTGTAAGGACATTTTTTTCTCAATCACCGGATACAATTCTTTGTACCCAACACAATGCATACCCGGATCATCGCGGGTATACCCCTTTTCATAAAGACTAGTAAACTCCTGCCATAGGTCCATGTCCATCATGGTATCTACCCGATTATTTATACGAGTATACAACAGATCTCTTGGAAGCTGTAAAATGAATACCTCAAAGGCTATATCCGAAGGAGGTCTTTTGTTACTTTTCAACGTGGATAAAGGAATACCAGAGTCATGAAAGACTTGCAGTGCCCGAATCACCCTCTGAAGATCATTGGGGTGGAGGTGCTTTGCAGTCTCAGGATCACAGTGTTGCAGCTCTTCATGGACAGCTTCCCTTCCTTTCTCTTGGGCTATCTCAGTATATTTTTTCCGAAAAGGAAGATCTGTCGCAATCTGAGGTCCCATACCTTCACTAAGGCTTTTATAATAGAGACCGGTTCCTCCACAAATAATTGTTCGTTTACCTTTTCCTGCCCGTTCTCTAATAATTTGTAAAGCCTCAGACTCAAAGCGATGGGCTGAGAAAGATTCGGTAGGAGGAACAATATCAATCATCCAATGAGGGACTGTTTGCATCTCCTCTTGGGTTGGCTTGGCTGTTCCGATATTCAATTCTTGGTAAATTTGTCGTGAATCACAGGAAAGGATCTCACAGCCAAACTCCGTTGCAAGACTCAATGCAAGGTCGCTCTTGCCAACTGCAGTGGGTCCTAAAATTACGGGAATTTTTATTTTTGCCATACTCATGAGTAATCGTTGACATGGAGAAAAGAAAAGGCATATTTTTGATAATAAAATATATTAATTTGCGTCGAATTTGTACTATAGAGCAGTACTGATCAGCAAAGTTTCTCAATATGCGTAACGGTAAATTAACAGCACTTTTCTTCTCTTTCCTTTTCTTGTTGATACTCCTAGTGGGAATCAAGTTAGATTGGTGGAATCCTACAATCCAATTGATCCAAAAACAGTTTGGTATTGCCCAAAATAGCAAATCCTCTTCTCAAAAAAATTCTACCTTAGAGCTAAACCTATTTAGACTCTTTGAGCAATTTGATGTATCAGCTGAAACAATCAACACAAATACTTTTTTAGAGGATAAACAGCGTGAAATTAGTGCACCAATCCCCCAGGGACTCCCTGATGAGCTGGTGATCAATGCTTTTTCTCGAATTGTAAAAGGAACACCGAACACTGTTTATGACAGCTACTACAATGCAAAAAAGGATATCTTTGTCATTACCTATGTCAGTAAATCCAAAAAAGATAAACGGCTTGTACTGATTCTCTCCCGAGCCAAGCGCTTCCTTGCCGGCTCAACCAAAATTGCTGTTCTCATTGAAGATTTTGAATTTCAAGCCAATCAAACTACCGTTGATTTTCTCTCTTTTCCCGAGCCGCTTACTATCTCTTTAAAACCTTTTGCTCAAAAATCCGCATGGACCGCAAAGGCTGCACAGGAGTACAACAAAGAGGTGTGCATCCAGCTTCCCTTTGAGCCACGAAAAAGGATTAAAAAAAGCACTTCTCCCATTATAATGATCCACTATAAAGAAAAGGAAATTGCCAAGATTATCACAGAGACCATAAAAAGCATTCCCAACTTTAAGGGTTTTGGCAACCTCTATAGCTCAGTGGCGGTTGAAGACTCGCGGGTCATGGGCATTGTTCTTGGGGAAATAAAGAAGCATCAAGGTTATTTTGTTAATACCCACACCGGTAGAACTTCTGTGGTTCCAAAAACCGCAAAAAAAATAAAGGTACCCTATAGTGAAATTACTGCGATGATTAAGGAAGAGAAGGACCTCTTTCATATAGAGAACCAGCTTAAGCACTATACGGCCATAGCCCGAAAACGGGGGAATATTATTATTGCGACCCGGGCAAACAAATCGATAATCACTGTCCTAAAAAAAGTACGCCCCTACATGAAACAGTATGGCATCTCTTTTGTTCCAGTTTCAGCATTAGTCCAATAATTCAGGATTAAGTGGTACCTTCTAAGGTTTTCGCAATGAGGGTGTCAAAGGAGCAGGTTGCCACACAAATATGAGTGTCGGCACTTCCATAGTATACCTTGATTTCACCATTGTCCTCCACAATGGCGCCACAGGCAAAGACAACATTACCCACATCACCGATACGCTCATAATTTTCCCGCGGTGACAGACAGGGTTCTTCCATACGGGCAACCACTCTATGCGGCTCTTCTAAGTCCAGCAATACAGTTCCGATCTTGTAAATAGGTCCAGAGGGATTCATACGAACCCCGTGATAGATCTCCAACCAGCCATGATTTGTTTTTATAGGTGGAACAGATGCACCGATTCTATAGGAATCCCAATAGCCTGCACGAGGTTGCATGACGACTTCAGATCGTCCCCAGTCGTAAAGATTTTTTGAGTAGGAGATCCATATGGAGCCACAATCTTTCCCTATGGGACGATCGAATCGTACGTACTCACCATTAATTTTTTCCGGAAAGAGCATACCATCCTTGTTGCCAGGCTCACTAACTAAAGCGATTCGTTCGTAGGAGTGAAAATCCTCGGTCTTTGCCAAAGCAATACGAGCACCATAGGTGGAATAGGCCGTGTACATGACATAATAGGTACCATCCAGCTCTGTCAATCGAGGATCTTCAATACCCAGGGCTTCGTATTTGGCAAAGGGCCCAGACTTTGCTGGCTGCATAACCGGTTCCGGATGCACTGAGAAACGAAGACCATCTTTGCTTTCGGCCAGTGCAAAATAGGAATACCCCTGCTGGCCCTCTATACGAATAAGAAGATAGTAGGTATCATCCTTTTTAAAGGGAGTCCCATTAAAAACAGTATTGCACCGAAAGGGTATATCCTCTAAGGTAATAATCGGGTTACCTTCAAAACGGTGCAGAATGTCTCTACCAAAGGGAAATCGTGTCATTAGTAAACTCCTTCACTCTCAATGCATTCATTCACGATATCATCCAATGTTGTAATACCCACACAGAGGCAGCTTTTAGCGGCACCATAGTAGAGTAGTAAGTTATCTCCGTCAAGGACTGCACCACAGGAAAAGACTAAGTTGGTAATATCACCAACCCGCTCATACATCTCACGGGGACTCAAGATTGGAATATTGGTCCGCGCTACCACCTTCGAGGGATCCTTTGCATCAAGAAGTGCCGCGCCAATACGAAAGAGTGGTCCTGCAGAGGTCTCTTTAATACCGTAATAGATCATCAGCCATCGTCCATCAGAAATCCGCATTGGTGGCACAGCATCACCGATTCTGCTGGCATCCCAAAAACCCTTTCGTGGTGACATTATCGCCTCAGATCCGCCCCAACACACAAGATCATCGGAGTAACTAATCCAAATTCTACCGCCATCAGCTGGCCGCTCTAATCGAGCATATCGACCATTGATTTTTTCGGGAAAGAGAGCTCCTCCCTTTGTGTCAACCTCAGAGATAAAATTAAGCCGTGTTGCTTTTTTAAAGTCATCGGTTTTGGCAAGACCAATACGAAAGCCATACTCACTTTCACCTATGTAAGATATGTAATAGGTATCATCCAAGTAGGTGATACGGGCGTCCATGATGCTAATCTTTTCATATTTACTAAAGGCACTATCCTCAGCATGGATCATAAAGGGCTCAGCATCAACAGTAAAGTGATAGCCATTTTCACTCCGCGCACAATAGAGATCCTTATGACCACTAAGACTCTCGATAGTAACAATAAGAATGTAAGTATCCCCTACCCTCACTGCCCCAGCATTCCATATGTCAGATGCCTTAAAGGGAAGACTCTGGATGGTAATTGCCGGATTTCCTTCCCAGCGATGAATAATGTCCCGTTGCTTTCTTTTTTTCATAGTATCCTCATTAAAGGGAATGTAATAGGTCATCAACCTTGGCTGTTGCAAGACAGCAGTATTGATCGGAAGCACCATAGTACATATAAAGAGTATCACCTTTGACAACACAGCCGTTTGTAAATACAACATTGGGGAAGAATCCGGTGGTTTCGTACTCAGCCTTGGGTTCTAAAAGAGGCATGGTACCCTGTTTAACTATTTTCCAAGGTTCCTCTAAATCTAGCAAAAGACCAAAAAGGGTATAGCGCTGGTTGTCACCTTTAGCATGATAGATGGTTAACCACCCTTCATCAGTTTTAATTGGTGCACTGCCACCACCGATTTTCATGGATTCATAGGTTGTGGCACGGGGACGTACAAGGCATCGGTGGTCTCCCCAGTGTAAGAGGTCGGGGCTCTTGGCACACCATATCGAGGCTTTTCCAAAACCACTGTTATTAGGCCTGTGCAAAGCATAATAATATCCATTTATTTTTTCTGGAAAGATTGCCACATCTTTATTTTCAGGATGAAAAATGATACCCAACTTTTCTATATGATTAAAATCCTCTGTTTTTGCCAAGGCAGTTGCCCAGCTATCAGTAGATACGATGGTGTAATTTAAATACCACATGTTATCTATGCACATTGCTCGCGCATCCTCAATACCGTAAGTCTCACGTTCTTCTGTAGGAACAAGAAAGGGCTTATCATCAACAGTAAAGTCAATCCCATCTTTGCTGCGGGCCAGTCGAATGTGGCTGATACTACTTAAATATTCCTTTCCTTTGTAAACTACACCTCTGGTGTCTTTCAAGGCAACCTCAGGATCATTGGCATCAAATTCGAGCACTTCTGCGCGACTCTCACCCTTATCAAAGCTAAACACCGGTACACAGACCTTTCCTTCCCGAGCAACGCAGCTTTCGGCAAGTCGAATGAGAAGAATGATCTCATCATTATAAATCGTTGCACCGGGATTGAAGCTACCAACAACTTTAAAACCATCGGCTGAGGGAGTAACATCATCGGGACTGACAACAGGATTTTTATCACAACGACTAAACATCTCAAGGTTCTCCTTTTTTCTTCTATCCTACATATACATAACGAGTGGCACATTCAAGTTTTTGATCAAAGCGTGCATAGACATCCAAGGTCTTTTCAGCCACAATATCCCAGGAAATAGAACCCTTCACATACTTATAGGCTTTTTGAGAACAGATGTCATAGGTAGGTTTGTCTGTCAAGAGCTTTACAATTTTATCAACGTATTCGTCATCACTATCTGCAGTAAATCCAGCTTTTGACTTTTCAACAATCGACTTAAAGGCTGGCAGATCAGAGGTTACCACCGGTTTACCAAAGGCAAAGGCATGAGCCATGACTCCACTCTGAGCCCCTGCAATATAGGGGAAACACATAATATCAGAAGCGGCAATAATGGTATCAAAGGTTTCCTGGGGAAACTGACCTCGAAACACTTCAATTCTATCTTTTGCGGGAGAATTGTTAATCTTTTCAAAGAGGGTGTTTCGATAGGTCCCAAACTCCAGGGTCCGCATCTTTCCAGAGATAACAAGCCAAGCATCGGGAACTTGTTCAACTATGCGGGGAAAGAGTTCTACTATTTTGTCAAAGCATTTGGTAGGACGGAAGTAACCAACTAAGAGAAGAACCTTTTTACCAATTAGATTTAATTTTGCCTTAGCATCAGGAATAGGAGCAATATCCCGTGCACCATGGGGTATAAGATGAATCTTATTTGCATCTGCCTCATAGACATCACGGAGAATATCAACGTGCTCTGTTTCATGAACAATAATGCCATCCAATTCACGGCACAATGTTTTTAGGATCATGCCACGGCGGAACTCCGGTATTTTATTGACTGTATGAAAGGTCGCGATAACTGGAGTAGCGGTTGATTTCAGTCGATAGACTAATTCTAAAACCGCAATGCCATCTAACTCACCAAAGAGACCATACTCATGCTGGATGTGTACCACATCGGGTGTAATCTTTACTGCCATATCAAAAATCTTCTTAGCAATGCCCTCATCTGTTGGACTGTAGGTGGGATACACATGCATACCCTCAGCACCAAATTGACTTACCACATGCAATTCGTTAGGTGTCTTTCTCATTGCATCAAGTAAAAATTGAGTGTAAGTTCCAATGCCACACTCAATAGGTGGGAAGGTGGAAACATAGGCGATTCTCATATCCTGTTCCTTTCATCTATATAATAGGTAGGTATAGTGTCTTTCTTGCTACTGAAATAATATTATCAAAGTACATTATATGCAATTAAATTCTATGAGAATTTGATTAGAGTCCTGCAACACAACAACGTGCAACACCCTCTGGTTTAAGCGAGTAAAAATATAATTATCCTCTTTTATACAATAGTAAAATAAGCCAGATCAATAATTTAACCTTAAATTATCAATTCAGTCTGAGAGTCCTGGGTTTTAAAAATGGTTTCTCATAGGATTTGAGTAAATATATATTTACATTTAGTAATATTAATGAAAATCATAAAGGAGGAATCATGGCAACCTTAGGCGTCAATGTCGATCATATAGCTACTATCCGTCAGGCTCGAGGTGGACGAGAACCAGATCCTATTCACGCTGCGGTCTTGGCTGAGCTTGCCGGTTGTCATGGAATCACCGCCCATCTACGGGAAGATCGTCGCCATATGCAAGACCGCGACATCTACTTATTAAAACAGATTATTGCTACCCACCTTAATCTCGAAATGGCCCATACCCAGGAAATGGTTAAAATTGCCATTGATGTTTGCCCCTATATGGTCTCTTTAGTTCCGGAAAAACGGGAAGAGCGCACCACCGAAGGTGGCCTTGTTGTGCGCGGAAAAGAGGAAGAGTTAGCTAAAAGCATTGAATCCTTCAAGGAGCATAATATTCTGGTCAGTATCTTTATTGATCCCGATATCAAGCAGATTAAATCTGCTGCCCGCACCGGTGCGACCCATATAGAATTGCATACTGGCTACTATGCTAATGCATCAGGCTCTGCTCAAGAGGAAGAACTGGTCCGCCTGCAGGATGCAGCCCTTGCAGCTCATCGATTGGGTTTGGTGGTTAATGCTGGCCATGGACTCAACTATCAGAATGTCACCGCTGTAGCCCAGATGGATTATGTGGAAGAGCTCAACATTGGTCACAGTATCATTGCCCGCTCCTCTTTGGTAGGACTTGATGTGGCAGTCCGGGATATGCTCACCTTGATTGAATAATAGCATGGCGTACATGACCATGCCTCAATAAAAGTATTATCACATCGGCACATACTGACAATCACTACAATTATTCTACATTGACAATGACCCGAGTGGCAGACTTTTCGCCACTCTGTTTTTCTGATAGATGAACCTTCACTACATACTTTCCCTTGTCAACGATCTTACCCTGCGTATCTTTACCATCCCAGGTGAGAAACAGTACACCGGTGACCGGGACTTCAACCATTTGGCGAGTTAAAATCATCCGTGTACCGGTTGTGTCAAAAATAAAAACAGTCCCAACCGAAGGGCGTCGAGGTCGTGCTACAATGGCAGTCCCAGTTCTATTTTTGTTATCGTCAAGGTGAACGATATAATCGGGAATAGTGCTCTTTCCTGGAGTAAAGGGATTGTGTACCAATGCAAAACCTTCATCATTAAAGGACAGATTATTAAAACCAAAAATCGTTATATCATCACGGGCAGCGACAAACTTTTTCTTGGCGCCGGTGCTATCATCAACTAGAAAGGGTGCAGTATCAAACTCACCGGGTAAAGGAATTCTTCCATAATATCCCGAGGGAAAGGCGCCTTGACTAATAAGCGGTGGATCAAAGGTGACCTCAACAAACTGCTTTGCCTCCTGCAAAGTGATCGTGCCCATGCGATCTGCCTCAACCAGAATTCGTTCCCCCGAATAGGGATAGGTAAATTCAATCAATGAGGGTAACATTTCAAGAGGTCTATTAAAATGAATTACAGCCTTCTCAATAAAACCATCTTGATCCCGATCTAAGAGGTAGGCCTGAGTCACTTTAATAAGGTTAAAGTACTCATAGTACATGATGTCACTGTCGTAATAGTTTTTCTTTCGAGCAAAAACCTTAAGAAAGCAGCTATTATAAATTGTAAAGGGTGCAGAGAACAGTCTACCATGTTTATCGGGATCACTTCCGTCAAGCGTGTAGTACAAACGGACACCAGTAGTAATACTTTGATGGGGCATGGAAAGACTAATAATCAAGGAGTCGGAAAAAACCGTCCCCGAGGGGTGGTTAGTTACAGGGCTGGCCAGGGTTTCGTAATCGTAGTGCTCGGTAATAGTGACACTGGGCAGCCAGTCCTCCTTAAAAACCTTTACCTTTAAAGTAGCCGGTGCTTCTAAATACAACGGACGACTATCCCAAAGGGTGCTGGCCATGGTTGGCTCTGTATTGTCAAGGGTGTATAGCACCATTGCCTTATCCAAGGTCGACGCCAAGGTGATTTTGGGAATTCCTCCGGAGTAGACCTTCCCCTGATGCGACACACTTGGTTTTGGAGCTACTGGTACTGTTCCACGAGCATAAAACTCTTTACAGAGCGTACTCTTGCGATACCCAGGCATCATTGCCACAGCAGTCAAGGTACAACTCTTAGCAATGCCAATGGGCTTTAGATAAGGAAGGCTACTTTCTGTTGGTTCTGTGCCATCAAGGGTATAGTAAATATTCAGCTTCTTTTGCTTATCAAAACCGGGAACCGACAGGGCAACGTTAATGGAACGAGTAAAATTATTACTGGGTGGCAAGGCCTTTGGGCGGGGAACCTGTGAATAACGATACTCAAAATAACGATAAAAAATTGGACTATTAAGATAGGAGCCGGAGGGATTGACCGCAATTGCCCGAAGCGTTGTACTTTGGGTTAAGGTGAAGGGTTTGGTATACTTTTTACCGGCAGTAGAAGGGTCACGACCATCAATAGAGTAGAATATAAGGATCGAAGTGTCACCCTCAAATCCCTTGACCTTCAGGGAGATCTTCTCACCAGAATGGATAAAGCCAGCTTCGGGGGTTACCTCTGGTATAGGTAAGGGACTAATATGAGTATACTGCTTCTCAATAACCGTGCTGGGCATCTGGCAACTGTCACTGCTTAATAAAACCGCTTTGATAGTGGTACTCTCTTCAATAGTAATGGGAGCTGTATACTTCTTTTTTGTTGCGGAGGTTTTTGGGTCGCTGCCATCCAGGGTTACATAAATATCAGCTTTTTGACAGCAGGTATTCGGGCAGATCTTACTAAGTGTAAAAGTAAGTGAATTTGTAAAAATATCCTTATTGGGAAATAACTGCGGACCCGGAAGTCTTGATAGAGGGCGTGGCTGATTTTCACTCTTTTTGTCCGGCCTATTCACATCAGAGATGGTGTTTGCCACCAAACCATACATTGCAAGAAGAACAATAAAAGTCACATTTAATAGTCTACACTCAACAAGTCTTTTCATTGTAAAAAAATACTTTAGTATACTAAGCATTTGGAAATGTAATCAAGTATCTCTCAAAATAGTTTGTTATAGAAATTGTGAATATTTCATACGATAATTATAGCATGATGGATCAACTCAGTAAAATCGATCTCCTTCGTGATATGGTTCGATATCATGAAAACATCAAGGATTACCAAACAAGGCTTTCAACTATATATGGATCCTTCTTTAAGAACGAGGCAATGACAGCCTGGCAGGAGTTCTTCAACTTCTTTCGTACTGACATTATTGAACACTTCAAATTTGAAGAGAGTATTGTGTTTCCCGCAATTCTCAAAGTGAAAACAGATGACACAACAAAGCAGTACATTGCTAAGTTGATGGCCACCCATAAGGAGTTGGTAAAAAAGGGCATCACCCTTTTCGACCTATTCTCTTGGAACAAATACAATATCTCAGACCGAGACGCTGAAGAAATCTTAAATAGTGTTAAAGCTTTTTCTGTAGACACCATGGTGCATAATGAGAACGAAAGAAAGGGATTACTCCCCATTATAAAGGAGTCCCGATCTATCCGTTTTTTGTTGGGGCGCTCTGTTATCACCTATCAAAATATTTACAAAGAGAAATATCTCAAACAAAATCAGGAAAAAGATTCAACAGAGCAGGTTGATTTTAACAAAGAGAACCTTTCAGATTTTATTGAGAGGCTAAAATAGTGCTGTGTATACATTAGGACTGCTTTACACAATACTCTAAAAAATGACCTGAGGTATAGTTTAAATTAAAGGATGACAATCCCTCGATAAAGGATTAATCATAAGAGCTATCAACTACACGCCTAGTTATTTAAAATAATTTTACCACGTTTAATTACTATGCCTTCACGGGTATGCACATCAAATATATAGAAACCGGGCTGTAGTCTCACCGGATGAACACCATTGGTAATCGCTCTTTGCTGCACCAATCTGCCATTGACAGAATAAATGTTTAATCTATACAGTTGATCTTTTTTACCATCAATATTTATTTGAATATTCCTATGAAGGCCGGTTCCGGAAAAAACTACGCCATAATTGTCTTTCTTTTTCATGGTCTTTATAGCAACAGCTTCTTTAATTATTTCAAGCTGACCCAGGGAAAAAGTATAAGGCTGAGATAAGGCATTGTTCTGAGCTTGTATGGTAAAACCAATTGCCATGAGTGTATCACCTGAAGAGGAGGGTATTTTCAATGACTGCTGAAACCAGGTTGATCCTGAATTTTCCAGTGCAATCTCCTGCGTTTTTCCCGAAGACATATGGGCAACAAGGGTTGTGGTTATATTATTATCCGAAGAGGAATATTTCCCATTGAGTTTTACTGCCAATGGAATATTCAGGGGAATGCTTGTTTTATACAGTTTAAAAACTTCGTTTTTCAAATCGCTTCCATCAGATGCATTGAAAACAATGGAGGTTCCCCCATTATAGGCATCATCAAAGGAATATTCAATCTGAAATCCTGTTTGTGTATTTTTATAAAAAGTCCAAGTAGGCAACAGTTCCTGTTTATCCATATTATACCAGCCCTCATTGGATGTTATCACTCCCTCTTTCCACTCTTTCTTTCCATGACCGGTATTGAAATTTGTTTTAAAGGGTACCTTTGTAATTGCTGTTTTGGGGGTGATATAATTGGATAATCCCTTATAGGTGTTAGCCTGAACAATATAGGGATTTTTATTTTGACCTGAAAAAATGATTCGCTCAGTTTCGTAGCACCGGATATAATCATTGGGGTTGCTAAGGAAGTTTGAGAATGGCCTCCATTCAAAAGTGAAATTTGTTGCAAAAAGAGCAACAGAGGTTCTAAAATTATTCGTCCCCGAAGAGCAAATTTTATCAGGCCAAGTTTTATCGGAAAAAGCCGCCTGTGCTGTTCTGTCAGGCCACATATCCGCGCCAGTGTAAACCTTATAAACATCCCCATTAATTTGCCGTGCACGGGATACAGACCGGGTAACATGACTTGAACCCCACCAATAATTGGTAAATATACCAGTACTTTTTTTAAAGAACTCATCGTTGGCCCCATTCAGTTCGTTCTGGTAGGAAAGGCTACCGCTTTCTGTCATAGCATCATACCAGATAAGTTCTAATGAACCTTTACTTTGTGAGATAAATTGATTCATTAGCTCCAGACATTTAGATGCAGTAGCCGATGAAGTCCTTTGTTCAAAATTGAACAGCCAGCCGTCGAAGCCGTAATACTGTGCCAAGTCAATGAGTTTTTGTGCGCCAATATAATTGCCGCTTCCATCCTGTTGCAGAAATGAACTCATGCCAGGAGTATCAGGATAAAACATGACTGTGCCAATGACCTTCACACCGTTTTTATGAGCAGTATTTATCCAAGGAGCATGGGGGATTACCACCCCACCGCCGTGAAACCATACGAATATGTCTATATACTGCCACTGAGTAAAGAAGTATTTATTGAAAGGCTTATGCACTCCCAGTTCTGGCACAAAATTATTGATCCAATCGGGACAATAGACAACTTTGATTTTTGGATTCAATCCCTTTACGGTGTGATTGTGCGGCGCAGCTACCCGCGGTTTGAGCGGCTCCTTTGCAACATTTTCAGGAACAGTGAAAGGTGAATTAGGTGTCCATCGCATAAAATCGGTAAATGAGAGTATCAGGTTTTTCTGCGCCAAAAGTGTGAACGGTATTAACAGGACAAACAAGATTATATTTTTTTTCATAAAAGCCCCCTTAATTACTTAAATGCTTAAGTTATAAAATAATTTGCTGTTTACAATCAATCCAAGAGTTCAGCATCAGTTGCATCAACAAAAGCACTCTAACGCACTAAGACATTGAGCTACAACTTTATTTTAAAATTTAAAAGGATGAAATGACAGGTCTTTCAAGATTTAAAGAGTGGAAGGTGAAGCGATGAATTTCCCAGCTTACCGCTGTCCACCGTAGCATGGCAAAGGAGGATTGCAATCTTTGTGTGTATAGGATGTTTTAAAAACGACTTCATGCTTGTTGACTATTTAGTCCATGTTCCTTCACTAATCTATAAAAATATATGCTAGATAGGATACCAATCACAATTGACAAAAACCAATCTATGGTAATAGCTGCAACCTCAAATCGGTAATCTCTATCGAGTCCAAAAGCCATTGCATAATATACAAAAGACAAAAATACTAAAACTGCCGGGACAATTAAGGACAGCTTTAATGCTTTTTCTATACGATTTTGACCTTTATATATGGGGTAAAGTGCTAGAAAAACTAAACTCATTAATATAAACCCTAAATCTTCAAGAACTATAAAAATTCCATGTCCATTATATTGTGTTAGAAGAGGAATACCTTCAGTTTGGCCTTTAATCATACTTATTGGAATAACTGAATATTGAACAAAATAGTTTGCAAGAAGTACGGTTACTGTCATTATAGCCAAGGCAACACCGATGAATGAGAAGATTTTTTTGTCTTTTGGTGCATTAAAATGTTTTGCAATCACAAAGACTAAAAAGGCAATCAATTGAAATGATATTATATACATCCATATGTAGTCCCTAGGATAATATTTCAAAATATCAACAAAGGGATACTCCATACAATTACCAGGACAGTAAGGACCGGCAGGTGGAATTGCTATCATGGCAAAACCAAATCCTATTATTGTTAGCAAAGTGAAAGATAGGGACGAAACAAACCCTACTTTTAATTCATTTATTACTTTCATATCCTCATTCATCTATAACTCCTCCAAAATTTTTTTTCTTCTTTAGTTTTTATATGTTTATGGTCGGACAGTTCCAATTTTTCCACCCTTAATAGATAACAAATAGGCTAAAATTATCCCAAATAGGCCATTTGATATAAAGACTTCAATAAAATGCGTAATTCTAACTCCTTTTGGCATAAAAGGGTTGGGAAAAATTAACAATATTGTAGGTAAAAGAGCTAATAAAAAAGATATAATAATAATTTTCTCCACTCTGTTTCCCTTTAACCATATTAATATTGGGCTACAAAATAGAATCCATAACCCTCTCCTGAATATCTGAATAAACCACAGTTTATAAATGTCAATTTCAACATTCTCATAAAATTTTCTCAATTCTTCAGACCGCCATGCAATTAAAAGTCCAAATGATATGTATAAAATCATATATATAACTGACAAAATCGGTATTTTCCAAATCCAGCCATTAGTTACGTCTTTTAAATCAAATTTGCTAGCCTCTCTTTTGATATTTGATGTCCATAGTAAATAAGCAGATGATGCAATAATAAAAAATAAAAGGAACCCTCCGACGAATAATTGTGCTAGAGTTTTTTTACCTATCATTGGAAATGCTTCAATAAATATCAAAGTTTCTATTTGCGTCATAAATATTTGCATTCCATAGATAACGATTGTTGTAACAAATATTAATTTCATTCTGGTTAATGATAGTCGATGTATCAGATATACAATAACAAAAGAATTTAGCAGAATTTGGGCAATTACACCTAGTATAACTCCAGAACTCAATTCAATTTCTATATCAGATGGAAAAATGTACTCTAATATTGTCATACAAACAAAATAGATAATCAATAATGCAACAAATTTGATTGAATTAAGTACTTTGTTTTTCATAATTCCCTCCTTGTCAAACATTTTATTTTAACATATAGTATTGGTCAATTAAGATAGGTTACATTGTTGTTTAAACCAAGATTATGCAGTAGGAGTAGATGTAGAAGTGCAAGATTATGATTAAGTAAGACTTGAAGGATTTGAAGGGCATATCTACAAGGTGATATGGCCGAAAAGCCTGAAAGTCTTAATGGGCATAGGATTGTGCGTCTGCGCTACTTCCTATTGCATAATCTGGGTTAAAGTATTTTTCATTTCGTTGCTTTTGTCTTTTAAACTGTCCGTTTTTCTTGGGGAGGTTCAACTTTACAAATTGCAACGTTCGTTCCCACACATGCAGATGTTGCAATAGCAATTTGGGTCGGAGTGAAGCGGAGCCTGCATGTGTGTGTTGGTGGTTGTAGGCCATTATACTATTATAAAAAGCGCACCCATTTTGATAATTGCCACAGGACATGGCCTACCATCAGTTCTTTTCTATGAATGTAAAGCCTTTTTCGTTTTTGCTGAACTTCGGGATTTAGGAATCTGTACTTTGGATCTTTTCATTTTATTATTTCTTTTTACTTTTTTAGATTTTTGAGTAGAAATTGATATATTAACACCAAGTGCTTGCAACACTTTTAAAATTGTATCAAACCGCGGTTTTGCATCAGCATTAAGTGCCTTGTATAAACTTTCTCGCCCTAAACCAGTATCTAAAGCAATTTTAGACATTCCCCGAGCTTTTGCTATATCTCCAATTGACGCTAAAAGCAAACTGGAGTCACCATCCTCTAAAACAGCATTTAAATACTCAGCAATAATTTCTTCATTATCTAAATACTCAGAAAAATCAAAATCACTAATTTTTACTCGTGTCATTTATTCACCTCCAATTTCAGCAACAATTTTTTGCGCTTTCTTTATATCTCGTGCCTGGCTTGATTTAGTGCCACCTGCAATAAGGAGTAGAGTTATTTCTCCTTTATGCATGTAATAAATTCGATATCCAGGGCCATAATCAATTTTCATTTCAAAAACCTTTTTACCAACAGATTTGTAATTGCTTAGATTACCTAATTCAGCTTTTTTAAGCCTTGCTAAAATTATTGCTTTAGCTCTTACATCTTTTAGATTTCTAAACCATTTTTCAAAATGTTCTGTTTTTGAATTATAAACATACCTATAATGTATCTAATTGGATACAATAATGCAATTAAAAAATAATGTTTTTATATTTCGCCACACGACGTGGCGTTTTTTCTGGGTGCGCATACAAGAGTATAATGGCCCATTGACACCAACGTTCGGAGCATGGCGAAGTTGCCGACAGGCAATTTGCCATAAGGCCGGAACGTCAGTGGTAGCGCCATGTGCCTGTTGAACAAAGCCGCTTTGCGGCAGCATGATTGATCCATCTTTCTATTTACAGTGTGACATTCTAATAGCATAATAACCTCCTGTAATTTAAGGTTAGTTGTAACGTTAGGGCCAAATTGCGTTTTGGCCCCTACAGGAGGTTATTATGCAATTAGAATGTCACACTGTAAATAGAAAGATGGATCAATCATGCTGCCGCAAAGC
>JANQEN010000020.1 GCA_028278335.1 Chitinivibrionales bacterium | reverse complement strand
AGCCGTGATGTATAACGAGTCAGTGTTATTCGTTTCACTCTGTTCATCCAAACTGTCATAGTAATCCGCGAATGCCTTAACCTTATAAGTTCCCGGATTGCTCATGATCTTGTATCGATTGACTGTAAAAGTATCTCCCACATCTAAGGGTGGAACAATAAACTGCAATGGTGTATACTCGTTTCCTACCTGTATCGCAAGTCTACAGGTATCAGCATCTCCAGGTCCTTGGTTTTCAATTACTGCAGTAAAGATCACCGTGTCTTCATAGATAACCGGACTGGTATTATTGGTTGTTAAGGATTTAATAATCATATCCGGTTTTGGTTGTGGCCGTGCAGAAACATATAAGGAATCGATATTATTTATTTCACTCAGCTCATTGAGGCTATCATAGAAGTCAGCAAAGGCTTTGCACTTATAGGTACCTGGATTAGTAAAAATCTTATATCGCTTTACCAAAAATGAGGCACCAGGATCTAAGGGAGGAACAATAAATTGAAGTGGTGTATATTCATTGCCAACTAATATGGCGAGACGTGATGTATCCCCCTTAGCAGTTCCTTGGTTTTGCACTTCCGCACTGTATATAACTGTATCTTCGTACACCACAGGACTTGTATCGTTTACGGTAAAAGAATTTATTATATAATCGGGTTTTTTAGGAAGAGCGATAGTAACTTCACGGGCAAAGCTATTGTTTTTCTCATTTTTCTCTACAATTTCATCTAAATAATCTGCATAGACAATACACTCAAATGTGCCTGCTTGGTTAAAAACCCATTGCCGCATTATGATTGAAGATCCTTTCGGCTCTAATGGTGGGATTATGAATTGGATTGGAAGCTTTTCTTGGCCAATTTTTATTGTAGCCCTTGATTTGGCTGCTATTTTATTTCCAATATTTTTAATTTCAGCAGAAAAGGTAATTGTGTCCCCCACTAAAGGGTATCTCTTATTAATTGTAAATGAGCTGACCGTCAAATCTGGTGAAGTCTTTTCTACTAAGAATTTAACTGTGTCAGTGTTATTGGTTTCATCCTTTTCATCAACATCTTCGTTGACATCGGCAATCACCTCCGAAAGGTATTCCTGATCAATTGGCAACAAAAGCTTTCTTGTTGCAGCAAAAGATTTTCCCACCGGCAAGGGAGGAACAGAAAAGAGTGGGGGAGAAGATTCACCACCAACTCTTACTGATACCATTGATGCATCACTGGAACAATCACCCACATTCTTTACTGTCGCAGTAAAGGTGATTGTATCATTTGTATTTGGAATTTCAGGTTCCATTGTAAAGGATTCAACCACTAAATCGGGTTTACACTCCTCAACTTCTTTGATAACAATATTGCGAAAAAAGCTTTCTGCTTTGGGTGACTCTACCTTTTGACTATTGACAAACACTAAAAACTTCATTGACCCTGCAAGATATTCTCCCACTGGAATGTCATACTGAATCCATCCATCTTTAGATTTGTATGTGTTAAAATTCTGTAATCCCAATTTTGCCTTACCGAAAAGCTGAAAAACTAATTCCTCATTATGTTTTTTACCTGTGGCAAATCCAATACCCTGTACATGACCCTGCTTGTTACTTTTATACTCAAAGGACAGCACCGTCCGATCAGTAATTTCATAGGGATAGTTTATTTTACGCCAAAGGTCACCCTTAAGCATCACTGTATAACCACTGTTCATAATTTTTACAATGGAATCAATGTAGGGTTGTCCCCACTGTTTAACAGGGTTCGTGTGAAAGTTAATAAAATTATCAACCCTGTGGGTTATCGAGTCAATATATTTGAAGCCACCTTTATCATCAGACAGGGAAACAGTTACTTTATAGTCGCCAGCATCCACAAATTGATGAGTAGGAGAGTGTTCTGAATCAGCACTGTAATCTCCATCCTTCCCAAAGGACCAATCAATAGCAAAGGGGGAGAGTCGGTCTTCGTAGAGCATCACGTTTCTAAAAGCACTGGAACCGTTTATTGGTTCTGATTGATCTGAATTGACAAAAGTTATAAACCGAATGGAATCAATATAGTGACTTCCAACAGGAATCCGGAAATGTTGCCAGCCATTTTTCTTTTTATACACTTTGTATTCCTGTATACCCCATTTCTCAGCCCCAAAAAGTTGAAAAACCTGGTCTGGCTTTACCTTATTATTCTTTGCTAATCCAATGCCTTGAATATCACCCTTTTTAGTACTCTTAAAATCAAATTCCAAAATGGTATTTTTTGTGATTCCAAAGGGTTGCGTTATTTTTTTCCATCCCTCTCCATCAAGGCTAAGGGTCCGGCCTTCATCGGAAATATTAATGAGAGGATTACTTTCCTCTTTTCCCCAGTCCTTTATTTTTGCCCGACTAAAATCTATGGGATGTACAGCTTCTGGTTTACATACAAATTGCACCACTTCCTCTGGTATTGATACTGGTGGTTCCCTTAGAATTTCAACCATTGGTTCTACATTCACCACAGTTCGAATAGTTTCACTCTCCGATTTTTTTATATCAAGACTAACCTCATACTCCCCATAGTGGGTAAATACAAACTTTGGACTACGTTTCAAAGAGGTTGATGATTCTTCATCATTAAACTTATACAAATAGGAATATGAGTCATATCCCTCATCTTCATAGAGGCACACATTGCGAAACATGCTGTGAGCTTTTGGCTTCTTTACAGAATGCTCAGTAACAAAAGTAAGAAAATCAATAGAGCCGTGAAAGCAGTCACCAAGACTAATGCGAAAATGCACCCAGCCATTTTCAACTTCATACACATCAAATTCACGATTGTCCCATTCTGTCTTGCCAAAGAGTTTATAAACACACTTTGAAAGCTCCTCTTTTTCTGTAGCAATCCCTAGTGCATGAAGATCGCCCTCTTTTAAACTTTTAAAATCAAATTCCAAAACACTTTTTTCTGTGATATTGTAGGTAAGTGCAATATGGCATCTTCCATTGCCAACAAGGAGCAACTCACTTCCTCTCTCAGCCGTTTTAATTAAAAGCTTATCCTCCTTTTCCTGCTTAATCTCCTGGAGATCAAAGTTAAGGATCGTTGCTTTTTGTGGAATAGGAACAAATTGGACCTCCAATGGTACATCTCCCATTGATGGAGTGGTCAAAAGTTTAAACTCATTTCTGGAGACGTCCATCACATCACTATTTTTTTGCGCAGAGAGTTGAGCGCTTAACAAGACAAAAAGAGAGAAAATGAGGATCAAATTCTTCATGGAGTCCCTCCGATGAAATTGAATGGCAATAGGTTACATGTTTTTTTTGTAAATCAGGATTTTTGTGTATTTCTAAACTTCTTTTGCTACTATTGAGGATAATATAGAATAGGGGAATGGGAATCGCAATTTATAATTTGGTACATCTACTTTGTTTTTTTTGGTTAGGAAAGCTAGAGCTAAGCTGACTAAATAACAGTAAAAAGTAGCGCCCGGATGGTTTTTGCTTAATCCACCATGGTGCAACTTTTTATAGTGATCTATTCACCTGTATTTCTGGCTAACCCCTCTAATACCCTGTGCCCATTTAATAGCTTAGATAGTATGGAAATGTTAAAGATACAGCGGGAGCAAATGTTGATACTTATAACATGAAAGAGTTATATTGCCTTGGGAAATGCAAATTCAAAATCAATTGAATTTATTCTTCAATAAAATTTCCATTCAGTAACAATAAAGGACCACACCATGGCAACCTGTTTCAATTGCTCAAAAAAGGGGACAAATATGTATGGCTACGTAATTTGCGATACCTGCAAGTCCTCCCTGCGATTATTTACCGATGCAACTATAAAAAAGTATTACACTGAGGATCCAAAAGGGTTTGTAAAGGATATCGATGAGAGAATTGATGTGTTGGAAAAGGATTTCATTAAAAAGAGGATCAAGCTACTACATGTTAAGGTGCAACTAAAACAACTTCAATAACGTATATATTTTCATTTTTAATTGGGCGTTACCCCGCTTTGAAAGCGGGGTCGCCGTGGCTCTGGGCTACCCGCTGGTCGGTCCTCACTTCGTTCGGACTGGCCTTCGGCCACCCGCCGCCTGGCTAACGCAAAAAGAATTAGAGATTGCTAAAAACATAGAGAAATATAAAAAATCTATAAAAACTCATCAAACAATCAAATTATCGTAACTTTTTTTAGGACTCTACGCTATAAAATCTGTAGTACACAAATTAACGTTTAAAGCATAAGGTTAAGGTTAACGCTACTTTTTGCAGCATTTTATTTTGATCATTTTTATTTTTCCGCAACTACCAGTTTTGTGCTTGATTATCTTGTGTAAACCTAATCACTTAGTGAGTTCATTTATCTATGCATTTCCGTTAAAATTGTGTTAGATTACTATTGTATCAATCATGGGGATCGATAACAGGTAAAACCAAAGAGAGAAAAGTTATTTGGATTATTAGGATGTAAAAGAGAAAAGCATTCTGATACTCCATATCCATCTAAACACCAGAAATCTGATTTGTACTAAATCATTAAAATGATTTGATTAATCATTTTAATGCACTATTGTTCTTAGTGTAAACTATGCATTTGATAGATTGTTAAACCTTCTAATTTTTTAAAAGGAGAAGAGTAAAGAGCAATTACATGTTTACGGCGGTTAAGTGATAGCAGATGAAAGTTTTGGGGTGCTACAGTTAAACAACAACAAGGGAACGACACTATTATTTAACGTACAAGGAGCATGTAGTGAAAAATCATATACTGTTAGCCATAACTATTGTGGTTATATTGATTGTTTCTGTGGGATCGATATCTGCAGATCGTACCAATGGATTTGCACGAAATGGGAAGCAAATCATTGAAGGCCTCTATACCCCAAAGAATCAGAAATGCCTCTTAGCCATAGGTCAAGACCTATTATCTCTCTCTGAATACAGATCAGGTGGACTCCCTGAGCCCGGTGGTGCTGTTGCCTACACTGCTTTTTATTGCAATTTAAGCACTGATTATAATATCAACTACGGTGCACTGGGCATGGATAACTCCGGAAACCTCACTGGTGTTGACACAGACTGGGGAGCAGGACCGCTCAATGCGGCAAGTACTGCAGACGGTTGGAAACAATCTCTCCTAATCATTGCGCTCAGCATTACCGAGCACTGGGACGGTGGCGGGATGTCTCGCATATCAAGTGGGCAGTGCGATGCCAATATTGACAAGTTATCACTTTTCTGTAATAAGTACAAGAATAAAAGAATCTATTTACGTATTGGCTATGAATTTGATGGCCGTTGGAATGGTCCTGAAGTCACCGGTTACGGCACGTCTAATGAGTCACCCAACCCTGGAGGATACCATAAACACGCTGAATATATTGCAGCCTATCGTCATATTGTTGATAAAATGCGAGCTGCTGGGGTAGATAATGTTGCCTATGTGTGGCAAAGCTCCGCCTCATTGATCGATGATGTGTTGGATGCCTGGTATGACAATGGTGGCGATATTGCCGCTGCCCGTGAGAATATTAAGGACTGGTATCCCGGTGATGATTATGTAGACTGGATGGGTATCTCCTGGTTTATTTCACCACCAGAGGCTGATGATAACTTTGGCTTTGCTGATGTTCCCGGTCTTCCCAACCAAGATGATCTTGCCGATGAGATGATTAAGTTTGCCCGTGAAAAAAGGAAACCGGTTATGATTGCCGAGTCAACACCACAGGGATACGATTTTAATTTTCCCGAAGCAACAGAGCCAAACCAGGTCTCCCGGGTCTCCACTGGTTGGCCCTACGAAGGAGCAAAAACACTTTTAACCCAGGGTTTGGAACAGGCTCAAGCAAAATACGAAGCTGGAACCTGGTTCGAAAATATCACGGCCGAGGTTGCCTGGGACCGCTGGTTTGTGCCCTATTTGCGCTATATCCATGACAACAGTGATGTGGTGCGTGCTGTTGTGTACATAAATTGCAACTGGAACACCCAATTTAAATGGAGCTTCAACGAAGAAGTTGGTCGTTATGTTGAGGGCTATTGGGGCGATACCAGAATTGAAGCAAATCAAGTGATAAAAGATAAATGGCTTGCAGAAATAAACACCGATTTTTGGCTTTTAGGATCCGATGATATCAATAACCAGATTTACAATGTGGTCGCCATTGAAACACCCCATACTATTAATTCTCTCAAGGGGTATTCATTAGCTCAAAATGTTCCTAATCCAATAATAAATACTACAACCATTCATTATAATCTTCCAAAAAAATCTCATGTTGCTATTTCTGTACACACCCTCAATGGAAAATTGGTTCAGCCTCTGATCAATGCGGTACAACAGCCTGGTGTGCAAAAAGTAGACTGGGACGCTTCAACAATTCCTGCTGGTGTGTACCTGTATAAAATCCAGGCAGGTGCTTTTAGCAAAACTATGAAATGTGTCGTGAAGAGGTGATTTTTATAGATAGAGCTGTATTGTAAGATTTTTTAGGCACCTTCTCGAAAGTAAGATTAAAAAAACTGGGCGTTCCCCTGCTCTGCAGGGTCGCCGTGGTTTCCCGATAAATCGGGATTTAATTTTTATTATTTTTTAGCACCAACCGGGCTCGGCTATTCGCCTCGGACTGGATAAAGGCCAGACTAAACCGTCCACCTGGCTAACCCAAAAGAATTACCGCAATGCGAGTAAAAGGTGTAACGTGAAAAAGAGGATCCGCGGTAAGCGGATACTCTTTTTCACGTTACAGCTTTGCGAGTAGGGAGGTAATTCTTTGCAGCGAGGGGATTCTTCCCCACCTATATGACCTTTTTTTTGCTTTATTGCTAATCCTAATAAAGGCCAAATATTATTCGTCGTTATAAAAACATTAAGACCCCATTCAATAAAATTGAGCCCCCTTATAACGAATATCAGCCCGGTCATAACGAAAATGAGCCCTCTACCATTGAAATTAAGCCCGGCCTCAATGAAAATGAGACCCCCCCTATTAAAAAAGAGACCCCCTTCAACTAAAACAAGACCCTTTTGACAAACATTAGGCCCCCCAATAATGAAAATAGGACCCTGTTCGTTGATCTGACGGTATCACAATAAATTGAATATGTTCCTCACTGTTTTGGTGGAAAATTGTTGGGTATTATGAATATAGATATGTATATTAATTTATGTGAGTCAATATGATAAATTGCAGAGTTCAATGTTGTCGTTGTGATATGAACCATGAAATATGATGCAAAAAAACACCGATGTTCAATTCGGTTGAAAGGGGACATATTTGTTAGGAGAGAGAACAAGGAAATGTAAGTTGGTATTAACAGGAAAGGCATTCTCCTGTCAAGCATGTAATCAAGATGTTTTCAATGAACGGGGAGCACAATTAAGCACCGCTGTTTCGTCAATGCTGGGATTAAATTGGACAAACCAAACTGCGACTTGTCTTATTTGTGATAATTGTGGATATATACATTGGTTTATGCCGAAGGAACCAGAATATATTGACGAAGAAGAACCGTTTGTTTTGCAGTATTTAGATGATCGTGATAAGACACAAGTGTGAATAAATCAGACACCTAACATCAAACTATTTTATACATTTGCTATTTAGTTAAGATAATAAGGAATAACCTCAATGGAATCAATAAACACAAAAGCTTTAAGTGACGAAACCATCTACCCTGACGATGATTTACTA
The DNA here is from genome assembly GCA_028278335.1 of Chitinivibrionales bacterium. Lineage (GTDB taxonomy): Bacteria > Fibrobacterota > Chitinivibrionia > Chitinivibrionales > JANQEN01 > JANQEN01. Next base: position 85,801 of record JANQEN010000020.1, on the reverse strand, counting down.
AAGCAGGTGCTTGGCCGCAGCTATAATGCCTTTTGTGAACTTTTAAAGCTCTATGATCGCAATGAGATGACCTATGAGTGGCGGTATTATAGAGAAGGAAAAGCATGGCTCTTAAAGGTACAAAAGAAAAAACGGACCATTGTGTGGATGTCCGCTTGGAAGGGGTATATAAAAGGGGTTATGTATTTTGCTGAGAAGTATATCCAGGATATCTACACACTTCCCATAAGTGAAGAGAACAAGCAGAGGATCAAACAAACGAAAAATGTGGGTAAGTCAAAACCCTGTATTTTTGAAATAAGAAATAAAAAGGTGCTTAAGGATTTTGAAACGGTGATGCACTTTAAAATTAAAGCAAAATAAGGTAATACATAAAAAAAATCCCACTGGTAATTTTACCAGTGGGATATATGTGCAATTTTAATTGCTATTTTAATTTGTCTATCGTAAGACCGCAATCTTAAAAGAGTTAGAGCTCATCGCATCGGATGTTTTTACATTAATCGTGCAAACATAAATGCCCTTTGCAATACGTGAACCATCATTGGTCCAAACAGCCTTTTGAATACCCTTTTCCACTTCATTGATAGCCAATGATTTAACCTGCTTTCCAGAAACCTCATAGATGGTGACGGTTGCATTGGCAGCGCTGGGAGCTTCAAAATGGATTGTTGCAGAACTGCGAATTGGATCGTAACTGTATTTGTACTTGATACCTGAAAATGTTGCCTTTTTAGGTACAATTGAACTAGTAATCTCTTTACATTTACCTGAATTACCATCATAGGGACCTAAATCAGGATCACTGTCATCACAGTCAACCTCGTCAGGACATCCATCGGGACAGGTCTTTGGTTTGGGACCAATACCCCAGTTGTAGTAGCCATCTTTATCCAGATCTACACAGCGGATATCGTCATTATCATAGAGTCTACTTTTTAAACAATCTCTTGTTTTCATAGGAAAGACTGCCCAGGATGATCTGCCATAAGGAGACTTACGATACATGTATCCCTTATCACCACTGCCACCCCAACTATTCTTATAGATATAGGTGAAACTGCTACCACGAGAACGATATCCAACCAAGGTCATAGCGTGGGAGATACTTAAATCAGCGCCAGCATTCGGACCATATTTGATAAGACATTTCTTTAGATCCTCATGATTATTAACTTCCTTGCCCTTTAAACTTATATAAGATTTAGGGAAGGCATGTTCCTTGGGGTTGTTTGAGCTATCGCGGCACGGTGTTCTATTACTGGCTGTGTATCTAAAAGAAGCCTCATCCATGATTCCATCGGAAACCATCCAGCGAGAAACACGATAGGGCATACCACCATTACACATTCTGCCTGGATACTCACAGGAACCTACATGCTGCTCTGAAAGGTTAACGTCGAGCTGTTTGTTATAATAAAGATTGTATTTGCACTCCAATTCACCAACAGAGGCAAAAATGTAGCAGGAGCCGCAGCTCTTTTGATTTCTAATTGGTGGACACAAACCATTGACCCTACCACCGGAATTAGAGTTATAGTAAGGAGATAAACGGTTTGTTGCACCATGACGATTACGCCAGTCAAAGGTGTCTGCATACATGCTTACAGCGGGAGCTTCAAACTTTACCGGAGGAGTATTTGTCCGTCCAGGCATAACACCACCAGCGTAAAACTCTGTTCCCTGAGTATTAGGAAGGGGATTAAGCTCGCCACCAATATAGTAACATTTCTTTTCTTGGTAAGATTTCATTGAAATTTCTGTTGGACCGGCAATCCACTCTTCGCCCTTAGCTTTAATCATTTTATTGTAAAGATCAATTCTCTGCTGATGCTGTTCCTTTTTAATTTGATCTTGCAATGCAAATACATCAGCTTTCACGCAGGGAAGCGCTGTTGCAAAGGTCATTTTTTCAACAACCATCTCTGCTGCAAGGAGATCAACACGAATTTGAACCGGTTTGATACCATTGAGTAGCTTTGTTTCATGGCAGACGTCCTTAATGGAAATCGTGGTGTTTTCTGCCAAAAGCGAATTTATTTCATACACCATGTACTCTTCCAAATCTTCATCAATAAGAATAACACGAGCTAAACTCGCCTCATTGAGAAGTTTTATTTTTGCATCGACACTGGCACCATATACTGCTGCTGGTGCAGCGCAGGGGATAATGTTACCGGCAACAACGTCGGATTTAGAATCTTCCATAAACGTTTGATTGATGGCAACACTTTGAGCTTGAGCACCTCCCAAAGAGAAAAGATTTTGAGTAAATGCAGATGGTGCACTGTTAATAGAAACAACAAGAACACAAAAAAAGATGGTAGCGGAAAGCCTCTTTAGATTGGCATCTAACATACGCCCCTCCAGTTAAATGTGAATAGTTAGAATGTAATACATCTAGTAATTTCTAATTATATACAACCCATTATTAATATAGGCTAAAAAAAACTAAGTGTAGTAAATTTGTTTTAAATGAAGTATTCATTAAATAAATTTTGAAAATAGTGAAATAAGTGATGAAAAACTGGTGATTTCGTGGGGTGTTAATCTCTTCTAATGTTATCGATAAAACTGATTTAATGCATAATCTGGGATTATCAAAGATCAGGTTGAAAGGTTTTGTACAGATTGGTTCCTGATCTTTAAGAATTACTTAATTAACAATGAAAGGGACTCATTTGTTGATTTAAGTTTGGCAAAATAAATTCCTTTAGGAAATTGAGAACAATTCCATGTGGCTTTACCTAAAATAGGGAAGGAACTAAGAAGTCTTCCCTGTATAGAGTAGATTTGAACACTATTGTTGCTTTGGGTATGTTGAGTTGAACTAGTAAACACGAGTCTATTTTTAGAATCCCTATAATAATAAAATGATGCTATTCGTCTGATATTAGGTTTAAAACTACTGATACTCACCGGTATATAAGAGCAGCACGAGGTGTCAAAATCGGGCCAGGAAGCGGGGATTGGATACACTGGATTGAAATAGTCTTCACAGACCCTAGCCAAGGCCAAATCATTAAGATACTCTTCTATATTAGTATAGCCATCCTTATCGTGATCGCCGTTATTGTCATTTGCATTGGTAGGATTTAATCCCATGGCTTTTTCCCAAAAATCAGGCATACCGTCTTGGTCGCTATCTTCTGGGGCCTGTGGACCTGTTTGAATTAAAGGATCATTATCCTTTTTCATGACCCCCGAACTGTGTTTAATATCCTTAATCGTTCGACGATTCATTGAGTCGCGAGGAAATGCTCCGCACCATTGCATCACTTTTGTGTAGGATTTTTCTTTAGAGAGGGTTGTAACCAACGGCATTGCATAGGGAGTAGTAACAACATTGCCACTGGTTATAAGGCTGTTGCCAAAAATGCTTGCTGGGTTGGTTAACGATTGATTAAACTGATTTATCCAGATGTTGTCTAACAGGTAGGGTTTAGGTGTACCACTGGCAAGGTAGACCGGACGGCCAACATCACCGGTCGTACCTGGGCCAGCCTTAAAATAGTTGCCCACAAAGTTGACATAAAGGTCATTTTTGTATGCAGACCAGTACAAATAATCATTGGCGTCGTAGCAGATATTGTTCCGATAATCTATGAGCCCTCCTTCGGGAGGTGTCTTGTCTTGCCAATGCATATGAGGGCCGCCTCTGCCAAGATGGTGGGCCCAGATGTTGTGATGAAGGGAAATATGCGATGTGGGTGGATAGGCAATGAGACTTCCATAGGTTTGACCCGCAGAGGAGTTTGCAATGGTGCTCCATTGAACCGTGAAATGATGGTTATAGGTTAGATCTTGAGTTTCGTCAGAGCCTCCGGAAAAATCACAGTGGTCAAAAATAAAATTGTGACTGTGAGTAAGGGTGATTGCATCTTCATTGCTGCTATTCGCTCGAAACCGAATAAATCTGATTACTGCATCATGAAAGCTGGTGTCTTGACACCCGCTATAACACCACCAGATTGATCCACCGGGATTCATGCTACCGGTGAGCGTGATCCCTCCGGGAGATGTTTGCCCTGCTATGGTAACATAGGAGTAGTCACCATTGGGCTCAAAACCATTACTTGGTGGCGTTAAGGTGATGACGCCAGAGACTGCAAATACAATTATGCGAGGCTCTTTTTGTTGGAGTGCATTGAGGAATGAGCCTGGCCCTGATGAAGCCAGCGTGTTGACAATATAAACTGTTCCCCCTCTTCCACCAACAGTTTCAGCACCCCACCCCTCTGCGCCAATAAATGCAGGAATACCATAACTAAAGGTAACTAGGCAAAAATGGAAAGAAAAATATAAACTGTATTTATTCATTAATTTCCTAATAGATAAAAACTTTGTCGAAGGCAGTAATATTTGAAAAGTGGATTTGCACAAATATAATACCCTGCGCACTTTGCTTTATAGGAATTGATACTCCCTTTTGTAGCTGAGAAACCTTTGTGATAAAGCGGTCCAATCGCTTGCCTGCCCCATTAAAGAGCGTGATAACACATTTATTATCTCTTGTATTTCCTTTGTAGCTAAGCCAAATTGAATTGGATATCTTTTTAAAATGGGCAACCACCTGTTGTGAATAGTTATTGTTAATTTGTGGATTGACAATTGCAGAACCCATGGTATTCTTCCATACCCAGACGCTCTCATTTTTATTCCGATGGATATAAAAGAAAAGATTGTGGGTGCGATCATAGGCAAAACGGTTGTAATTACGCGTATTGGTTTGAGGACCATTACTATAGGTCGTTTGGGACCATTTCTTTGTATCATAATCGTAGTACCAAACAGATTTTTGACTATCTTTTCCACCAAAGAGAACTATCAGATCATTGGCCTCATCATAGGCAATGCCTGCACCGCTTCGTGGACCAGGCTCACTAGATGTGGAGATGGTTGAAAGAGTATTTTTGTCGATATCGTATTCTGAAAAGGTTGCCTCTCCACCATAATCACCGCCATAGGTAAAGATTTTCCGTCGTTTTGTGTCAAGCACACTGGATCGTTCAATTCCAGGAATACTTTTGTCTAATAGTTTTGTCCAATGTTTTGCTGTGAAGTCATAGGACCAAACACCATGGGGGAAATAGTAAAATTTCTTTGTCTTTGGATCATACTCACCGGAGAACCCTGGTTGACTGAGATAATAGTCATTCTCACCACCAGTGACTTCTGATGTGTGGTCTTTCCAGGTCACTGATTTAAAATCAAAGGTCCAAAGGTCTCCAAAGGAGGCGCCATTGTGATAACCATACCACTCAGCTGTAGCACCAGAATATTGGAAAAAGAGATCCAAATGATCGATATAATCCATTTGGTCGTATGTATGTCGCGATACCGGTTTGCCATCGGAGAATTTGTAGGTCGGTGGTGTTATAAAGGCACTAATAGGAGAGGGCTGATACCATAATTTCCAAGTGAGGTTATCCAGCTCAAATGTGTATATTTGGTTGCCATAATAACCATAATGGCCGCCACCGTAAATAATAAATCTATGGTGTGATTGATCAAAAACACCACCAGAATAGTCGAAAATTCCATTGAGGTCGCAGTAGCTATCATGACACCCTTCTATTTGCATGTCACCCACATCATCAACAATTGAGCTTTTGGGAATTTGAGACCACTGGCCATCTGGTAGAGCAAGTAGACTAGGGTTTGGGATCTCTGCAAGAATTAAAAGAGTACTGATTATAAATGAGAGTGTCACTTTCATATTTCCCCCTTTATTACTACTTAATTATACCCCAACAATATAATAAAATCAAAAATTATAAGCCTTAAAGATGGTTTTAATTAGCTTGAAATGGTAATTCCTATGTGTTTGATGGCACTCTTAAAATGAAAAAGGCCTTTCATTTCAAAGGCCTTTATATATTTGGCTGGAGTGGAGGGACTTGAACCCCCGACCCAGTGGTTAACAGCCACTTGCTCTGCCGACTGAGCTACACTCCAGTGATGTCAAAAAAATGAAACTAAAAATATATCAACTAAAACAATCTGTCAAAGTAAATCATTGGAAAAATGAATATTTACTTGCAAAATTGCTCTTCCAAGAAATCAAGGTCCAACTGAGGATATACAGGGAATCTACCAAGCAGCGAAGCCACCCGTTCTAAGCCCTCTTTAATTGCATCGGTAGTTGTAGTGTACTTTGCTTTACTGGGCTTTCCAGCATTTTTACCGGTTTCAATTGTCGTTGCAGAAGTGTTTGAAAGGACCAATTTAATAATAGCAGCGATCTCTTTCATTTCCTGCTCGTTCATACTTAAGGTGGTTACTGCTGGAGTACCAATGCGGAGACCGGATGTGTACCAGGGACCATTGGGATCATTGGGTAAGGAGTTTCTATTTAAAGTGATTCCACATTCTCGGAGTGCGCTCTCTGCTTGTCGTCCAGTGAGTCCAAAGGAGCGGACATCAATAAGCATCAGGTGGTTATCAGTACCATTGGTTGCAAGGGTCATACCTTCATCTACACAGGCCTGGGCAAGAGCCTTAGCATTGGTACCTACCGTTTTTGCATACTCCTTAAAAGCTGGCTGATTTGCCTCTTTCAGTGCAATAGCCTTTGCAGCCATAACATGGGGCAGTGGTCCACCAATGACCAGGGGACAGCCCTTGTCAACAGCTTCAGCAAATTCTTCGGTGCAGAGTACCATACCACCTCGAGGTCCACGAAGGGTTTTATGGGTGGTGGTGGTAACGATATGAGCGTGAGCTATTGGATTATAATCACCTTCAAACACCCCACCAGCAACTAAACCAGCAAAATGGGCCATGTCAACCATAAAAACCGCATTAACACTATCGGCAATCTGGCGCATCCTTTTAAAATCAATTTTTCGAGGATAAGCACTATATCCAGCAAGAAGGATTAGGGGTTCCAACTCCTTCACTTGGGCAGCCAGTGCATCATAATCGAGGAGTCCAGTTTCTTTATTTACACCATAAGAGTGTGCTTCAAACATTTGTGCTGAAACATTATGACGATACCCATGAGTCAAGTGTCCGCCAGCATAATAGTCCATACCTAACAGTTTTTGATTTCCTACTTTCCTACGAATTGCATTCCAATCTTCAACGGATAACTTTGAGGGATTGGTCTCATTGAGCTCTTCCAAAGCGGGGTTTTGTACACGAGTGTTAAGGATTGCCCAGTAGGCTATCAAGTTAGCGTCGGCACCACTGTGGGGTTGAACATAGGCGTGTTCACAGCCAAAAAGCTTGCATGCCTCTTCGCAGGCGTAGGCTTCGATCTCATCAACGTTGGCACATCCAGCATAAAATCGGTGCATAGGAAATCCCTCGGCATATTTGTCCGTTAAGAGGTTGCCCATGGCAAGCTGCGTAGAGAGTGAGGAGTAGTTTTCACTGGCAATCAGTTTAAGATTTGAGCGTTGGTCCTTTAATTCTTTAACAATGCACTTTGAAATTTCCGGTGAAATCTTGGCAACCTCAGAGAGGTTAGCAATGTAACCAACAACCCCTGAATCTATGCTTTCCTGTGTGTTTTTTTTAAGGTATGCTGAAATGGCGGTAGAGGGCATTCCTTTTCTCCTTTTAATGATGTTCTATGTAAAGCCCGGTAATACTAGTACAAAAAGGGTTACCGAGAACAGTAATTTCTAAATGATTCTAAGCGTATAAAATAAATTAGGTGATGATTAAAAAGAAGGTGAAGCGTGGTAAAAAAAATGCTAAAGTTTTTCCAAAATGTGCCGATAAAATTTGTAGGCGATGACATACAATAAAAACCATCGCTCCGTGATAGGGAGATCACGCTGCATACTAAGGATAGTGTAAATCTTATCGATCCAATCTTCCATGCAGAAGTGAGCTCTAAAAAAGTTACTCGATAGAGAGGGGAAGCTTTATTGATGGTAACAGGGATGATAAATTAAATCATAGGGAGGTGCTTGCTTGTCCATTTACAAATGATTAGAGAATAGAAACGACAGTTTTAATAGGTGATGATGTATTCCATAGAGAGGGGAAGCTCTGTGTGATACCCTGGATACAGTGCATGCCACACAAGGGAGGTGTTATAGCATGTGTCCATACAATCACCATCGGAAGTAAAAATAGAAATTATTATCACAGTCACCGAGATTCGCGGGGAAGCGTCATCGGGATGACAGGGATGTTTACCGTATACCAAGGGAGGTACCCAATGTTTTATATATTAAATTCATCATGAATGATTAGGCTACCGCTTCCGTAGAGGATCGTATCCTTTACATTAAGTAATCCAGTCCCCTGATTGAATATTTTAACAAAAAGAGACACCGGTAGGTAATCCTTTCGGTAATGGGGGATGCTATATCCAAAACGACAATATTTACAGGAGGTAATTATGATTGGTGGAGTGAATAATGTTTCAACAGAATTAGCCCAAATTTATAAACAAACCAACTATGATCTTGCAGAGACACTCAGCCGGATCGCGTCAGGGAAGAAAGTGTACAAACCTAGCGATGACTTTACCGGGTATGTACGAGCAAGAAATATGCAAACGACAATTGACGGATACAATAAAGTGCAGGAGGACTTGGCTGTTGCCCGTGGGGTTGCAGAAGCTGCTGTCGAGGTCGGTGGTAGCATCTATGACGACCTGCTTCGCATGAAAGAGCTTGCAGAATTGTATAATGCTGCCGGCGCTTCGACCGATGATCAGGCTGCTTATAATGCCGAGTTTGAAGCAATAGGGGAGTCTGTTCAAAACTTAATCTCTAACAACACCTATGAAAACACGGCAATTTATAGCGCTGCTACCTTAGAAACGGTCTATGTCAATCCCGACGATACCAATGACACCTTGGCAATTGCCTTTGCTGCCGGTGATATTATAGTTGATGTATCCGGTGCAGCCTGGGATTTAGATGGAGGCGGTGGCGCAGCAAAAGCAGCATCCGATGTGCAGGCAGAAATAGAGAAGGTGACTTCCTATCTTGTCAAAGCTGAGGGATATGTGGACCGGATTGATCGCCAAGGTTCCATTGCCGATGCGATTGTGCAGGGAAAGAAGGCCGCTCAGTCAGTGATCACTGATATTGACGAGGTTGAAGAGATGAGCAAAGCAACAAATCTGCAAATTCGACAACAGGCGGCAATCTCAATGATGGCACAGGCCAATTTGTCCCGTGCCGGTATTATGCAACTATTCACGTAATCGGATCCATTACAAGAGAGAGTGACACACTCTCTCTTGTAAGGTACATATATCCAGACTGGAGGAAACTATGGTAGGAGGATTTAATATCGTGTCGTCTCAATTGTCGTCACTCTATGATGTGAACAACCTCAATCTTGCCAATGCATTAAGTCGAATTGCCCATGGTAAAAAGGTACGTAATGCCAGTGATAATTTTGCCGGATATAGTAGGGCACAGGCATTACAGACTGATATTAATGGGTATGGTGAAGTAAAGCAAGATCTTGCCGAAGCAAAGGGTGTTGCTGAGATGGCCTCTGAATTAGGAGATGAAATTTACGATGATCTTCTCCGCATGAAGGAGCTTGCCACCATGTATAATGCCGGTGGAGTGTCTGCTGACGATCAAGCACAATATAATTCTGAATTTGTTGCCTTGGGTGCATCCATCATGAATACCATTGACAATAACAAGTATGAAAATACTAAAGTGGTGAGTGCCAGTACTATTTCAACTGTCTATATCAATCCGGACAATAATACTGATACCTTGGCTATTACCTTTGAAGCAGGAGATATTATAACTGATGTGTCTGCTGCGGCGTGGGACCTTGATGGTGCTGGTGGAGCAGCGAAATCTGCCAATGATGTACAAACCGAGATTAACAAGGCTACAACCTATCTTGTTAAAGCAAATAAATATGAAGAAAAGATCGATCGGCAGATTACAATAACTGATAACATGATTGAAGCCAAACGGGCTGCGCAGTCCTTAATAACTGATATTGACGAAGTAGAGGAACTTAATAAGGCTACCGGTCAACAAATTCGTCAACAGGCAACGCTTGCGATGATTGCCCAGGCTAATTTGTCACAATCCTATATCTCTGTTTTGTATGGAGGTAGAGGATAACAGATTGTAAGACGTAAGTTTCGGCAGTGATTGGGAAGCCACTGTCGGAGCTTATTCACAGGGAAGAAAACACACTATAGGGAGGTATTATGGTTACCAATAGTAATTTGGGTTTGACCACTGCACGTATTGCGAATTTTTATGTAATAAATGGTAAAAAACTTTCTGAAAATTATATTCGGTTGACATCAGAAAAACAGTTAACCAAACCAGCTGATAATATTGCCGACTATTTTCGCTCGGAGAGCTTGGAAAGAGAGAATGCCAGTTTACAGCATATACAAACCTCATTACGCGAAGGATATTCTTTACTCAGTGTTGGGGAAAGTGCTGGATCCTATATTTATGAAGATCTACTTCGTATGAAAGAGTTGGTTGATCTTTATTATGATGATTTTACATCAACCGAGGATCAAGCTGCTATTGAAGCAGAATTCAATAATCTAAAAGATGAGATTGCCTATATTATGAGCAATGCCAAGTATGATGGTAATGATGTTATTCAAGACACTTCTCTAACCAATCCGCTTAGATCGATTATGATCGATGCCAATAATGTGACAACCACCTTTGATATAGAGTTTGATAGTGGTGATGTTGCCGATGCTAGCACCCTCGATATTACTATTGGAGAAGCTGCTGCAAATACCGCTGTTCAAGCAGAGCTTGATAAAGCGGGATCCTATTTGGCTAAAGTTGCAGGTTATACCAGGGGATTAGAGGCTCAGGAAGGATTGGTAAATAGTAAACTGCTTAATAATAAGCAAATCCATTCAGAGATCACGGATGTTGATCATGGACGAGAGGTGACTCAAATGTTAGAGAGAGAAATTTACCAACAATCAGCTTCTGCAATGCTTGCCCAGGCGAATATGATGCAGCAGGCTGTTTTAATGCTTGTTATGTAATAGCGACAATAAATTAACGTGCAATAAATGTTTTGATTCTCTCTGCCATACCTTCCGCAGAAAGTCCTATCTCTTTGAGCAGATAATTGGTGTCGCCATGGGGAATGAATTTGTCCGGATATCCCAAGGTGAGCACTTTATTGGGTATGCCCAGTTTTGATACGAGTTCTAAAATTGCAGCACCAAATCCACCACACAATGAATTGCTCTCTATAGTTACAATGTTTTTGTGTTTTTGAAAAAGAGCTTGGTAAAACTCTTTATCTAATGGTTTTACAAATCGGACATCCACTAAGGTCGGTTTAATTTTTGATTCCTGTAAAAGTTCGCAGCACTTCGTCGCCTCATAACAGAGATCACCACTAACAAGAATGGCAACCTGCTTTCCCTCCTGTAAAACCTTTGGCTTGTAGAGAGGAACTGCTTCAAAGGGGTGATCTAACCCATTGCCATGTCCCGAACCACGGGGGTATCGAATAAAAACTGGTCCCTTGATTTCCTTGATTGCAGTATAGAGCATTTGACGTAGTTCTAATTTACTACTGGGAGTCATAATCGTGGCTCCCGGTATAACTCGCGCATAGGTCAAGTCAAAGGTGCCGTGGTGGGTCGGACCATCACTGCCAACCAAACCGGCTCTATCTAAGCAGAATATCACCGAGTGTTCGTCAAGGGCAACATCATGAATAATGTTATCGTAGGCGCGTTGGAGAAACGTTGAATAGATCGCCACGACCGGCTTTAATCCTTGAATTGCAAGACCTGCTGCAAAGGTAACTGCATGCCCTTCGGTTATTCCGACATCAAAAAAGCGATCAGGGTGGGCATCACGAAAAATGTCAAGACCGGTTCCATCGGGCATTGCTGCGGTAATGGCAACAACCTGCTTATCCTCTTCTGCTATCTCAGCTAAGGATTTTCCAAAGACTTTGCTGTAGGAAGGACAGGTGGGGCTTTTCTGTGGTGTTTTTCCTGTATCACGGGAGAATGTGCCAATGCCATGAAACTTTGTTGCGTCAACTTCGGCAAAGCTATAGCCTTTACCCTTTTTAGTAAGCACATGCACTAAGATTGGCCCAGATGTGGACTGTTTGGCAAAATTAAATACATCAATAAGCTCTTTAATGTTATGTCCATCAATGGGACCAATGTAGCGTAAACCCATGTCTTCAAACAGCTTCCCTGGCGTTATCACATGCTTTATAGCATCATCAACACTATGTACCAGAGAACGAATTTTTTTACCGACATTGGATAGGCTGCCTAATAATTCCCAAACATCACTTTTTAGTTTGTTGTAGCGTTTGTCTGTTATTATTCTTGTAAGATACCTTGAGAGTGCTCCTACATTTTTTGAGATTGACATCTCATTATCGTTAAGGACAACAGTCATATTGGTTGCACTACTTCCAAGATTGTTCAATCCCTCAAAAGCCAATCCCGCAGACATAGAGCCATCACCTATAATGGAAACTACATTAAAGGATTTTTCTTGAAGATCCCGTGCCATGGCAATTCCCAATCCCACAGAGATTGAAGTTGAAGCGTGACCCGTAGAGACTGTGTCATACTCACTCTCGGCGATTCTTGGAAAACCACTGATTCCACCATATTGCCGCAAGGTACCAAATTGGTTTCGCCGTCCTGTAAGAATTTTATGGGCATAGGCTTGGTGCCCCACATCCCATACTAATTTGTCTTCTGGGGTATTGTAGCAATAATGGAGGGCTAGCGTTAATTCGACAGCACCAAGACTTGGTGCAAGGTGTCCGCCCTTTTTACTGACCGTGTCGAGCATGAATTCTCGAAGTTCCTTTGCCAGTTTTGTAAGAGCTGCCTGGTCAAGCTTTTTTAAGTCCGCCGGATAATTTGTCTGTTCAAGTAGGCTCACTTTTTTTCCTAAAACTATAATAAAATCAGTGCATTCAATGTATAATTTAGTATCAGTTGGCTAATGTTTTTTAACTTACATACAATGAAGAAAAAGATAGCTAAATGATAATTTTAGTCCAATAAAATATAAAGAATTGAGCATTTTTTCAAGTCAATAGCGGCATATTTTTAAGCACAGGGGTTTGAAGTAACAGTAACATCAGTAAAGAATCAATCAAATGCTAGGAAAATCATGATATTCAGGCATCAGGATCTACTGCAAACATTCACCAAATTAACGGGCTTTATACTTCTTTTTGGTGTATTCTACGTTGTCGGTGTTGGCTCGGAGACAGAGGAGATTAATCTGAGTGACTTTGCCATTGAAAACAACATCTTTGTCATCAACCTTTATAAAGCTCTGGCTAAAGAAAAGGGAAATATTTTTATCTCACCCTTTAGTATTTCAACTGGCATGGCAATGACCTATGCTGGAACCAACGGAAATACAGCCTCTGAATTTGCAGAGGTAATGCGGTTTAAAACCAATCTGCAAACTCATAACAGCTATTTTCGCACTCTTTTAAGTTATTTAGATAACCTGGCAATGGAAACAAATATCAAATTTTATTTAGCCAATTGCATCTGGCTACAAAAGGGATTCCCTTTTAAAAAAGACTATATCAGTCAGGTTAGGAACAACTACTTTTCTGATGTGAAAAACATTGACTTTAGGAGACAAGATCGTTCTCGGCGTGCAATAAATGGATGGGTTGAAGAGCATACCAATAATAAGATTCTTGATTTACTAAAACCGGGTTTTATCAATTCTGATGAAACAAAGATGGTTTTAACAAATGCAATTTATTTTAAGGGGAAATGGGAACATAAATTCAACAAATCCTTCACCAGAGACGAGCCATTCTATTTTTCAGATACGGATTCAACCTTAACCCCCTTTATGTACAGGAAAGCAGAATATGACCTGTATATAGATGATCTTTGCACAGTCTGTGAAATTCCCTATGAGAGTAATAATTTGGCAATGGTGTTTATTGTTCCCCATAAACGAGAGGGAATTACACAACTTGAAGAAAAATTGTCCGTTGAATTATATTTGCGGTGGATAAATGAGGGATATACGCAGTTAGCTAAGGTGCATATACCAAAGCTAACTATGGCTTCTGAATTTTCATTGGCAAAGACTCTCTCTGATCTTGGCATATCCAATGCATTTTCCGGGAATGCTGATTTTAGTGGGATTACTAAAAAAGATGGTATCTGTTTATCAGAGGTGGCGCATAAATCAGTTATTCAGATTGATGAAGAGGGGAGTCGTATTGCTTCTGCAACTGCAATAGGCACCCGAAAAAAGCTAGCAACTCCGGAGGATGCCAAACGTTTTAAAGCTGATCGTCCCTTTCTTTTTCTCATTCGCGATACGTACTCAAAATTAATCCTATTTATTGGGCGAGTCGTGAAACCAAAAATCTATTTGTAGCAAACTTTTCCAAAGCTTTCGAGAAATGACATTACGGGATTCCATAGTTGATCGGCTTTTTGGCCGCACAGCCCAGGGTATTAAATATGATTTAGATCGAATCCACCTTGCAGCAAAGCAATTGGGCAATCCACAGGAATCTTTTAAAGTAATCCATGTGGCAGGTACCAATGGAAAAGGGTCGGTGTGCGCCATGGTAGAGTCTATTATCCGTCACCACGGCTTTAAAACAGGACTTTTTACTTCACCTCATCTGATTGATTTTGAAGAGCGATTTATAATTAATGGAAAGGTTATTTCTTCAAAGGAATGGATTGAACTGTATCAAAAAATTGAACCAATCTGCCTGAAGCAAAACCTCACTTTTTTTGAGATCTCTACTCTTTTAGCCTTTACCCTATTCGAGCATAAAAAGGTTGAATGGGCAATTGTTGAAACAGGGCTAGGAGGGCGCTTAGACGCGACTAATATTGTTGACCCAGAGGTTTCAATTGTGACCGCAATCAGTATGGATCATCAGGAGTATTTAGGTGATACCATTGAACAGGTGGCTTTAGAAAAGTTGGGTGTTGTGAAGGAGAACACTCCCTTGGTATTGGGAAAACAACAGAATTCGAAAATTTACGAATTAGCACAACGGGTCTGCCATGAGCGGCATGCTCCTTTCCATTGTTGTCAGTTTGAACAAAAAGAGACAGGTCCAACAAATACGGTTAGATTTAAAGGAAGAAATTTTTCGGTATCCTTGGCTGGTACCTATCAAAAGGATAATGCCCATTGTGCGCTAAAGGCAGCAGAACTTGTTGGAATAAAAATGAACACCCAAACTGAACAGGCAATCAAAGCTACCTTTATTCCAGGACGATTTCAGATTGTTACTATTAAAAGTAAATCGATTGTTTTTGACACTGCGCACAATCCAGCTGCAGCGCAACATTTTTGTGCTTCCTTAAAAAAACGTTTTCCTGATACGCCTCTCTGTTTCATTGTTGGAATAATGAAGGATAAAAAATTTACCGAGATGCTATTGGAATATGCTAAGGTTGCTCATACAATTGTTATTGCCGCCCTGGCCTCAAAGCGAGCTGCGCAACCACAGGAGCTCATTAATTGTTTGTCAACATCAACTACTGGTAAGGTTGAAATAGGGGGGGCGATAAAGCAGTCAATTACTAAAGCGGTAAATGATTTTAAAGGTGTTATTGCAGTGACAGGATCATTTATTACAGTTGGAGAGGCAATGCAGGCGTTGGGTGTTAAACCCTTTGGCAATTAGGTTCTAGCTTGAACAAGTTCTTCTTCGAATTCAAAAATGTTTAATGTTTTATCAAGGTTTACTGATTCAAGTTGCATAAGGCATCTTTTTGAAACATTTACAATATGCAACATACTGCTATTGTTGGAGCACTCTCTTTGCAAATTCATGAAAAGATTGATGGTGGTGCTGTTTATTAAATCAAGATTAGAAAGATCAATAACAATATCTTTTTTTATCGAAGCCATTGATGATTCAATTTTTGCTTGAATTATTTGAATGAAGTCTCTTTTTACAGTTTCTAAAAGTTTTGCCCAGATGTACCCATTTTTTTCTTCGAGATGTAATTTCGCTGTATCGTCCATAGCTGTCCTTACGAAGAGATATACTCTCTAATTATAATACTAAAGGGGTCAAAAATTCAATAAGAATTGCTTACCAGGAAAATAGTATATTATCACAAAGATGGGTTGGACATTGATTTTTTATCCAAAACTCATTGTTTGACAATTGTTTATAATTTTCATCAATTGTATTGTTTGTGGATAAAATTAAAGAAAAAAAGTTGTTTTTATTGATAAAATGACAAAACAAATTCGATGCAAATTATTGCCTATTGCAATTGTTTGCAATAAAATGATACAAAAAATCTAGCAGAAAACCCCCTATGAGAAGCAAGTCACTAATACAGACATCTCTCGTTTTAACTCTATTTATAGTTTCCCTTATGGTACACTGTGGAACTCATAAAGGGGTGGTCGTTAAAAATCGAAAGGTAACGCCTCATTGGGCACAATGGCAGGAACTGTCAACACTTCGTGGAGAAATCCAGCTACCTTCACTGTATAGAATTGATTCAGATTCTATTCAAATGATGTGCTTAGAGAAACCTGATTCATTACAGATTCTTGATCCAACAGTGTATGTCGATAAAAAAATAGTGGGTAATCTTAAACCGGTTGTTCATAAGTTAAAAGATCAATTTGCAGAATTGCTTGCTCAGTCACTACCGGATTCCTCACGATACCCCTCAGGATTTATCAAAGATATTATCTCATCCTGGCATTGTGTTCTCTACGGTTTGCATTACAGATGGGTAAATCCCGATTCTATTCGCTTTGCTTTCCAGGAGGGAGACTGCTCTCTTCCAGACACTATTTGGTTTCAAAAGGGAAGGAAGATCGCCTGTGGTGCTGTTGTAATTGATTCTATCACCATGATTTCTGAGGACAAAATAGGTCAGCAGGAGCAGGAACTTTTAGATCAATGGTTTAAGCAAAAGGGCGTAGAAAGTAGCTCGCAATTACTTTTCAGAATGCATAAATCTGAGAAGGGATATTTTAAAATTACCGCTTATTCGGTTGTATATGCTCTTAAAACCATTTCAACCTATGTCCATGAACAGAAATTTTCCTTTGATACGGTATTTTTAAAAAAACGCTATGCCTTTGATGAGTTTAACTTTTCTCTTACAGTCAATCGTAATGATTCCAGAATCTACTATGTAGAAATTTCCCCTTCGCCCAATAGAGAAAACAGCTATTGTGGTGCCTTTGGAAAAAGACGGTCCTTTTTTGCAGGGAAAAAGAGTATCTGCACTTTCCATCCACACAGAACCGAATATGGGTTTCGAGTGGATCTTACTCTGTCTACTGTGTATCTTTCAGATGATCAAGCATCGCTCATGGTGGATAAATGAACTAAGATGTTCCTAGGACTTCGGCAATTTTATTGGCTAAGGTATTTCTAGTAAAGGGTTTTTGTAGAAATCCCTTTACCCCTTCCTCAATTATTTTCTGAGCCTCTCCATTAAAACTATACCCAGACATGAGGATAGCTTTAACAGAAGGATTAATGGATTTTAAAGCAGAATAGGTATCTCTCCCATCCAATTTTGGCATGACCATATCAATAATAACCAAATCAATAGTCTGCCATATCTCTTTGTATCTGTCTAAGGCCTCTACACCATTTTCACAGGAAATAACACGAAATCCTAAGGATTTCAACATTATTGAATAGGCAAGATTTACTGTTGTATCATCGTCAATAACCAAAATAGTACCAGTCTTTAAAGGATGGTCCGCAACAGCTGAAAAGGGTTTTATCAGCGGTTCACTATTTCTGCATAACGGAAAATACACGGTAAATTCAGTACCATGATCCGGTTCGCTTTGTACAAAAATGGCACCTTTATGATTTTTAATTGTACCATAAACACCAGCTAGACCTAATCCGGTGCCTTCTCCTTGGGCCTTGGTTGTAAAGAAGGGTTCGAATATTCGCTCTAAGGTCTCTTTGTTCATACCCTTACCGTTGTCATGGATGGAAAAACAGAGGTATGCTCCCTCATGCAATTCAAAGAGACTCTCTTTACAAAAGGCTTGGTCCAGATGAACATTCTCCGTTGTTATGGTGATTGTGCCTCCCTTATTCATGGCATCTCGTGCGTTGATTGCGAGATTGAGAATTGCATTTTGCAATTGAGAGGCATCACCGGAAATAATACTCGATTTCGCAAGGAGTTGCACCTGCAACTCTATTCTTTTGTCAAGAGTGTGCTCTAATAATTTGCTCACCTCTTTAATAATTGAATGTACATCTATAGAGATTGAAAGAGTCTTACCTTTTCTGGAAAAGGCAAGTAATTGTGATGTCAAGTCCGTGGCTCGGTTAATCCCCGTGACTATATACTCAATCCATTCAAGAAGTGCTGGATCGCTTCGTAGTTTATCACGAAGCAGATCTGCAAAGGAGAGTATTCCTGCCAATTGATTATTAAAATCATGGGCAATTCCACCGGCAAGCTGACCTATGGCCTCCATTTTTTGTGTTTGATGAAGCTGCTCCTGAGTTTTGGTAAGCTCTTCCATTGCCTTTTTTTGTTCCGTAATATCACGGAGATGCTCAACAACGTTGACCAAGTTACCCTGTTCGTCAAGGACTGGATAGGCACGGCAGTCAAGCCATACCTGGAGCTCAGGCACATACTTTTCTATCCGGGAGGGTTTTTTTGTTTGGTAGGTCTCTTTGGTGGCACATAGTTCACAGGGTTTATCATTTCCAATCAATTCAAAGCATCGTTTTCCCTGTACTTTGTCAACATTAGTTTGTAAATAGTCGTAGCCAGCTTGATTATACTGTAAAATACCATGAGCATTATCTTGAATGCCGATAACATCAGGAATAGAATCTAAAATACCCTGCAACATGCGATGGGTTTTTTTTGTTTCGGCATTGCTCTTTCGAAGAGCTTCCTCAGTGTTTTTAAGCTGTGTGATGTCAGTGCAAACCGCTAGAATTGCCCGCGCGCCATTAAAATGTATGACACTATTGGCAATTTTAAAATAGACCCTCTCTTTCTTAGCGTTTACTAATACCGTTTCAATGGGCTCGAAGTGTTTTTTATCGCTTTTATACTCTTCAAGTCGCTCTAATGTCTGCTCAGTATAATCAGGATCAATAAAATCAAGAATAGACCTTCCAGTGATATCATTAAGAGGAAATTGAAGTAGGTTTACAAAGATGGAATTGCAATACTTAAGAATACCATTTTCATGCACTGCTGCAGGAAATGGCAGTGTCTCGACAAGAGTGGTGTCGAATTTGACGAAGTGTTTAATGCCTGTTATGCTTTCCATGTAACAATCCTATAGTGATTGTTAACTGGCAACAGAAACTTTACAGAAGAAATAGACTATCCTTGGGGCTATAAGATACTGCTATCTCTCTCTGTATCATGTTGCATTTATTGCATTAAGTAAGAGACTGCATGATTGGGTGATTGGGGTAATTCTGAGCTCGAACTAATGCAGAGATGATATTAATATATTAAAAATTATAAACAATGGCGCATATAAATGCAATGTGAAAAATATATTAAATTTGACATGCTATCTTAATTAGGGATAGATAGTTATAATAAGAGGATAATTTGGATACTAAAGGGAAAATACTAATGTAATCTAGCTCATATTCACCGGTAAGGAGTAAAATGAAATATCTATTCCACTCGTTGTAATGTCACTGGGAGTGTAATAGGTTTCCCTTTTCGTAAAATAGATACCTTTACAATATCACCAATATTGTACTGTTCAATCACATGGCTAAGCTGATCTCCAGAACTGATCTTTTTGTTATTTATTCCTGTAATCACATCACCAAGAATAACCTGGCCAAAGAGTCCCTTTTTTAATCCCAAAAGACCAGCCTTAGCTGCATTGCTTCGTGGTAATACCCGTGCAATAATTACACCTTCAATATCGTTACTATAGGCAACATTATCGGAGAGTGTTTGTATACCCAACCCTGGACGGATAACTTTACCATGCTCAATTAACTGTGGTACAACTCTTCGGACGGTGTTTACTGGCACTGCAAAGCCAATGCCTGCACTACCACCACTGGGTGTAATTATTGAGGTGTTAACACCAATTAAAAGTCCCCGTGAGTCAATAAGCGGTCCTCCAGAATTCCCTGGATTTATAGCTGCGTCAGTTTGAATTACATCGTGAATGGTTCTGCCAGTGACTGATTTTATCTCTCTACCCAGTGCACTAATGATACCAACAGTCAAGGTTTGATCCAAACCAAAGGGATTGCCAATAGCCAAAACTTTTCGACCAACCTTAAGATCTGCAGTGTTTCCCGGGCGGACTGGCTTTAATTCATTTATCGGTGCTTCAATACGGACCACCGCAATATCTTTATTTGGTGCCACTCCCACAATACCCGCTTCATAGGATTTACCATTGTGAAGAGTCACCGAGATATTGTGCGCATTTTTTATAACATGGTAGTTGGTAACGATATTACCCTTTTTGTCCCATACAAATCCAGAGCCGGTTCCTTGAGGAATTTCAAAGACATTCATAGAGAAGAGATCCCATTGAATACTTTTGCTCGTGATAAAAACAACTGAAGGAGATACCTTTTCAAAAATAGTGATTGTGTTTCTCTCATAAGCTAACAGGTCGCTATGTTCCGATGAAAAAGAGAGCGTACATAGTATCAATATGAAGAGTTGAATGACAGGGGATTTCCAGCCAAAAATGGAGAGTCTGGAGAATAATTTCATACTTGCTTCTCAGGTTAAACAATTATAGGTTGATCGATAAAATAATACATTTCAAAGGGCATTGCTTCCAGCGACTAGATAAGGGAAAATCTCTCTGATTTTACAATTTTTAAGTCACTACTAAAGAGGGAATATATTTTAACCCAGATTATGCAATAGGAAGTAGCGCAGAAATACAATCCTATGCTCATTAAGACTTTCAGGCTTTTCGGCCATATCACCTTGTAGATATGCCCTTCAATACCTTCAAGTCTTACTAAATCATAATCTTGCACTTCTGCATCTACTCCTGCTGCATTATCTGGGTTAAATTCTGTTTGATAAATGATTACTAATCCTTTTTAAAGGAGAACAGTATGGCACTCGTTACGAAGAAGACTATTGAGGATTTTTATAGTAACAAGATGATCGCAGTTATTGGTGCATCAAGGAAAAAAAGCAAATTTGGTGGCATGCTTCTTAAGGAACTTCTGGCACGTAACTATGAGGCTATCCCGGTTAATCCTCATGCAGAATCAATTCAGGGAAAAAATTGCTTTAAAACAGTTAAAGATATTCCTGAAAAAATCGATGTTGCTATTGCTGTTGTACCAGCTCAGGAACAGGAAAAAGTCGTTTTGGAATCTGCAGAAGCTGGAATAAAGACCCTATGGCTTCATGAGCACATCATGAAAGGGGTGACTAATCCTAAAGCCGTTTATCTCTGTGAAGAGAAGGGGCTCAATTGCATCGTTGGATTCTGCCCTCTCATGTTTTTACCAAAAACTGGCTTTCCCCATAATATTCACAGGACCATTTTAAAGGTTTTTAAAGCATTACCAAAGTAAAAAAATGTAACGTGCTCTTATATAGAGAGATAGAATAGAATCAATCAGAGTTCCATCAATTATTAGTGTTATAGGCGACGCTATAGTTATTCGAAATTAAAAAAATAGTAGACAGTGGTACGCCATAATGGTACTATTAATTGCTGCTATACACTATCTAGTTTTTAGACTGCGTTACACAGCTTCTCATTAGCATTAAATCAACTCATACTTTTTAAGGAATATATGTTTACAAAAACACATTTACACACATTCTCAAATACTCTACAAACAACACAAGAAACCGAGGCAACATCAGCCTGCTGGATCGATGTACCCATCTTGGATGTCAACCATCGTATTGAATTTCTCAAAATTCGTGACCGATTAACAAAGGCAACTATTGAACAATACAACAGTGACGCACGCTGCGGTTTTGTATTATATCAACGTGATATGGTTCTCACCTTTGATCTAAGGAAAAACACAACTCCAGAAATGACGAAAGATCTATCAGTTGTTATCATTGATGCACGAAGAAATGGTACGGTCATGCCAATCGGATTTGTAGTTGATTCAATGAGTGATATCATCGCATTCATTAATTAATTACACACAAGAAAAAAGTAGAGAATACCACAATTTTTATATACGGTACATCGTATATCTCTTAGGAGGTATACATGAACGTAGTAAGATTAGCTTGTCCGTGGTATACTTGTAAACCAGAGTCTTCAATCAAAATCCACATTTTAAGGTCAATGCAGAGATTTTGGACTATTGTCTTTAAATCAGGCAAATATTCTAAAGGATCAAAGATAATCTGGGATAATACGTTTTGGGAATATGTTAATTCCCATGAAAGTGGACACTCCTGTTTTAAAATGGATTAGAGATAGACATTTTAACCAACTCGATATAAAGAATATGGTAAATAACGCATTAAACAACTGAAACATCGGGGGAACACATGTATGAACAGGTGTATCGATTAAAGGTTGAGAAGGGCTATGAATACGGTTTAAAAGTGCTTGTTGACCTAATTTTTGGCATGCATAGCGCAAAAAAGGGGAGAGAAACTGTAGAAGTACACGTTGATGTACATAGTAAAAAAGAGGTTAGGTCTGTAAAAAATGTGCTAAGTCATCTTTCCCATGTTAGTTCAGTGCAAATTATTTAAGAATTGGCACTTAAATTGCGATTTTAAAATGCTGAATGGAAAAAGAATTTAAACGAGGAGGTTATTATGTTAATTAAAAATGTTGCTTTAGTAGTGTTCTTAGCATTTGTGCTGATAATACCAACCAATGCCTCTGATGTAGATATTCACATTGAGGATGACGATATTGGCGAGGTAGTCTCTCAATTCTTTTCAAATCATGGTGGATCCACTCAATCGGAAAAGAATGATTTTTCAATTGATATTGAACATGATCCTCTTTGGAGTTGGGTTGATAGCTTTTTTGAGAGGCCCGATAGGGTAGTGTTAGCAGCAAAAAAGGGCCAGAAGAGCTCTTCTCAGTTCTGCGCTACGAAATGTGCTAACTGTTTAGCCTCCTATGATGAAGACGGCCCTGATTGGTGGAGTGAACTTCAAGATGAAACAAGTTCAACTGATTGTACCAAATATTGTTACAAATAGTAAGGATAGGAGTTAGTGGAAATGAATGAGTATAGATGCTAAAACACCAATTGAAATAGCTGGATTTGAACTCTTATCTCATTAATCCCCTTTTTGAAAAAAGGGGATTTTTTGTATGAGAACTATATTTTGGGAAAATGATATGAGAGATTGATTGGCCATTCTTGTTGTTTCAAGGCTTTGGCTTCTATTTGCTTTTCTGGCATTTGTAAGCCCTGCTCGACCTTTTGTTCGATTGAAGAGTTCATTGAGCAGTAAAATTGTGATGTGAAGGGGAAAATCATGACTATTTTAACAAATAATCTTAAAAGCTTCTTTCCCATGGTACCTCCTAGCCAGTATCCTTTATCCTGTAGTCTTCTCCTATAGATTATCCCTATCCCTCTATTTTATTGTATCCCCAAAAGAAAAAAAAATCAATAACCACAATGACACATACTATTTTGTAAAGCATAAGCCCTTGAAAAATGGAGGATTAAAATGAATGTAATTGTTGATCTTTGTGTTGTCCCTTTGGGTGTCGGTGTCTCTGTTTCACGCTATGTTGCAGCCTGTGAGCGTATTTTGCATGATACTGGACTAAAGATTCATCTCCATGCTTATGGGACCAATATAGAAGGTGAATGGGATACTGTTTTTGCTGCAGTAAAAAAGTGTCATGAGGAGGTACATCAAATGGGTGCTCCCAGAATTACGACCACACTGCGTATGGGAACTCGTACTGATCGAAAACAAACAATGGAAGATAAGGTTTCCAGTGTAGAAAAGAAATTATCAGCTTTAAATAAGTGATTATGCTCTATAATATTTGTTGACATTTATTTCTTTTTGATTGTACAATGGAATTGGCAGAGAATACCTATAAGGGAGCTGCATGGCCAAAGTACTCTTAGTAGATGATGATATTTCAGTATTGGAAATGCTAAGTTGTGTCCTTGAAAAGGATGAGCACGAAGTTGTCAACGCTGATAAAGGTAGTGCTGCACTCAAGGCATTTTATACGGGTGATTTTGATTTGGTTATAACCGACCTCATTATGCCGGAGATGGATGGTATGCAGCTCATTGAAGAGATGAAACGATTTGCACCCACTATTAAGATATTGGCTATCTCTGGTGGTGATCTCAATTTTTCTGGCTCCTCCTATTTACGGGCAGCAAAAAATTTGCTCGGTGCAAACCACATTTTAGAGAAGCCCTTCAATTATGACGAACTTGCTGAGGCTATCACCAAGATTTTAAACGATTGAATCTACAATTCACGTCTCCACCCTCGTTTCGCTTTAAAAAAAAGATACTATTTTTTAAACATGTATTTATATTACCCTTACTACCAGTGAAATGCTCCTGCAGAGCTTCTTGCAGTTTACCACCATTGCCTGCATTGATTAATTTCCAACGTTAACATCCACCGAAATTGCAAAGGATACCCCTATGCCTATTGCTGAAGATATAACCGAATTAATTGGTAACACTCCCTGTGTTAAAATAAAGGGACTCAATCAATCCGGCTATGCACAGGTTGTGGCAAAATTGGAGTTCTTTAATCCTCTCTCCAGTGTGAAGGATCGTATTGGCTATGCCATGATTCAAAATGCAGAGGAGCAGGGTTTAATCAATGATAGCAGCGTTATCATTGAACCGACCAGTGGTAATACCGGTGTGGCTCTTGCCTTTGTTTGTGCGGCAAAACGGTATAAATTAATCCTTACCATGCCTGACACCATGAGTATGGAGCGGCAAAAACTCTTTGCAGCCCTTGGTGCTCAAGTGGTGTTAACCGATGGCAAGCGGGGCATGACCGGCGCGATTGAAGCTGCAGAGGAGCTCTTGCACATGATTGACAATAGTTACATGCCTCAGCAGTTTAAAAATAGTGCTAATCCTGAAATCCATAAAAAAACAACTGCCAGAGAAATTTGGGAGACTACCGAGGGTGCTGTTGATATTATTGTTGCAGGAATAGGTACTGGTGGCACTATAACCGGTGTAGGTGAAGCACTTAAAGAACAGAATCCCAAAATAAAAATGGTTGCAGTAGAGCCTGCTCAGTCACCGCTTCTTTCAAAGGGCGAAGCCAATTCTCACTCAATTGAAGGTATTGGTCCCAATTTTGTCCCCGACATATTAAACAGATCAATAATTGACGAAGTGATAGCTGTCCGCGATGAGGATGCCCAAACAACAGCCCGTGCCTTGGCACGACAGGAGGGTATTTTTGCTGGAATTTCTTCTGGCGCCGCTCTATATGCCGCTCTTCAAGTGGCGAAAAGAGAGGAGAATCAAGACAAACTTGTAGTGGTAATACTCCCAGATACCGGGGAGCGCTATTTAAGTACCACCCTATTTGAGCATGAATCCTTTGTGGAGCGTGTTTCCAATTTAAAGAAGTAGTTCATCTAAAACCATTTTGGTGATGTGTATAAAAATCTACATGGCACATCAATTCATTAAAAAAGTCTTTAAACCCAGATTATGCAATAGGAAGTTATGCAGTAACATAATCCTATGCTCATTAAGACTTTCAGGCTTTTCGGCCATATCACCTTGTAGATATGCCCTTCAAAACCTTCAAGCCTTACTAAATCATAATCTTGCACTTCTGCATCTACTCCTACTACATAATCTGGGTTTAATAATGTATTTTTCCTTGGTTTAAACAAGGAAAAATAGAATGACCGGTGTATTGCTCATGTTCGGGGCAAGTGTTGCCTTTAGTATCATGGCTGGATTAATAAAAGCAACACCCACCATAAGCCCTGCCAAAATGGTACTCTTTCGATTCATTATTGGCTTTGCTCTCTTAGGGCTTGCAGCAATTTTCAATCGGATTACCTTAAAGTTTACCCGGAGCCCCCTTCTTTTTTTACGTGGTGTATTTGGTGGAACTGCTGTATTTATCTTTTATCTCTCAATTCGACATATTGGTGTTGGCAAAGGTACTGTTTTCACGTACACCTTTCCTATTTTTGCCAGTATTTTTAGCGCACTCTTTCTTAAGGAGAAAATAAAAGGAATTAAATGGCTCTTTATTACACTTGCCTTTGCAGGAATTTACATGTTAGCAACTGGTGGCATTGGAGAGAGCTTTCTTCTTTTGTCTATTGGCTTTTTTGAACTATTAGCGTTAGGTGGAGCTGTATTAGCCGGAACTGCAGTTGTACTTATCAAAAAATTGCATAAGAGCGAGGACTCCTATGCGATATTTTTTGCCCAATGCCTCTTTGGCTTCTGGATTTTTGTTATCCCCGCAAATATCTCTCCAAGCATTGGTGGATATAACGAAGGTATCATATTGGTCGGTGTTGGTCTTGTTGCTGCGATTGGCCAGCTTCTTATGACCGAAGGCTATCGTCATGTGTCAGTTACTACTGGCTCACTTTTGAACATGCTTGTGCCAGTATTTAATGTGGTCGTTGCCTTAACCCTTTTTAATGAGCCAATGACCATTGTTGAAATTATTGGTTCGATCATTGTGATTGGATCCTGTATATTAATGATTAGTAGTGATGGACTCTTTGGAAAAGTTGCAAAACATAATTGAGGTATCAACGATGTCAGATAATAAATGTACACACCAAATGAGCCAATTTCAGCGAGAAGAGTATGTGTCAAGGATTAATCGAGTGATCGATTACATTGAATCACACATTGATACCGTACTTACTTTAGACGAACTTGCTCAACAAGCTCACTTTTCCAAATATCATTTTCATCGGATCTTTCGTGCCTTTGTGGGAGAGACCTTAAACCAGTTTATTCAACGGGTCCGTGTTGAGCGGGCTGCTACACAGCTGCTGGTTAATCCAAAAAAATCCATAACCGAGATTGCCCTGGATTGTGGGTTCTCAAGTTCTGCTACCTTTGCCCGTTTTTTTAAAGAGAGCTTTAACATGTCAGCCCGTCAGTGGCGAGAAATGGGTTTGGAAAAATTGAGCAACAATGGCAAAGTAGATAGCAATATTCGCAAAACAGTCAGCAAGAATGGAAAAGACTCACAGGACTCCTTCGGGTATATTGATAATGTCAAGCAACGTGACATAATCAATTCTTTACCTTTACCAACTCAACAATGGAGGAGTACAATGTTAGACACCAGTAACTTAACTGTCGAAGTTAAAAACATCGACCCATTTTCTGTGGCCTATGTACGTCACATCGGACCCTACAAAGGGGACAGCAAACTCTTTGAATCACTGTTCACCAAACTCTTTACTTGGGCCGGTCCACGAGGATTGCTCAATCAGCCCGATGTAAAGATTCTTTCCGTGTATCATGACAGCCCGGAAATCACCGATGAAGCAAAGCTTCGCACCAGTGTCTGTGTGAGTGTCCCCGAGGATACCGCGGTGGATGGTGAAATAGGCAAAATGACCATTGCCGGCGGTAATTACGCATTTGCTCGCTTTGAGATCAACGGTGATGAATATGAACAGGCATGGAACGCAGTGTATAGTGGGTGGCTTCCTGACAGCGGATATCAACCGGATGATCGCCCCTGTTTTGAGCTCTGCCACAATAATCCTAAGGAGCATCCTGAGGGAAAGCATATTTTGGATATTTGTGTAGCAGTAAAGCCACTTTAATTAGTTTTGCAAGGGAGAATGTAGTATATTCTCTCTTGTCATTAATGATTTTCTTTTTAATATTTGGGGGTTCCCTTCGCTTTGCTCAGGTCGGGCTGCTCCAGGCTCCGCGTTCGCTTCGGTATTTTGGCTTTCGCCAAAACACTGCTTCGCACCTTGCACATCCCTAACCCAAAAGATTTTTAGATTATCAAAAGTCGTATTGTAGATAATAATTTGATCTATATAAAACAATGGAGACAGTAATGTTTCAAAAGCTTAAAGAGATAAATAGACGACCTAGACCGTTTGAGTTTTACACAGCTGATGAGTTGTGGACTAATGAGCATACCTCAAAAAAGATGCTTGCCTTTCATCTCAATGAATCGGTTGATCTATCATCCAGGAAAAAGGAGTTTATAGATAAATCTGTTCAGTGGATTGTATCACATTTTAACCTCAATGAAAAAAAGAGTGTCGCTGATTTTGGCAGTGGGCCAGGACTCTACACTACACAGTTTGCCGAACAAGGAGCACAGGTTACCGGAATCGATTTCTCTCAAAGGTCAATTGAGTACGCAAAAAAGGTCGCCAAGAAAAAAGAGTTACCCATTGACTATCAAAATCAAAACTATATAGAATTTGAAACAGAGCAACGTTTTGATCTTATTACCATGATCTTTTGTGACTTTTGTGCCTTGAGCCCTTTGCAGAGAAAAACATTACTGTCCAAATTTCATTCATTCCTCAAACCCGGTGGTTCTGTTTTGCTGGATGTGCATTCATTAAACATCTTTAACAGTAGAGAGGAAACTGCGTTATATGAACGAAACCAAATGGATAACTTCTGGTCTCCCCATGACTATTATTGTTTTCTAAATACCTTCAAATATGAAGAAGAGATGGTAACTCTTGATAAATACACCATTGTTGAAGAGTCAAAAACTCGTGTGGTTTACAACTGGCTACAATACTTCGATAAAGAGTCATTAACAAAAGAATTTGAACAGAATGGGTTTCAAATTACAGAGTTTTACTCCGATGTTGCAGGAACTCCCTTTTCATCTGAGTCTTCTGATTTTGCAGTAGTTATTAAAAAAACATAAGTTGATCAGCTATAATCAAACTTTAGTTTTATCATTTCGGTTTTTTGTGTTTTAAATACACCCAATATAGTCTTGAATTCCATCTAACCCTATGATATCATCCTTATATAATCATTCTCAGATTATGCTCCCGCTTAACCTCCTTTTGTAATATCTGAGTAAAACCCTATCACATTATCAGAGAGTATCAAAATGAACACATCAAAAATGCTCAAACCCATATTTGCAATAATATTACTTTGGACAATGTGCTGTTTTATTTCTTGTATAGACGATGTCGTCAATCAACTTCCTGATCTTTGTGCTCAGGCTTTATATGTAGATCCCGCACATACTACACTTCAAGACACAGTAATTCTAGCTGCAATAATTAAAAACTATGGATCAATGCCTTCTGGTCCATTTTCAGCTTCTTTTACTACCTCTAATGATGATTCAACCTTTTACTTTTCTATACCCTCGCTTGACTCGGGCCAAACATACACAATAAAGAAATACAAATACTATGAGGACACAACCTTTGTTAATGTGTATTTACACATTGATGTTAAGGATAGTGTGCATGAATCGGATGAGTCAAATAATGGGGATACTATCAGTTATCAGGTGTATTATGGATCTATACCAGATTTAGGAAGACAGGCACTATCAGCTAATCCTGGATCACCAACGATTAATGATACAGTAATTCTTACTGCGTTAGTTAAAAACTTTGGCACAGTCTCATCCGGCCCCTTTACCGCCTCCTTTACTACCTCCAATGATGACTCAACCTTTTACTATTCCATTCCTTCTCTTGACACAGGCCAATATTATACCATTAAGAAATATAAGTATTATCAAGATACCGCATCTGTTAATGTGTATTTAAATATCGATGTCTATGATAGTGTTGCAGAAGCGTCTGAGTCAAATAATAAAGATACTATAAATTATATTGTTTCACCAGCGCCATTACCTGATCTTACAACCTATTCTCTGAAAGTGAACCCTGCAGCGCCAACTACTAAGGACACGGTTATTATAAATGCTCAACTGGTAAACCTGTCAAGTGCCTCCTGTGGCCCGTCAATCGCGACCATGAAAACATCTAATGATGATTCAATCTTTACCTTTGCAATACCTTCACTAACACCGGGCAAAGTTCATTTCTTTCAGAAGAAGAAAGTGTATGCTGATAGCGCTACTGTAAACGTGTATGTAACTCTGGATGTCTATGATAGTATTACGGAAAGTAATGAGAATAATAATAGGGATACCATAAGTTACTCTGTAAGCAATAATAATCCTCCCGGAATAGATCTCGTAGTTGATACCATTAACTATACACCTGCTAATCCAACAACAACCGATAGTATTGATTTAACCTGTACTATTCAAAACATTGGAACAAAAAGTTCGCAAGTTCCCTGTAAAGGTAAAATGCAGGTGGGCCCCTTTACCTATATTGTGATTGATATTCCCGCTTTGGCAAGCCAACAAAAACATTCTCATAAAGAAAAAATACTCATTGATGAGGTAGGAACCTGGAGCGTGTCAGTCAAAGCTGATGATGAATCCCATATTTCAGAGACAAATGAGAACAATAATACTAAGGCAATAAATATTACCGTGACACAATAGTAGTAGTTTTTTCTTTTGTTAAGATTTCTTTTATAAATGAATTTATAGGGGCCTTCTCGGTTTTAATTAGAGCTTTTAAAAAGCTTTTGGGGGTTGCCCTCATTTCATTCGGGCCGCCGTGGTTCCGGACTCGGCTATTCGCCTCGGCCTGGCCTTTGGCCAGACTAAATCCTCCACCTGGCTAACCCAAAAGAATATACCTCTAAAAGTCCCTAACTAATATTATACAGCCTCCTGTGATCCAGGACTCTTCAATTCTTTATAAATGTAGGGGCGCTGCTTGTCTGCGCCCTTATAATGAGAATGTTACTGCTATTGAAAGATTTTTTCCCCCGGAGAAAAAAGGTGAGGCGCCTGCCAGTGCGCGAGCTGGCGACATTAAAAAATTAAAGACGGTTTAAATAGTAATTCATCACCAAATTCCTTTACCGGAGCCATGGGAAAGACGCTTATCAACTGGTAATGTTCCCTCCTCTTTAAAAAATTGATAGAGGTCATTATTATTAAGAAAGGGGAGTGACTCGTATGACAAATTGAGTTCCTGCGCAATGAGTTCTTGCCATTTTTTTACTTCTTTGGCTTTTGTTGCCGATGTTTCCAACAGATTGAGGGCATTCCCTGTTTGGGTGAATTGTAGTTGTCGATTCTTTAATAAGTTTTCTACTCTAAAAAGCCATTGAATTATTGAGGGCCAACGAATACTTAATTAGGGCCTTTTATTGCAGCAGTTTTAGAGGAGTAGCTCTCAATAGTTCAAGCTATCAATAATTACTGAAAATTGAATGACCTATTGAATACTTTGAAAGTGTTCGTTAACACTTAGTGGGATAAAAATAAGTCAATTTTGGAATAGTTGTCAAAAGTTTATAGTGGCTTGGATTTATTGATTAATAAGGAATGATGAAGTATTTTTAAGCGTATAATAAACCCTTTGAATTCAAGTAGCACATTAGGTATAGGTCAATGTCCAAATTTGATGACTACATCCGAAGATGTAAATCCTCCCAAACACACCATAAATTATTTGAGGTAAAACGTCGAATTGAGTGTATGATAAACAACCACCAAAAAGTATCTGATACTTTAAAACAGGAGTTGTCAACTAAGGGATTTGCCATTCCTACCTCTGAAGAATTTATTCTCAAATTGATGGTTGAACGATTGATAAAACTACGAGATTTAAATAGAGAACGGTTAGGGAAGAAGTCTATTGACAAAATGTTTAAACCATATGTTTTTGACATTGATAGTGATGAATTTGATGAACACTCAATAATTGTTTATTCTGACCAGGTCTGCTTCAGATTTGTTATTTTCGGTGATGAACTTCCTTCTTCCAAAATGATTGGATATCCTAAAGCCAAATTAATTGAAAATTTTAGTACTAAAGAATTTCCAAATCTTATTGAAGCCTCGAGAATTTTTACACGGAAGGATGGAAAAGAGTATAACATGTCTCTATTAAAAGTGGTCGAAGCGTGTTTTATTGTATCACGGCTTTTTAGATGTAATATACTTGGATCAAGTAGAGACAAACATGTTGAGTATTATAATAAATTTGTTGAAACGGTCATACTTGGTGATAAATATGGTGATATTAATGGCAATTGCTATGTGGTTCTTTCCCATAGGGTAACAAGACTATTTAAAAAGCTATTTGGGAAAGAAAATTATGACCGTTTAGAAGCTGCATTAAAAGCTGGGACAGAAGAACCATTGCTTGGCTATAATAACTATAGTGCAATGAGGCAAAATTGAGAAGTAAAAGACCACTATCCATCAATAATTGTTTAGTACATGGAATATGTAATTACAACTGCAAGCTTTGTTCAGTTAATAAGCCTACCTATAAAGGTCCTAAAAATTATCAAACATTGGAAGCAACTCAAATGCTGGTAGAACGGATTGAAGAAGCTGCAAAACAGGGAATATATATCCGTCATTGTGGACACTCTGGTGCTGGTGAACCTACATTGCATCCAGGATTTTCGAAACATATTGGTCTATTTGGAAAAATGATTGAACAATGGAGCTATTCAATTCCTCCACCTAATATTTCCCTAGTAACAAATGCATTTTTATTACATCGGAATGATATAATGCAGACGATTATTGATAATAGCATTATACCCACCATTTCTCTTCCAACAATCAATCCAAAAGAGTATGGTGAACTGATGGTTGGAAATGCTGAGAAGGGAGATGCATTATTAGAATCAGTATTTGAAGGTGTTGAAAAATGCTTTAAGGAGCAAGGAGCTGGCAGACTAAAGGATCTTTATTTTCATTGCTCACCCCCGCAAAGAGATATTGTTAGAAATGGGATTAGCGCTATGCTTGACCATTTAACAAAGACAGCAAAGAAGCATAGGGTTGGCAAGATTAAGGTCATTATTTTTCCGGCGACCTCAAACCGGAGTGGTGCTATTAAAAAACAGTATAAAACTATTGATATGTTCAAGGATATTTATAAGAAATATAACAAAAAAAAGATTAACACGGTGCAGGTTGAATTGATGTACTCCTACAAGATGTTTTATAAATCAATAATGGAAATTGTTGATGTTTTTCGAAGTTTTAAGTATCCCTGTTTATGGAATGCAAGTTTTTTCATTTCATCAAGCGGTGCATCTCTATGTGTCAATGATCAAGCGCATTCATATGACTTTGGTGACATATTTTCTCATAGCTTTAAAGAATTAATGGAAAGAAAAGAATCCTATGAACCAGATTTTTTATGTAAGCCATGTAATCAGAAACCAACTGATTTGAAAGGAAGTTTACTACTATCCTTATTGCGCCTCATTTTTAGAGTTAAAAAGTATTCCATCGACTAAATAGTGCATCAGAGGTAGTAATTCATCACCAAATCCCTTTACCGGAGCCATGGGATAGCCGCTTATCTACGGGTAATGTTCCCTCCTCTTTAAAAAATTGATAGAGGTCATTATTATTAAGAAAGGGGAGTGACTCGTATGACAAATTGAGTTCCTGTGCAATGAGTTCTTGCCATTTTTTAACTTCCTTGGCTTTTGTTGCAGCTGTTTCCAACAGATTGAGGGCGTTTCCTGTTTGGGTGAATTGTAGTTGCCGATTCTTTAATAAGTTTTCTACTCTAAAAAGCCATTGAATTATTGAGGGCCAGCGAATGCTTAATTTGATCCATCGCAATATCTGTTCATTCTCCGGTGCTACTCCGTCACTTCGCTCACTGTAGCCAAGTTTGATAAAGTACATGAACCTAAACATATTAATAAATCGTTTGATCTCCCGAGGATTTGTTGAAAAATCCTTTGTAAAGGAGAGTAGCGCCTTTTTTAACGGTGAATCTGTATCAGAATAATCATCAATTCTTTTGTCTATATTAGACATGATTTTATTACTATAGTGTTTGTAATGTAACGCGGATATATCTTCCTTTGAATATTTATGTTTCTTTGCAAGAGAGTCGAGCTGTTTATCAAGCTCTTTTTCTTGATTTGTGGTAAAAGGATTAATTGCAATGTTACTTAATTCTGATTGCACTTCTTTTGAAACCGGAATTCTATTAATCAACTTGGTTGATAGGAGAGACTGGGCATACTTCTCAATGTTTCTATCCTGTATTGGAGGAATGATAAAGGGTAGTTGAATAAATTTGTCCATAAACTTCCATCCCAGATGGGTATCTTCTGAATGAATGGACAACTTGTCAATTATTTTTTCGTGGGCAACCAATAGAGAAGCTGCCACAATTTCTGAATCCATTCCAATGATAAACATGCATTTGTCCATCTCTCCTGCTAGAAAAAGGTTTAATGCTTCAAATACTTCAGATACATTTTCCGGAGAGCAACGGTCTAAATCATCAATGAAAATGAGAATTTTATCGGCTTCAATTGTTTCAATGATTTCATCGACATCCTTTTCAGCTTCAGCAATAAACCCCTCCTTTTTGCTATAATCAGGGGCTTTGATAAAGTTGGAAAATGAGTTCGACTGATTTGATTTTCTTGATTTCTTTACGTAATTCAGGATTAAATAAAGAAGCGAAATAGAGACACCTGATGGGAGAGCAATTTTCAATGGTACTATATTCTCTATTGACAAATAAAGCAAGGCAAACAAGGAAGTAGCAAGTGCAAGAAGAAACCAACCCCCTTTTTTTATTAATTTGATGAAGGTATGAATGGCTTGGTTATAAACCATCTTTCTAAGACGATGAAGATCCAATCTTTTTAAATGTAAATAGAGATAAAACTTCTCTTCCTCAATGCGAGTCAGCTTTTTAGCATATCCTTCCACAATAGAGTTTACCAATCCTGCCCAAATTTGTTCCTTGCTTTGATATTTCCATGGATTAAACCAAATTGTACATATTTTTGATTCTCTTTTTGATAAACTCTCTAGTTTTGGTACATAAGAACCACCATGTATATATTCATTCACAAACTTACGTTGGCCTTTTAAACTTAATCCAGGTTCATTTTTTTTACTGTTTTCATTTTTAAAGGAATCGATTTTTTTCTGTATCATATGCATCAGTGAACTTTTGCCGCCACCCCAGGGAGCCTGGATACTTATGGTTAAGGGCGTTTTTGTTTGTGGGTGCACAAGAAAACGATAAATAGTATGTGCATATAAATCATACCCTAACAAATCTTCAGATGTAACCTTGTCGATATGTAAATGACCGGATATTTGGTTTTGTTCCTTTATACTCTCTTGCGCAGGTGAAGGAAAGGATTTTGGTTCAAAAGTACCAGGGGTGCTTGGTTGACTAAAACCTTTTGTTGTACCAGGACTTTCAAATGCTTTTCCGATTTCCTCCCGAAAATCTTCAAACTCGGAGACTGGTGGGTTGGGATCTAAATTTATTGTGCCGTTTTCATTATTTCCAATTGCTGCTGTTTGTTGAACAATTTCCTCAGAGGCTCGTAATAACTCCTCTTCTGATGGATAAATTTTTACAAAATTTTCAATTCCCGCTCGCTTTAAAATTAACCCAACTTCTTCACCAGGAGAAAGAAGAGCTAGTCTGCCATATACCTTGAGAATTTGATGATTTAAATTGATAAACTTATTAATTGTGTCTGAATAAATATAATCTACTTCTTTTAGATTGATGGCGAAATTTCTAACTCCTTTTTTTAATAATGAATGGACTTTCACTTCAAGCTTATTTGAATCAAATAACTCATCTCCCTGGAAAATGGGATCTAAGACTCTAAATAATCCAAGTGTTCTATCTTTAAAATCGATGATACACCTCCGGGTTTAATCGGAATATTAAAATCTTTGGAATATGTCCTTTTGCAGCTAAAAAAGTGTTAGCAAATGTATAAACTATAAACTCGTAGTATGTAAATTACGTTATGCAACAAATAAGGTATTAGGGAATTGTACGGATTTATAGTGTCTGCCTAACAGGCTGATTTTTGTTTGTGGTTGCTTGTTAACCCAGGGCTGCACTTCGTTTACCCTGGGCTGGTATGTTTAGGCCTTTCAGGCCTGATTTCACTAAAACCTGTTTATCAAATAATTTTGTGATAATCAATTCCAAATGACAAATAACCTCACCCCAATCAATCCAATAAAATCCCAATTTTGCATTTATCCATCTCAACCTGTTTCACAAAATGCAGAATTTACAATAATACATTCCCCTTTGTTGATTGAATTCCCATACCTGCATTTCAACAATACACCCTTAATGAGCAAATTTTAGAATCTGCACCTTTACATTCAATTCTGTTTGCTCAACTGTAGATTTTGCACTAATACATTCATATCTGCGAGAGAATATGCAGAAAATGTTTTTGTACAAAATTACCTGCGAGAGCTGTGACAACTTCTGCAGTTGTACAATCAATATTGCGAAAGCTTCTGCAGAATTTGCATTTGCTCCCACCAACCTGTTTGCGCTAATGCTTGTTGCTGCATGTGTTCTAGCAAGCTGCGTAAGTATTTGTTTTTTATTGCAGTTGTGTCAGCGCATTTGTATGGAATATTGCAGAATTTGCAGTATCTCCTGCAATTTGCAGGAGCAAATGTTAGAGCTTGCATTATCTCTCGCAGATTGCAGGAGCACGTTTCAGAATTTGCAATATCTCTCGCAGGTTGCAGGAGTATGTGTCAGGAATTGTATTGCCTCTCACAGAATGGGGGGGTACCTACCAGAAGGTGCATTCTCTCTCTCAAAATGAAGGAGTCCATTCTAGAATCTGCAACATCCCTCGCAATTGTAAGTCATAAATTCCAATATTTGCAGCTTAACAAACGAATTCTAATCAAATAAACCTGTTTTTACGATTTCGATACAAAAAGATACAATCTATATTGTTTTTCCCATGGGGATATGCCGAAGGCATGTAGGGGATATAAAAAGTATTTTCCTTGCCGGGTTTTAGGGGCGGAGAGCCCCTACCAAAAAAAACAAAAAAATAAAAATAATAACAATAAAAGAAATCCCCCACCGTATTCCCTATAGATTCGGTTCATTACATGTAGAGATCCGAGAAGATGCATCAAAAAAAGTACCAATAGTTGTTAAAGATTAATTGAATGTTTTCTTTAAAAGAAAGGATCTATTATGAAATCCATAATAATCCATTTGATGAGCTACATATTGTCGATTCAGGAACTGTACACCGGAGCCAAGCGGATTATTTCGCTTGTCTCTGAAACCTTTGCTGGAAATGAAACCGTTTCCAGTATCATTGCTGCAATTGAGCCTGTATTAGAAGGAATAGAGGATGGGCTATCACGTCAGCGGGCAAGTGAATTTACTCCAGCACTTGCCAGCAAGGATAGTAATCGTGATGCCCGTTTTATTCTTTTGCGGGACTTTATTGCTGCCTCAACCAAAATAGATGAGGACCCAACAAAGCATGGTGCTGCAATTATTCTCTATGGCATATTTGAAGAAACTGGAAAGAACCTTCACCGGTTAGGCTATGCCAATGAAACAGCCCAGCTCAATGCGCTCATCAATCGTTTGGAAGAGCAAGATGCAACAGATGCGCTTGCAACTTTAGAAGCAACCCAATACTTTGCCGAGCTTAAGGCTTCACAAAGGGGATTTGAAGCGCTTTATGAGGAAAAGGTCAATACTGAGGCAAACCGCGATTATCCACAATTACGTCAATCGCAGCAAGCCTTGGCTGGCTACCTTCGATTACTGTTAATCAATATTAATTTCCTTGCTGAGCAATCGCCAGAAACCTATGAACCCCTTGTTGAAGAGTTGAATATGATCATTGTTGAACTCAACACACGGGCTAAAGCGCGAGAAACTCGTGAGGAAAATGAACAAGTAGAGGAGACGGAGTCATCCCAAAACGATGATTTATAACTTCTTTATTTGGGTGCATCTTCTTAAAAGTGCCACATTTGTTTGTGGCATTTTTTTTATGTACAGCTATCTTTTACAAAAAAGAGTCGAAAGAACCATACCTGTTTGATATGATTTCCTATATAAAAAGCCATATCTTGATATTTCGTAGGTACCCAAATGTCCTAATGTAACAAAATGATCGATTTCATTGAAGGGACGATACTTAAACCATGGTGTGAATTTTACTTTAATGACTTTATTAAGGGCTATCTGAATAGGTAACTCAACAGAAAGCCCATATTTATTGGTAAGATCTGTTTTCGGCAATTCTATTTTAGTTAAGCCGTCGGAATTTAAAGGCTGTTCAAAATTGATATAGCTTCCTGTATTACCATACACCATGAACCGGTTAATAAATGAGACTCCAAGTATTAGTCGATTACCAATTGTACAATCCCATTGGATTGCAAAAGGAATGTCAAAAAGATTGTATTGGTAATCTTGGTAATGTGTTATTGCACCTTCGAAGTCGTTTGATGTTTTGTTAAACTCATAGGCAACACCTGAAGAAAAGGAGAAGGTGTTTCTTTGTAATTGAATAAGTAAACCAGCCTCATACTCTCCAGTAAAAAAAAAGTTCGGATGTCCATCAAATTTATTAATCTGGATATAATCATATTGCTCGTAAATATCTTTATAATTTGCAAATCCAATTCCTGATGTTATACCAGTATAAAAGGAGAACAGTTGTTGTGGTTTAGTGGGGATTAATTTTCCCTCTAATGCAATAAATCCAGTATATCCATGCTCTTTGTAAATTCTTTCTTTATTAAATATATGGTCCCTTTTAGAATGTTTAGATACT
The DNA here is from genome assembly GCA_028278335.1 of Chitinivibrionales bacterium. GTDB lineage: Bacteria > Fibrobacterota > Chitinivibrionia > Chitinivibrionales > JANQEN01 > JANQEN01. The sequence continues at coordinate 47,197 of JANQEN010000020.1, read as the reverse complement.
TTATGATGATAGAATTGATCTAGATGAAAACCTAGATAGCTTTTCTTTCCAATAGAAAGTAGCTTGTTATCTTTTTTAGCAAATGTTGGATTGATTTGAGTTACTAGTATAATTACGAAAAGAAAAAGTGATTTTTTATTCATTGATGTTTGAGCCCAATTGATTTGTTCGAAATGTCTACCTTGTCTTTAACTTTCCGAAAAAACATAGTCGAAAGTGATAATCCTATTTGATACTGCTTTGAATCCACGGAACCAATATTATCGATGATATATTGTCCCATATGTAGCACTGCTAATTCATAGGTATCCTCTTCAAAGGGGCGATAATCAAACCAGGGAGTAAGTCTTAAGCGTAATGTTTCGCCTAATTTAACTTGGATAGGAAGCTTAACGCCAAAACCGTATTTATTAACCAATCTGGTTTCGGGAAAGGCTAAATCCTTTTCACCAGTAGACAAAAATGGTGACTTATGTCGCTCAGTACTCTCTGATTTTCCATAGAGCATGAATTTATTGATAAAGGAGACACCAATCACAAGATTTTGATGAACAGCATAATCAAATTGGATGCCCAAGGGGAGATCTATCATGGTATAGACAGCATCCTTAAACTGGTAAATCTCATTGGTAAAGGAGTGCTCGATTCGTTTGAAATCATACTCCAGTCCTGAGAAAAGCGATAGAAAAAAGTGATCTACCGTAGAGGTTAGTCCAATCTGAAAATCACTATTAAAGAGGAAATTGGGATGTTCCCTGGGAGAGCTCACAAAGTATACATTGCCCTCTTCCTCAATATCTTTATAGTTTCCAGTTCCAAAACCGGTTGTCAATCCAGAAAAGAATTTAAAGTGCCCCCTAGGATTTTTTTGAACAAGAGTACCCTCTAATTCAAATAAATAAGTATACCCATGCTCTTTTAAGTTTTTGTTTGGAGCATTCGCTGGGATATAGGTGTGATGAGAATGATCGTGAAAGTAAAACTGATCTACGGTTACACCAAGAGAGGTCTTTTTCTGTAATTCATCAGGGACAAAGAAAGCGTTGGAAAAGCATATTTGAACTACCAATAGAATTAAAAAGGCGAGGTGCTGGAAACCATTAGAACTCATAATTGAATCCTTTTGCGAATGTGAATGATTTGTATCTAATAATATACTGTTTCTCAAAAGTTTTGTCCCATGGTTTTTGACAAAACTCTTATAGAAACAGTTATGCCGCAACACAACATAGGACATAATTATTGAGAAGCGGTATAAATTAAAATAATGTCAGGATGAGTGTGTGAAATTTAAATAGTTAAAGAGCCTTTAAAAAGGTGGTCTTATTTTTGGACCTATTTTTATCGTAAAGGAATATGGTTTGATACTATGTTTAATTGGAGGTTCTGTTTCCTTTTTTGATAGCTCTAATCTATTTTATTTTTAATGAGTGAATTCAATTAATCCCTAACTTGATAATGTCAATTGAGAGGGAGAACCAAAATGATAAAAAGAGTTTATCGGACAATATTTACATTAACTATTTGGATATTTTATGTGGTTATCGTTCAATTTTTACTCTTTTTGATTTTCTTAATACCTGGAACAGAAAAGCATGAATACTTAAATGGGGGGCTCTCAGTCATTACATTTATCATATCCTCGTATCAATCTCTCTTTGCTGTTGAAATATACTATTCCAATGGAAAGGTATTCTGGAATGCATTTGGTCAATCCTTTATCGAATTATATGTCATACCTCTTAAATTCTATTTAACTAAAACTCCAAGGAAATCAGTTGAAAAGAAAGAAATGCATGAGCAAACAAGATTATTTCCTGATATTGACAATGAATAAAATATGTGAATGGTTACTCCTGAAAAAGATAACGATATAGATTGGCTCTATTGAAAATGATCAATTCAAGGAAATCTATGGATGACCGCATATAATTTGTAGAAAATTGAAATATGCCTAGTGTAAACGCCCCTTTATCTTTGCATATATTTATAATAAAGGAGAACATTTATGGAAGAAACTAAAAGCGCTTTTGTTGACTGTCCATTCTGTGGAAAGACAAATCCTTCTGATAGAATAACCTGCTCCTGTGGGTATTTTTTTGATAAACAGGCCTATGAAGAGAAGCAGGAAATAGAAGATCAAATTGCCGTTGAACAGTATGAAAACAATAGTGAGTTTGCCTTTGAGAAAAACCTAAGTAAAACCGGTATTATTGGTGGCTTAGGAATTATTGCTCTGGCCATAATATGGTTAGTTGTTGGGCTTGCTGCTGACCGATTATTCTTTTATCCAATAATATTACTAATTGTGGGAATTTTTGCTTTAATAAAAGGCGTTTTTGATAATGCCGGTCGTAGGAAAATTATAAAGAGTAAAGAACCTAAAAAAGATTTACAGTACCAAACTAGAAAGATTATTGAGTGAGTTTCAATTTATTTTTATTGCTCTGTATACACAAACCGAGTCACTCCCAAAAATGCCTTTCTCTGCAACCCGATCATAGTCCAGTTGCATTTTTTAAGATACGCTGAGAGAAAACGATTGGTGAAGCCATGGGCAACAACGGCAATGCTTGTATGTGTTTGAATCTCTTCCGTTAAAAAGCGAGCAGCCTGTTCCATCCGCACTTTGAAATCCGTAAAACTCTCACAATTCTTTTCACTTCCTAAAAACCATTTAAATCGACGAATAAAGAGCCACGCAAAAAGGGGGAGTTTCAGGTTTTCGTTGTTGTTATTTGGAATTTCAGCTTCGTTAAAAATAGACAATGCCTCTGTATTGGGATGATTAAAGAGTGCCCCTGTGTCAACAGCACGAGTAAGTGTGCTGGTATAAAGTTTAGAACACATTCGAATTTGATCAAAGATTTGATTGTTGGGAAGTGTCTTTATTGCAATGGTACTGTTGTCATATTCCTTGGAAAGAGCTGTGCATTCCTTTGAAGTAAGAATCTGTCCAAAGCGGAAGTTATGCCAAAAAGCTGGACGGGCATGACGGATGAGATAAAGCGTACTCTTGCTCATAACACCAATTCTTCCTTATCAACATTTCTATGAGAAAGTGAAAGGTTTGCAACAGTGAATTGTTGACCAGAAAAAAGGGTAGCGCGTTTTCTTCCTAATAGTTTTGCTGCAGTAATCCGTCCAATAGCATCGGCCTTCATAATACCACTCCCACTGGTACCACTTACCCAGGTACAATTATGTACTGAGTCGATTACTGGATTATTATCGGGTGTGTAATAACTGTAATAACCAGCCCATGCAGTTGTAACAGAGTAGGGGGGAAGCATTGGAAAGTAATGATTTAAAGGAGGTTGTATAATGGTATTATAATATCCTTGGTCTGCCTGTGGTGACTCTTCTGCACGGATAAAGGGGTTACCAAGAGTATCGGAACAACCAAGGGTGAGAATTGCTGGATTCTTTGACGGTTTTATATATATGCCGCCTTTGGGAAAAATTATTGCTGGTGTATTTTTTGATAGAGATTGGGGGAAAAAAGAGGGACGTGATGTTTTAATCGCAAAAAGTTGCCTCTTTTTGGGGAGGACACCGGGATTGATACCCAAGGGAATGAAGAGTTCTGCTGTCCAAGCGCCAGTAGCAAAGCAAAATTGCCCTGCGGAAAGCTTTTTTCCTGTTGACGAGATGATATAATGTAATGACATAGGTGACCAGGGAGGAAAATATTCCCTTTTATTGGAAAAGGTCAGAGTCTTAATATTTGTATTCCCCAGAAACTCGCCACCCTGTTGCAAAAAGGCATTTAAATAATATCGGACCAGCGCATTTGCAGAAAGGGAACCACACTGTGAACCAAATAGTCCTTTGTAGATACCAGGGAATTCATTGGAAGAGGTACTATTTATTTGTATCAATGATTGAATTTTATTTAAGCTTAATGAAGAGATTCCAGCATTATGTGCATAGGGATTATTTAAAAAATCTTTTGCCCTTGGCCAATTATCTTTAGAGAAAAGCCAAAGATAGCCATGTGGTGTGAAGTGAAATTCCTTTGCAAGGGAGCCGTAAAAGGCGATTGAGGAATTGGCCAATGCCTGGCTTGTTTTAGAGGAAAAGATATTGCGAAACATGGCTGCACTTTTTCCAGTATTACCCTTTCCTGCATCACTATATTGATCAATCAGCAAAACCCGACAATTTGGTTCTAATCGGGTAAGGTGATATGCAGTAGAGCAGCCAATGATTCCAGCACCAACAATGATAAAATCAAACATTAATAGCCTGTGTTTTCTGAATACTATTTTGTCTTTAACATCAATAAAATAATCATTGCCTAAATTCCATATTGATTAGTATAATATGCAAACAATGCTTTTGAATGTATTTTCGAGTTATTAATATATCATCACTATTACACACCCTCATAGGAGGCCATATGATTAAACGAATTACACTTTTCCTTTTTGTTGCGCTTGGCATATTTGCTGTGTTATCCTGCTTTAACAATCCCTCTACCAATGATGATCCAGTGAATCCTATTACGGACAAAAGTGTTGATTCGCTCTTTGCTGTTTTGGTAACAAAGGTGGACAGCTTAGAGGATATTGAGGATTATGATGATTTTTACGCCTTGGAGTTTGCCACAATTCGCGATGGATTTAAATCATTTTTAACCTCAAAGCCAAACCACATCAAGGTGAACACTGGCTATATTGTTGCTTCTGTATTGGCACTCAATAAGAGCGCCAAGTTAAAAATGCTTGCCGACTCCTTAGATGCCTATTTTAATAGTTTGGAAAAGTACGAACCAAATCTTTCAAAAAAACGTGGAGTACCTTTTGTAAATGGTTTTCTCTCTTCACGGTTATTAGGTTCAAAAAAAGAGTCACATCTCATGCGCAACGCCTTAGATAAACATGGGGTTAATGGCCTCGGTGTGGCCCTTGCTGCGCGTACTCCAGAAATTATTGCCTCTCAGTATGTTGATCCCTCTTTTCCCCGTTTTTTAACCATATCCTTTTTACAGGGAATTGCGCAGAACGAGATCATCCCTGTAATTGATAGTGTTATAGCTGCCTTCGGAAGACTTGAAGCGATTGACACTATGCAACTGATATTTACCATTGAAGGAGAAGAGGTCGAGGTTGATCTGGGTGATGTATATATTGTTGACGCTGGCATACGTTTGCTCCGCGCTCAATTACTCATGCTCTGTACCTATGATATGGATGTGTTTACCTCTGCACCTGATCAAAGTTATTCCTGGATTGATAAAATAGAAGAGTTGGTTGATAAGGATACCGTAAAAAATTATTACACACTGGTTGGTGACACCATTACGAAAACAAGTGTGCGCGATGAAACTGAGCTCATGCTCTTTATGTGTGATGTGGCTAAATACAACATGAGTGACCGTTCTGCGTTTATGAAGATAAAAAATACGAATCATGCAAAAGCGCACAGTGATTATCTTGCGGTACCGGATCTTATTAAATCAGGTATTACCTATATACGGAATGAGAATGATAATCAGAATAACGATGTCATTCCCAAAGTCGAGATTGATGATATAACCGGTGAGATGGCTGACCTTCGCCAGGAGATGCTCAATGAAGGTTTTTCTGAAACATTGGCCAATAATTTTCAAACTCCGGAAACCTTTATGGCCTTTGTAAAGACTGTGCTGAGTGGTCCCTATACCATTAATGAAACCATTGATAGTGTTACAGTCAATATTACCATTGATCTATCGAAATTCTTTACTGCTCCAGTACAGGACCTCAAGACTTTTCTTCCCTTACATAAATGGCGCGCACCAGCAAGTAGAGTGCAGGCCTTTGTGGATGATGGGCCCTTTGAGCCGCTCTTTGACACAACCTATTTCAACATGTATAAATATGATGATGAAGTTAATATTATTGCCTTTGATTCAAGTAAGATCGACTCGATTGTTGATATGGGATGGGAATATCGAGTATATATGAATACCGCGGTCAGAGCCCTTAAGAATATTGATTCCAATATAGTTGCTATCCCTCTTGATATAACTAATGCGGCTGGTACCATCATACCATTTGAAGATATTCCAGATCTTATTGACGCGCAGACATTTTTACCCTATTTTTCTGACTACACATTCAATGGTATCTTTGTTGGCATGACAAGGCAGAAATGGCTCGATTTAATTTATCAGTAGATCAATTTGCATCATTGAACACGGTGATAAAGCCGGGGCCTGGTTTCCTCGGCTTTATTTGTATAGTAGTTTGGGGTTGCCAGGCCTGTGCAGCCTCAGACTACCTTTTCTCCCGATATCTTGATCTGTTTATTAAGAAACCATCCTATCATTTTCAAAAGCTCTCCGATTCAACTCATGCCTCATGGGTTGAAACTGCCTTTACCTACGATGATGTAATCCATCAAAAAACTAAGAAAAACGGTCAAACCAAAAAAAAGATAATTGGTGAAGTCTGGAAAAGTCATACCAAGGCAACTCTTTTGCGTCCCCTTGGAGGAATAACTGCGTTTTTGTCAATCAGTGGCTTGTACGGAGCATGGATTGATACAGCAGAAAAGGGGGCTGTTTCAGGGAAGCAAAATTGTACCCATTTTGGAATTGCAGCATGGACGCAGAAGAAGCACCTGTCGAGTGGCTTTTATTTAGGTAAATCGTCCGATGATATTATTAACAATAACTCAAATCAAGATAATGCAGCGGAACAAATTGCTTCTTCGATTGTTAAGGACCTCTCTATAGATTATGAGCTATTTCTAAGTGCACACCTAAAGGGATACTCATTGCAGGGAAGTGTGTCCCGATATTTAAACCATGCCACACCACCGGTGTACAAACTGTTCTCAAATGGGAATTTTAAATCCTTCCCACTAGCTGCCGCAACCCGGTCCTATGCAGTACAATGCAAAGCCCAGTGGCCAAAATCAAGGGTAAGCATTTCCCTATCAAGAAGAGAGTATATCACTGATACCATTGTATCAAGTGCCAATGCACTTCCTATGATGAGTGAATTTGTTACCCGAGAACTTACTATTAACGGGGCAATAGGTAATAACACACCACGTATTGAAGGAGAGTTCTTAGGAACCTATACAGGCGGCTACATTGAAGGGTATAGTGGCTCCTTTGCCTATTTAAACCAAAATGATATTGTGTTGAAAAAACTTTTCGGCCAAATTGCTCTGGTACTTCCCGGGCAGATAACCACCGGTGTTTTTTATGAATACTTACAGGGCTTTACAGAGGGCTATGGCTATTTTAAAGATGCTCCTTTCTCATCCTGGACAATACTTAATCCTGGGGGATATCGTTTTCAAGATTTCCAATTAGATTATTTTGAGAGTGGTCTGTTTTGTGAAAAGAAGTTTTCCATTGGTAAAACGAGTGAACTTGATTGTGGGCTCTCTTTTTCTCGTACCTTTGGTATGAGCTCTTTTATTCGAGAGGATAAAAAGATAGTTGTTTGGATTCCAGTATATGTTAATGATACGCTGATAACACTTTTTGACTTTGAAGGGTGGAATGGAGGAGTGCACCTTAACTTCTCTAAACAGATAAAAAAAGTTCGAGGAGCTATAACCCTTATACAACAGATTCCAATTTGGAAAAAGAGGGGTACTAAGTGGGGAAGTGGCTCTGGGCCTGATGAAGGAGTTGATAAAACTCGTCGTGGTGGAACAGAATATGCTTTATCTGTTAAGTATGAGTTTTAAAATCTAATCAAAAAAAATAGCCAGATAGCTCAAAGACAAATAATACTGGGCCAAAAGCATTACAATAGTCTAAAAGCTACCTGGCGCATAGATATATTTCAAAATATGCTTTTTAAATTTTGTAAATCAATCGATTTTGAAATAAGCGTTTAATAGCATTAAACACTTGCATATTTCTCAGCAAATGTTAAAAATCAGAAATTTTGTTATATAATAAAATCTTATAAAAATATTCAGAAATCCTTAAAATTCAGCTATACAAATTTCGATCTGTGATATATCTTTAAAGAGCGCAGTAATAATGTTGTTTTACTTTGAGATGAGGGCGTGACAAAGGGGGTTTGTTGGAGATGCGAAATGTTTGCTTCTATGTTTTATTGTTATGCATCCTAGCAGGATATGGTCAAGAGTCTTTTGAAGCGGTTGAAGAGAGGATAAAGAGTTCCCTTGCCTCACAGGTTGAGCGAGACAGGAGTCTTTCCGATTATGTTGATCTTCGGATGGAGCAAATCTACACGACCTTTGATCGGTATGTGTTGATGCGCAATGCTGAAGAGCGCTTAATAACATTGGCCCGGGAGGGTGTTGAGACGATTCGTCGACCTCTTAGGCAGTTTGAAGCTATCATGAATCTTGTCAATGGGGAGCGATTTTTAGCCCACAGATATATTCATAGAAATAAGGATTATGTGTGGCAATTGACTTTATGCGACCTGTACGTTGCTGCAAGTAGAAAAATAAAAGAGGCCTACTCAGAGCTTTTTATTCTGATCAGTGATGAGGTTAATACTTGCGATGTTTTTGAATATCAGAAAACAGATTTTCTTAAGGAGTTTCGTAAGTTTTACCTGGAGATTGGCTCAGCGCCACTTAAACTATACGAACAGCATATGGCCATGGGTGAGATATGCAAAAAGACCATAGAGCTTTTGCAAAACAATGATGGCCATTGGACTATGCAACGGGATGGTAATCTCTTTTTTGATGAGCGGAGTGTGGTGATCGAGTTGAATGACCTGGTAAACATCATGGATGAGATCGACTATTCAATCCAGGATTATTCAGAGGAGATTGATCAGCATCTTTAATATAGTATATCCATAATTTTGTTTATCTTTGTTTGGTTAATCCTAAAATAATCAACAAGATATTATGAATCGAGAGGCCTCTATATTATATTAGTATTGAATAGATACGGGGGGAAGTTGCTTTCTTATATGAGAAATTATACAGCCCATTGTATCCTACAGATGTTGTTTGAAGGGAATTTTGTCTGTTAAGGTGACCTCTTATAACTCAGTTTTCTTTTGAGGCTGAGCGAAAAACCTTTGGTAGAGGCACATGAAAGAGGCGAACCCACTGTGATTCGTTGATTGAATGTAACGTAATCCAAAGTGTTTTGCAGCCAGCCGCAGTATAAAATTAATTATTAGAGGTTGCCCCAAAGAAAGTAATATCCTATGATACGGGTATTTACAAAAATAGTTGTTTTTTTATTAATTGCCCTGGGTGGTACAATCCTGGCAGACTTTTCCTATATTGAGTTGCATGATTTAAGAATCGGTGAAAACAAAAAAAGAGTTTTTAAAAAGTATGGAAAGCCTACTGATATAAAGATGCTACCCGGTGGTGGTATGCTTTACTCGTTCTGGGTTGACAAAGAGAAAAAAGCATATATCACCATCGAAGTATATCCTCAGGATACCTCCAGTATCTGGGCAATTCAGATAACTGGAAAAGAGGGGGTACAACTTAAGGGATTCAGTTCAATTCATTTAGGTACCCAGGAAGATAGTGTCTACTTAATGCTGGGCAATCCCTCTTCTGTCAAAGAGTTAGTTGATGTTTCAAGCAAACTGCTCCTTTTTGACAATTCCAATGTCTCTGTTGGTATAAATCAAAACCGGGTGAATAGTATTAGGATTGTCTCGCCGGTTAAGGACCTCTCCCTCTTGAAGGACACAAAGAATGGCGTGTATGTAAAGATCGAGGAGTCCTCCGATGATCCCATTGAGGTCGTTGATATAATGCAAAAAATTGTGGATGAAACCTTTGCCATGGGAAAAATGAAAAAGGATCAATACGCGATTTTTGAAAACTGTGTGCCCCGTTCAATTGAGGAATACTTTAAATTTGACAAAAACTCGGTATTACTGATTGCAGCAATTTCTCGCAATAAACGGGAATTGCCAATTAGTAAAGTATATTTTAAACAGGGCGAACAAACTATTAAAGCAAACAAGGTCTTCTCCACTGTTTCTAAGGTCCAAAACAAAGAGATCGCCAATGCCTTTGGCAACTTTCGAGAGATCGCAGTGTGTTTAGTGCCGCTCAAATACCAAAACCTTCCCTATGATCTTTTTGTCAATTGGAATAATGAAAAGACTCCCTTGAAGATCGGTGTACTCGATCCAAGTGAAGAGGAAATACTACCACTCTTTGCAAAAGACCCCAGTTGGAATGAGCACATGGGCACAGTGAATCATGCTGCTGTTAAAGCGTTCATTTATAAAAAATTTGAATTGATAGTAGAGTGACTTTAAGTCTAAAGAGTTAGTTACTATGTTTTTGGCGGTTCCCCTCATTTCATTCGGGTCGGGCTGCTCCAGGCTCCGCGTTCGCTCCGGTATTTTTGCTACGCAAAAACACTGCTTTGCACCTTGCACATCCCTAACCCAAAAGCAAATAAGATTGCACCTAAATTAAACTACCTCTGGGTGGCATGGCCTTTAGGTCATGATGAAATCTAGATGGAGTATTGAAAATCAGTGTATTAATTCTTTGTGGATATAGATGTCTGATTGGTTTCGTAGAGAGAGGATTGATACAATGGGGAGGGATGCGATTTTATTAAAAAGTCCTTTAACAATTGTTCTTTTTTTTTCACCAGCAATAATGACAACACACTTTTTTGCCTGAGCAATTACTGTGGGACTGAGGGTGATTCTTTTTTGTGGTGACTTAGGGCTTGTGGTAGCAAGAACAATTGATTGTGTGTCTGTAAGATAGTTACCACCGGGAAAGAGACTTGCTGTATGACCATCATTGCCAACACCGAGAAAGATAGTATCAAAAACTGGTATCTCTGAATTGAAAGTCTTCATGAGTAGTTGCTTATAATCATCAACAGAACTTACATGATGTTCTTTTTGCTTATTAAATCCCTTGGGTTTTAAAAAGGATTTATAAATCATCCCCCAGTTACTTTCTGAATCAGCAAAGGGAACAACTCGTTCATCGACAGGGAAAAAAAGGGGAGCGTTAAAGGTTATTTCCTGTTTACTCCAATAGGTGCAAACTGAAGCATAGGTTGAACCACCGGAGATTGCAATAGTTCCATCAGCTATTAATGATGCTGTGTCTTTAGCAACCGATTCAACAGTATCAAAAGTATGCACAGTGGCACTGGAATTGCGGTTAAAATTGATTGTTTGCATGGTAATCATTTTCTTATAAGAGGAAAACAAAAGTGTAACAAAGAGAAATTATATAATGTAATGACTTTTTGTAAATGTATGATTAGGGATTTTTCACATGCTACCATAGAAAAGAAGGAAATAAAGATAGAAATGTAGATTTTATTGAAGTGGACATGTTAGGTAATTATATTTGCTATTACTGTAATAAATGACAGGAATGCCTATAATTCAATACATAAATCGTCTGTTTAAGAGGAGCGTATATGCCTGACAACGCAGATCTTGCTGTTATTGGTCTTGCTGTAATGGGACAAAATCTCATATTGAATATGAGCGATACGGGTTTTACGGTTTTAGCCCACAACCGAACAACATCAAAGATCGATGACTTTTTGCAGGGACCTGCAGCACAACGAGATTCAATCATCGGAGTATACTCTTTAGAAGAGCTGGTATCTAAACTTAAGAGCCCACGGATTATCATGTTTATGGTAAAAGCTGGGCCGGTTGTCGATGAGTATGTAGAAAAGCTCTTACCACTTTTAAGTGACGGTGACATTATCATTGATGGTGGTAATGCAAATTTTAATGACACCATTCGTCGCGAAAGCTATTTAAAAGAAAGAGGAATAAAATTCGTCGGAATGGGAATATCCGGTGGTGAAGAGGGAGCACGCAAGGGACCATCGATTATGCCCGGAGGAAATAGGGAAGCCTGGCCATGCATCAAAGAAATTTACCAAAAAATTAGTGCCAAAACCACAGATAACACACCCTGTTGTGAATGGGTAGGAGAGAGCGGATCTGGTCACTTTGTAAAGATGGTACATAATGGCATTGAGTATGGTGATATGCAGCTTATTGGCGAGGCCTATCATCTTATGAAAAGCCTTTTAGGCATGTCGCCTTCAGAAATTGGTGACGTGTTTGCAGTATGGAACCGGGGAGAGTTAAAAAGCTATTTGGTAGAAATAACTGCTAAAGTGTTACTTTTTAAAGATGATGATGGAACACCAATGATTGATAAAATTCTTGATATTACCGGACAAAAGGGGACTGGCAAATGGACTGGTATAAGCTCTTTAGATCTTGGTGTGCCAGTGACTCTCATTGCTGAAGCTGTGTATGCCCGGTCATTATCTTCCTTTAAAGATGACCGGGTGGTTGCATCAAAAGTGCTGACAGGACCAGATGTCGCACCTGTTGTCAAGAAGGAAGAATTTATTTCTGACATTGGGAGGGCCTTGTTAGCAGCAAAATTGGTTTCCTACGCGCAGGGATTCATGCTTTTACAATTGGCTTCAAAGGAGTATGATTGGCACGTTGACTTTGGAACAATCGCTCTATTGTGGCGTGAAGGATGCATTATTCGTAGTACCTTCCTTAACAAGATTAAAGAGGCCTATGACCGCGAACCTCACCTTCGATCTCTCCTTTTGGATGACTATTTCAAAGAGGTGATTACCAACAATCACAGTGCATGGCGAAGAGTAATTTCTGCTTCGGTTGAAAATGGAATTCCAATACCCGCACTCTCATCGGGATTGGCCTTTTATGATGGATATCGATCGGAATATTTGCCAGCAAATCTTTTGCAGGCACAACGGGACTATTTTGGTGCTCATACCTTTGAGCGTGTTGATAAGCCACGAGGTGAATTTTTTCATATCAATTGGATGCAAAAAGAAGAGGATGAATAGGCATGGTATCTTACAATATTCTTTAAAGACTCAACCGCTGATTAAGCTCAGTAGGAGATCAATTTAATGAAAGCACGAAGAGAATCTACAGCACATACAGCCATAGTTATACTTGGTGCCTCTGGAGATCTTGCAAAAAGGAAGCTTCTTCCCGCTCTGGCTGCATTGTATACCCGTGGTGAACTTGATGACTCCTCTATCGTTCTTGGGTCTGGGCGATCAGCCTTTACTGATGAGGAGTTTCGAACGCGCGCAGAGGGTTCATCGGAATTTTTATCAAGACTCTATTATCACCAAGGAATAATTGGTTTAAAAAATAGAGTAAAAAGTTTAGGCAGCTTTAAGCACATTATTGTCTTTTTTGCCATACCACCCCATGCTTATGCTAATACTGCAAAAAAGCTGGCAGATGAGGGGCTTACCAATGACACGACCATTATTATAGAAAAACCCTTTGGATATGACTTTGATTCCGCAAAGGGGCTTAATCAAAAGCTTACTGAGCATTTTCAAGAAGAGCAGGTGTATAGAATTGATCATTATCTAGCTAAAGAGGCGGTCCAAAATATTTTGGTTTTTCGATTTGCCAACGCACTTTTTTATCCAGTGTGGAATAGTCGCTATATAGAATCAATCCAGATTAATGCCTTTGAACAGATTGGTATTGAGGAGCGTGCCCAATATTTTGATCGGGCCGGTATCATTCGAGACATGGTACAGAATCATCTGGTACAATTGCTATGTCTCATTGCTATGGAACCCCCAGTAAATCTTGGCGCAGAAGAGATCCGATCCCAAAAAATAAATGTATTAAAGACGTTACGTCTTGATAGCATCTGTAAATATCAATATGAAGGGTATACCCAAGAAAAGGGTGTTGCCATCGATTCGAAAACCGAAACCTATGCTGAAATGAAGCTCTTTATCGATAACTTTCGTTGGAGTGGCATGCCAATCTATATTCGTGTTGGGAAAGCACTTAATCGAAAAGGAACAGAGATTGGCCTACGATTTAAACGACTACCAAAGTTGCTTTTTAACAAATCTGATCAGGTTGAGCCAAATAGAATTATCTTCAAAATTCAACCAGCTGAAGGCATTATAGTTGATATTGCTAGCAAGATTCCCGGTTTGGATTTTGATATCACGAATACGAGCATGAATTTCTGTTATCGTGACTCCTTTTCTGAGAAGGTGTCCGATGCTTATTTAAAGCTACTTTTAGATGCGCTCAAGTGTGACCGGACACTTTTTGTAAGCGCAGAGGAGACTGAGTTGTCATGGAAGAAACTCGCTTCTGCCTTTACAGAAGAAGTGCCAAAGCTTTATTCACCGGGTACAGTACCTAAACCCTGCCTTTGTGCAGATTGGATAAATTTCGAGAAGTATGTCAATGTCTGTTAAAAGCAATACTATATATCTTGTTAAAAACAGAAGACATGCCAATCACCGTTAAGCATATTTGATAGGGGGGATCCCATATATTTTACGGGGATTCCTAATCCAGAAAGAATGCCGGATACACCATAGGAGTCTGCACAAGCTTTACAAGCTTCAACTATTATTCCCTTTCGCATCATTGCTTTTACCCGGTCCTGTAAATCTTTGTTTTGACTGAGCAGCTTTGATGAGTGTCCCCAGACTATCATTTCAACAGTATCAAAGTATTTCTTCTCTTTTGCCTCATTGAGGAACATAAAACAGGCATGGGTAGCAACTTCTGGGTCGCCACTGGTCCAAACAATGGCCAATTTGTCTGCTCGTTTACTTTTGGGCATGTCCTGAAAGGTTAAGGATCGTATGCTATCAATACTAGTACTGTCAATAGCACCCTTTGCATGGATTTTTAACGACTGACCTTGTACGATTGTTAGTGCAGAGAAAAGTAGGAGAGATAGTATAATGTGTTTCACAATTATTCCTTAAAAGGTAAGAATTTCATAATCACTTTTAATATAACCTGCCATAGCCTTGCCCATGTCATCCTTGATAGTTACCCCAAGGCCTTGAAGGGTTTGAGTAACATTGTAGGCATCGGTGCAAGCCTTGCTCGCTTCGATAATGACTCCACGCTGAATCATTGACCTCACAGAGCTTTTCAAACCATTATTTTGGGACAACAGTTTTGCCGAAGGTCCCCAAATTATGAGGCGAATCGTATTGAACCAATTGTATCGTTTTGCATTATCAGTGTACATGAAACATACCTTGTTGGCAACATCTGGATCAGCACTTGACCAAACTACCATCAGTTTCGTTGGCAAGGGATTATTCTTTTCACTAAAAGTAATGCTATCAATCTCTGCAAGTTTCGCACTGTCAACAGAATTTTTAAGGTGAATTTTCATGGTTTGACCGAAACCTGAACCTATTATTGCCAGGCAAAAAAGAAAGGGTAGAATTTTTCTCACAATGATTCCTTTCAAAGCTATAAGGTGATAAAACTTTTTGCTATCAATTGGCCATCTAAATTCATATAAATTAGATAGTTTCCTTTTGAAACACGCTGACCCTCTGTATTTCGACAATCCCAGGTGGTCCTATGTCGTCCATTTTTCTGAACTTTTTGTGTAAGGGTTTGTATCAATCTTCCCTTGACAGAGTAAACTTCAATTGAAACAGGACTGGTATGAAAAAGTGAATAGGTTATTGAAAAGAGTGAGCCTACTGATAGGAATTCAACGGAATGAAGCTTTCCCGATAGGCTGTTTGGAGCTGAATTGATTCCAACAGTCTGGACATCAAAGGTTATTTTTTTTACTTCCGAAGTAGGATAGTGTTTAATTGTTCCATCAGAATAATAAACAATTATATTTTTTGAAAAAAGAGCTATTACACAAATCAATACAGGTAACATCAACTTTTGTGGCATATTTTAAGTAACTCCAATTTAAGTATTATTTAAGTTCGATTTTAATATAAACAAAAATATCACCAAAATGATGAACTTTGTAAGAAATGAGTATTGAATATTTAATTTTGGATTCCTGGTATACATTTCTATCTATAACATATTGATTATTATAGTAATTATCACCATTCACCCTTATTGTGTCGAGTTTTTATTAAATCGGTTAAAATTTCAAAAAGAATGATGGCCTTCATAATAAAGATAGTGAATATAATTTGATTTTACACCGATTGTACAAAGATATTCTTTTGTGAAATGATGAATTAACCTGGTACCGCTAGGCTTTTTACTCGGAAAAACGCTAATAAAGCCAAGAAAGCTAGGATTCTTTTTCAACCTTTTTACGAATCATGATAAGGAGCATTTTATACGGTTCAATTGCAGAAAGTGCATGGGGAATATTGGCTGGCATCACGATCATTTCTCCTGCGCTAACTATCTGCTTTTCATTATCTATAGTAATCTCAGCTTTACCATCCAAAATGTGGACAACCGCATCAAAGGGTGAAGTATGCTCACTCAGTCCCTGTCCTTTGTCAAAGGAAAATAACGTGATGTTTCCAATACCTTTATCTAAAAGTGTTTTACTAATAACCGACCCTTCAGCATAGGTTATATGATCAACAAGTTTAAAGGGCTGAGCTATTGGTGCATTTACTGTGTTCTTCATTAATAAAATTCCTTAATAGGTTTAAAAATAAATGGGTTCACGAAAAAATGATGTTAAACCAAAAAGGGTGGGTATTAAAAACGGAAAAATACACCACCATCAACTGAGGGCATTATCTCCTTTGTACGATCTTCAAAATTATAGGCAGCATAAACACCAAGATTTACACTAAAACCAAACCGGAAAACATAAAACTCGACTCCAGCTCCTAAACCACCGGCTAAGCTGTTTTCTACCTTATCTACAACAATATGTCTTGGTTCGGTCAATTGATAGTCAGAGATGTAATAGTCGCCCTTCTCAACATCTATTGTATGGTTTGCACCGACATAGCCAATAAAACGCAAATAGCGCATTTCCGCAAATTTGACTAAAACACTTCCACCATAATTAATATATCCCTCATTAGCCCAGCCACTATCACGATCACTATAAATGAAGTCGTCATCGGGATACTTATCTTCCCGGTACCAAGGAAGAATATTACATTGAAAACCAACTTTGTCTTTTATCCATCGACGATAGGCTAATCCATGACCGGTAATTAATCCACCGCAAAAGCCAAGGTAGTTATCGTGTCGATTCGTTGTAATCTTGAAATATTTTGATTCCTCTTCTTGAGTCGAATCAGTTTCTCCTACAACAACTATCACTGAACATAACAGGATTACAATAAAATTAGAGAGATGTTTCATGGTTGATACCTTTCCAAAATAGAAAAACCATTGAGGTTTTATATACTGCATTTTCATTGTGAAAGTACTCGCAATACACTATCCTTATGAACAGATGAAATATAAACTCTATGGATAAGTATTTGCAAATAAACATATTTTCAAAATCTTGACGCCAAACTATTTTTTTATAAAGTAACACACATCTAAACAAGAGGATTTTATTTAGTGAATAGAAAAGCACATTATTCCATAGGTGAGGATGGCACTTTTACAATTGAGAATTTTAATCATGCCACACCCTATGCTAATTTTCTGCCCGGTTATGCTGGAAAATGGGGTAAACCAATTTGGGCCTATTATGTAAATCGTGGCCAATGTATGGCAACCTTTGGTGTTCGAGACAAGGATCATTCAATTCTTGAGTTTGATTCTGCAAACCTTCATTATAGACGAATCTTCCAAGAGGGATTTCGAACCTTTATTAAATGTAAAGGGATTGAATCAATCTATGAGCCATTTTCTCTGCAGGGAACAGAAAAAAGAAACACTACTTTAATTCAGAAAGCCTCAAGCCTTGCTATTGAAGAGATCAATGAGGATGCTCAATTAGCGATACGAGTAGTCTATTTTACCGTGCCCAATGAAGATTTTGGTGCTTTAGTACGGAGGGTGACCATTAAGAATTTCTCTGATAAAAAGCGATCCTATGAGATTCTTGATGGCCTTCCTAAGGTTGTTCCCTATGGACGAATTCACTTTCTATTAAAGCACATGCCCTTTATTACTGATGGATACTTAGAGATTAACAACCTAAAGGAGAATACACCCTACTTTACTCTTGCCAATGTACCCACAGACGAAGCTGAGACAAAATTTGTGGAATTTGGAAATTATTGCATTGGGTTCTCTAATTATCAAGGAACAAAAAGTTTTACAAAAAAGATTGTTGATCCCAAGCTCATATTTGATGAGTATCTTGACTTTGCTAGACCCTATCGATTTGAAGATGATAGTCGATTTTCTTTAGAAGATCATCAAGATGTCGTTTGTCAAACTCCCTGTGCTTTTAATTATGTGTCCCAGCAGATTGAAGCCGGTGCCGAAGTATCCATTGAGTCAGTTTGGGGAGCAGCTAAGGGGGTAGCAGAGCTAAAATCAATACAAAAAAGAGTTATGAAACCTGGCTATCTTGATAAAAAAGAGAAGGAAAACGAACGCTTGGTCAATGGCCTTATGGATGGATTTTATATACATTCTGGTGATCCGCTACTGAATGCCTATGTACGGCAAAGCTTTTTAGATAATACTTTACGCGGTGGCTACCCTGTAATTATAGATTCAAAAAAGGGAAAAGTCCCCTTCTATGCCTTTTCTCGCTTGCATGGCGATTTAGAGCGAGACTACAATAATTTTGTTCTAGAGCCAACCTTCTATTCCTGCGGCAATGGTAGATTTCGTGATGTCAATCAGAATCGGCGCAATGACTCCTGGCTTAATCTGGCTGTGGGTGAGTCAAATATCAAATATTTTTTTAATCTGATACAATTGGATGGTTTCAACCCTCTTGTTTGTGGGAATCAGGCATTTCGGGTTAATCCAAAATCAAAGTTGACAAACTATATTTCTCAAAACTTTAATCCCGAAGTCCACGACAAACTCATGGAATTTCTTTCCAAGGATTTTACTCCTGGAGAATATGCTAATTTCCTGAAAGGATTGGCCTTTACTTCCCATGCATCCTTAGACGAATTGGTAAATGGTGCAACAGCTCTTGCAGAGGTTATTGATATTGCAGAGCATGATACAGGATACTGGTCGGATCATTGGATGTATAATTTTGATCTACTCTTTCGCTATTTAGACCTTTACCCAGAAGAGTGCGAGGCATTGCTTATCGAAGATAGCTCCTACACCTATTTTGATACTGAGCATTTTGTAAAAAAACGGGCTGATAAATATGTGGAATACATGGATGGTGGGATTCGTCATCTGATCTCTGTTGGTATAAATAATAAAAAGGCGTCCATGATCGCCTTTCGCCCCCAGGATGCTCACTTGGTACGTAAGAACAATGGTGTGGGACGAGTCTACCGAGTCACCTTACTTTCGAAAATTCTTACCTTACTGACAGTAAAGATGGCCACCCATTCTTCATCTGGTTTGGGAATAGATATGGAAGGAGGGCGTCCCGGCTGGTGCGATTCAGTCAATGGATTACCCTCTCTTTTCGGCGCCGAACTGCCAGCTCAGTACAAGCTTCATTCTGTGTTATCACGATTGATCGATAGTTTACAAACTATAGACCAGAAAGAAGTCATTTCTGTTCATACTGAGCTGTTTACCTTTTTAGAGCAGGTGGTAAAAGCTTCTCAGGAGTTTTTTGAACATAATGATTCTCTTGTCTTTTGGAAAGTTTGTAATAACGAGAAAGAAAAATATCGAGAGGCAACGCTCTTTGGAGTTAGTGGGAAAGAGATGAACGTACCACTTTCTGACATTGCTGGCTACTTTGCTCAATTTAAAAGCCATTTGGAAAAAGTCTTTAAAGATGGATTTGATAAAAAGAATGGTCTTCCTGTAACCTTTATGACCCATAACCCAACATCCTATAAGAAGACCGGCGCAAAAAATCCTAAAGGATTGCCCTGTGTGGAGGTGAGTGATTTTAAAAGCCACAAGTTTGCTCCCTTTTTAGAAGGGTCAGTATTTCGTATGGAGTATGAGAAGGAGATCAATAAAAAACAAGCCCTTTATAAAAAAGTAAAGAACAGTTCACTCTATGATAAGACCTTGGGATTATACAAAATTGCCGTAGATTTAGAAACAGAACCCAAGGAGCAGGGAAGAACCGGTGGTTGGCCCAAAGGGTGGTTTGAGAACGAGTCGGTTTTTATGCATGTGCAATATAAGTATCTGTTACAACTACTTCAGGGTGGGCTCTATGATGAATTCTTTGAGAACCTACGAAAATGTTTTCCCATATATCAAGACCCCGCTATTTATGGACGTTCTCCCTTTGAGAATGTCTCCTTTATAGCACCGACCACGCATCTTCGTCCATCCTATCATGGACGGGGAATGCAGGCTCGTTTGACCGGAACCAACTCCGAAGTTCTTCACATGATGCTTATCATGAGTTTTGGCCATAGACCCTTTGCTTTAGAGGATGGAACTCTGACATTATCCTTAAAACCAATTCTCGATGAACAGCTATTTACAGTAAAAAGAACGAATCGGACAGTTACCTTTTTTGATGGCACTAGCGAGGTCCTTACAAGTCCAGCCAACAGCTATACGGCACTCTTCTTAGGAAAAACTGTTGTCACCTATCATAATCCCTCAAGGAAAAAAAGTTATGGTGATAATGGCGTTTCTCCAGTTCGTTACACCTGTGAAATGTGTACTAAAGAGAAGGTAGCAGTTGAAGGGCCAACAATTCCATCTGATTTAGCCCAAAGAATTAGGCGAGGTGAAGCAGTGAAAATCGACGTGGCTTTAAAATAAGATCAGTCATCCTCGATTGTTACTACCTCTACATCTTTGCTCAGATCCTGAAAAGGAACTGGTACTTTTTAAACCTCCTAGTTAAAGTGCGCCTCAATTTTTATTTTTTAAATTATTAAATCCAAAACAGATGCCACAGATTTCAAAATCTCATGTTTTGGTATGTTTTTTGCAAAATAGTATCACTCTAAATAGCATTTTATCCATGGAAAATAATGGAGGATAACAATATGGCTGTAACACCATCTCAAATGCTTGAATTGGGAACCACAGCACCGGCGTTTTCATTACCAGATATTAACAACAAACAGGTCTCACTTGATAGTTTTGGTAATAAAAAAGCTTTGCTAATAGTGTTTATGTGCAATCATTGTCCCTATGTTATTCATATTCGGAATAAACTGGTAGAGGTATTAGATGTGTATCAAAAAAGGGGTGTTGCAATTGTTGCCATCAATGCCAATGATGCAGATAATTACCCCGAGGATAGCTTTAAAAAGATGGGGGAGTATGCAAAAACGTATAACTATACATTCCCCTATCTCTATGATGAAACACAGAAAGTAGCACAATCCTACAGGGCTGCCTGTACCCCGGATTTTTTCCTTTTTAACAACAAGAAAGAGTTAGTGTATCGAGGCCAATTTGATGACAGTAGACCAGGCAATGATAAGCCAGTTACTGGTGCTGATCTGTGTGCTGCAATGGACTCACTCTTAGAGGACAAGCAGGTATCTCAACAACAAAAGGCAAGTATTGGCTGCAATATTAAGTGGAAACCAGGAAATGAACCGACGTATTTTTAGTTTTAATATCCCTGTTTATCAGTTATTAGTGATACTATATCTACTGACGGCTACGGGATGTATGCGTTATCTAACGCAGGACCGATCCAAGGTACTTTTAAAAAATGTTGATATAGATCAAACTCTTGCAATCGCAAAAGTAGATTTAGAGCGACATAAAAAGGGGTCCTCTCTTACTATGTGGGCAATACGGGATCAATTATTTAGCCCTTCACAAGCAAGGCTTGCTTCAGAGCTCTATTTTGATTATGTTGAAAAACTGGTGAGTGATTTTGATCGATGGCATTTTACATGGGCTATTGCAAATATATACAGGCAGGGAGATGATTCCGTTAAAAATATCCTAAAACAGGCCTATTTTGACGCTGCACGAAGAGCAAGGACCGTGCATAATCTTGCAGACAGAATGGTCAATGGGGACAAATTATACTTAGGTGATGCCCATGGAGGTGGGCGAGCTTATGCTCGAAAGCACGTTGTTGTGCCGGGTAATCTCGATTATATCCAGTCATACGAAGATTATTTGGCCTTCAGAAAGAAAAAGGATCGAAGAGATAGAAGCAAAAGGTCAAAGGAGTAGTTGATAATGAATTAATTCTCATTACGCCTTCGGGAGTAAAGAGATTATTTTTATACAACACAAGAAAGAATTAAAATCACATAAAACATTTTATAATTAAAGCTTTTTAAAAAGGAGTGGGGTTTATGGTTACCAAGAAAATGGCAGATGCTATTAATGAGCAGATGATTCGAGAAATCTATTCGGCCTATCTATATATGTCTATGTCAGCCTTTAGCAGTGATATGGGACTCAAGGGATTTGCCAATTGGCTTATGGTGCAATATCATGAAGAGATGTATCATGGCATGAAAATGTATGAATATCTGCAAAGTCAAGGTGTGGCTCCTCGTATAAAAAAGATCGATGAGCCGCCAGCAGAGTGGAGTACACCACTTGATATGTTTCAGGAAGTACTCAAGCATGAACGAAAAGTAACTGCATGGATCAACGAATTAATGGATATTGCCCATGAAGAGAAGGATTATGCTTCACAGATTTTCATTCAATGGTATGTTACCGAGCAGATAGAAGAGGAAGAGAATGCCAATGACATAATCTCTCGTATCGAGCTGACAAAAGAGAGCCCTCAGGCCTTAATGATGCTTGACAAAGAGCTTGAGGCTCGAATTGTTAAAATACCGATTGATTTTAGCAAAGGACTTAGCGCAGCAGAATCACAGAATTAATCTAATTTTGTTAAAAATAGGGGAGAGATAAAAAATCTTTCTCCTATTTCCTGCTACTGATTCTTTCAAATAATAGTTCCTCCTCTGGTATTCCACTTTTGGATTCATCGGGATATCCAATACTTATGATGCACTCCACTCGAAGGTTGTTGGGTAAGTCACACACTTCCTTAACAATGTTCTCGGCACTCCTCCCAGATGCATCTTTTCTATTGCGAATCTGAATCCAACAAGAGCCTAAACCTAAGGATTGAGCGGTAAGTTGCACCAAAATCGCCGAAATTGAGCAGTCCTCAATCCAAACATCAGAGGCTGATTCATCACCACAAATAACAATTCCCAAGGGTGCATTTTCAAGGAAAGCGGCCCCATGAGCTTTAGCGATGGATAATTTTGTTAAAAGTTCTTTATCGTAAATAAATATAAAATGCCAAGGATTGAGGCTCCGTGATGAGGGAGATCGAAGCAATGCCTCCTGTAAAAGCTTGATTTGATCCTGTTCAATTGGAGTATTTTTATATTTACGAATACTTCTTCGAGCTCTAAGTTGATCAATCATGAATCCCCCCTTTTGATTAAAAGTCTTTGTAGAAGCTAGTGAATTAAGTCATTAATATATGTTCAAATAAGGTATGGTGCATAATGTGATAATTTGGTTATTTCGCAAAATAGTGAATAAAATGTAACTAATTGCCATCAATTTAGAAATGTTTATGGCTAAATCATTAACTTTATAGTATATTAATGAGTATATAAATAAAAGCTACGAAGTAATGTTTAAGCGGTAAAACTCCACACCTAAAAAAGGGAGAGGATATGAAGGGGGTAACATTAGCACTTGTTGTTGCAATGTTATGCAGTCTGTCATATACAAAGGATCGGGGGAAAATAGTTTTACAGCAAGGAAGAGACAGCTATACTGGCTGTTTAGATTCCTATGTTTCTAAAGAACATCCAAGCCAAAATAATGTTAGCGCAGATAAATTGGCTATGGAGCACTGGTATTGGGGGTGAGGCACCACACGGCGTAACCAGTTGGTTATCCGATTTGATCTCTCTTCAATTACAGATATCGATAAGATTGACAGTGTAAAACTCGCCTTTTATAGTGTTGATGTTAAAGCAGAAAACTCCTGTTCTCTTTATGTCATTACCAATGATTGGGATGCAAATGTAACGTGGAATAACAGAAAGAGTGGTTCCTCCTGGAGTACTGCTGGTGGAGATATTGATCGATCTTCGTTGATTGCAAAGCAGGTCCCCGATTATGGACTGTCATGGGAAGAGTTTGATGTCACCGACCATGTCATGGCCATGCTCAATGGTACAAAAAGCAATTATGGTTTCTTGCTCAAGGTTGAATATTGTACGACTACTGACTTTGTCAATTATCGTCATTATGCCTCTTCAGAGTATGCAACGCAAGAACTTCGTCCAAAATTGGTATTTTACGCTGACGAATTTCCCGATATTGACCCTCCTGAAGTTGACATTACTTCACCAAATGGAGGAGCCCTGTCGCCTAATACAAACCACACTATCACCTGGACAGCTACAGACGATGTGGGGGTAGTTTCTCGTGCAATCTACTTTAGCTCAAACAATGGCACCTCTTTTACTAAGGTTGATAGTACACAATCGAATACGGGTAGCTTTGATTGGACTGTACCGGTCTTACAAAATAGTGCCTGCAAAATTTTGATACATGCTTACGATCTAGCGAACAATCGAGGTTCTGATACATCAAGGACTTTTAGCATTGGTGATGATCAGTCACCTACTGTAACTGTAACTGCTCCACCCACTGGTGCAGAGATTGAGAAAGGCACAACTTACACCATTATCTGGGATGCGTCAGATAATGTAGAGGTCACCTCTCGGGAGATCTCCTATATTTGTGATGGTCAGCCGTGGACGGTGATTAACACTGCTGATGGCAACACAGGTGCTTATGAATGGTCTGTTCCCTATGTTAACAAACCAAACTGTCGTATCCAGGTTAAAGTCTTTGATGGGGCAGGGAATTCTAATTTCCATATCACCGGAGTATTTTCTATTGGTGATTTTACCGATCCCCAAGTTACTATTACGAAACCAGCCACCGGTGAAACTGTCGCTCAAGGCTCGGCCTATGCGATCACCTGGACAGCTACAGATAACAACGGCATAGAATCCCGGGCTCTTCACTTTAGTAGTGATAATGGAGCAACCTGGAGCGGCATTGATACAGCCACTGGAAATACGGGTACCTTTAATTGGACAGCTCCCATGCTCATTTCCGCTAATTGCCTCATTATGATGAACGTCTATGACACAGCAAGAAATCTGGGTACCGCTGTTACACAGCCCTTTTCAATAGTTGACCAGAGTGCTCCAACAGTAAGTGTTACTGCTCCTGCAACTGGCGCTATATTAAAACAAGGCGCTACTACAAATATCACCTGGACAGCAGAAAACAGGTTAAGTATAGTTAATCGAGCCATTTATTTTAGCGCTAACGGAACTGATTTTGAAAAGATTGATTCTGCACTAGGTAATACTGGTAACTTTACTTGGACAATACCGGTTGTCTCCTCTGCAAATTGTGCAATTAAGGTTTTTGCCTATGATGAGTCTGCAAACCAGGGAGTAGGGGTTAGTGGAACCTTCAGTATTGTCGATGGAACTGCACCAACAGTGACTGTGGTGACACCAACTGCAGGCAGTGATCTTCCTCAGGGTTCAGTCTGTGATATTACTTGGACAGCTGAAGACAAACCGGGTATTGCTTCACGGGCGATTTATTTTAGCGCCAACGGAACCGATTTTGAAAAGGTTGATTCTGCACTCGGTAATACTGGTACCTATGCCTGGACAGTTCCCACCATTATTTCTGCCGCTTGTAAAATTAAAATAAATGTATACGATGAAGCAGGAAATCCTGGCACCAATGAATCCGGTGTTTTTAACATCGTTGATGTAGTTGCTCCTACTGTTGCTATTGTTACTCCAGCTGGTGGGGAAGTCTTGCAACAAAATGCATCCTTTGCTGTTACTTGGACAGCAACTGATAATATGGCTGTTGCCATGCGTTTGATCTACTTTAGTGCAGATAGTGGTACCTCATGGTCATTGGTTGATAGTGCCACTAGTAATACTGGATCCTTTGCCTGGTCAGTTCCTGTGATAGTAACGACCAAGGGGCTTATTAAAGTCTGTGCCTATGATGCATCGGGAAATTGTGGGACCAGTATTTCTCAACCCTTTTCTATTGCCTTACCAACAGGAATTATTCCAAATGCCTTTAATCAGGGTGGTGTAGAGTACCAAGTAACAATAACCAATATTCAAGGTAGAGTAGTAGCATCATTTGCAACAACTGATTTAAGTAATCTATCATCTGTAACCAAAAGACTTTCTTCGGGCATACATATCATGAATGTTATGGCCCAAGGAAAGAAATTGGTTTTAAGAAGATGTTTTGTGAAGTGATAAAGAGTATGTGTTAATCAAAAAGGGCTCAGATATTTTTATCAGGGCCTTTTTTATTGATTAGCTCTAAGAATTGCCTCTTTGGTGGATTCTATTTTATAGGAAATTTAAAATTAAAGTCTATCACGCAGAAAGCTTACTTTTAACAGCAAATAAGGATATATCTGACACAGTTACCCGGTTTCTCCCTTCCTGCTTAGAACTATAGAGGGCATCGTCAGCAGCTTTGATAAGGTCCTGTGAGTTAAGAGATTTACTAGGCACCATGCTCGCACAACCAACACTGAGTGTTACATATTTATTTATTGGTGAGCTCGAATGCTCAATTTTTAAAAGTCGTACCATTTTTCGTATTATTTCAGAAAAGGTATGGGCAATTTTTTTATTCGCATCAGTCAAAACCATGATAAATTCTTCACCACCATAGCGCGCTACTATATCACCGGGGCGGTTAGTGTTGTTTTTTAGAATCTCGGCAATTTTAACCAAACAGGCATCTCCAGCTTGATGACCATAGGTATCATTATAATCTTTAAAAAAATCCACATCAATCATAAGCACCGAAATAGCCTTGGCTTCGCGAAGAGATCGACGAAATTCTAAATCGTAGTATTCGGTAAACTTTCTACGATTATACAAGCCTGTTAATTCATCCGTTGCAGCGAGGTTTTCGAGCTTGTGGTTGGCCTCTTCCAGTTGTTGTGTGCGCTCACTAACTAAAAATTCAAGCTCTTTCTTTCGCTCCTTATACTCACGTATTCGCCATTTGTAAATGACTCTGATAAGGTATATAACAAAACCGATGCACAGCATATAAAACCACCAGGTTTTCCAAAAAGGAGGTATAACGGTAATATGCAACGTCGCATCAGTATCACTCCATATACCATCATTATTGGTTCCCTTGACTTTAAAGATATATTTACCCGGTGCTAAATTGGAGTAGGTAACAAAGCGGCGATCACTGCCTACATAGTTCCATTCCTTTTCTAATCCCACAAGCATATAGGCATATTTATTTTTGTCCGGGGCAACGAAGTGCAATGCAGCAAACTCAAAGGAGATAGCTTTATCGCGATAGGAAAGGGTGATCTGCTTTGTTTCAGATATATCGCTATCGAGAATTGTCCTACCATCTTCCATTTTGCCAACGGGGATAGATTGATTGAATATTTTTAAATCAGTGATTAAAACCTTTGGCATATAGGGATTGTCACGAATGCTGTCAGGATAGAACACATTAAATCCATTAATGCCTCCAAAGTACATCTCACCAGTCTGGCTTTTACAAGCAGAAAACATGTTGAACTCATCGCTCTGCAATCCATCTTCAGCTCGATAGATTTTAAAGGTCTCAGTCTTGGGATTAAATTTTGAAATGCCACGATTAGTGCTCACCCAAAGATTCTCTTGGTTATCCTCTAAGATTGCGTATACCTCATTATTGGATAGACCATCTTTTTCAGTATAGTGAGTGAAAATTTGTCTATCTTGATTAAATTTATTCAACCCACCACCGATTGTTCCCAACCATAGGTTTCCTATTTTATCTTCGTAAATTGACAATACAATGCTGTTGTTTAAGCTCGTGCTGTCTGTTGGATCAGGTTCATAGCGAACACATTTGCCTGTATTTCTATCAAATTTATTTAAACCTCCACCAAAAGTAGCTACCCAAAACTCACCAAATCGATCTTCGTGCAAACAGTAAATTTGATTATTACTTAAGGTGGTACTGTCATTTGGATCATGGATAAACCGAGTAAATCGCTCTGTCTTACGATCAAACAGACACAATCCTCCTCCCTTTGTACCAATCCAAAAATCATTGTTACTGTCCTCAAAAATCGATCGAATTTTATTGTCACTAAGACTCTTGGGATCACTTGGATCATGGTAATAGCGAATAAAACGACTGTGCCTGCGATTAAACTTGTTTAAACCATCATTGGTTCCCACCCATAAAACACCGGAGCGATCTTCATATAAATAGAGGACAACATTTGAGGAGAGACTAAAGGGGTTATTTTCATCATGACAATAGTTGGTAAAGAGGTTTCTCTTTTTGTCAAATTTATTTAATCCAAGTCTATGGGTGCCAATCCAAATAACCCCATCAGCTCCTTCGTGGATATTCCAAACTAAATTGTGACTGAGGCTGTTTTTATTTTGATCATCCTGTGTATAGTGGTAAAAGGACTCTGTTTCTGTATTGTGGATGTTCACACCACTTCCACTGGTGCCTACCCAAATATTGCCATTATTATCTTCAAAAATGGAATAAATTCCATTGTCATGTAATCCTGCTTTTAGATTGGCATTTTTTCGGTAATGATAAAACTGCTCCTTTTCTCTATCAAATAGGGAGAGTCCTCCACTATAGGTACCAATCCAAAATAGGCCATCCTTACCTTCATAAATAACACAGACTTGATTATCATTGAGACTGTAGTGATTTCCTGGAATATGTTTATAAACAGTAAACCGCTCATTGGCCTTGTTAAATTTTACCAGTCCACCCTGTTCTGTACCAATCCAAAGGAGACCATTTTTGTCTTCCTGTAAACAAAGTATTTTATTATTACTCAGAGTGTTATGAGTGCCCTTTTTATGTTTGTACTGAGTGAAGTTGCCTGTTTTCCTATCAAATTTGGTTAAGCCGCCACCATAGGTACCGATCCACAGAACCTGCGCTTTGTCTTGGTAAACAGCTCGGACGTCTCTAGTAGTCAATCCCTTTATGCCTGCAGAGTCTAAAGCAATTTGGGTAAATTGATTATTCTCCAGATCTAATTTATTTAATCCATTCTCTGTACCAATCCAAAGCTCATTTTGATTTCCGGGACAGAGTGTGTTTATTCGATTTCCGCTAATCCAATGCTGTTTATGAGGATCGTGAAGATAACGAGTGAAATTATCCTTAGCACTGGTGTAACGGTTTAATCCTCGCTCTGTACCGATCCAGAGGGTTCCATGGTGATCAATACAGCTAGAAAGAATATGATTTTCACTGATGGTTGTTGAGTCAAAAAGGTCAGACTTGTAAAGTTTAAAATCGTATCCATTGTATTTATTGAGCCCGGCACCAGTACCTATCCAAATAAATCCTTTAGGATCTTGTGCTATACTCAAAACTGTGGTTTGCGATAGACCATCATCGATTGTTAGATTACGGAATCGGATATTTTCCCATTGTGCGAAAATTGAAAAAAATAGGAGCAATAAAATGAAAAAAGTACGGCGAATGGTTTGTACTGGTAGTCTTATCATTATAATTAACGGGAGTTAAGTTCAATTTTAATATCTTATATACATTATATAGCTTTGGTAGTATAAAAACAAGTTATTGTGTCCATAGGTTGTCCCAAATTAGTTGATGATTATAATTTTAAAAACAAAATTTGGTAGTTTAATAAATTGTATGGGAATTCATTGCTATAAATACTTCAAATGTATTCAATACGAATATCGAGTCTTTATTGTGGTAAGTAATGATGAAAAAGAATTAATAATAACTTTAATATATTCCAAATTATGTAGTATATTATATGTAAGGATTGCATAAATATAGACTTTAGAGGCAGATAAAATGCAAGAAAAGCAAGTAATAATAATACAAAAGAGACATATTAAGCTAAAAAAAGACGGTTAATAAGATAAAATGAATTATATTAGTAGTTAAATATGATACATTAATGAATTTAATAATTCTCGAGCACTGTGAAATCTTCGCTCAAAATTGTTAACGATAACAAAGCTACATTGATAAACGCTTAAATTAATTAACCTTAGGAGGAGGCATACGAATGTTTCTACCAAAAAACTACCTAGGATGGCTTGCAAAGGTATTGGGTGTACTTTGCGTGCTTATTATAGCAGCAGGTGCTGCACAAAGAAATGTCATATTAGAAGAGTTTAGTGCCACTGGTTGACATGGCTGCGGAACAGTCGGTGGCTATATGAAAGATATGATGCAGGAGTTTGAAGGACGGGTTTGTATGATGATTTACGGGCTCGGCTCAAGCGATTTTGAGAGAACAAGACGACGACTTTATCCAGGAAGCAGCGCTCCTCGTGGATATGTGGATGGCGAACAAATGCAATTTGATGACCTCTATGAGAAAAGTAGGATGCGAGGTCATGTTCAGCGATGGTTAGCTAAGGATAGCCCCTTAGATATTGGAATTTCTTCAACAAACAGCTCCTGTGAATTGGTCATAAAAAATGAATCAGGTAGCTCTGTTTCGGGAAAACTCTATGTAGCAATTGTTGAAAACAAGGTTCGTTTCCCCAATGCCTCTTGGACAAACAAAGTGGCCAGTGGCATTATCCGCAAAGGATTGAGTGATGCTTCGGGAGATCAATTCTCCTTAGGCGGTGGAGAAACATTCAATGAAGACTATACCTTTTCCTTAAATTCACAGTGGAAGGAAGAGGATTGTGTCATCATTGCTTTGGTTCAGAAATCTGATAAGGAGATTGTACAGGTTAACTTTGTAAAAATTGGACAAACCTCTATTAAAAACAGAGTAATAGAAACTAGAAATAATCCCTTAGCAACCCAACGGATTGGTAATACCTTTCGGGTTAGCTATGCTCTTGACAAAGCACAAAAGGTTGACCTGTCACTTGTATCGGCCAATGGAAAAGTGATTATCTCGATGTTGTCAGGGTACTGTGAAAAAGGAACTCATATAATCGATTGGAATGGATCTAAAAATAACGTTGCTCAAGGTATCTATTTCATCCATTTACAAACTGAAAAGATATCTGCAAGCACAAAAATAGTGTATTAGTCGATATTACGCTTAGACCAAAGGGTTTTATACCCTTTGGTCCATTTTTCGATGGAGGGAATAATATTCCATCCATAAAACATATCACATTAGCAACTTCAAGGTTTGTATCAGCAACTAAGCAAACCTTCTAAACAGAAATGCAATAAAAACATTACAATCACAATCGGGGGGAATTATGCGATATTGTGCCTTTTTAATCTGTTTATATCTACCAACCATCTTTGCCCAATTACCAACATTTGAATCACAAGGAAAATTGAAGTGTAATGGTCAACAGGTTTCAGACATTAGCTGGCCCACAAGCTGTGTAGTTGATTGGGATGATGATGGCCTCAATGATCTACTTGTTGGTGAATTTAGTCCCAATAAGAAAGTTAGATTTTATAAAAATGAGGGTTCTAAAACAGACCCAGAGTTTAAATCATATACCTATCTAAAAGCTGCGGGAGTTGATATTGCTTTATCAGGTGGATGATGCGCCGGAGCAACTAACCCTCAGGTTGAGGATCTTGATGGAGATGGGATTAAAGACTTAATTATTGGAGAGCGAAATGGATCCATCAATTTCTTTAAGCGTAAGAGTGATGGCTCTCTTAACGCTAAAGTAGTATTAAAAACTGCCTCTGGTAAAAAATTAGGCATGGAATCAAATGCTGCTCCCGATGTTGTTGATTGGAATGGGGATGGGCTTTTAGATATTTTGGCAAGCTCCTACAGAGCAAGTGATAATAACGGCAGTGTCGTAAATGTGTTTATCAATAAAGGCACTGCAACCAATTACAGTTTTGAAGATGCCAAACCCCTAAAAACGAGTAATGGCAGTAATATTACGGAATTCGAACGAGTCTGTATTCAAGTTGAAGATTTAAACCACGATGGAAAATTAGACCTGATTCTTGGAGAGGGGTGGGCTAGTGCTGCTGGTTTTTGGTTTTATGAGAATGTCGGTTCCAAAACCGAGCCATCCTTAACAAAACGAGATAAACTTAAGAAAAAAGGTGGTTCAAACATTAGTGTGTATCTTGATGCAAAGCCCTGTTTTGGTGATTTAAATGGTGATAACGTTGTTGATTTTATTGCTGCTGGAAAAGGTCAAGATAGAGGCATTCATATTTATTATGGTGAAGGGCAAACATCAACTGTAAATAATTCAGTATTGACACATGACTTCATCCAAGGGTTCAAGTTGAATGATGGTATTTGTCAAACTACTTTTGTGTTGGAATCTGATGCGCATTTTTCAATATCTCTTATATCAGGAAATGGAAAAGTAGTAATGCACAGAGATTTTGGGTTACTGCACTCCGGTTTAAATAGTTTAAGCTTTAACACTCAAAAAATCTCAAAGGGGATGTATCTGATAACCTCTTTTAAGAATAGAAAAGCTGTCAATAAAAAACAGATAGTGATTATTAAATAAGTTCACATATAATACAAAATGGGGGAGGTACGGTATGTTTAAATCGTTTGTAAAGACATGGGTGTTGCTTCTCATGACCGCTTTGGCGTTATTTGCTCATAGAAAGGTCGTGGTGGTTGATGCCTTTGATGATGCCTCAAATGGTTGAGGTACCTGCGAAGCATTGGCGCGGGCGCTTAGAGATATAAAAAGTGAATTTAAAGAAGAGGTTGCAATATTAATTAATCATCTCAGTGATGATTTTGATACACCCGAGTGCATTGCACGATGTCATTTTTATGGCCTCTCATCCTATCCTCGTTCTTATACCGATGGTATTCATGACGAGATGTTCTCTACATCGAGAATACGTAATTATATCAATCAAAGAAAACAAACTTCACCTCCAATTACTATTACAATGAGTTCCTCCTGTCCTATTAATTCTGGTGAAGCTATAATTACCATAACAAATATTTCGCAAAGTGAAATTTCCAGTACATTACAGGTGTTTTTAAAAGAGCGGCACATCGATCATCCTTGGGCCAGTTTTCAAGATGTTGAGTTTTGTGTTCGAGACCTCCTACCCGATGACAAGGGGGAAGCTATCACTCTTCCTGCAGGTGAGAGTGTTACTAAGAAGAGATCCTTTACCATCAAGTCTGGCTGGAAAAAGGACAACTGCCGACTAGTTGCTTTCCTACAAAAGAGTGATAAAGAAATCGTGGAAGGGTGTGCTATTGGGGTTAATGAAGGAACACCCATTGTCAATGGCATACATAAAAACAGTAATCCTATAACTGTAACCATACAAAACCAAACAGTCCAACTATTCTTGCCAATAAAAGGTATACATAAGGTGAAGCTTACTAATTTACAGGGAAGGACCGTGTTAGTATTTTCCTGCAAAGGTAAAGAATGGGTCACTCTTACCAAACAGATTCCTTATGGAGTGCATGTTTTACATGCTACCGCAGGAAAACAGAAATGGACAAAAAAGTTGGTATTGTATTAAATCCAGATTATGCAATAGGAAGTAGCACAAAAGTACACCACGACTTTGACTGGATGTATGCTTGGGAAGTAGCCTGTAATCCTATACTCATTAAAACTTTCAGGCTTTTTGGCCATATCACCTTGCAGATATGCCCTTCAAAACCTTCAAGTCTTACTAAATCATAATCTTGCACTTCTGCATCTATTCCTACTGCATAATCTGGATTAACCCTAAAAATGTCAGTATATGTAAGCTTTTAAATTCTTATTTTACTTCCCTATATGTCATAAAGCTATATTAGTGATGGTAGACGATGTAATTCTAATAGCTGGGAAACAAAAGATTTACCCCAAATAATCTAACAACACATGGAGTTCTTTATGAGAGTCATAGGTAAAAGATGGCGGTTTACGCTTTGTATAATCTTTTTAGTTGCATGTACCTTGCAGGTAAGGGGACAAGATAATACTGTTGAAACGATTGACCATGGCTTTTCTTGTTCTCAACTGAGAGAAAATAAAATTGCCTTCACTGTTTCTCTTTGTGACTATAAAAACCAACTCATTTCAGACATTTTAAATGCCGAACTCATTAAATATATCATGAAAAGGGAGTTGCCCCTACAAAAATTAAATTATTCTGTTGATACACTTTTTAAAAGACATTATCAAGATAATCTGATCGGAAAAAGTATCGACTCACTTCCTCCAGATGTTTTAAATCCTCTGGTTGATGAATCTTTTGATTATGCATTATTAGTATATAATTTTAAGAGTAAAAGGGATTTGAAGCTAAAACCTCCACCTAAAGGCAAAATTCATTTTGGTGATAACCTGGGTTTTCCAGATGATGGCGTTGATAATACTGGCAACCCAGGAAAATTTAAATTAATTACCAGTGTTGTAAGCCTTTTAGATATTGTAAAAAACAAGGTTGTTTATAGAAAAGAAATAGTAGCCAATAAAGAATCCTGTAGAAAAGAGAATGTGAAGTGTATGGTACGTAAAATTCTAAGATCAATGTGTGAGGCTACAGTGTCCAGTGAAGAGTGTGTACCCTGTTTCAAGATTCGCTAGGTTAAATAAATTATACACAGAATATTTTCTACAAGTTATTTTATGCAAGAATCCTAATATTTTAGTAAGTGCTTTATGCAAAGGAGAAGGTTATGGTAAGGTCGCTTATCGTATGTGTAATTGTGTTGTTTGTTTCTTGTGCTGCTGTAAACGTTAATCTTACTGCTAAAAGTAGAAAACCCATTGAAAGAAGTAAGGTTGAGCGTTTTGACGCACTGCCTTCAAAATATGTCGATATGGGAACGGTGACCGTTGAACTCATGTCGAACTACGGTGGAGCAGAAGCCAATGGAAAAATTCGTGGCGAAGCTGCTAAAGTCGGTGCCAATGGTTTCTATATTGAGCAAAAGGAGAAACTACCGGGTTTTAGCGGAGGTGCGAGTCCTACAGCAAGAAAATATAGGGTGGTGGGCAGGATATTTTTTGTAGAGTAAGCTTTTGATAATTAAAGAATCGTTGCCCCATATTTTAAATAAAATATGGGACAACGGCCTCATGTAGTTGCATTTATAGTCCATTAAATATACAATCAAAGAAAAATAATATTGTTAGGTTAACACCTTTTAAACAAGGGGACCTTCATGTCTGCTCGTAAGGTTTTTGCTTTAATATTTTTTATTGGACTTACACTCTTTGCCGAGGACGTAATCATCAGCGGTACGGTGATGAAAGAGGATTCAACACCAATAGTTGGAGCTGTGGTATCATTAGAACGGTTTAACTTGACATCAGAATCCTCTAACGAAGGCACTTTTACCTTGACTGGTGCTGTACCGAATAATCAACAATCCTCAGGCAAAGGTCAGGCAGCTTCTCTCATTCGAATGGTACAGAATAGATTAGAAATTACCTGCAAAAAGAGAAGTGCAATCAAAGTAGAATTCTTTACAATGAATGGAAAAAGGATTTGGAATACCAATACACATAATGAAAAAATAAAACACCGGTTCACATTGCCCCGTTTGGTACAGGGGATTTACCTGATAAAGCTACACATCGACCGAAGCATATCGGTATTTACATTTGGCAATTTTGGTATACACAAAATGAGCAGTCAAGCAGGTTCCACAGAGACACACGCTACTATTGTTACACATTATAACCAAGCGCCATTTGATGATGTGCTTGTGGTAACAAAGGAAGGGCATATTCGATACAAAGAGATTGTAACAAACTCAGATACCTCAGGAATCGAAGTCTTTATGCTGGTTTGTGCTGATACTGTTTCTGATGCAGAGGGTAACGTGTATCAGGCTGTAGATTATGGGGGCTCTATATGGACAGTGGAAAACCTTCGCGCCACCAAGTACAAAGATAGTACAAGTATTCCCCATGTAAAGGATAAAAATTCTTGGAGCTCTCAAAGTGAACCTGCATTATGTTTTTATGGGAATACTTCTCATACAGACACGATTAAGAAGTATGGTGCTCTATATAATTGGTATGTGTCAAATCCAGACAATCCAAAGAGGATCGCTCCTGATGGATGGCATGTAGCTACTGATGCAGAGTGGGATGCATTGTCAAATTATCTGAGTGTTAATGGCTATAACTGGGACGGCAGTACAACTGGTAATCGTTATGGCAAAGCCATGTCAACCAAGGCCTATTGGAAAAGTTTTGATAAGATTGGAACTATTGGCAATGATTTACGATCCAATAATAGGAGTGGTTTTTCCTCTGTACCGGGTGGGTTTCGTGATGAAAATGGTGATTTCCAAGTAAAAGGCGAGAAATCTGGTTTTTGGACTGCCAAAACCGGTTCTTCCTCAAGTAATTGGAGTCGCTATCTCAGCAATAAAGAGGCAATTTTGGGTAGAGGATACGACAGCAAGAAGTCTGGTTTTGCCTTACGACTAGTCAAGAATAAATAGTTTATTCATTTTTTTCTCTTTTTTCGTATGCTTCTTTTAGGATAGGGATGTTTAAATAGGTATTCCGCTTCTCTATTCTTTCTGCTATTGATTACATCAACCGAAGATATATAGGGTTTAATATCCAGAACAGGTGTATTGTCAAAGGCATCAACACCACGAATGTAGAGGGTCGTCCCAACAATACTATCTATTTTTGAAATACAGAACCCAATTGGATTTGGCCGTCCTGGAGATCGTGTGGCAAAGACCCCAAAGGTATGTTTTCCTAGATTATCAGATTGAGGTGACCAATTTGTTATTTGATCAAAGTAATAGAGCACAATAATGAAATCAAAATGTTCAAGCATGTCACAGGTGCCTTCGTACTCTTTTAGCAACTCTATGGTGGCAGAAACATCCGGTTTAAGCTGTCCATGCCGTGGTGCACCAGTTGATTTTGTGTAGGGAGTTTTAAAATAACCAATTGGCTTAAAGCAGATAGATGAGGAGTCGCAGGAACAGCTGTTAACCGGGTATTTATTGAATATATTGTCTCCTTTGTGATTACCAGCATCCAAGCAAATTACAATGAATATAACCAGTAGAATTGTTTTCATAGATTCTCCAATCGAAAGTTTGTCAAAGATAATACAATTTAGCTCTTTAATAAATTGCAAAAATGATGCACACCTGTTATTTTAAAAATAGAAAATAACCATCAAAATGTATCACGGTAATAATATAAAATATTCAGAGTTTATTTAACATCAATCTAAAGGAGTACCTCATGAAAATCACCTATCTTTCTCTCATGTGGCTTGTAATTGCTTGTTGCACAAATTCATTTTCCGCAGTAACCGGTAAGGTTGTTGACTTTAAAGGATATCCCTTACCCAAATCAAAAATTTCAGTTGGTAATGAATCAGTTGTTGCTGATGCTGAGGGTATGTTTTCTATTGGTCCAACAGCAATTTACAAAGCCCCTCATATTTCAAAGCAAAATATTCAGTTATCAAAAAACATATTAAAAATTGATGTGTCCCATTCTAAACAACAAAAGGTGAACCTAACAATTTATTCATTAACTGGTAAACGCCTTTTTCAAAAAGCAGTTTGTTCTGATTTAGGTTCAGAAGTAACCATAAACCTCAACCCTTTCTTCAAGAAAAATGGATTCCCAGGTGTTTGCGTATTCTCTGTTGTCATTGATCATAAAAACGTTTCATTTCTGGTCAATACACTTTTTAAACATAAAACAATTGAAATGATGATATGTACCAATACCCATACAAGTGCTTTACACAGATCATTAGATGAGGTTGAAATTGAGAAACCCGGTTATGTGACAAAAAAGGTCGCAGTGCCTGCAAACGGTCAAGTTGGCACAGTTTCATTGGAGTGTAATTATGATGCAGATACAGTGGAAGCTCCCTTTGATGTACCTACCTATTACCCTCCATCTGGAATAATGGGAGATATTGATAATGTGTCAATTTTACCAAATAATGAAACAAATATACGAGATAAGGATCCTGATAAGGAAAATATCAAAATAGTGTATAAAAAAGAAGGGTCTATACAGAAATGGGCTGGTACAGAATTTCAATATCCAGAACACAATTGGGGAGAAGAACAAGGTCGTTGCCTTGTTAAAGCAACAAAAGTGACATTCTATGCACGGGGGGAGCTTGGAGGAGAAAAAGTAAAATTTTTAGTTGGTGGAAGGCCAAATGCGATAAACCCTTATAATAATAGTCTCTATTTGGAAAAACGATCTACACTTACAGCAAACTGGGAAAAATATGAAGTTGACTTAACTGATAAGAAATTAGATTCTGTTTTATGGGGTTTTGGTTGGGTTGTGCCGGAAGTCGATATTGTGGGAGAACAAATGATATTTTATTTAGACGAAATTAGATATGAATAGCATGGAAATTACATTAGGGAAATAAGCATCACATGGCTAAATTACTAGAAACAGACCGTTTACTTCTTGAAACATTGGAGCAGAAGCATTTTAAAGAGCTTTGCTCACTATTGGCAAATGAAAAGGTCCACCAATACTTCCCAAAGACTCTTAATAAAGAGGAAGCGCAGGAGTTTTATAACAAAGTTAAAAAGGGGTACTCAGAGGATGGCTACTCTTTCTGGGCTGTTATCCGTAAAGAAGATACTCAGTTTATAGGGATCTGTGGTTTACTTAAACAAATTATTAATAGTCAAGAAGAGGTTGAGGTCGGCTATCGTATCAATGATTCCTATTGGGGTAGGGGTTATGCCACCGAAGCGGCCCAGGGATGTGTTACCTATGCCAAAGATGTTTTAAAAAAGAGACGGGTGATTAGTTTAATACTCAAGGAGAATTTGCAATCTGTTCGGGTTGCAGAAAAGAACAGCATGACCTTAGTAGGTGAGACACTATTTTACGAAAAGATGCATCGAGTATACAGAATTCAATTCCCCCCCAAACAATACACAAAGGAACAGGAGGAGATTAAAGCGATTGTTAACGATTGGAGTGAGAAACTAGTATCATTACCAGAGGGAGTCATATCACAAAGACGAAATAAACAAAGTAGAACAATCAAACATCTTCTTGGTCATCTTATTGATTCAGCAGTCAATAATCACCATCGTCTTGTACGTTTGCAGTATACTAACCAGTTAGAATTTCCCGATTATTGGCAGGACAATGATCGGTGGATAGCAATCCAGAATTATTTGGCAGAGGATTGGAAGCAATTGGTGGGGTTCTGGCAGCATTATAACTGGCATATCATTCACCTTATAAAAAACATCGACCATACCAAAAAAGAGAATTGCTGGACCGATTACCAGGGTAATGTTGAGACGCTTGATGCAATTGTAAAAGGATATGTTTGGCATTTAAATCTGCATATAAATGATATAAAAGAGCTAATCGAGGAGAATGGTGTGTAAAACCATTAGAAACTAACCATGGTCCATTAAATCTGAAAGTTGTTTTTTTCCTATCCCAAATAGTAAAATTATTTGAAAGAACTTGGTATAAGGACTGTTATATGGAATGGAATGATAATTTTAATATTGGGGTAGCATCGATAGATGCACAACATAAAGAACTAGTCTATATTTTAAAGTATTTACAAAAGTCAATAAAAGGTAACCAAAGCCAATATGTGTTTGCCAACACCATACGCGCTCTTGTTGAATATACCAAAATTCATTTTACTGATGAAGAACGGTTTATGGAGTCGATTGGTTTTCCTCAATTAGGGGAACATAAAGAAATTCATCAAACATTGATACAAGAGGTCAAACATATTCTTCTTCGATTGAAAAGGCGAGAAAATATCAAACCTATTGAACTGATGCGCTTTTTAAATGATTGGGTAACCAAGCATATCATGAATGAGGATCAATTAATAGGGAAATTTGTTCTTGATGAGACTCGAAGGGCAGTTGGAAATGAAATTATCGATTTGACTCATGAGGAGATAGGAAATCTGGAATATACCACAAAATTACAGGCACTCACCGAGCTATATAATCAGCAGGCAATTCCCTTTAATGAATATCAGAAAAAGTGTTGTGATCTAATATTGACATATTGTAACCCAAAATCAATCAATAATCATGATGACCTTGGTCGGGCACTCTCCTCAGTGGAAAACTTGAGCAATAATAGTTACATTCATAACGATGTCTGTGAAGCACTAAAGAGATACATAATAACGCACGTTTCGATGAATGAGATTTTAGAGAGCTTTGCCAATAGTAAGGCTCAATTGACTTTTCTCAACAGTATGCGTGAATATAACCTACTTTCACCCGCTGATCATAGTAGGTATAAAGAAACTATCACTAAAACGGTGTAAGCTGATTGAATTTCAGAGAATTAAGAAGCTATTTTCTACAAGCGTGATGGTTACTATTTTTATTTGAAGTAAACATTATCACTAGTAGGATTAAATTATGCAAAATCATGAAGAAATGATAGACAGGCTCATGCAAAAGGCTCATGAGGTTCTGGGAAAGTTTTCCCTGTCAGAGGAGTGGATGAGCGCAGGAGAAGTTTCTGCTGCCCTGCTTACAAAAAAGGGTACCATATATACGGGTATTTGTATTGATGTGGCCTGTGGCATTGGCTTTTGCGCTGAGCACGCAGCAATTGCAGAGATGCTTAAAGCTCGAGAAACACAAATAGAGATGGTTGTAGCAGTGAGCTCTGCAGGGCTCCTTCCACCCTGTGGCCGATGTCGGGAGTTTATGATGCTTTTAGATAAAGCGAACCGTGATACAAAAGTAGTGTTGCCTAAAAATAAGATAGTTACCTTATCAAGCCTTCTACCGCATAATTGGTTAACGGAGTATTCAGAGTAGATGAAATTTGTTTGCCCCCTTATTGTTGTTGAAGATATTAAGAAGTCACGAGAATTTTATGAAAATGTGTTAGGCCAAACAGTCAAGTTGGACTTTGGAGAAAATATTACTTTTAAAGGTGACTTTGCCATACATCAGAAATCTCATTTTCAATCGTTGATTAACAATGCTGCAGTTTCATTAAAGTCAAACTCCTTTGAGCTTTACTTTGAGGATGAATCCTTAGATGAGCTAGAAGCTACATTAAAGGATTTAACAATGGAGTTTGTCCATGAAATCAGAGAACAGCCCTGGAAACAGCGAGTTCTTCGCTTTTATGATTATGATAAAAACCTTATTGAAGTAGGTGAACCAATGCAATTTGTGGCCTATCGATTGTCATTGGAAGGATACTCTTTGGATGATATTGTTACGATTACCTACCTTTCTCAAGAAATGGTTCAAGCAGGTATTAATCATTACTCCAAAAGGTAATAAAAAAGGAGAGACTTTTCAGCCTCTCCTTATGTAGTTCAAATAACTAACGTAATTTACTTGTGCAACTGAAAGGAAATCGTCTCATTTCTTTTGTTGTATCGCTGTATCGTTGCTAAATAGCTACCTGAGGCAAGTCCTAATTGAGCAAGTGGTAGAGTCCCATTATCAATTTCTTGAGGGCCCACTCGTTTTAGGGTTGCTCCTTTTACATTAGTAATGACGATGCTGTGTAGTCTTCCCAGAGAGGGAGAAATATAGAGTTTGTTATTCACCATGTAGGTGCTTTTTGCCTTGGGTGTTGCAACATAGGGATTAATACCAGTTGATCCTTCTAACAGAGTTGCCACATGATGCACTGCTGCTGTGGACATCCCTTCCACATAGTAGCCACCCTCAAGTACTGAAACCAGACGATCCTTAGCATATGTTTTTGCAATATCAAGTATAATACGAGTTAACTCTTGGAAACCCTTATCAGTAATACCAAGGTTACCCAGGCGGTCATTGACACGGCTATCAAATCCTGCAGAGATAAAAACAAATTCCGGTTTGAATGATTCAACCTTGGGAATAAGTTTCTGCTCCCAATGCCGCTTAAGAACATCCTCATCAGCTCTTGGTTCTAAGTGGATGTTGATATTTAATCCTGCTCCTTCACCACGACCAGTCATTTTTGGATCACCTGTTCGAGGATAACCGTAAAAATCATGGGACGAGCAGAAAAGAACCGACCCATCTGAATAAAAGGAATCCTGGGTTGCATTGCCATGATGATAGTCCCAATCAACAATTAATACTTTTTTAATGTTATAGGTTTGTTGAATATATTTGGTTGCTATGGCAACATTGTTGTAATAGCAGAATCCTTCATCTTTACCACTATTATGAGCATGGTGACCACAGGGGCGAACAGCACAGAAGGCATTGCGGACCGTACCTTCACAGACAGCCTTGGCACCACCAAGGGTTCCTCCCACTGCAACTTCTGTGGCTACATTTGTGTTTTGTATTCTCTGGACTCTGGAAATATGATTGTTTGTATGAATTTTTCTTATCCATGGAACAGGCTCTGTAACAAAGGGAAGGTTAACTACCTGTTTGTCAAGGCCATCACGCTTCATCTTTTCTTGGATTTTAATCAAACGTTCTGGACACTCTACATGACCGGGCTTGATAATATGATTAAGCATTCGATCATCATAGAGATAGCCAGTTCCCTCTGCACGATCACTCGAAGCAAAAACGGGTTTGGCAAAAGGAGACAGTCCAAGAGCAATAGCTCCGGTTGACGCACTGTTAATGAAGGCTCTTCTGTTTATTTTGGGATTGGTCATCTTTTCCCCCCACAAAGTAAAAAGATGTTACTTGAATTTAAATTTGCACACTTTATGCTATCTAAAGATAGGAAATTAATACTATTAATATAATAATCATTTGCAGAAAGAAATGAGTATTTTTTTTACGTGACTGTAAATCCTATCAATGCAAAAGGAACAAAGTAAGGGAATTGATGAAAAAGGTGACAGGTAATAAGTTTATAGATAATAAAACCCAATTATTATATGGTGTGTTTGTTGTGATTCATGCATGTGTGCTCTTTGGATTTATTCCAATAAATTTATTATAAGTAGTGAATTTTAATTTATTGGGCGTTCCCCTGCTTTGCAGGGTCGCCGTGGCTCCAGGCTCCCCTCCAGTCGGTCCTCGCTATGCTCGGACTGGCCTTCGGCCACCTTACACCTGGCTAACGCAAAAGATAAAAAGATTGTTAAACCTCTGTGCCTTGATTAAATCAATGTTATCTTTCTATTAACACACATAACAATTTTAATTATGAGCCAACTACGACCACCTCTTGTGTTGGTAGTTAATTTTGTATACAAAAAACTCCAAAAAAATGTATACAAAAATCTGTCGTTTTTGCTAACAAGTTGCAACTCATTTTGTATACAAGTTACACCCCTATTTGTATACAAATTTAGACTCACTTTGTATACAAAAACAGTACCAACTTGTAAGCAAAAATAGGAAAAATTTGTATACAAAATTGAGTAGATTTTGTTAGCAAAATTATAAGCTATTTGCTTCAAAGCAAGATAGTATTACTTTCCAATTGCTATTTGAACGTGCTGGTAAGTATTGAAAGAATGCCTAGAATATGATAACCCATTCACTCTCAAAGGAGCTTATTATTTGACAAATCGTTGATAAAACTAAGTTTTGTGAACGTTTTATGAAAACGGAGTCAAATAAAATAGGGGAGATCGAAGATTATTCAACTATTTACATTAAAAAAATGAGTTTGCAATATTGTTTTCTTTGGATCTAATGGATTCTTGGAGTGTGAACGAGCACACTGGAGAGCGCCTATTTTTCTGGGATTACGATCATGTAACTTATGTAAAATTTTAATAGATAAAAAAATCATAATGTTCTATAAATGTGAAGAACTTCACAGCACTTAATAGCTTAAATAAACTTGTCTGGGCCAAATTTGTTTTTAAAAAAAATAAAAAAATAAAAATTATTGCATCAGAAAAAATAACATAAATATTTTTTTGTCGAGTTTGTCAGCTGAAATGAGGAATTGACATTGGAGAGTGTGAGTTCAAGTCAGCTGAAAAACAACTATGATTAAGTAGCAAACTATGAGGTTTAGAGGCAATAGTTGTATTTTTTAGCAAAATAATCATAGAGTACGTTTAATGTTGTATCCTACCTAATTCAAGTAAGCTTTTGAGTAGTAGGCCAAGGGGTTGAATAGCTAAAAAAAGTGTGATTGACTTTCGGCAAAGCTGTTAGACGTTAGTCATATTGGGGATGCTATACCCTGCGGCGTTAAAAAACATGAAAAGCATAGGGACTCAAATCGCTTATTACAGCGATTGTGAGTAATTAGTGCCTTTGATTTCATTGTGATTGTCACTATATGGTTGACAAATAAATACAATGGATGGGGGGAAATATATTTCCCTGTTTTAGATAATGTTTAAGATTTATAAATAAATTTTACGATTCTTTAATGGTTGAAGGATTGATGTATGATGCAGTGCGGCAATAAAAATGTACGTTATTTATACGTTGGATTATGTGCTTTGATTTTTCTCGGTGTTGTTTTGGTTCATAACGCATTTGGTGAAACCATCGGTTTTACTTCGGTGCATAGCCAAGCGACAAGCACTGATAACAGGCAAGCTATGCCTTTTGTTATGAGTGAGGACGGTACCATAGAAAGTATTAGTATGTACCATGGGGCCGGAAGCAGCAGCAGTGATGTGGTCTTTGCAGTGTATGCAGACAATGGAGATGTCCCGGGTTCCCGTTTAGGGGTAACCGATTCAGTTCCTATTAGTGCTTCTGCAGGTTGGCAGACAATAGACTTAAAAACTCCGGTTAATGTAACCAATGGCCAGAAAATA
This sequence comes from Chitinivibrionales bacterium, assembly GCA_028278335.1. Lineage (GTDB taxonomy): Bacteria > Fibrobacterota > Chitinivibrionia > Chitinivibrionales > JANQEN01 > JANQEN01. The sequence goes on along the minus strand of JANQEN010000020.1, from coordinate 2,711 downwards.
TGGCTTGCCTGGCTTTATGAGACTCAGCCGGAAATCTATTGGCAAGCTGGTACTGCCACAACTGGAAGAGCACGAGCAAGCCAATTCTGGGCAAATGGAATGCCCACTAATTATGGCTCAAGTACCACCGGTACTGCCATGTATTCGATATATGCAAACTATTCTACAGGGTCAACCGTTAAACTGGTCAATGCTGATTTTACCAGTGGGGCTCAGGGATTTGCCTATCAGGACGATTCCTTTCGTGGAACAAATCAGCCGAGTTTTGCTAATGGTACGCATACTGCAACAAACGGCAATGGTGGAACCGGCGGCCTAGAAGTGGTCCTCGGTGGTGCAAGTGGTGCTGGTAATGAATTGTCAGGTGGTTGGAGATTTACCTTTAATCTGACCCAGCCCGGCGATGTACAACTCTCTTTGTGGTATAGCCTTACCATGTCTTCCGAATATGAAAGTAATGAATATGGGCAAGCATTACTCTCTGTTGACGGTATTCTTTATGGTAATGGTGCAAACAATTCCCTTGCCCAACTAACTGGCAATGGCAATGGTGGTAGCGAAGAAGTCACTGGGTGGCAGCATTTTGCTGCAACAATAAATGCATTAAGCGCTGGTAACCATACAATTATTGTTGGTGGTTTTAATAACCAGGCCACCCATAGCAGTGAGATTACAACGGTACGCTTTGATGATATAGTGCTGTCCATTGAAGGTGGTGATCCTGGACGTACCGCAGACTCCCTCGCCTTAGTTGCCCTTTACAATAGCACAGATGGGCCCAATTGGACAAATAATACCAATTGGCTGTCAGGGAATAGTATTGATACCTGGTATGGGATTTCAATCAGGGATAATAGGGTTAATCATATTAGTCTTTATAATAATAAGTTGTCAGGCTCTATCTCTCCGGATATAGGGAATTTGTCACAATTAGAATACTTAGAGTTACCCAACAATAATTTATCTGGAACAATTCCACCCGAATTAGGGAGTTTATCACAGCTAATCGTTTTATCTCTATATACAAACAATCTAACAGGGGCATTACCTACAGAAATTTTTAATTTAGCTGAATTAACAACTTTATCTTTAAGTGAAAATTCATTATCCGGCCAAATACCCATTCAAATAGAAGGCTTAATTAAATTGATAACCTTAAATCTTAGTAACAATAATTTTACCGGTCCAATACCAATAGAGTTTGTTAATTTATCCGCTATTGAATATGTGAGACTTGCGGATAATTCTTTTTCTGGTCAAATACCTGCAAATATAGGTGTCTTAGGTAATTTGTACATGCTTGACTTAACTAATAATCAGCTATCCGGCTCAATCCCATCCTCCATAGGAGATTTATCAAGCCTTAGATACTTAGAATTAGGATATAATAACCTTTCTGGATCAATTCCGCCGGAGTTAGGTAATCTATCAGCTGTTGAGAGATTGTTAATTCATCAAAACGATTTGACAGGATCAATTCCGGCAACCTTAGGAAATTTAAGTAATTTAACGTATTTAACTTTGGCCACTAATAATTTATCAGGAGCGGTTCCTGTAAATTTTCAAAATATGAACAGTCTTGAAGGGTTAATGCTGTATTCTAATAACCTAAGCGGAACGCTTCCACAAGAATTAGGCAATCTTTCAAATCTTAAGGATATGCGACTATTTATTAACCAATTTGATGGTGTAATACCTTCTTCGTTTGGAAACTTGTCAAATTTAACTGATCTATATATTTATGATAACAATTTTACTGACATTGAACCTGGAGTAGAATCACTAAATCTTACAACATGCGATCTCGGAAACAACAAATTCTGCAATCTTACTCCTGCTGTAGAAGCTTGGGCAAACACGCAAGATCCAGACTGGGCTTCCACTCAGGACTGTGCAAACCCTGATCGGGTTGCAGATTCTCTTGCCCTAGTTGCTTTGTATAATAATACCAATGGACCTAACTGGACCAATAATACTAATTGGTTATCAGGAAACACGATTGATACGTGGTTTGGAGTGACCCTTTCAAATGATAGGGTCACCAGAATATCATTGGGATTAAATGGATTAAATGGGCCATTACCATCAGAAATCGGGAATTTAAGTGAGCTAGATAGGTTGATATTAGCTAACAATGATTTATCAGGAATTATTCCAACAGAGATTGGAAATCTAACAAAATTAACATCATTGTCATTAGCTGATAATGCTTTACAGGATGCTATACCAAGCTCTGCTGGAGCATTAGTAAACTTACAATACTTGTATTTTGATCACAATGATTTGTCCGGCAGCATTCCCATTGAAATGCAGAATTTAATTAATCTGAAATTTTTCTATTTGCAAAGCAATCAATTTAATGGTTCTCTATCATCCTGGTTTGGAAATTTAGTTAGCTTGGAACAGCTAAAGATGAGTGATAATAATTTTGAAGGAACAATACCTCCTGAGTTTGGGAATCTAATAAACATATATGACTTGCAACTTGATTACAATAACTTTCAAGGTTCAATTCCTTCATCAATGGGTAATTTGATCAACTTATCTCAATTCCATATTGATAATAATAGCTTTACAGATATGGAACTTGGTATTGAATCTATAAGTCCATCTAATTGCCGTCTCGGCAACAATAAATTCTGCAATCTTACTCCAGCAGTAGTAACTTGGGCTAATACCGTTGATCCGGACTGGGCTTCCACCCAGGATTG
>JANQEN010000260.1 GCA_028278335.1 Chitinivibrionales bacterium | reverse complement strand
ACCGCAGTGTGAGATATTGCTGTTAGAGAAATGGGGATGAGCGTTTAGTGAATACCCATTTCTCGTTACAGCCATACGAGCAGGGAGGTACAGGTTTGAAGCGAGGGGTGTCAACCCCACAAAAAAAGCCTTCAACGTTCATAAAATCCTTTAAATCATATCAACAAAGTTCACTAGTGTTATAAATTTTATCACACCCTACAAATTAATGAGTATATTAGAGATAGATGGGCGCGGAAAAAAGGTTATGGGTAATAAAAACAGTATGAGAACGTCTATAAGAAATGTGTTTGTACTATTTACAACACTATTTTTTGTGTTCAATTATTTAATGCCCAGGCTTACCTTTGCTAAATGTTCAAAGGACGGTAGCCTAAGAATCCACAGTCCCATAAGTCTTATAATAGAAGGTTGTCAATCAGATGATGGTACCAAAATAACCAAGGCAAAATGTTGCAAGATTATTCGACTCAAGGAATGTACGTTAATAAGTACGATTCCCCAATCGAGCACAGAAATTACCTTTTTTAGCACACCGCAACCTGGTGTAGCTGATTATTCCATTGGCAGAGATAATTTACAAAAAAGCTTTTTGTTATCATCAATACCACGATCCCATTCTCCACCACGACTCGTTTTATTCAACCTGCCCTTATTTATTCAGGATAATAAACTGCTCATATAGAGTTCCTCTTTACCTTATACATATTGCTTTGTACGCTCTGTAATAATTGAGTGCAATGTACAGACCCGTTTATTGAAGTGGTAACACTTCATCAAAAAATTATAAATCAAGAATTACAACAAACTCAAGGGAGAACCAAATATGAACGTTATATCAAAGAAATCACTCATCGCTTTACTATCTGTACTCGTTGTAGCCCTTTCAAGCTCTATCTTTTTTTCTTGTACTGACGATGATCCAGAAGGTCCTGCACAAATAACCGTCTCCATGACCTTTAAGGGCCCACTATTTAAAGGCAATTACTATAGTGGTTTTTTGCCAAAAACTGACTGGGCAATCTATGTTAAGGATGCAGCGAACAAGTATATCAAAACCTTAAAAATTAATACTGGTGTGGTAAAAATCGGACAACATGGTTCTCATGCCAAGCACCTTCCAGTTTGGCTAGCACTTACTGGCGATTCAATCACCGACCAGCCTGATGAAGACTCAATCCCGCCACGCTTTGATGGGTACACTGCAGCAAGCTATAGCTTTAATGCATCAAGTACCGGTGAAGCAGTGACTGCGACCTGGGATTTTACTGATGTAACCGGTGCAAAGGTCCCTGCTGGTACCTATACCTTTATAGCAGAGGCTGCAAATATTCAAAAGGATAGCTCCACTGTAGCACCATTTTTTACACTTTCCTTTTTCAGCGAAACCTCTATGGGAACGGTTACCTATCCTGAGGGTGCGGTGGTCAATGGAACTGCCACAACAAACATACTCTCATTAACCGGTGCAGTAGAATAGTTTCTCCCGCGCCCTTTACAGGCAACTTAAATTATAAGGCACTGTCCCTCTTGGGTGGTGCCTTTACTCTTTTTTCAAGCAACACCAATTCTTAATCTTTTCGCATCAGGTCAATTTACTGATGCAATATAATCATCTATGATAAATATTGAGTTCTATTGATGTAAAGAAATTTGAGTGCCTTCTCGGTTTTGTTAAAGATTTTAAAAGAAAATTGGGCGTGCCCCTCGCAAGCTCCCGATAAATCGGAATTTTATTTTTGTAGCTTGTTCGTACCAACCGATATTTTTGCTTTGCAAAAACACTGCTTTGCACCTTGCACATCTCTAACCCAAAAGATTAAAAGTCCAAAACCTAAAGATGAGCAACTACCCAAAATTTAAATCAGTAATATGGGGGGCAAAGCCCCCCGAATTATTAAGGAAAACGCTGACTATTTAACAACAACAAAACGTTTAGATATTTTTTGTTTCGGTGATTCAAGGTGCAATAAATAGGACCCACTGGATAGTGTGTTCGTATAAAGCTTTACGGTATGGCTCCCTGCATTTTTCAATTCATCAATAAGTGTTGTAATTTTTCGACCCTTGACATCATAAACCGCTAACCGAGCAATGCCCATTGATTGTAAAGAAAAACTAACCAGCGCAGATTGATGGTGTTGAGAGATTCTCATTGATAAATGAGAAGTGTGAAATGCTGGTTCTTTTTGGATGGGAGTAAATCCTTTCTCATTATACACTGAGAGCCCAGCGTCAAGATTGGCCATCCAAATGTTGCCGGTTGTATGGTCAACAGCAATATCCATAACACAATCAGTGGAAATTCCTGAATTTTCTGTACTAAAAGATGTGCATTTTGTTCCATCGAACTTAACCAGCCCACAGGAACGATACATACCAAGCCAGACATTACCCTGCTTATCACAGGTTAGACAGTTGATATGAGGATGAGGGAGTCCTGAGTTAGCTCCATTGTAAACGTTCCAGGTAACCCCATCAAATCGAACAAACCCACGAGTGATTGTTGCCAACCAAATTGCACCTGTTGTGTCAACTGCTAGATCCATGATTTTGTTCTCCGGTAGATCTGAATTAGCTGAGGTGAAGTGAGTCCAGTTGGTACCATCGAATTTTGTTATACCTAAATCAAATGCGTAGGTACACCAAAGAGCATCCGAAGAATCTGTGATCAATTGCTGTAAATGATTACTGGCTAAATCGGAATTTTCCCTAGTGTATCGCTGCCAATTGGTCCCATCAAAGGAGACCAATCCGGAATCAAGTGTTGCAAACCATTTTTTACCATTTTTGTCAATTGCAATGTCTGTGATAAAGCGATTGGGTAAATTATTGTTGGAGGAGTCAAAAAGTGTCCATGTGCTCCCATCAAATTTACCAAGAGTAATACTTGAATTCTGAAATGAAAGACTTGCCCAAATGTTGTGGTCCCCATCAACATCAAATTTACCAACACTCAAAAGAGATAGAGCTGGGTGAATTGAGTCAATAACAGTCCAAGACGTTCCAACACGAATTGCCATACCATCTAATGTGCTAAAGTAACCTTTTGTATTTGGAAAACAAATTGCATTAACAGTGTTCGATGGAAGGCCGCTATTTGATGTGGATAAAGTATTCCAATCAACACCATTGTAAGTAAACAACCCCTTTTTTGTCCCAACCCAGGTCAACCCAGAATTATCACACAATAGTTCGGGAATATAATTGTGTGGGAGAATCGTATTTGATGAATCATAAACGGTCCACTTATTTCCCGTGACCTGGGCTACACCACTTCGTTCAGTGCCAATCCAAACCGATCCCGCAGTATCGCACTCAAGAGATATCACCCAATCATCGGGCAAACTTGAATTTGCCTGATTATAATAAGACCATGTTGTATCTGAGAGACAGGCAACACCTTTACGAAATAAACCTACCCAGAGTTTGCCAGCCTTATCAATAGAAAGTGCACTAATGTAATTACTTGGAATCCCTGATCCCGTGCTGGTATAAGGAGTCCAGACTGTATCATCAGCATGTACCAATCCTTTGACGGTTCCAATCCACATATCTCCAGACGTGCTAGCTACAAGGGCAGTAATATATTCGCTTGGCAACTTTGAATTACTTACTGAATAGATTTCCCAATTTGTTCCTCCCGAGTATAGTGCCAGAGAAG